>JANOCB010000071.1:0-54939 GCA_031411975.1 Gemmatimonadaceae bacterium
ATGCTTCTCGGCCGTGAGGCCGGTCTGCGGCTGGAACCAGTGCGTGAAGTGTGTCACGCCCAGCGCCATCGCCCATTCCTTGATCGTCTGTGCCACGACGGGGGCGATGTCGGTGTCGAGCTTCTTGCCGAGTCGGATCGATGCCGAAAGCTTGGCATACACATCGGGCGGCAGCTTGGCGCGCATCTGTCGGGCGCCGAAGGTCAGGCTGCCGAAGTATTCCGACGAGCGGGGCGGGAGGCCGGCGTATTCGGTCTGCGGCGGGCGTGTGGCGATGGCGCGCAGGGCGGACGTACGCGGAGTGTTCGACGAGGGCATGGGGCGAACGGGGGCAAAGGGGTCGTGATGCTATGAAAGGTGGTGCACGGCGCACTGCACACCAGAATGTGCCAGAACTGCAAAACTAATCGATCACGGTGTCAAAATCCGCTCGTTTTTCGCGGGGCTGACCGCCGCTTCCTGCATTTCTTGAACGAAACCTATAAAGCCGAGTTCGCTTAGCAAGCGCCGGTGCTTCGATCGAGAACGGCAACTGCCAAACGCAAGGGCGCTGCGCGCCCCGCAAACGCGCTTCGCGCGCGCAAAGACGCAGACTGCTTTGCCTGACACACAAGCATCCGTGTGGCTCGGCCATGACGCTGTGGTTGCACTACGCCCCCCAAGGACGCCCCGCGTGCGGAGCCGCCACATGCACGGAGCCCACCACCCCAAGCAGTTCCTCTGCGCGAGGCCGCCGGCCGTATCGGCGGCCTCGTTGCCCCTCTGCGGCGCGCGCAGCGCGCTTGCGTCAAGCAGTTCGCAGTTGGCAGTTCGAAGGTCGCATGTCACCACGACCGCGCCGGCCGTTGCTAAAAGCCCGCCGGGAAGAGCTCGGTCTGCGGGATCTCCGGCTCCAGCCGGCGCCGCACAACCGAGGCGATCTCGTCGATGGCCACGGGGTCCCGCAGCAGGTCGTACTCGCTGATGTCGAGCCGCAGCACCGGACACCGACGGAACCCGTCGATCCACGTGGCGTAGCGGGCGTGCAGCGCCTTCCAGTAGCTCGGCGGCATGTCCCGCTCCGCCTCGCGCCCCCGCTGACCGATCCGCGCCACCACCAGGTCGAGCGACCCGTGCAGGTAGATCAGCAGCCGGGGTGGACGCGCCGCCGGACCGGTGAGCAGCTCCACGTAGAGGCGCTCGTACAGCGCGAATTCATGCGGTGACATGACGCCCCCATCAGCCAGCCCCTGGGCGAAGATCTCCGCGTCCTCGTACCACGTCCGATCCAGGATCCACCCACCGCCGGCCGACCGCATCCGGCGCATGGAATGGAATCGCGTCGCCAGAAAGTGCAGCTGCAGCCGCAGGGCGTACTCCTGCTGCGCCGCCGGCTCCGGCCCGTAGAACGGTGTCAGCCACGGGTTCTCGTCGTCCACGGACTCCAGCGCCATCTGCAGCCCGAACCGACGCGCCAGCGCACGCGTCAGCGTCGTTTTGCCGGTGCCGACCATGCCGGCTACGGCGAGAAGCAAACTCTTTGGCGGCATCGGGAACGCGCGCGCAGTGACGGAAGTGAACGAAGGGGCGGTGCCATCCCGCACGCCGCACAAGTCAACAATATCCCGTCGTCTGCACTTGTCGCACGGGCCCGCGCACACGACCTTTCGGTATTGTCGGTCACCCGGCACGTCGGCGCGGTAGCCAAGTGGTAAGGCAACGGTCTGCAAAACCGTCAATCGCGGGTTCGATTCCCGCTCGCGCCTCTCTGCAACGAACGAAGCACCCGGCCACCGTCGGGTGCTTCGCCGTTTCCGGTGTTCCCGGAGCGTCAGTGGTGCGAGCACCATCCAACGGCAGAACGCGGGGCTCGCGGGGGACAGCCGGAGATTCGCGGAGAACCGCCACCGCATTGGGAACTGCTCTCAGATCGCGCGCGCAGTTCCCACATGCATTCCTCCGCGCCCCTCCGGTTCTCCTCCGCGTTCCCCGCGTTCTGCCGTTGCTTGGTGCGCAGTATAGGGCGTCCCGAGCGCCGGGCACTCAGTACTTCATCAGATACCGCTCGATCTCCCAGTTGCTCACCTGACTGCTGTACAGATCCCACTCCGCACGCTTCGCCGCAAGGAAGTGCTGAAAAATGTGATCCCCCAGCGCCGAGCGGATCACGTCGTTCTTCTCCAGCTCATCGCACGCCTCGTTGAGATCACGCGGCAGGTCGTCGATCCGCAGCCGACGCTTCTCGCGATGGCTCATCTCGAAGATGTTCGTATCCACCGGCTCGCGTGAATCGGCCTGGGTCTCGATGCCGTCCAGCCCCGCGCTCAGCATCACCGCCAGCGCCAGATACGGATTCGCACTCGGATCGGGCAACCGGTGCTCCACCCGCGTCCCCGTGCCGCGCCGCGCCGGAATGCGCAGCATCGGCGAGCGATTCCGCATGCTCCACGCCACGTTGATCGGCGCCTCGAACCCTGCCACCAGCCGCTTGTAGCTGTTCACCAGCGGATTGGTCACCGCGCAATAGCCGCGCGCGTGCCGCAACAGCCCACCGATGTAATGCAGCGCGGTCTGACTCAACTCGAACGGCGCCGACGCATCCCAGAACGCATTCGCGCTGCCGCGGAAGAGGCTCTGGTGTGTGTGCATGCCGCTGCCGTTCTGCCCGAAGATCGGCTTCGGCATGAAGCTCGCACTCAGCCCGAAGCGCTGCGCCACCTGCTTCACCACGAAGCGGAACGTGGTCAGGTTGTCGGCCGTGGTCAGCGCATCGGCGTAGCGAAAGTCGATCTCGTGCTGTCCATGCGCCACTTCGTGATGGCTCGCCTCCACCTCGAAGTTCATCTGCTCCAGCGTGTCCACGATCGCGCGGCGCGCCTCCTCGCCCAGGTCCACTGGCGCCAGATCGAAGTAGCTCCCCACGTCATGCGTATCGGTGGTGGCCCGGCCGCTGGTGTCCTGCTTGAAGAGGAAGAACTCCGCTTCCATGCCGGCGTTCATCGTGAAGCCCATCGACGCCGCACGGGCCAGCACCTGCTTCAGGCAACCGCGTGGATCACCCACGAACGGCGTGCCGTCGGGCATCGAGATGTCGCAGATCAGGCGCGCCACCTGGCTCCCGGGCGCGCTGAACGGCAGCCGGCAGTAGGTGGAGAGATCGGGCTTGAGCAGCATGTCGCTCTCCTCCACCCGCACGAACCCCTCGATCGAACTGCCATCGAACAGGATGTCGCCGGCCAGCGCCTTGGCGAACTGTGACCGGGGGATCTCGACGTTCTTGATCACGCCGAGGATGTCGGTGAACTGGAGGCGCAGGAAACGGATGTCGTGCTCGCGCAGAAGGCCCTGGATGGCGCCCGCGTCGGCACGGCGCAGCTCGTTCGGGGCCGGCATGTCTGGTGTCATCCTGCAAAACTACCTCCCGCCCCCGGCAGCGAGGGAACCCCGGACGGGGCTACATTGCTCGGTTACTGTGGCGACGCACCTCGGCGCCGTCCGTCCTCTCCCGATCCGTCCATGTCGTCTTCATTCTGTGCGGCCTGCGGCGCACAGCTCACCAGCGGGGCCCGCTTCTGTCACCGCTGCGGCCAGACCGTCGGTGACCCGGTGTTCGCCCCTGGCACCCCTGCCCCCGGCGCCACGCCGGCGGCCATGCAGGCCCCGAACCAGACCCTCCCGTGGGCCGTGGCTGCCATCGCCTTGCTGGCGTTTATCGCCCTGCTCGCGGGCCAGCGCTTCAACCGTGGCCCCTCGTCGGCCGCGGCGCCGGAACGCACCGCGGATCTGCCGCCGGCCGGCCCGTTCGCCGGCGGCGGTGCCCCGGCGGGCGCTCCCGGCGCCGAGCAGGCCGTGCGCGCCCCGGACATCTCCAACATGACCCCTGACGAACGCGCCCTGCGCCTGTTCAACCGTGTCGTGTCGCTCGCCGAACAGGGCAAGCGTGACTCGGTGCAGTTCTTCGCCCCGATGGCGCTGATGTCGTTCCAGAGCCTGCCCGCGCCCACGGTGCTGCAGCGCTTCGAGCTGGGGCGCATCGCGGAACTCGCCGACGTGAAGGAAATCGCCACCGCGCAGGCTGACACCATCCTGCAAGCCTCGCCGACGCACCTGCTCGGACTCAGCCTTGCCAGCACCGCCGCACGGATGCGCGGCGACTCCAAGGCACAGAGTGATTTCGACAAGCGTTTGATCGCTGCTGCCACCACCGAACGTGCCAAGAACCTGCAGGAATACCAAGTGACCCAGATCGACCTCGATAGCGCCCTCGCGCGCGCGCGGCGGAACGTCAAGTGACCAAACACATCATGGAACCGACTCGCACCATCACTGTCGCACATAGCCCCGACTCCGACGACGCGTTCATGTTCTACGCGCTCGCCGAGGGAAAGGTGAACACCGAGGGTCTCGCGTACCGGCACGAACTGCAGGACATCGAGACACTCAATCAGCGGGCCCGTCGTCAGGAACTCGAGGTCACGGCCGTCTCGATTCATGCGTTTGCGTATCTCGCCGACCACTACGCCCTGTTGCCGCACGGCGCGAGCATGGGCGACAAGTACGGCCCGCGTGTCGTTGGCCGGATGAAGCGCGGCCCCGATGCCATCAAGGGAGCGCGCATCGCCGTCCCCGGCCCACTCACCAGCGCGTACCTCGCGCTGCGCCTCTTCGAACCTGACTTCGAAGCGGTGTTCGTGCCCTTCGACAAGATCGAGGATGCCGTCCTCGACGGTCATGTCGATCTCGGCCTGCTCATCCACGAAGGCCAGCTCACGTTCGGCGAGCGCGGCCTGCACCTGCTGCTCGACCTCGGCGCATGGTGGTATGAAGAGACGAAGCTGCCGCTGCCGCTCGGCGGCAACGTGATTCGCAAGGATCTCGGTCCCGACCTCATGGGCATGATCAGTCGGCACCTGCGTGACAGCATTGCCTATGGTCTCACACATCGCCGTGCCGCACTCGACCATGCGATGAAGTATGCACGTGGACTTGATCGTGGTCAGGCAGATACATTCGTTGGCATGTATGTGAATGAGTGGACGCTCGACTACGGCGATGCAGGCCGTGCAGCCGTCTCGCTGTTCCTGCAGCGTGGCACGGACGCGGGGATCATTCCGCATTCGGTGACCGTCGAGTTCGCCGAGTGATGCTGGAGCACCTCGATGCCTGACGAGCCGACTCGCGGCGTCGATGTGCCTGCTGCAAATCTGCCAGTGCTGAGTTCGACACCGCCGGCGCTCGATGCGCCGGCCGGTGGCGCCTCGCGGGGCAACTCCCCCGACGATGCGGCGCGTGCCCGGCGCCTGCGCGCGCTCGCGCTCGAAATCGAGGCACTGCCCACCACACATGCCGCCTTCACGCGATTGCTGACGGTCGCCGTGGAGACGTTGCACGCCGCGGGCGCATGGGTTGGCCTCACCATGGAAGACACCGATGCGCTGGTGGTCGTTGCCGCACATGGCGAAGTGCCGGTGGAGCAGGGCGCGCGTGTGCCACGTGACCGCGCATTCGCCGCACGTGCCTTGCGCGCCAACTCGGCAATCTTCGCTGATCCGAGCACGGGCGTGCGATGGAACGATACCGTGATCGCGCGCGTCCCGGTGCGCGCCGTGGCTGCACCCCTCACGGTCGATGGCGAACTCGCTGTGGGCGTCATTTCGATCATCGGAGGCCCAGGTCGTTTGTTCACCGTGTCGGACGGCACCTTCGCACACGAGCTGGGCTCGCTGGCCACGCTGGTGCTCCGGCGGCGCGATCGCCGTGCACCGATCGCGACGACCGAATCGTTGGGCACTGCCGATGCGGCGTTCGTCGCGCCGGTCCTGCTCGATGCGGCAGCGGCCGTCTCGGTCGACGAATTCGCTGCTGCCGTGATCCAGCGACTCGACGACACGGCCTTCCTCGGCATGAGCATTGCCGTGCGCGATGGTGACACTGGAATGCTCCGTTTTCCCGCCGCACTGGGGGCACTCGCGGCGCTGCGTGGTATCCGGACCCCACTCGACGCGGGGCGTGCGGAACAGCTCTCGCGGCAGCGACGCGCGGTCCAGATGCCCGATGCCCGTCATGTCGTGCCGGAGGCGTGGCGGTCGCTGGTGCCCGCACTCCCTGGCGCGTCGATCGCCCTCGTTGACGGGGAGGTCGCCGTGGGCCGCATCGACATCGTGTTCGATCCCGATCGTGTGCTCCCGCATGGCGCCACCCGCCGCATCGAGCAGCAGGCGGGCACCATCGCCCGTGCGCTGACGGTGCTGATGGCCCGTGTCGCGCGGACTCCGTCCGACACCGCGCTGCGCTCGTTGCACACGGTGCGACGCACACTCGCACAGCGCCTGCATGACCTCACGTCACCGATTGCCGGCATCAGCGCGCTTTCGGAGTTGCTGGTGGACGAGGCACTCTCGCCCGACCTGCAGGAACTGATTGCGCTGATCAAGCGCAGCGCGCAGCGCGCCACCGAGGCCTCGCAGACATTGCAGGAACTGGCCGATGCGGCCGACACGCACCCCGATCCGATCTCCGTCGAGGCGCTGCTGCTCGAACTGCTGCGGGAACGGATGGACACGCAGCGCGCCCTCGCGGTGAACGTGCAGCTCACCGTCGACCCGGGGATGCCCGCGATTGCGTGGCCCGCGATCGCCCTCCGCGAATGGGCCGCGTCGGCGATCATCGCCTCGGAAACCGCCCTCCTTGGCTCCGCCAAGCGTCGCATCGATGTGCGCGTGGGCCTCGAAGGCCCGCTGGCGGTGCTCACCGTGGCCGATGACGGCATCCCGATCGGCGTGCTCACTACGGATTCCGAGCTGCATGGTGCTACCATGTCGGTGATCCGTACCGACGACGGACGCACGATTCGCCGCCTGGCGATACCGCTCACCGTCGGCACCCCGCACCAGCTGCCGTAACCGGTGACTACCGCCCTGTCAGCGTTCCCGTCGAAGCCGGCCCCCGCGCCGCTCGCACGGATCCTCGTCGTGGATGACGACGAGTCGATCCGCGTGGCGATGGTGCGCTTCCTGCAGCGCTGCGGCTACGGCGTCGAGTCGGCGGGGAACGGCACCGATGCGCTCTGTCTGTTCGAGTCGCAGGCCTTCGATGCCATGATCTGTGACGTGCGCATGCCTGGGCTCTCCGGCCCCGAACTGCTGCCGCGTGTGTTGGCGCGCGATCCGAATCTGGCGGTGCTGATGCTGAGTGCCGTCAACGACGCGCCCACGGCGGCGAACGTCCTGGCCGGTGGCGCGATCGACTATCTCGTCAAACCCATCGAGTTGCGGACGTTGCAGGATGCCGTGATCCGTGCGCTGGCTCGCCGGCATTCGCGCATGGAGAAGGAGCGCTTCGACGAGCGGATCCAGGACGAGGTCCGCTTGCGCACCGCCGAACTGGAGCACGAGAAGGAGTCGCTGCGCCGACTCTCCGTGAGCGTGGTCGAGACGCTGATCATCGCGATGGAGGCCAAGGACCTCTATCTCCGCGGGCACTCCCTCCGCGTCGCGGACCTTGCCGCCGAAATTGCGGTCGAGATGCATCAGGAACCGGCCACCGTCGAGCGGATTCGCCTCGCCGGCCGGCTGCATGACGTGGGAAAGATCGGGATTCGCGAAGAAATCCTGAACAAGCCATCGACGCTCACGGTCGCCGAGTTCGAACACGTGAAGCAGCACGTTCGTATCGGAATTGAAATATTACGGCCAATGGCCCAGCTCGACCCGGTGCTCGATTTCATTCACGATCATCACGAGCACTGGGATGGGAGCGGCTATCCACGCGCCGTCCGGGGCGAGGAAATCACCCTCGGCGGTCGTATTCTCGCCGCCGCCGACGCCTTTGACGCGCTCACCTCCCAGCGCGCCTACCGCGATCCCATGCGGGCGGATGATTCGCTGGCGTATCTCGGTACAGTGGCCGGCGCACTGCTCGACCCGCAGGTCGTCCGAGCGCTTCAGGTCGTCATGACTCGCCGCCTCGCCTCGGCCTGATACCTACCCCTCGGGGTGGCAGACAGCCGTTTTCGGCAAACGTTCCGGGCCTGTCCGGCGTACATCAGGCATAATGTCAGCTCATTCAATCCATCGCCCGGCGCGCCGTCGCGGGCGTTTTTGTGTCGCCGTCATCGCCATCGGTGCACTGGCAGCCAGCGCCGGTGCGCAGGCCGTCCGCACACCGATCTCGCGCAGTGAACGCCTGTCCACCGACACACTGGTCCTCACCTTCGACGCGGCGGTGCAACGGGCGCTGCGCGAGGGCGAGGAGGTCCGGTCAGCCAACGCCAACCTCGACCTCGCCGACGCGCAGATCGGGCTGGCCCGCTCCACGGGACTGCCGCAACTCCGCCTGAACAGCGGCTACAACCAGCAGGTCGAGAATGCCCGCGCCGCAATCGTTGGCGCCGTCTTCGCGCAGGCCTTCACGTACACGGCGAACGCACAGCTGCAGCAGCCGCTCTTTCTCGGCGGCCGTGTCGTGGCAGGCAACAGGGCGGCCGGTGCGGCGCGCGGCGCGGCCCGCGCCACCACGGCCGAAGTCCGCGGCACCGTGGTGGTGGACGTGGAGCGCGCTTACCTGAACGCGTTGTTCACGCGGCGGCTGATCGAGATCCAGGTACAGAATCTCGCACTCGCCGACCAGCGCGTGGCACAAGCGCAGCAGCTCGAGACGGCGGGCCGCGCATCGCGCTACGACGTGCTGCGTCTCAAGGTGGAGCGGGCGAACCTCGAACCCACCGTGGTGCAGGCCCGCAACGACTACGCACTCGCGGTGCTGAACCTGCGACGCCTCGCCAACGTGCCGTCCGAACGCCCGCTCCGTCTCGTCTCCGAACTCGACACGCTGGCGCTGCAACGATTGCTGGCAGCCGTGGACACCTCGCCCAATGTGGGCGAAGTGCGCGCCGCGGTCCGCGCGGCCGAGATGACCCGCACCGCCCGTGAAGCTGGCGTGCGGGTGGCGAAGGCCGATCTCCTGCCGAGCATCAACGCCACGCTCACATCGGGTTTCCTCGCGCTCCCCGGCACCAACGGCTTGCCGACGCTGGGGGGCCAGACGAGCGCCGCCAACTGTCCGCCGGGATCCGCCCCCACGCGCGTCTGTCAGAACAATGGCTGGTTCACCGATCGCAGCTTCGGATTCCAGGTGTCGTGGCCGATCTTCGATGGGTTGCGCGCCAAGGCGAACATCGAGAACGCCAATGCGCTGGTGGATCAGTCCAACATCCAGCTCGCGCTGGTGCGGGAGCAGGTGGCGCTCGAAGGTGCCGCAGCGCGCGCGGAGTTCGGTCGCGCCCGGACGTTGTTCGATGCCCGTCGCGAGACGGTCTCGGAGGCGGCGGAAGCGTACGACCTCGCCGTGCTGCGCAACACGCGCGGTGTCGGGACAGTACTCGACGTGAGCGATGCCCAGCTCAACCTCGTGCGTGCGCAGGTCAACGCCGCGCGCGCGATCTACGACGTATTCCTTGCCGCTGCCGATCTGGCGCGGGCGACGGGTCGCCCGATCCCGCTGCCCGATGGCGGCGCGATGCGCATCACTGACCGTGGAGCAGATCGTGTCACGACGGATCGCTGAACTTCTTCCGCCCGCGCGGACCCTCACCTGCCTGGCGCTGCTGTTCGCGACCGCCTGTTCCAAGACCGGTGACGCCGAGGCGAAACCGGCCGAGGGCGGAGCAGGCGGCGGCGCTGCCGGAGGGCGTCCAGCCACCGGTGGCGGTGCGCCCGGTGCCCGCGGCGGCCCTGGTGGTGCACGCGGCGGCGTGGTGCTGGCCGCTACCGATGTGAAGGAGATCGCCACCGGTGTCATCGAGAACTCGGTGGCGGTGTCCGGCAACCTGCGCCCGATCGAAACCATCGAAGTCCGCAGCCGGCTCAACGGCGACATCCAGCGAGTCTACGTGCAGGAGGGTGAGCGAGTGGGCGCCGGCCAGGTGCTCGCGCGCTTCGAGTCGAGCCAGCAGGAGAGCGGGCGCCGCGGCGCCGAGGCCGACCGCGAGGCGGCACTCTCGCAGCTCCAGACCGCGCAATGGGCCGCCGATCAGTCGGCAGCGCTCTTCAAGGCCGGTGCCATCGCCGAACAGGAAAACCGTGCGGCCCAGCAGGCCGTCGTGGCGGCACAGGCTGCCGTCGCAGCCTCGGACGCACGACTCCGCACCGCCAGCGCGGTCTCCAGCGACACCCGCGTGCTGGCGCCCACCGGCGGCATCATCGACCGCCGCACGGTGCAGCCGGGTGAGCGCGTCTCGATCAGCACGCCGCTCTTCACGCTGGTCCGCAACGAAACGCTCGAACTCGCCGCCAACGTCCCCTCTCGCCTGGCAAACCTCGTGCAACCGGGTCAGACGGTGCGACTGAGCGTCGACGATCGCTCCGTCGAATCCACGGTCGCACGCGTCAGTCCCACGGTGGACCCGGTCTCGCGCAGTGTCACGGTCTACGTGCGCGTGCCGAACGCCAACGGCGTCATCAAGGGCAACACCTTCGTCAGTGGCCGCATCATCGGCGATCGCCGTGCCGATGCGCTGCTGGTGCCGACATCGGCCATTCGTCAGGCACCTGGCACCGAGTCGGCGCCGTTCGTCTGGCGTATCGCTGGTGGCGCGCTGGAGAAGCGCAACGTCACCCTCGGCGTCGTCGATGATGCCGCCGGTGTGGCCGAAGTGAAGGAAGGACTGGTCGCCGGCGATCGTGTCATCACGGGGAACGTCGGTGCGCTCGGTAACGGCGCGAAGGTCACCATTGCAGGCGGGAAGTCATGATCATCTCGGATGTCTCCATCAAGCAGCCCGTGTTCGCCACCATGATCATGGTGGCGCTCGTCGTGCTCGGTGTCGTCGGATACTCGCGACTCGCGATCGACGAGTACCCGGACATCACCTATCCCACGGTCGTCGCACAGACGGCCTATCCGGGTGCGTCACCGGAGGTGGTGATGCGCGAGGTGTCGAAGCCGATCGAGGAAGCGCTGAACACGGTGCAGGGCATCAAGGAAGTGACGTCGACGTCGCTCGAAGGCAGCTCGCTGGTGCGTCTCCAGTTCAACCTCGACGTGGATGTGATCGCCGCGCAGCAGGAAGTGAGCGCGAAGGTCTCGCGCATCCGCCGCCAACTGCCGCCCAACATCGAAGACCCGATCGTCCTCCGCTTCGACCCGAACGACCGCCCGATCATCAGCGTCGCGATGACCAGCGCCGAGCGTCCGCTGCGCGAACTGAGCGACATCGCGCAGGAAGTCATCAAGACGCGCTTCGAATCGATCCCCGGTGTGGGTGGTGCGAACATCACCGGTGCCGCCACCCGGCAGATCCAGATCCAGCTCGACCCCGATGCCATGCGGGCGTACAACATCGCGCCGCCCGTGGTGATCGCCGCCCTTGAGCGTGAGAACCGCGAGGTGCCCGCCGGACGGGTGCGCCGCAACGGGCGTGAGCAGCTGATCCGCGTGACGGGTCGTGTGATCGACCCGCAGCGCTTCGCCGACATCACGCTCGCCGTGCGCAACGGCGCCCCGGTGCGCATCAGCGACGTGGCCAAGGTGGTGGATGGCAGCGCCGAGCAGCGCAGTGCCGCCTTCATCGGCCGTACGCCGGCGGTGTCGATCGAAGTGCAGAAGATCGCCGGCAGCAACACGGTGGAAGTGGCCGACCGCGTGCGCGGCGAAATGGAAGCGCTGATGAAGACGCTCCCTGCCGACGTGCAGCTGAAGGTCATCCGCGACGATTCACAGCGCATTCGCGACTCACTCGACAGCGTGCAGGACGAACTGATCCTCGGGGCGATCCTCTGCATCGTGATCATCTACTTCTTCCTGAATTCGTGGCGCTCGACGATCATCACCGGCCTGGCGCTGCCGATCTCGCTGATCTCGTCGTTCTTCGTGATGTGGGCGTTCGACTTCACGCTCAACACCATGACGCTGCTGGCGCTCTCGCTGGCCATCGGCCTGCTGATCGACGATGCCATCGTGGTGCGCGAGAACATCGTGCGCCACCTGGAGATGGGCAAGGATCACGCGCGCGCCGCCTCCGAAGGCACCAGCGAGATCGGGCTCGCCGTCTTCGCCACGACGATGGCCGTGGTGGCGGTGTTCTTCCCCGTCGCCTTCATGGGCGGCATGATCGGCAAGATCTTCTTCCAGTTCGGTGTCACGGTGGCCTTTGCCGTGCTGGTGTCGCTGCTGGTCAGCTTCACCCTCGACCCGATGCTCTCGAGCATCTGGCCCGATCCGGAAGTCGACCACGCCAACCAGGCCACGTTGCGCGCCTCCCGGAACCCGATCCGCCGCATCGCCTTCGCCTTCAACGACTGGTTCGAGCGTGTCGCCGATCGCTACCCCAAGGGCCTGGGCTGGGCGCTGAATCACCGGCTCACGGTGCTTGGCCTCTCGCTCACCACGATCATCGCCTCGGTGCTGCTCGTGCCGAAGCTCGGCTTCGGTTGGATGCCCGACGTGGACGGCAGCGAGTTCAACGTGAACTACCGCGTCGCCCCGGGGTCGGCCATCGACTACACGATCGAGCGCGGACAGGCCATCGCCGCCATCCTCGAGAAGCGCCCCGAGGTGGTGTCCACCTACCTGAACATCGGCGGCGGGTTCCGCGGGTCGCCCAGTGGCGGATCGGTGGCGGTGAAGCTCGTGCCGAAGGATCAGCGGAAGCTGTCGCAGGCCGACCTGCAGACTGCGCTGCGTCCGGTGCTGATGCGAATTCCCGGCGTCCGCGCCAACATCACCGGCACCCCCACGATCTTCGGCGGCTACCGCCAGCCGATCGACGTGAAGGTGCAGGGGCCGGAGCCCACACGGCTCAAGCTGGCCGCCGCCGAAGTCCTCAAGACCATGCAGGGCGTCACCGGCATCGCCGAACCCAACTCCAGCGACGACGGCGAGATCCCACAGCTCGACGTGCAGGTGGACCGCGAACAGGCCTGGGCGGCGGGGCTTGGCATCGGCACCATCAGCACCACCCTGCAGCCCCTCTTCTCCGGCCAGCGCGCCACGCGCTGGGAGGATCCGCAAGGCTACTCGCACGACGTGGTCGTGATCTATCCCGACTCACTCCGACGCTCCTCCGACGACGTGGCCGAGCTGCCGGTCCCGGGCTCGGGGGTGGACAGCCGCACCGGTCTGGCCACGACCATCCCACTTGGCTCGGTCGCGACGATCCGCGCCGGCATCGGGCCGCAGGCCATCGAACGCTCGGCGCTGGAGCGGCAGGTCTCCATCAGCGCCGGCATCCTCCCGGGCTACAACATCGGCGACGTGGCCGTGAAGGTGCAGGCGGCCATCGACTCCATGGGTCTGCCGGCCGGCTACCGCACGGTGTTCGGTGGCGACGTCCAGAACCTGACGGAAACCAAGGGCTACGTCGGCGAGGCCCTGATCCTCGCCGTGGTGTTCATCTACCTCATCCTGGCCTCGCTCTTCGGCTCGTTCTTCCAGCCGCTGGCCATCATGCTCTCGCTCCCGCTCAGCTTCATCGGCGTGGCGGTCGCCCTGCTGGCCACCAAGGGCAGCCTGAACGTGATGACCATGATCGGCATCATCATGCTGCTCGGTCTGGTGACCAAGAACGGCATCCTGCTGGTGGACTTCGCCAATCAGCGCCGCGCCGAAGGGGACGACATGCGGACGGCCCTGCTCACCTCGGCACGGACTCGCCTCCGCCCGATCATCATGACCACGGTGGCGATGATCGCCGGCATGTTGCCGCTGGCCTTCGCCCTGGGCGCCGGCGCCGAGCAGCGTGCTCCGATGGGCCGGGCGGTGATCGGTGGGCTGATCACCAGCACCCTGCTGACGCTCTTCGTGGTGCCGGTGGTGTATTCGCTGCTGAATGACGCCGTGGCGGCCGTCCGGGCGCGGTTCGCGTCCAGGTCGCACGCATCGGTGGCCCCACTGCCGAGCCCCGTCGCCGGAGACTGATACAGAGGCGATTGGCCGCAGCTCGAACCAAAATACGCCGCCACTGCTTGACTCGCAGTGGCGGCGCTGCTATACCGGTCACGTCCACCGTGTGCACCTGATGTTCCTGCGCCGGTTTCCCCTTCCTGCTGGTCCTAATCTGCGTTGGAGGCAGGCATGCCGCGTTTTGGCGAATACGATGATGTTGAGTTCCGGCTCCGTGGCCGTGATGATGACGAGGACGATTACTACGATTCCGACCCGATGTACGAGGAGGAGGAGGAAGAGGAAGACGAGGACGAGGAGGGATTCACGCCGACGCTGAAGCGGAAGCGGGAGTCGCTCTTCGACGATCCCGATGATGCCGCCAAGGACGAGGACGAGGAGGAGGACACGGGCGAGGTGATCGAGGAGGAAGTCGACGCCGAGCTCGGGACCGAGGACGTCGATCCCGCCGAGGAGGATCTGAGTCTGGACGACGAGGTCGGTCTGGACGATGACCTCGGTGATGAGCCGCCCCTGCCGAAGAAGCTCCCGGCCGTCGAGCCGATCGCACCGGTGCGTGCATCGGGCGCGGTCAAGGCGCCGAAGGCCGCAGCGGCCCCAAAGCCGCCCAAGGAACCCAAGCCGGCGAAGGACGTGAAGGCTGCGCCCGTCCCGCCCGCTCCGGTGGTGAAGGCGCCAGTGGCGAAGCCGGAAGCAAAGGCACCGACCCCGAAGGCGGCGCCTGCGCCCAAGGTCGAGCCTCCGAAGCCGGCCAGCAAGAAGGCGCCACCTCCGCCGGCGAAGAAGGTCGCGCCGGTGAAGGTGGCGGCACCCGCGAAGAAGGCGGCGGCTCCGGTGAAGAAGCCGGTGGCGCCGGTGAAGAAGGCGTCGGCTCCGGCAAAGAAGGCGGCACCAGCGAAGAAGGCCGCCGCACCCGCCAAGCCGATGGCAAAGTCGGGGAAGCCTGCTGCGAAGCCGGCGGCCCCGGCGAAGAAGGCGCCTGCCAAGAAGGCGGCTCCGGCAAAGAAGGCGGTTGCGCCGGCAAAGAAGGCCGCAGTGAAGAAGCCAGCCTCGTCGGGCAGGTCAGCGCCCGCCAGGAAGCCGGCCCCGAAAAAGGCAGCACCGGCCCGGAAGGCAGCCGCGAAGAAGAAGGGACGCTGACCGCGGCCGCGTCGCTGCGGGCCGTCATGAGGCACTGACGCGACGTGGCAGGTCATGACCGGCGGATTGGGGCTCCCCCCAGTCCGCCGGTCTATCTTTATCCCATGTCCGTTCGCGACCAGCAGATTCTCGATGCCGTTCCGCTGATGATCTTCGCGATGGACCGCGCAGGCATCGTCGTGCAGCAGAACCGCCCCGCCACGCTCCTCGTCGGGCAGGGGGTTGGCCGCCCGCTGCATCAGGCGCTCGGCCACGATTCCGAAGCCGATCAGTGCGCCCGCGCGTTTGCCGCCCTCGAGGACACCTCCGTGCCCATGGTGCGGTGGGAGTTCGCCTTCCCCGCCGACGACGACGAACGCGTCATGCTGGTGCAGGTCACCCGCTCCGCCGCCGATGGGGAGCACACCGGCTTCGTGGCCACCGTCAGCGACGTCACCGAATCGCATCGCGCGCGCGAAGCACTGATTTCCACCGGTCTCGCTCTGGCCAGCTCGATCGACCTGGCCAGGGTCTACCGCGAGGTGGGACACCAGTTGCAGCGCGCCGTCCGGTGCGACGCCTACATCATCGCCGTCGCCGACGATGACACGCTCGCACTCTCGGGCGTGCAGGCCGGCGGTTACGACGAGTCGCCGGAGCAGGTGGCCACCCGCCTGCGCCCCGATTGGGTCGAAGCGCTGGCATCCGGCACTGCGCTCGTGCACCGGGCATCACCGGTGGGACGCGAGGTCACGGCGCCGATCATCAGCGAAGAAGGGGTGCTGGGTGCCATCACGGTGCGCCTCAGTGCACTCGAAGCGACCTACGAACTGGCCGAGACGCAGCGAGTGCTGGGCACCCTCGCCGCTCAGACCGCCGCTGCCATCGATCGCGCCTTCCTCGTACGTCGGGTGGAGCAGAAGCGTCGGCTCGAGGCGATCGGCGAGGTGGCGGCGGGTGTGGCGCATGAACTCCGCAATCCACTCTTCGGCATCTCGTCGGCGGCACAGCTGCTGCGTATTCGTGGCAAGGACGATCCCGCCGTGGAGCGCAACGTCAACCGCATGCTCCGCGAGGTGGAGCGGTTGAACACCATGCTCTCGTCGCTGCTGGTGTACGGCCGGCCGCAACCGCTGGCCCTCACCGTCGGTGATCCCGACGCCATCTGGGACGACGTGATCGAGTCGAACCGCGCGCGGATGGACGAAGCGGGCATCACCTTCGTGCGGAAACACCTCACGCCGGCGGTCCGCCTTCCGTTCGACGCCTCACAAATGGCGCAGGTCTACCTCAACCTGCTCGTCAACGCGATCGACGCCGCACCACGCGACTCCGCCATCACGCTGCAGACCGGCGGACTGCCCAACGGCGCGTGGCGCGCACGACTCCACAACACCGGCACCGCGATCCCCCCGGAAGCCCTGCCGCGTGTGTTCGAGATCTTCTACTCCCTGAAGAGCGGCGGTACGGGCATCGGCCTCGCACTCTGCCATCGCATCGTCGAGGAACATGGCGGCACGATCGGCATCGAGAGCCAGCCTGAAACCGGCACGGCCGTCACGGTCATGCTCCCACCGGGCGACGCGTCATGATCTCGGCGTCACTCCTCGTGGTGGATGACGATGAGACGGTGCGTGAGACGCTCGCAGAATACTTCGAGCTGTGCGGCATGGTGGTCCACACTGCGGGCACGGCCGCTGAGGCGCGTGTCGCGGTGGCGCAGCATCTGCCGGCGGTCGTGGTCATGGACCTGCGCCTTCCCGACGCCGACGGCTTGAGCCTCCTCGAGAGTCTGCGCGCCGATGATCCCGATGGCGCCATCATCGTGCTCACCGGACACGCTGATGTGCGTATCGCCGTGGGAGCCATGCAGGGTGGGGCACTGGATGTGATGGAGAAGCCGGTGGATCTCGAGGTACTGCGCGATACGGTGACGCGGGGCGTGCAGATGGTGCGGCTGCGGCGCGAGGTGGAGATCCTGCGTGAACGAAGCGCCCGGGACGTCAGTGACGACTCGGCGCTGGTGCAGCCGTCGTTCGACAAGCTGATCGAACTGGCGGCACGGAACGACGATGCGCCGGTGCTGATCCTCGGCGAGACCGGCACGGGCAAGGGCTACGTCGCACGCCGTATTCACGACCGCTCACGGCGCGCCACGCAGCCGTTCGTCGAGATCAATTGTGCGTCGCTCAGCAGCACCTTCTTCGAAAGTGAGGTGTTCGGCCATGAGCGCGGGGCCTTCACCGACGCACGCGCCGCCAAGCGAGGGCTGGTCGAGGTCGCAGCCAACGGCAGCGTCTTTCTCGACGAGATCGGCGAGATGGCCCTCGAGGTGCAGCCGAAGCTGCTGAAGGTGATCGAGGAGCAGCGCTACCGGCGCCTCGGCGGTACCACGGAGCTGCGCAGTGCGGCTCGCGTCATCTGCGCCACCAATCAGCCCATGCCGCTGCTGGTGTCGGAAAAGCGGTTCCGCGCCGACCTGTTCTACCGGTTGCAGGTGCTCACGATCACCATGCCGCCCCTGCGCGACCGGCCCGAGGAACTGCCTGCGCTGGTGCGACATTTTCTGCCCCGTGGCGCGTCGCTCACGCCCGACGCGGATCGCGCACTGGCAGCCTACGGCTGGCCGGGGAACATCCGCGAACTGAAGAACACGCTCTGGCGCGCGTCGATCCTGGCGGAGGGTCGCCCGATCTCGGCCGCCGCGCTGAACCTGCCGCTCCACATGGGCGGGGGCAGGCCCGGATCGCCGAACGCCATCGACTTCTCGCTGGACTCGGCGGAATGGCGCGCCATCGACGCCGCACTCACGGAGACGGGCGGCAACCGGGCGCGTGCAGCGCAACTGCTCGGGATCGCGCGGTCCACCCTGCACGAGAAACTCCGCACCCGTACGCCGCGCACCTGACGACCGGCTTCAGGACACAACAATAGTCCGGTTTTCGGTCATATCGGAATGATGCGTCCGGATTCCGGCCACACTCACCCGGGGTGGACTCCGAGTCACAAGGTCGCAAGTCGTTGAATAGCAGACACTTGCGGTTCATTAACCGCGTGGCACGAGTCTCGCTTTGCTTGCTGGCAATGAAACGTGTGCTCATTGTCGAAGACGAGATCTCCATCCGGGAATCACTCGTCGATCTGTTCGCCTCCGATGAGGTGTCCGTCGTTGCGGCGGCCACGCTCGCCGAGGCGAAGGCCGCCCTGTTTGCGCAGCTGCCGATCGACCTGATCGTCACCGACCTTCGCCTCGGTGGAAACCGCGACGGTGGCTTGCAGGTGCTGGCTGCCGCAGGGCTCGTGCACTCGCGGACACCCGTGATCGTGCTGACGGCGTATCCCGACGATGACAACCGGCACGCATCGGAACGACTGAGCGCCGCTTACTTCCTCGAGAAACCCGTCGATCTCTCGATCATCTCGAAGCTGGCGCGTGACCACGGGGTGTCGTCGGCACTGTCGCCGTCGCCGACATCAGCGGGTTCGTAAAGCACCGTACGGACGCATCACACTGAAGGCAGGCATGGTTGGAGCAGGGGGAGAAGTTGCAACAAGGGGCTGCTCCGCCATGCTTGTCCTTCGCGTTCCGTTCGTTGTGTCTACCGCCAGCATCATGGCAGAGCCTTGACAGTGACGGCATGCGGGCACGTTCTTATGACGCGCACGACTGTCACACTGATGAGCCAGCACGCGCACATCGTCCGTCCCCCTCCGCATGACCGACTCTCCGGTCGCATTGCTTCGTGCCCACAGCCGGCACGCCCCCTGGAATGCCCGCGGTCTCGCGGCGCATGCCACGGCCCTCGTCGATTCGGCCGGGTTCCGCCCGACGAACACTTCGGCGCGGGCCGCACCGAGTGCGCGTGCGATCCGGTTCTATGTCGCACAGCGGCTGCTCGATCGCCCTGAAGGTGCCGGCACCACCGCGACCTACGGGTACCGGCATCTCCTGCAGCTGCTCGCGATCAAGATCCGGCAACGCGAAGGGCAGACGCTCGAGGTGATCAAGAAGGAGCTGGCTGGTGTCAGCGGCGAACAGCTCGAACGGCGCGTGGCAACAGCGCTCGCTCCCGCGCTCTCGCACAGCGCCGATCTCACGGTGCAGAAGGAGGATGCGCAGCCGATTGCCGAGTGGCGCCGCATCCAGGTCGCCGATGGCATCGAGCTGCATGTGCGCACCGACGCGCTGGGCGCACGTGACGAGGTCGTCGTGGCCATGCGCGAGGCCATCCGCGCGGCACTGGGTCGCGCCGAACCGCGGAGCTGACATGCTCACGCCGGCCGAGTCGCCGTTGTCCTCGCAGCAGTTGCCGCTGAACGCGGCGACGGCATCGCGCGGCGGCGACGCCTCCGGTCCCGGCAGCAGCGCTGCCGCACGGCGACGGGCCGCCAGTCGCCTGGTGTATCTCGATCGGGCACTCGAAGCGCTGCCACTGTTTCGCCTCAGCGATTCGAACGAGGAAGGGGCCATCGCCTTCACCACGCCGGCCGGTGGCCGCTGGCGCGTGCTGCCGGCGCCGGGTGACCGACTCCCGGGCACGTTCGACCAGGACGTCTACATCGAGTTGCTGTATCGCTATCAGGAGATGGACCGGCCGCCTGACGGGGTGCTGACCTTCACGCTCCATGCGTTTCTTCGCGCCATGGGACGGCGCGTGGACGGGCGCACGTATGAACAGTTGCGCGGCGCGCTCGCCCGGCTCGAACGCACCACGCTCGAAAGCGCCGGTGGCTACTGGGATGCCGCCAACAACCGTCCGCTCGAAGGGGCCTTCACGCTCCTCAGTGCCGCCACGGTGGATCGCCGCCGGGCCGCGGATCGTGACCAGCTCTCGCTGTTCCCGAGCGTCACGGCGGCCGAGCCCGGCGTTGCACGTGTCACACTCGCCCCGCAGGTGCGCAGCAATCTCGAGGCGGGCCATGTCACCTCGCTGCGACTTGGCGGCTACTCGTCACTGCTGTCGCCGGTCGCGCGACGCATCTATCGCCTGATCGCCGTCCAGCTTGCCGCCGGCGCCGACGGTCGCTGGCGGGTGTCGCTCGACACGCTGGCCGAGTTGCTTCCTCTCACGCAGCGGTACCCGAGCCACATCCTGCGCGTGGTGAAGCCGGCCAGCGAGATGCTGGTCGCCGCCGGCATCGTCCACGCCGCCGAGGAGTCGCAGGACGGCCGGTCGTGGTACATGGAGTACCGCTGGACGTGACGAAACCGGGCTGCGGCGCGTAGAGCGTAGGTGCCGCTGGGGACCCGGAACTTGCCTTGAGCGTTCCGGTACAGTAGCCGTTCGGGTGATCCGACGTTCCGCCCTTTTTCAGCTGGAAGGTTTTCATGTCGCGTTCGCGTCGCGCCGTCGTCGGCGCCGTCCTCCTTGCCGCCCCCATCGTCGCGGGTGGCTTCGCCTGGCAGAACCGCCAGGCGCGGGATGGTGCCATGCTGTTCGGCCAGGTGCTGAAGCGGGTGTCCGACAGCTTCGTCGACACCGTCGACGCGGCCGCCCTCTACGAAAAAGCCGCGCGCGGACTCGTGTCGCAGCTCAACGATCCGTACACCGTGCTCTACACGCCCAAGGAGTACGCGGCGTTCACGCAGGGTACCAACGGTCGCTACGCCGGCGTCGGCATGCAGATCGAAGACATCAAGGGCACGATCACCGTCGTGAAGGTCTTCCCGAACTCGCCGGCGGCCGGCGCAGGAATCGCGGAAGGTGATCGGATCGTCATGATCGACTCGGTGGCCGGGAAAGGCTGGAACGCTGACTCGGTGTCGTCGAAGCTGAAGGGTGAACCGGGCACACGGGTTCGTGTGCGTTTCAATCGCCCCGGCGTGCCTGACCCGATCAACGCCACCTTCACGCGCGCCGTGATTCACATCCCGGCGGTACCGTTCGTGACGATGCTCGAGGGCGGCATCGGCTACATCCCCGTGCAGGGCTTCAACGAAACGTCAGCGTCCGAAACGGTGCGTGGCATCCAGATGCTGCAGCTGCAGGGCATGAAGTCGCTGATTCTCGACCTGCGCGGCAATCCGGGTGGCATCCTGACCGAAGCGTTCGACATGAGCAATCTCTTCCTGCCGCGTGGCAAGGAGATTCTCAGCTACCGCGGTCGCGGCGAAATGAATGAGCAGTTCGTCGCCGAGCGCGATCCGATGCTGCCGAACATGCCGCTGGTGGTCCTCGTGGACGACGGCTCGGCCTCGGCCTCCGAGATCGTCGCCGGTGCGCTGCAGGATCACGACCGCGCGCTGATCGTCGGCACGACGAGCTACGGCAAGGGACTGGTGCAGTCGCTCTTCCGTCTCGACGGTGGCTACGCACTGAAGATGACCACCGCCAAGTGGTTCACGCCCAGCGGCCGTTCCATCCAGCGGCCGCGTCGGATCGTGAACGGTCGGTTCGTGGAAGAAGAAGCCCCCGACTCGATGGAAACCGACAGCGCCCGCAAGGCCCGGCCGGCCTACAAGAGCGGCGCCGGCCGCGTGATCTACGGCGGTGGCGGCATCACGCCCGACATCACCGTGCGTCCCGATACACTCAGCACAATCGAGCAGAAGGCGGCCCGTCAGCTCTCTCCGAAGGTGCAGGAAGCCTACTCCACCATGTCGCAGTACGCGGAAGAACTCCGTCCGCAGGCGAAGTCACCCGACTTCGTGGTGCCCGCGGCATGGCGTCAGGAGTACTTCCGCCGTCTCGTCGCCGCGAAAGTGCCGGTCGACTCGGTGACGTTCAACGCCGGCGCCAGCTACTTCGACCGCTTCATCGGCGACCGGGTCGCCCGTGCCGTCTACGGTGACTCGACGCTGGCCAAGCGAAACTTCGGCGATGACCCGCAGATGCAGAAGGCGATCGAGGTACTGAAGAAGGGCCGCACGCAGCGTGAGCTCTTCGGTATGTCGTCCTCGCCCATGCCGGCTGCACCCACCGCTGCTCGCCGTCCGTAATCAACCGGACGGCACCTTCGGGTGCTGTCGCGAATATCTTGTCGGGGGCCGGACAGTCTGTCCGGCCCCCGCGTCGTATCCACCATGTCTCTGCTGTCATGACGAACGCCCGTACGGTTCTGCTGTCTGCCCTCGTCGCGACCATCGGTACCGTCGCCGCCTGCTCTCCGCGAACCGGCACCGCACCTGCGCCGGCACCTGGCGTGAACATTCCGCGACCCGCTGACGCCACCGAGCCCCACCTCACCAACATCCGCCAGATCACCGACGGCGGCGAGAATGCTGAGGCGTATTTCAGCCGCGATGGCAAGTCGATCACCTTTCAGTCGTCGCGCAACGGACGCACCTGCGATCAGCAGTACGTGATGCGCCCCGATGGCACGGGCCTGACCCGCGTCTCCAACGGCAACGGCAAGACCACCTGTGGCTGGTTCCTGCCCGGCGGCGACCGTCTGTTCTTCGGGTCGAGCCACATGCACGACAGCCTCTGCCCGCCCAAGCCCGACCCGTCCAAGGGCTACGTCTGGCCGCTCGACAAGTTCGACATCTTCACCGTGAACCGTGACGGCAGCGACATGCGCCGCCTCACGAGTTACGACGTCTACACCGCCGAGGCCGTGCTCTCGCCCAACGGCAGGACGATCGTCTTCACGTCGCTGAAGGATGGCGATCTCGAGATCTACACCATGAACGTCGATGGCTCCAACGTGAAGCGTCTCACCACCACCGCGGGTTACGATGGTGGACCGTGGTGGTCGCCGGACGGCACGAAGATCGTGTACCGGGCACATCATCCGAAGGACAGCACCGAGCTGCGTCAGTATCGCGAGCTGCTGGCACAGGGATTCATCCGGCCCAGCAAGGTGGAACTCTTCGTGATGAACGCCGACGGCAGCGACAACCGGCAGATCACGACCCTTGGCGGCGCCAACTTCGGGCCGTCGTGGACCCCCGACGGCAAGCGCATCATCTTCTCGTCGAACCACACCAATCCACGCAGCGGCAACTTCGACCTCTACCTCGTGGATCTCGATGGCAAGAACCTGGAGCGCGTGACCACCAGCCCGGTGTTCGACGGCTTCCCGATGTTCAGCCCCGACGGCAAGCAGCTCATCTGGGCCTCGAACCGGTTCGACCAGAAGTCCACCGAGACCAACCTCTTCATCGCCGACTGGAAGAACTGACCGAATCTGCCGAGAACGCGAACGGTTTTCGCGGAGCTCGCCAACGGTTCTCGCGGAGTACGCGAGAACCGTTCCCTCCCGCCGTCATTCAGAGGCATCAGACCTGGCCAAGCCCAGAAGGTGCTGCCGCGCGCTCGATGCCGTCGCTACCATCCAGCGACGGCATTCTCGTGTCACCCCTCTGCAGGAACGTCCCATGGCGTGGATCATCCCGCTCGTCATCATCATGGTCGTGCTGTTCATCGGCACGAGCTCCTTCAAGATCATCGGACAGGCCGAGGTGATGGTGATCGAGCGGCTTGGCCGCTTCAATCGCATCGCCCGCTCGGGGTTCAACATCCTGATCCCGTTCATCGAGCGGCCGCGCACGATCGACGTGCGCTACTTCGGGCAGGATGTCTCGGGCGTGAAGAAGGTGACCAGCGGCAGCACCTCACGCATCGACCTGCGTGAGCAGGTGCTGAACTTTCCCAGCCAGCCGGTGATCACCAAGGACAACGTCACCATCGACATCGATGCGGTGATGTACTATCGTGTCGCCGATCCGCAGAAGGCCACGTACTCGGTGCAGAATCTGCCGTTCGCGCTCGAAACGCTGACCCGCACCGCGCTCCGCAACATCGTGGGTGAGATGGAGCTGGATACCACCCTCACCAGCCGCGACGAGATCAACAAGCGGATGCGCGAAACGATCGAGGAGGCGTCGATCGGGTGGGGTGTGGACGTGACGCGTGTGGAGCTGCAGAGCATCGAGCCGCCGCGCGACATCCAGCAGTCGATGGAGCTGCAGATGCGTGCCGAGCGTGAGCGCCGTTCGTCGGTGATCAACGCCGAAGCCACCAAGCGCGCCCAGATCCTCGAGGCCGAAGGATCACGCGAGTCGCAGATCCAGAAGGCAGAGGGCGAGAAGGAAGCGTCGATCCTGCGTGCCACCGGTCTCGCCGAGGCGCGGCTGGCGATGGCGTCCGCCGAAGCGGAGGCGATCCGTCGCATCGCCGAAGCGCTGCCCGACGGTCAGGTGGCCATGTACCTGCTCGGCCAGAAGTACCTCGAGATGCTGCCGGCACTGGCCGCCGGCAAGGGCAGCACCGTGTTCCTGCCGGCAGAGGCAGCCGGCGTGTTGGGCGCGCTGGGAGGAATCCGCGAGATGCTCGCCAAGACCAGTGGTGGCACGAACGCCGAACCGGCCCCGCGCGAGACACCCAAGTCACCGGCACCGCGCCTCGCGCCGCCACCGGGCGGCTTCTTCCCCGACCTCGGCAGCTGACATCATGGCCATTGTCACGAAGGAGCGGGCGGAACTGATCGCCCGGGCACAGGCCTGTCCACGTTGTCACGAGTACACGTACAAGCGGATCAAGCTCCGCGCCGCCGATCCGTCCGATCATCTCACCGGGGCGGCGTGGCTGGCAGACATGGTCTGCGGGGTCTGCGCGGCGCATCTCCAGCTGGCGCTCGAGAGCGACGGGGACGTGCTGTTCTTCTCGTAGCGCCGGGCTGTCGTGGCCATCGGCTCTGGTGCACGACGCCACGACAGACCCTGGTCAGGGGACCGGAGGCTCACAGCGCAACAGGGCGGGCTGGCGACTGTCACAGGCAATCTTTTCGTTCATGCCGTTGGCCACGGGTCCACAGGCCGTCGAGTGCGCGGTGCGCGCGGCTTCCTTCTGATTGGGGCCGCTGGCCTTCGAGCACTGCCGCTGGCCGTTGAATTCCACGCAGACCTCGCAGGTGGCGAGCTGCGCGTTCATCGTCTTGTTCCAGAAGATGACGGCCAGACCTGCAACGAGCAGGATGGTGATGATGGTGTTCCGGTAGCGCTTCATCTGCTGTCAGGGCGTGTGCGTATGCTGCGACGGTGTCGCAGGCGTTCCGGTGATGATACGCGGTTTCACGTGACTCGACAGGGTGCGTGGCCGCAGGTGATCTTGCTCCGTCGTCTCGGCGCTCCTGCCGCTTCCGTTGCGACACCGTCGTCACACCTCGTACTCCCTCGTGCTCATGCCCCCTCTGTCCCTGCCGCAGCTCACTGCCGGCGCCTCGGTCTCCGCTGAACTGCTCGTGCTCGACCGCGTGGAGCGGACCACAGGCGCCGGTGATCCGTTCTGGGTGCTCACGCTGGGCAATTCGAGCGGTTCGCTGCAGACGTCACCGGTCTGGAAGGACAACGCGGGCTGGCTCGACGGGGTGGAGAAGGGCCGTGTGGTGCAGGTGCTCGGTCTGGTGGATGTGTACGCCAAGACCGGCGCGCGACAGCTGAAGCTGACGGGACCTCTGCGCCTCCTGCCTACCGGTAGCGAGCGGATCGACGAGTTCCTGCCGCGCGTGGAGTACGCCACCGAGCGACTCTGGGACGCGCTCGACAAGCTGCGCGCCGGGATCACGACGCCACGCCTGGCAGAGGCCGTGAACCTGTTCTTCGGTGACGACGAGTTCCGCGCCCGCTTCGAACGGACGCCGGGCGCCGTGCGCGGTCATCATGCGAAGCTCGGCGGATTGCTGCTGCACGTCTGGGAAGTGGCGTCGATCGGACAACAGATGGCGAAGAGCATGCGGAAGGCCAATGCCGATCTCGTGGTCGCCGGCGCGCTGCTGCACGACATCGGCAAGGTCGAGGCGTATACGGTCGATGCGAAGGGGCTGGGCTACGATCCGCGCAATCACCTCATCGGCCACGTGGTGCTGGGCTGCCTGATGTTCACGGAGCGTGTGGCAGCGGCGCGAGCGGCGGGCACGTGCACACTGACTGATGCGCAGGTCACCGAGCTGCAGCACATGATCCTGTCACATCATGGGTCACTGGAGTTCGGCAGCCCGGTGCAGCCGATGACGGTGGAGGCCGAACTGCTGCACTGGGCCGACGAGACGAGCGCGAAAGCGGATTCATTCGCGGATGCGCTCGCGGACGGCGAGTTGTTCTCAGCCGGCGACGAAGTCTCGTCGCGGAAGTCGTGGACACTGGATCGCCGCGTGTGGCGTCGCCCCTTCCGCTGGGACGAGGCCTGAGCTGTTCGCCGGCGTCGGTCGTGTTGTCTGGCGGGGAATCGCCGCGAGGTATCGGGTCGGCGACCTTTTGATATTTGTAACGATTTTAGCTGTCTGGGATTCCGGATTGTGCGCGTTTCCTTTTGACCGAGCCTTCGGTTGCGTGACCATGGCGCAACCGGGCTGGTGAATCGTTGACGTATCACGCCGCCTGCAATTGCACGGACGGCCGCAATTCGTTACCGACAACCGCCTGTTTTTGCACGAAATCGTTACGGTGAAGCAGCTTTCGGCAAGTTCGCGACTACCCAGGGTCACTCTGTCGCCTGCTTGACGTCAGAGTCGCGACACCAACCGCACAGATAGTTCATTCGATGTCGAATCGTGCGTCTGAGCCAACGGGTCGTGTAGGTGGAGTCGAGTGTGCAGAAATCGGCATGCAGCGACCGATTTCCGGACCGTTCCGGGCTGTCGCGCCCAGAGTTGCCCTTCCTTTGCTGGTTACCGTTCCCTCACTTGCCCATTGGCTCTGAGCGCTCGATCCGCCAACGGGACCACAATTTGGAGGGTACATGCGTAAGCCTCGGCCCGCGTCGTACAACCCTGCACAAGCGCTGAACCTCATCGCCAGCGATCGTACAGGAATTCCACTGGTTTGCCCGTCCTGCGCTTCGGCGCACTTCGAGCGTGAACCTGCTCTAATGCCACCGCCACCGCGCAGTCACGTGACGCTCCGCTGTGAAACATGTGGGAGAATTGCGCGGTATATCGCTGGTGCCGCCTGACGTCACAGATCGCGACTCAACAGTTCAGGTAAAGTGTCGCCGCGGCATCGGGATTTCTCCTGATGCCGCGGCTCGTTTTGTGCACAAGTTTGAGAAACGTATGCTCGTGTGCTGACACTTCACCGCTGGTGTGTCGGCATGCTGCTCGAGGGACGGTTGGTCGCTCGCGCTCTATCAGCAAGACCGGCGGGACGCTCAGGAGCCTCATCATGGCACGGATTCAGGGAACGGTTAAGTGGTTCAACGACGCAAAGGGCTTTGGGTTCATCGCACATGAGGGCGGTCCCGACGTTTTCGTCCATTTCAGTGCTATCCAATCCCAGGGCTTCAAGTCCCTGGCCGAAGGCGACAAGGTCGAATTCGAGATCGTGCAGGGCCAGAAGGGACCGCAGGCCGACGCGGTCACGAAGGCCTGAACGTTTGCAGATGACGGAATGACGGAAGGGCCGGTGATCCCAAGGATCACCGGCCCTTCTTCTCGTCACGGACCACTCGGGCGCGCGGTGCTGCGCCGCCGTGAGCGGCGCAGCAGGAACTCAGCGGGCCAGTTCGAAGCGGACACCGCGCACGGCGCCACGACGGCGGCGCGGTGCGAACTTGTAGAGCTGCGCCGGACGACCGCGCCCCTCGGCACGCCACGCCTTCGTCGGCTCCACCAGGTGTGCGGCATGCAGCGAGCGGCGGAAGCTCGCCTTGTGCAGCGGACGCTCCAGCAACAGTTCGTACACCTGCTGCAGCTCGCGCAACGTGAAGGTCGTCGGCAGCGCGTGGAAGGCGATCGGCTCATGCTCCACGGCATGCTTGAGCATCCCGAGGGTGGCCTTGAGCAGTGCCTTCTGGCGGGGCGGCAGCACCGCCGTCTCCGCCCGAACCCACCCCTCGTCATCATGCACCGTGCCGTCGGGATAGACGGCCACGAACGCGATCGAGATGGCGGTGTCGGCTGGGTGGGTGGCTTCGGAGAACGCGCCCACCTGTGTCATCCACCGCGGTGCCGCGCCGACCGTCTTCGTCGCGAGAGTCTTCGCCATCGCCGGCAACGCATCGCTCGGCGCCTTGCTCACGCCGACGTATGGCAGCGTCCGTGCCGTTCCGCGTGCCTTCGCGGCGCCGGCGGCCGTGCAGACGTACCACTCGCCGTCACGCGGCGAGAGCAATACGAGATCCAGAGAAAAGAGATTGCGCATTCCCACGTCGTCCTTCGCGCGCGGAGTCGGTGAAGCCCGGAGTGGGCCGCCGAGTGGCAGTCAGCGCGGTATGGCTGCCGTCATCGTGGAGTTCCGCCCGCCGGCACCGCGCCAGCAGGCGACATCGAAATCGGAATATAGCGGTTGAACGGCTGCTGGCCTAACAGGGCCCGGGCGGCCGCAACCTGAGACGCCCGGCTGCCATTCCACGCAATCAGATACGATCCAAGCTGCGGCAGCTGCGCACCGAGGTAGGGATTGCCGAATCCAATCATGACCAGCGGCTTGCCACGCTGCTGAATTGCATTCACTAAGGCACCAAGCCCGTCCGGCGCTGCCGCCGATGCCACGTCCCACTGCTGTGCCATGTAGGACGCCATCAGCACTATTTCGGACGAATCCACTTGCGGCAAGATGCGCGCCGGATCCACGAGCGGATCATCCGGGTGCACCACCACGGTGCGAATCCGCCCAGCGGTCCGTCCCATGGCCGTCGCAAAGGCACTCCCGGCCCCGAGATTCGTGCTGCGTGCGATCACCACGTGCAGAATCCGGCGCGTCGGCTGCGGTCCCTTCGCCAGCAAGGGCAGGAGCTGGGCCTCGTCACGCACGAGCGTGATCGACTTCTCACCAACGCGCTCGGCCAAACGCCTGTTTGTGGTGTCACCCACCACCGCCCTCACGCGCGCCAGATCCACCTGCGCGGTGCGACGCAGTCCCATCGCCGCCTTTGCGAAGAGAATCCGGCGCACCGCTTCATCGATGCGTGTCGCGGGAATACGGCCCTCGCGGACCCCAGCCACCACCGCATCGATCGTTTCGGTCACGTTCTCCGGCTGGATGAGCACGTCTGAACCGGCGATCACCGCCAGCTTCGCCGCCTCCACCGCGCCGTACTTGTCGAGCACGCCGCGCATGTCCATCGCGTCGGAGATGATCAGTCCGGTGAAGCCCATCTCGCGGCGCAGCAGCCCCCCCAGCACCAGCGGCGACAACGTCCCCGGCGCTCCACTCGGGTCGAGCGACGGCATCGCCCCGTGAAACGTCATGATCGCACCCACACCCGCCTTGATCGCCGCACGGAACGGTGGCAGCTCCACCGAGTCGAGACGAGCCCGTGACGCCGTCACGACCGGCAGCGCCAGATGCGAGTTGACGTCGGTGTCCCCATGCCCCGGGAAGTGCTTCCCGGTCGCCATCATGCCGTGATCCTGCACCCCGCGCACGAACGCCGCACCCAGCTTGCTCACCCACGCCGGGTCCTCACCGAAGCTCCGGACGTTGATCACCGGGTTGGCCGCGTTGTTGTTCACATCCAGCACCGGGCCGTACACGATGTGGATGCCGAGGGCACGACCTTCCACCGCGGTGGCACGACCGTAGGCGTAGGCGAGCGCGGTGTCACGCGTGGCGCCGAGCGCCATCAGTGGCGGAAAGTTCGTCGCGCCACCGAGATCGATGGCGTTGGGCAGGAAGAACCCGCCCGAGGCCCGGAACCCGGCGCCAGCCTCGAGATCGGCACCGACCAGCATCGGCACTCGCGCCAACTGCTGCATCGCGTTGAGCTTCGCCGCCATCTCCATCGGGCTGCCGATGGACATCGTGAATCCGCCCACCTGATCGGTCACGATCCAGCGGTTGATGCGCGTCCACGCCGAGTCGCTGGTCGCGACGTAGTCGGCGAAGACGCTGGGCCAGACCATCTGGCCGACCTTCTGCCGGAGCGACAGCGAGGCGAGCGTGGTGCGAACCCACGCACTGTCGCGTGCCCCGGCGCGCTGCTGCGCCGGGAGCAGGCCGGGCAGGCACAGGGCGGTGACGGCGGCGGTGCGGAGGAATGTGCGCATCAGTGTGTGATCGTCCCCTGCTTGGTGATGTCGATCTCGGCGCCATCGCCCGACCGGAACAGGAACGAACTCATGTTCTTGACCAGGAACTGGCGGGACTGCGGATCCATCACGTTCAGGCCGTAATGGTTGATCAGCATGGTCTGCTGCTTGAGCCAGTCGCCCCAGCACACCTGACAGATCTCGGACTGGACGCGCTGGCCGATCACGCCGGGAAACGGCGGACGCTCGAAACCATCGCGGGTGGTGCCACATCGGCTGCAGGTCAGTTCAGGCACGGCGTCACTCGGGAGAGGGTGTCCCCCGGCGCCCATGCCAGGGGAAGAGGGAAAGATGACGCGGGCGAGCACCCTGTGGCACTCGCCCGCGGCGCGGCATCGCGGAATGACGGCGTCAGTCGCCGGCCGCGATGGCCTCGCTGGCCATGCCGTGTGCGTATTTCACTTCGGCCAGCCCGACGTACGACAGGAGCTTGATGTACATCCAGCCGATGTCGAATTCGAACCAGCGGTGCGAGAACTTCGCCGAGTGCGGGTCGGCGTGATGATTGTTGTGCAGCTCCTCACCGGCGATCATGATGCCGATGGGGATGATGTTGCGACTTTCATCCTTCACGTCGTGGTTGCGGTATCCCAGCGCGTGGCCCACACCGTTGATGATGCCGGCAGCCCAGAACGGGATCCAGATCATCTGGATGCCCCAGACGATCGCACCCACGAAAAAGCCGAACAGATACAAATCCACCGCCAGCATGAGCAGGATGCCGAGCGAACTGTGACGCGTGAGCAGGTGCCGCTCGATCCAGTCGGAGGGCGTGCCCTTGCCGTACTTCTCGAGGATTCCTGGCTGACGGACCGTCGTGCGGTAGTAAAAGGCCCCCTTGATCAGGATGTTGCGCAGCCCCTCCACGAACGGTGAATGCGGATCGCCTTCGCGGTCGGCGAACGCATGATGCTTCCGATGGCACGCCACCCACTCCTTCGTGACCGTGGCCGTGCTCATCCAGAGCCAGAGCCGCATCGGCAGCGACACGACGTAGGGAAAGCGCACCCCGCGATGGGTCTGTTCGCGGTGCAGGAACAACGTCACGCAGATGTTCGTGAGATGACCTGCGATGAGCACGAACAGGACCGGCATCCACCATTCACGTGCAAGACTCGCAAAACCGGGCATTCCAGCAGCACTCCTCGGGACTCGGGTGAACCAGACCACGCCGGTGCGACGTGATCAGCGATCTGCGCCTGCCAGCCAGACGGAAAAACGCACCACAAGATAGAGCGCCGGCCATGGAGATGAACACTCCGTACAACGCCTGACGGCGACCACGCTGCACCGTGCGCCAGCCGCCACGGGACCACGGCGACGCGCGGCGCGCCAGCCCCGTCTCCGAGCTTCCCCGCGCACTCTCGCATGGCGCGAACAGGATTGCACAACGCCAATCGTCGCGCGGGCAGCGGCTCGAGACGAAGCGTCGAGGCCACCGAGCGCGACAGACCCCGACATGCTCTCGCAAACACCTGCATCACAACGACTTAGCGAGTCATACGCGGGAACGTTTAGAAGTGGCGATCGCGACTGCAAGCAAGGTGCGCAGCAAGATGTGTCAATTCGTTTGACACTCACGGCCGTTCTTGCCGCTGGCACGATACGCGATATGGAAGGGATCGCTGAGACCCGGCCGATGATGCCGAGTCACCGTGGTTCGTGCACCGGGCGGTGCACAGACCACGGCAACGAATCCGCCCACCATCGGACCTCCTATGCATCTTGCTCGCTTCGCGGCGATCGCCGCGATCTCTGCCTTACCCACGCTGGTGCAGGCCCAGGCGTCGGCATCCGTTCAGGCCACCGCCACGGTCGTCACGCCGCTGGCCGTGACCGGTGCGGCACCGCTCGCGTTCGGCAACGTCTTCCAGTCCGTCAACCGGACCGTCGCCGCCGTGGACGCCACCAGCGGCCGATTCAGCATCACCGGATTCGGGACCTCGCAGGTCGCCCTGACCTTCACGCTCCCGACCACGCTGGCCAGCGGCGGGAACACCATGCCGATCGACAGCTGGGACGTGCGCTCCAACGGCACCAACGTCACCGCCGGGGCGACGGCATTTGCGGTCGTCAGCGGGACCCCCGTGCTCCGCAATCTCGTGGCAAGCAATCTCTTCGTCTTCGTCGGCGGTCGTGTCGTACCGGGGGCAGCGCAGGCTGCCGGTGCCTACGCCGGATCGATCGTTCTCGCCGCTGCATACACCGGTCTCTGAGGAGTCATCACCATGTCCATTCGTCATCATCTCCTGACGGCTCTCGCCGTCGTATGCTCCGCCACGGCTCTGCAGGCACAGGCGTCCGCTTCGATCCAGGCCACGGCCACCGTCGTCACGCCGCTGGCCGTCACCGGCAGCGCCCCGCTGGCGTTCGGCAACGTCTTTCAGGGCGTGAACCGCGTCGTCACCGCCGCCGACGCCGCCAGCGGCCGATTCGGCATCACCGGCTTCGGGACCTCGCAGGTCGCCCTGACCTTCACGCTGCCGACCACGCTGGCCAGCGGCGGGAACACCATGCCGATCAACACCTACGACGTGCGCGTGAACGGCACCAACGTCGCGGCTGGCGCCACCGCGCTTGCGGTGACGAGCGGCACGCCGGTGAACTCGAACCTCGTGGCCGGGTCGCTGTTCGTCTTCGTCGGTGGTACGGTGGTTCCTGCCGCAGCGCAGGCCGCCGGTGCCTATGCCGGCACGATCATCCTCGCCGCCGCCTACACCGGGCTGTGATGACGTCGCCGGTGACCATGCGCCGGCGACTCGTCGCCGTGTTGCTCGCCCTGGTCTGTGCCGGACCTGCGCTCCCTGCGCAGTCCGGTGCGATCACGGTGGACGCCACGGTGGTGACACCGGTCATGGTCACCGGGTTGGCCCCGCTCGATTTCGGGACCGTGTTCCGGGGGATCAACCGGACGGTGGCATGGAATGCGGCCACCAGTGGCCGCTTCCGTATCACCGGGCTGGGCACCGCGCAGCTGTCGATCTCCTTCACGCTGCCCGCCACGCTCAGCAACGGCTTCAGCACGATGCCGATCAACCAGTACCGGGTGCGCGTCAACGGCGTGAACTCACCGTTCTTCGCCACCAACATCGTGGTCACGAGCGGCGCGCCCTTCACGCGCAACCTGGTCGCCGGTTCGCTCTGGTTCTTCGTCGGTGCCCGTGTGCAACCGACGACGACGCAGGCACCCGGCACGTATGCCTCACCCGTCGTGCTCACCGCCGCGTACACCGGGCTCTGAGTCTCCGTCACCAGCTGCGCGTCGACGGACGCCGCCGGTGATCCTGCCTGTCCTGCATCGCTGACCACCCGCAACGATGTACCATCTGCACCGCTCAACCAGACTGCTGGCCGCCATCGCGGCACTGTGTTTCGTCGCAACACGCGTCGAGGCGCAGCCGTTGACCGTTCGGCCCATCCAGAACCTGTCGTTCGGGTTCCTGCTGCCGGGCGTTGCCACCACCATCGACGCCTCGCTGCTCGCACGCAGCGGACAGATCGAGGTGACCGCCGCCCTCGGCACACAGTTCGAAATCCGCTACACGCTGCCGACCGTGATGAACGGGGCCGGTACGACGCTCCCGCTGGCCTTCGGCGCTGGCAGCGCCGGCGCTGCGCCGTCCTCGAATCCGGCGAATCTCATCCGCTTCAATCCCGCGGTCGCCGCACGGTTTCAGCTCGTCACGACCACGCGCGCCACGTTCTTCCTCGGCGGACAGGCGCTCCCACGCGGCGGACAGCCGGTGGGCAGCTATGCCGCACCCGTCATCGTCACCATCACCAACCTCGGCATCTGAATGGCTCGCCTTCTTCGCTTCCGCTCGCGGCTGCTCGGCCACGTGCTCTCCACACTGCTGCTGCTGTGCCCTGCAGCCGTCGCGGCGCAGGCCATTCTCGTGGCGCCGCAGGGTGTGGTGCTCAGCAACCGTGACCGGACCGGCACGGTGGAGCTCTACAATCCCTCGGAGCGCGCCGCCGAGATCTCGATTCGCGCCGTCTTCGGTCATCCGACCACGACGCCCGAGGGCGATCTCACCCTCGAGCTGATCGAGCAGCCGTCGGCCTCCGAACCGTCCGCAGCCGGATTCATCGACGCGTTCCCGCGTCGCCTGATCCTCCAGCCGAACCAGCGCCAGACGGTGCGGCTGCTGGCACGACCGCCGGCCGGTCTGCCCGACGGCGAGTACTGGGCCCGCATGATCATCTCGTCGAAGGACGCCGCGCAGCCCGCCAGCGGGGCCAACGACACCACCAACGTGTCCGTCGGACTCACGCTCGAGGTGCGCACGATCATCGCCGTCAACTTCCGCAACGGGGCGCAGCGCACCGGGATCGCGATCGGCGAACTGAGCGCCACCACCACCACGGATTCACTGGTGCTGCGCGCACCCATGCAGCGCACGGGGACGGCCGCCTGGATCGGGCTCACCACCGTGAAGCTGCTCGATCCTGATGGTGCCGTGGTCGCCACGCAGTCGCTGCAGACCGCCGTCTATCAGTCCATCGCCCCGCGCTTCGCATTCGATCGGCGCACGCTGCCCCCTGGACGCTACCGGATTTCGGTGGACCTGAACACCGATCGCCCCGACGTCACGCAGACCACGCTGCTGCGCGCACCGCCGCAGCACGCCGAGACCACCGTCACGATTCCTGGCACCGGCAGCTGATGTCGCGGTTCCGTGGCCTCCGCGCTGCCCTCGTGGTGGCACTCGTCGTCATGACGGGTGCCACCGCGGTGCGCGCGCAGGCCACGGTGGAGCCGACGCTGCTGGAAGTGCGACTCGGCCGCGTCGCGGCTCTTGCGCTGCGCGGCGAACGTGACGGCGACCGTCTCTGGCTGCCCGTTGCCGATCTGGCGGGCGCCGTGGAGCTCGAAATCGTGTCACGCAGTGCTGCGCGCGTCACGATCCGGCGATGGCCGTCGCGTGAGCTGATCGTGCTCGATCACGACTCGGCGCAGGTACGCATCGGCGCACGCCGACTGCCCATCGCGTCGGGGGCGCTGCGCATGAGCGATGGTGAGCTCTTCGCCGACGTGCCGACGCTGCAGGCCGTGCTGCGGACGGACCTCGAGGTGAGCTGGAACGATCTCGTCATCGCGGTGCCAGGCATCGACTCACTGCCACTCGGACGACGGGCGGCGCGTGAACAGGCCCGTGCGCGACTGATGGCGCGTGAGACGCAGGCACTCGCCGTGCGCACGGCACCGCTGGCACGTCCGCTCGCCGATGGCGCCGTTCTGGACTACTCGCTCAGCGCGCCGCTCACCGGAGCGCAGCGCAGTCTCGGATGGTCGTCCGCGCTCGGACTCGACGTGCTGGGCGGATCGCTCGAGGTCAGCACCGGATCGGTGCCCGGCGGCGCACGACTGCCCACGCTCTCATCATGGACCGGCGTCTGGCGCGAAGGGCGAAAGCTGTCGCAGCTCCGTCTGGGCGATGGGCTCGGCTCGGGACCGGCGCCACGACTGGGCCGCGGCATCATGCTCACCAACTCGCCCTACATGCGCCCCACGCTGTTCGGCCTGCAGACCCTCCGCGGCGACCTGCCGCCGGGCTGGACGATCGAGGCGTATCGCAACGGTGAACTGGTGGCGGTGGACACGGTCGGACGGGGCAGCGGATATCAGCTGCAGCTGCCCGTGCTCTATGGTGAGAATCCGGTGGACCTGTTGGCCGTGGGGCCCTTCGGCCAGACCCGCGCACTGACGCAGAACCTGCGCATCGGTGGCGACCTGCTCGCCCGCAACCGCAGCGAATACGGCTTCAGCATGGCGCAGTGCCGGCTTCGCCAGCAGTGCCTCGCCGCCGGGACGCTCGATTTCCGCGTCGGCCTCACCGATCGCTGGACGATGCGTGTCGGTGTCGATGCCATCGCTCGCGACAGCGTGGGCCTGCGTCAGGCGCCCTACTTCGCCTTCAGCGGCACGCCACTGCCGACGCTGGCCGTGCAGCTCGATGCCGCCGCACAATCACGCACGCGGTTGGCGGTGAACATCGAACCGTCCCGGCAGCTGCGCGTCTCGATGGAACAGAGCTGGTTCAGCGCCGATCCGATCGATCCACTGATCGCGTCGCGACGCAGTGCACAGAGCAGCATGTATGCGAACTGGCGCTCACTCGGCGCGAGTCAGGCATCGATCGAGGCGAGCCTCGACCGCAGTGTGTTCCTGGAAGGCGGTGGACTGACACGCGCGCGGCTCGCATACGGGACACAGACCGCCGGACTGCGGATGCAGCCGTACGTGCGCCACGACGCCTCGTCGCGCGGCGGATTCTCACAGTCCGCGTTCGGCTTCGAAGCCACGGTGCTGCCCAACGGATCACGTGGGCGGTATCTCGGTTCGTCGCTGCTGCGCGTGATCGGCGAAGTCGATCCGCGAGGGACACCCGTGCGCCAGGCGATGACCCTGTCGATGCCGCTGCCGGGACAGTTCCGGGTGGACGCGGGTGTGGCGGTGCAGCAGGGCATCCGCGGTGCCATCTCGACGCTGGCGTTGTCGCGCGATCTCAATGCCTTGCGCAGCTACACCACCGCCAACTTCTCCGGTGGCACCAGCAACGCCATCCAGAGCGTGCAGGGGTCCGCCTTGCTGGCGCCCGGTGAGAAGCGGCCGCAGTTCGTGACCGGTCCCTCCCTGCAGCGCACCGGCGTGACCGGCATCGTGTTCCTCGACCGCAATGCCAACGGCCGTCGTGATCCCGGCGAACCAGCCATTCCCGGCGTGCAGGTGCAGGTCGGCACCGGCCTCGCATCCAGCGATGTCGATGGCCGCTACCGCGTGTGGGACCTGATGCCGTTCGACCCGATGCCGATCAGCGTCGATTCGACGACGCTGCCGTCTCCGCTCTGGATTCCCGTGCTTCGCCACAACAGCATCGAAGCCGGACCGAACCGGTTCGAACCGCTCGACATCCCGGTGGTCGCCGGCGGCGTGCTCGAAGGGCGCGTGAGCTGGCTGCGCGATGGCGCCACCTCCTTGCCGCCGATCCCGCTGCTGGTGCTCAACGCCGCCGGCGAGGTGATCGCGCGTACTGCGACGTTCAGCGACGGCGAGTTCGTGCTCTTCGGGGTGCGTCCCGGTGTGATGACCGTGCGTGTTGATCCGGCGTGGCTCGCCGCGCAGGGGCTCGGCCCCGTCACGGCGCAGCCGGTCACGCTCCCGGCCACGGATGATGGCGCCACCGTTCGTGTGCCGGTGATCACGATCACGACATCGGAATCAGTGTCACCCGCGGCGTCCGGCGAACGGTCCCTGTCCGCCGCGCCGCCGTCAGTACAGGAGTGCGCTGCGGTTGCCGGTGCGCGTTGCGGCGGCCGTGATGACGACCTGCGCCATCGACGGAGCGAGCAACGCGTCGGTCTGCTCGAGGCGCACCTCGAAATGCAGAATCCTGGCGCTGTCGCGGTGTATCAGCGGCAGCCGCAGGTCACGACGCCCGGACTGCCCGTGTCCGGTGAGCTCGCGTCGCACAATGCGCACGAGCGTCCCGTCGTCGCGGCGTCCATCCACCGTGATGCTTCCCGGCCCGTTGCCGTCGATTCCGATCTGGAGCTCGCTCCCGTTGGCGGTGCTCGTGACCGTCCGGAACGTGAGCGGCTGACCTACGACCCGGGCCGTGGCGACGATCGACCCCTGCTGACCGTGGGCATCGTGCGGCGAGAGCATCGCACCGAGGATCACCACGGCAGCGCCGAGAGAACGGAAATAGCGGGGCATGAGACGGAGTCTCGTCAGGCGACCATCCGTTTGCGAGCCCCGCAACCTCGCCTGAGCTCCGCTCCGCCGGTCGTCCTGACCCTCAATGGTAAGGTCGAGGTCGCCACGACAACAGTGGCGGCCTCTTCTGCTATGGGTCATCGGCCGACGCCGGCCGCCCGGCCCGCGCTGCCGCAGGTCCGCTGGCGGGCGTCCCTCAACCTGCCCGAGCTGCGAGCCGCCGCCCTCAGCGTCGCGGTCCGCCGCCCACCACCCGACAGCGTCCCCCTCGATTCGCGCGCGCGATCCGCGCAGCTGAGCCGCAGCGAGATCGCACCGGACCCGTCACCGCGGCCTGACTGAGCCGGCCACACAGCCGTCCGTCGTACGCGTCGCAGCCGGGCAGTACTCGCCGCAACGAACGACTTACCATTTCGTGGCCTCCTCGGCAACAACAACCGCAACTGCCACTGCGTAACGCAAGCCGCCTGCGGCGGCCGCAGAACTGAACAGCCGCAGAACAGCGCACGGGCGGTCTGGCGCAAAGATGAACAGTGTCGCTGTGCAACCATCTTGAACTGCTTTGGGGGAACTGCGCTCGCGAGTGCAGTTCCCCTCAATCTTCACGCTGCGCAGCGCGAAGCTTCGTGTGACGCAGCGACCGCCGTGCGCTGTTCTGCGGCTGTTCAGTTCTGCGGCCGCCGCAGGCGGCTTGCGTTAAGCAGTGGCAGTTAAGCAGTTGCGGTTAAGCAGTTGCGGTCGAGCAGTTGCGGTCGAGCAGTTGCCGGACAGGAGCGCGCAGAAAGCCGGTTCAGCGCGGCTGCACTGGCCGCAGCGCGCGACGACGCTACTCGAGCGTCTTCACTTCGCTGACCAGCTTCGTCAGGCTCGCCTTCGCGTCGCCGAACAGCATGCTGGTCTTCTCGTCGTAGAACAGTTCGTTCTCGATGCCGGCGAAGCCGGCCGACATGCCGCGCTTCATCACGATGATGTGCTTGGCGTCGGAGACGTTCAGGATCGGCATGCCGAAGATCGGCGAACTCGGATCGTTCTTCGCGGCCGGGTTCACCACGTCGTTGGCTCCGATCACCAGCGCCACATCCGCACTCGCGAACTCGGCGTTGATCTCGTCCATGTCGTACATGCGGTCGTACGGCACATTCGCTTCGGCCAGCAGCACGTTCATGTGGCCCGGCATGCGGCCGGCCACCGGGTGGATGGCATACTTCACTTCCCCGCCCTTCTTCTCGATCAGCTCCGCCAGTTCGCGCACGGCGTGCTGACTCTGCGCCACCGCCATGCCGTACCCCGGCACCACGATCACCTTCGAGGCGTAGCCCAGCTGCACTGCAGCATCCTCGGCGCTGATGCTGCGCACCGTGAGGCCTTCCGACGACTTGCCGGGCGCGGCACCTCCAGCGCTGCCGAAGGCGCCGAACAGCACGTTCGCGAAGCTCCGGTTCATTGCCTTCGACATGATGATCGAGAGGATGAAGCCCGATGCGCCATCGAGCGCGCCGCAGATGATCAGCACGTTGTTGCCGATGGCAAAACCGGTGGCCGACGCCGCAAGGCCGGCGTACGAGTTCAGCAGTGACACCACCACCGGCATGTCGGCGCCACCGATCGGCAGCACCATCGTGATGCCGATGATGAACGCGATGCCGATCATCGTGAAGAACACCGGCATGTTCGTCGGCTCGTAGATCAGGTAGCCGAAGCACCCGATCGCCGTGGCGAACAGCACGAGATTCACGAAGTTCTGGCCCTTGAACGTGACGGGGCGGCCCGTGATGAACTCCTGCAGCTTGCCGAAGGCCATGAAGCTGCCGGTCACGGTGAGTGCACCGAACAGCACTTCGAAGCCGATGGCGGCCATCTTCGGGCCGCTGATCGGGATCCCTGCGTGATTGTCGTGCCAGAACTCCGCCACACCCACCAGCGTGGCGGCCAGTGCGCCGAACATGTGGCTGAAGGCAATGCGCTGCGGCATCGCCGTCATCGGCACGAACTTGCCCAGCGGATAGCCGATGATGCTGCCGATGATCAGGCCGGCGACGATCCACTGGTAGGTCAGGATGTCCCGATGCACCAGCGTGCCGATGATCGCCAGCAGCATTCCCAACGCGGCCATCTGCATGCCGCGCTGTGCCTGATCCGGCTTGGTCAGCCCACGCAGGCCAAGGATGAAGAGGACCGAGGCTGCCAGGTAGCAGCCCTGCATGAAGAGCTCACGCATGCGTCGACCCTTCTGCCTTCTCGGCCGGCTTCTCGGTGCGCTTGAACATGCCCAGCATGCGATCGGTGATGATGAAGCCGCCGACCACGTTGGTGGTCGCACAGATCACGGCGATGAAGCCGAGGATCGTGGAGACGGTGCCGAACTTGCCGCCTGCAGCCACCAGCGATCCCACCAGCGAAATGCCGGAGATCGCGTTGGTGGCCGACATCAGCGGCGTGTGCAGCAGCGGCGGCACGCGGGTGATCAACAGGTAGCCGACGAAACCCGCCAGCACGAAGACGTACAACGAAATGATGTAATTGCCGGTCATGTCGATTTTCCTCGGGGGGCGGTCAGCTCAGCCGGATCTGGCCATCATGCGTCACGAGCATGGCGCCCGTGATCTCGTCGGCCGGATCGACCACGAGGGCGTTGCCTTCCTTCGACGTCAGGTGCTGCAGCAGCGTGAGCACGTTGCGCCCGAACATCTGGCTGGCGTGCATCGGCTGGGTGGCGGGGAGGTTGCGTGGGCCCATGATGGTCACGCCGTTCACCACGATCGTCTCGTTCAGCTTCGTCAGTTCACAGTTGCCGCCGGTTTCGGCCGCGAGGTCGATGATCACGCTGCCCGGCTTCATGCGGTGCACCATCTCGGCCGTGATCAGGCGCGGCGCCGCCCGGCCTGGAATGGCGGCGGTGGTGATCACCAGATCCTGCGACACGATGTGGTTGCCGATCGTCTCGAGCGTGCGTGCGGCCTCATCCTGCGACTGCGCCTTGGCGTAGCCACCCTTGTCCTCGGCGGCCGCGCTGACCACATCCGACTTCACGAAGCTCGCACCCAGCGACATCACCTGTTCGGCCGCGGCCGGACGCACGTCGAAGGCGCTCACCACGGCGCCGAGCCGGCGCGCGGTGGCGATGGCCTGCAGACCAGCCACGCCGGCGCCGATCACGAAGGCCTTGCCCGGTGTGAGTGAGCCGGCCGCCGTGGTCATCATCGGCAACAGCCGCGGCAGCGCGGCGGCGCCCAGCAGCACGGCCTTGTAGCCGGAGATCGTGGCCTGCGAGCTGAGCACGTCCATGCTCTGCGCGCGCGTGATGCGCGGCACCCGCTCCAGCGCCAGTGTGCTCACCCTGGCGGTGGCCAGCTGCTGGATCATCTCGCCGGCACTCTGCGCGTTCAGCATGCACACGAGCGTGACGCCCGGGGCCAGCAGCGCGAGTTCGTCGGCCAGCGGCCGCTGCACCTTGGCGATGATGTCAGCACCGGCAACGGCAGCGGCAGGCGTGGCGGCAATGGAGGCACCGGCTTTCTCGTACGCCTCGTCGGCGTGGAAGGCGCGGGCGCCGGCACCCGTCTCGACGACCACCGTCGCACCGGCCTTCACCAGCTTGGCGACATTCTCCGGCACCAGCGCGACGCGCTGTTCGCCCTCGGTGCGTTCGGTCAGAATGGAAATTCGCATGAGTTCGGACGATGAGGATCAACAGAATCGGACAGGCATCGCCCCATCACGCGGGGCGGTGCCACACAGGCTGCAGCAAGGTGTTCGCGGACGGGGGTTCCGTCAGGTGCGGAAGTCATCCAGTTCGTGCACACGACGGTCGAGCGGCATGGCGGCCAGCGTCACGAGGATCTGCGCCAGCGCCTGTCCCGTGATCGAGGCCCATCGCGCCGCACGTTTGCGTGCGCCGACCGAGCGGAACACCACACAGGCGGCATCGCCCAGCAGGGCGGCGAGGCGCTCGCCCGGCCTCGCTTCGCTGCGATCCGGGCCGGTGATGAAACTCGGTCGAACAACTGTAAACGAGTTTGGCCCGCAGACCAGCGCAGTCTCGATCATAGCACGGACGCGCAGGTATTCGTTCCCTGACGGTGACGCGCCAAGCGCCGACAGATACACCAGCCCGATCGCTGGCGAGACGGCACGGGCTGCGTCGAGTGCGAGCATCGTCAGGCCAAGGTCCACGGCGGACTGCGAGGCATCCACGCCGCCCGCGGCGGCGATCCTGGCCCGCCTGGCGGTGGTGCCAAGCAGCAGGAAGAGCCGTTCGGGCATCTCCCTGTCGTGCAGGTCGTACCACTCGTCGGCGGTCCACGGCGTCCGCACGACCCGCGCACCGCGAGCCACCAGCATGGCCGCGTCCCGATCACCAGCGCTGGACCCAGGCCTGACATGGGCCACGACGTCGTGTCCGGCGCGTGCCGCCGCGGCCACGACGTACCGCCCCACGTACCCGGTGGCACCGGCGATCAGCATCCGCATCGACTACGCCGTCACCGGGTTCGGGAGGCGCGGCGAACCCGCGTAGCGCGCCAGCCACGAAGCGGTGAGTTCGAAGACCTCGTCCCGACAGTAATCGACGGTGATCACGTGCCCGCTGCCCGACACCCACACCTGCTCACAGGTGGCGGCCGACGTGAAATAGCCGGCATGGCGCTCGGCGAGTGATGTCGGGATCCGGTAATCGGTCGTGGAGTGCACCAGCAGCACCGGCGCCGTGACCTGCGCCGCGGCGTCGCGTGCATCATGCGCCACCGCCACGAGGTCCCGGATGCGCACCGGCGGTGCCGCACCGGCGCCAAGCGAACTGGCGCGCGCCATCGGATCGAGGATCGATCGGGTGCGGTCCCCCCCGGCCAGATAGGGCACGAGCAGGTTCACGAGTCCCGCAATCGGCGCCAGACGCTCGGCGCGGGCCGGCGGCGTCAGGTATGGAACGAGCAACACCAGCGCCGGCAGGTCGGCATGGGCCGCGGCCTCGATCGTGGTCAGCGCACCCCCCATCGACAGGCCGACCAGCGCGACGGTCGAGTAGTGCAACCGCAACGCGGCGTACTCGTCGTGCACCGCCGCCCTCCACGCCGACGAGCCCACCGCATCGAACCGCGCGAGTGTCCGCCCATGTCCCGGCAGGAGCAGCGCGCGCACCGTCCAGCCATGGTTCGCGTGCAGGTGCTGGGCGATCAGGCGCAGCGACTGCGTCGTGTCACCGAATCCATGGATCAGCAGCACCGCATGTGACGCGCTGCCCGTCAGCGTGAATGATCCCGCGCCGGGCACGACGCCGTCGTCACCGACCGGCAGGCGCGCCGACTCTGCAGCACGGGTGCGCGCCATCACCAGACGATAGCGCACCAGATGCACCAGCAGCGCCAGTGCGACGAGCCCCAGAGCAACGCGGAACATCGAGGATCAGTACTTCGCGACGGTCGGATCGATCTCGTCGCTCCACCGGTCGATGCCACCGACCATGTGCGACACACGCTCGAATCCCTGCGCCAGCAGGAAGTTGCCCGCCATCTCGCTGCGCATGCCGTGGTGGCAGTGCAGGATGATCTCCTTGTCGCGCGGCAGCGAGGCGAGCTGCTGCGGAATGCTCTGCATCGGCACCAATGTGGCGCCGTCGATATGGGCGATGGCGAATTCGGTCGGCTCACGCACGTCCACGAGCATGACGTCGGAGCGGGTCGCCAGCGCGTCGCGGATCTGCGACGGGGTGAGGTTCGTGAGCATGGAGGGCGGTGGGGAAGGCGTGTGAGTGGTCAGCCGAAGTGGGCACGTGTCCGAGACGGGGGTGCGCGCACACAACCGTCCGCCACCTGTGCGCACAATCTCGCGAATCCGGGCTCCTGATGTTTCGAGGCGGTGCACACCGAAGCCATCCGCTGTAAACTTGCGACAGGGATTCCGCTCATTCTGCTGCCGCTGCGCCACAGCTCGAGCTGCGTCACCATCAAGACCACTGCCACGCGACGCTGCGTGCGACGGAGTTCCGAACATGCAACTTCAATGGGCGCAATCGTTTAGCTGCTTCTTGCCCAGAGGCACGTGGGAAGGCACCTCTGGTAGAGCTCGGCTGGTCTGCATGTTGCCACCGATCTGATCCATAATACGCCTGCAAGCCCCCCACGGCACGGCATACGTGAGCGCACCGCCCTACTCGATCGCCATTCTCGGCAACGACGCATTCCTTGCGGCGTCACCGGCGCTTCCCGTGCAGTTGATGCACGCAGCGCTGGCCGCCGGGTTCGATGCCGTCGTCCCGGTGAGCCTCGGCGACGAACTGGTGGCCGGCGAGACGCTACGCCTCGCGCAGCTCCGCGGACGACGACCCGTCGTGCAGTGCGCCTGCCCCTTCTCGCTCACGCAGCTCTGCAAGCGCGAGGCCAATCTCGCCGACATCACCATCGCGGTGGCGCCCGCCGCAGTGGCGCTGGCACGTGCGCTGCGACATGAGCGAGCCCACGCACCGCACATCACCTACATCGGGGCCTGCCCGGGCGCTCAGGACCCGTCGATCGACCTCCAGGTGCTCCCAGAGCCGTTTCTGCGCGGACTCGTGCAGAAAGGAATCGTGCTGTCCGGGCAGCCGGACGTGTTCTCGGACCGGCTGCCACCCGACCGCCGGCGCTATCTCGCACTGCCCGGCGGCGCACCGCGTCCCGAGTTGGTGGAAGCCGTACTGCGCCGGAACGTCGTGAGCCTCGACGCCCGGATGAATCCGTTGCTGGCGGTGGCCGACGCCCTCTTCGACGGTGGCGTGACGATGATCGATCCTGCCGGCGCCTATCGCTGTGTCTGTGCCGGTTCGGAGCACGCGCCGAGTGTCGCTGAAGGCCGCGTGGCGATCGCGGCGCTCGAACCGGCGCGCGCGACCTCGCAGATCTTCGAAGCGCCGGCGTGGCTCGATCTCCGGCCGACGGCGGCGCCGACGGTGGCCGACGAGCTCGCGTCCGTGCCGAAGACCAGTGGCCTGCCCGCGTTCGCCGAAGCCGCGCGGATCGCCGGCAGCAGCGACGTGGCGACGGCCGCCGACATGGTGGCGCCGGCGGCGGCACCGCAGAGCGACGCCGCCCGTCGGATGTATGCCCTCGGGGTCCGCACCGCACGCCGCCGCGCACCGCAGGCGCCGGTGACGAACGCCGAGATCGCACAGGCGTCGCTGGATGCACACATCCCGCCGACGTCACCCTCGCTGCATGCGCCACCGATCGAGCGCGAAGTGCCGATCGCCGCTGTGCGTCAACCGATCGACGATCGTTTTGCCGACCTCACGGCACCACCGCTCCGGCGTCCCGTCTCCACCGACGACCTGCTGCGCCGCGACTGAGCGTCGCACGCGAAACCCATGGGGTCGAAAATCATGGGGTCAGAGATCTTGAACCTCCAAACTCATGGGGTCAGAGATCTTGAACCTCGATCAAGGGGTCAGAGATCTTGAACCTCAGATCATGGGGTCAGAGATCTTGAGCGTCAGCGACGCGACGTGAGCGCCAGGCGGGCCTCGTCGAGCGCACCGGCGGCGGCGCCCACGCGCGTGACGAGATCGGCCAGCTCCGCACGTGCCAGCGTGGTGTTGCCGGCGCGAACCGCTTCACCGATCGTCGGGAAGATCATCGTCGAATAGCCATTGTCCACGTCGGCGGCATAGATCAGGCTCCGCACCCACGGGCGTGACCTGAGCCCTTCGTCACGGGCCAGGCGACGCTCCACCTGACGCAGCGCGGCGTTCGTCGCGTTCTGTGCCGCCGGAGCGAGTGCGCCGCGCGCCAGCACACTGTCACGCGTGGCGTTGAAGGCTGCGGCACTGGCAGTGAAACGCTGCCACGCCTGATCCAGCGTCGACGCGTCACCGGCGTTCACGGTGGCCAACTGCCGCGACGTGCGTTCGGTGTAGCGGCGCATCGTCCGTCCGAACTCCACGTAATCGTACGGCACGATGTCGGCGTTGGCGAGCCGCAGCAGCATGGCCGCCGCAAGTCGCGCCGCCGCGGCATGCGCCACGTAGCCGGTGTCGCCGTACGTCTCCATCCACTTGTTCGAATCGTAGGCGGAGTGATACACGCCACCCGGGCCACCGAAGCCCCAGTCGGCATGCGGAATGCCGAAGTGATTGTAGAACCCGGCGAAGTCTGAACCACCACCCGGATCGCCCATCACCGGCTCCGACGTGTCAGGCACGGCGTACCGCTTGCGCCATGTCGCGTACACGGAGCCGTTGCCACGCGGATCGGGCACCTCACGCGCCAGTTCACGCGTCAGCCCGCGCAGCGACGGCGAACCACCGGACCCGAAGTCGAGCCCCGTCGCACTCACGTCGAGATTGAGGTACGCCACACCGCCCTTCTTCAGTCGCAACGAATCGTCCTCCACGTATTCCGTGGAGCCGAGCATGCCCCACTCCTCGGCGTCCCAGGTCGCGAAGACGATGGTGCGCGCCGGCCGCTGGCCATTCAACGCACCGACCACCGCACGCGCCGACTCCATGATGCTGGTGATGCCGCTCACATTGTCGCCGGCACCCGCCCCCCATGCATCACGATGCCCACCGATCACGATGACTTCGTCCGGGCTGGTGCGGCCCGGCAGCGTGGCGATGGTGTTGTGGATCATCTTGAACGGGGCATCGTCGAGTGTGACCTGCACCTTCGCACGCACCGGACCGGGACCGATGTGATACCGGAACGACAATCCGCCCTGCCACTGCGGCGGAATCGCGGCACCGGCAATGCCTTCCAGCAGCGACGCCGCCGTGCCGTACGACACCGGCACCACCGGAATGCGCGGAATCACCATCTGCTGCTCGGTCAGCCGCGTCACCTTCTCCGTGGCAGCATATCCCGGCGTGGCCGGATCGCCGTAGCCGTTGAACACGCTGCCACGCTGCACTCCGCGTGAGTTCCGCATGGGGCCCGCGGGATACACATCACCCGTGACGAAGCCATCATCGATCGGATCGCTGTAGATCAGCAGCGCAATCGCCCCGTGCTTCTCCGCCTCACGCGCCTTGATGCCGCGGAAGCTTCGTCCGTACCGCGCCACCGCGATCTTCCCCTTCACCGACACGCCGATCGAGTCGAGCTTCACGTAATCCTCGACCAGCCCATAGTTCACGTACACCACCTCGCCTTCGGCTGTCCCGCCGGCGCTGTACCCGTTCACCGTGGGGTACTGCACCATCCCCGACACGGGATCACTGGCGATCGACGGCTCGTCCACCTGCAGTTCCATCGCCTGTGGCGCCGTGCGCCAGACCTTCACGCCGGTGGCATGCGGCAGGTACACGCGGTAGCTCTTCGTTTCCACGCGAAGGCCGAGCTTCCGCAGCTCGCCGTTGACGTAGTCGCGCGTGCGTTCCTGCGCCGGAGTGCCAGCCACATGCGGCTCCGACGACAGCACCCGCGCAATGCGCCGCGCCGAGTCGGCCGAAGGCATGGCGATGGCGCGCCGCTCGAGGTCGCGCTGCGCGGCACTGGATGCCGGCGTGAATCCGGTCAGTGGCGCCTGTGCGCCCAGCACTGCTGGCGCAACCGCACCCAGCAGAAGAAATCGAAGCGAGGAATGCATGTGGTGGCAGAGGCTGAGGAGGAGGGACACATCTCATGGTGTCCCGTGCTGCAACGCGCCGCAACCCGTGTGCGCTGGGCCGGCAATCCTGTGGTTCGAGCTGACCGGGATCGCGGAGAACGCGGGGGGAGCGGAGGGCGCCGAGCGCTCCACCGTCCGGCAACACTCGTCAACACTCGTGACATCGTTGTCAGGGGAAGTGCACCTCACGAGTGCAGTTCCCTTCAATTCGATGTGTTGATGTGCGGAGGACGATGCATTCCGGCAGTACCCTCCGCGCCCTCCGCGTTCTGCCGTTTGCAGTTCGCGGTTGGCGGGGCTGCAGCACACAGCGACTACTCCTCCCGCAGCTCCTGCAGCAGCCGCTCGGCCGCGCGTTGCAGCGCGGCGGCGGGATCGGGCGCGGAGACGGCGCTCGGGCTGAGCGCACCGAACTGCGTCCGCATCTCGTCGGCGATCATCGCATCGCTCGGCTCACGCACGCCCAACCGCTGCACGGCCAGGACCGACAGCTCACGGAGCACTGCACGGAGTTCGGCGGGCAGCGCAGCCAGCTCGCCCGGGTCGGGCACGAGCGTCGGCGTCTTGCGACCGGTGCGCAGGCGAGGCGGTTCCACCAGCGCACGCAGCGTCTGCACCGTGACCACGAACGCCCCCGGGCCGTACTCGCGCACCTCGGCCACCACGTTCAGTCGCCTTAGCTGCGTACACCGCCGCTGCACCGCCTGGCGCACCCGTCCCACGCCATCCAGGCTGCCCAGACCGCGGCCAGTGATGATCAGCACCTCACCGCCCCCCTCGGCCTGCTGCAGGCGCAGCCACGATTCCACCCGCACCTCGGCCTGTGCCACGGTCGGCAGCCCATCGCGGAGATTGAGCGTGCGGGCCGCGCCGAAGCGGAGTTGGTCGAACACCCGTTCGATCGGGATCACCGGCGTGGCCGAACGGCCCGGCTGCTTACCGCGGGAAGGCATCACGCAGCACCACGCCGTCGAGGGCCTCAGCGGGCGTGACGCCGATGCGACGTGCCAGCGTCGGCGCCATGTCGACCACACGCACGGTGCGCGTGCGCGTCACGCCACGCGCAAAGCCCGGGCCGTAGAACAGGATCGGCACACGCGCATCGCGATCGTTCGGCGAGCCATGCGTGGCATAGGTCACCCCATTCCAGTACACGTATGGCTTCGGCGACACCAGCAGTACCACCGGCAACGACGGCGGCAGCGCATGAATCCATCGACGCGCGACGGCATCCCGCACCGTATCCGCCTTCACCAGATCACGCCGCAGATCCACACGGGCGACACCGGGTACAGCGCGGAATGCCGCGGCCATCTCACGCAGCACGGAATCGAGTGGCACGTGCGCTCGCGCGAATGCCATCGAGTCGGCGAAGAGCATACCGTATTCGAAATCGATGGCGGTCGCCGTGTCGAGTCCGCGCATCGCAAGCGCCGACTTCGTCGCCGCAAGCACGGGATCCGCGTTCACGCGCAGGGTCGCACCAGCCCGCCCGGCAAAGTGCGCCTCGGGAAACGGTTGCACGCCATGATCGGCTGTCAGCGCGATGATGATCCTCGACGAATCGCGCACCCGATAGAGCGAGTCGAGAAACTCGCCCATGTACTGGTCGAGCCGCAGGATCTGGTCGTGGATCTCGCGCGAATCGGGACCGAAGCGGTGCCCGATCGCATCGGTCGTGGACAGCGAGATCGCGAGCACGTCGGTGGACGGTCCCTTGCCCAGTCCCATCGCATCGACGCCAGCCATCGCCGCCTGCAGCGTCAGCCAGTCCATGCGCGGATCGTCGGGCAGCGCGCGCACGGCCTGCAGCGTGTCGGCGGGGAGCGGGTGCGGGAAGGTGAAGTTCCGCCCACCGCTCTCGATCGGCTGACTGTCACGCTCGGCATACATCGCAGCGGGCTTCAGCAGGTCCCAGGACGTACCGGCCATCTGCTGCGCCAGACGACGGCCGTTGAACCGCACCAGCCAGGCTGGCAGTGTGTCAGCGTACCACGTGCTCGTGGTGAAGCGACCATCCGCGTACCAATAGACCTGCTGCTTCGAGCGACCCACCGGCAGAATTGCCCCGCGGTCCTTCTTGCTGATCGACAGCGTCCGCGACCCTGGATCGGCAGCGGTGATCCAGTCGGTGACCGTCGTGCCCTTGAATCGGAACGGCGACGCCCCTGCCCCACCACCGCCGACCAGCGGATGATCACGGTCGTTCACACCGGCGTTGTTGCGCACGATGCCGGTGTGCATGGGGAATCGCCCCGACAAGGTGGACGCATGGCCCGGCGCCGTCTCGGTGGTGGCGTGGTCCTGATAGCCGTTGGTATAGAGCACACCGCCCCGCTGCAGCCGCCGCAACCCGCCGGTGAACTGGCGCCCGTACCGCGCGAAATAGTCGGGGATCATCTGGTCGACCGTGAAGAACACGACCAATGATGGACGGGGCGCTGCCGCGGCGCGCTGCGCGCCGGCGGCCGATGTGAACAGGGCCGCCGAGAGCAGCGCAGTGGCGCAGCCGAGCGCGCGGGAAACGATGCGGGTCATGCCCGAAAACTACACACGCCCGCACATGAGGCGGGCGCGTGGGCGCGGATCAGGTCACGACACGGTACCACGGGACTCTACCACGGGACTCCTACCACGGGACTCCTACCACGGGACTCCGAGTCGCGGCACCCACCGGGACTCCGAGTCGCGCGGAGTCGCACGCGCGACGCCGCCCCGACCGACCGCTTACGCGGCCGCGACTTCCTCGCGCAACGCCTTGTCCAGCATGGCAATCGCGCGGCCCAGCTCCTCGCGCGTGGCGGTCAGCGGCGGTAGGATGCGCAGGGTATGGTCGCCGGCGGAAATGATGAGGAGCCCGTGATTTCGCGCCCGCTCGATCACGTTGCCGGCCGGCTCGGTGACGTCCACCCCCCACATGTAGCCCACGCCGCGCACCGCGCGAACACTGGCATGTGTGTCCTTCAGCGCCGCCAGCTGCGCCCCGAACCAGGCCCCGTCCTCACGAATCCGCTTGAGCATCGCCGGATCGGCCAGCCGCTCGCAGACGTGATGTGCCACGTGTGTCACCAGCGGGCCGCCACCGAACGTGGTGCCATGCTCGCCCGGCTGCAGCGCACTCGCCACCTCCTTCGTGAGCAGCACCGCTCCCATGGGCAGTCCACCGGCGATCGGCTTGGCGAGCGTCACGATGTCGGGCTTGATGCCGGCCGCCTCGTGCGCCAGAAAGCACCCCGTACGTCCGAGGCCACACTGGATCTCGTCCAGAATCAGCAGGATGTTCTTCTCGAGCGTCAGCGCGCGCAGTTCGCGCAGGAAGCCGTGATCCATCGGGCGCACGCCACCTTCACCCTGCACCGGCTCGATGATCAGCGCCGCCGTCGTCTCCGGCGACAACACACGCGCCAGCTCGTCGAGATCGCGCTCGGCGATGCTGATGCCTGGCGTCAGCGGTGTGAACGGCATCCGGTACTGCGCACGATCGGTGGCAGCCACCGAGGCGAACAGTCGGCCGTGGAAGCTGCCCTTCACCGCCACGATCTCATGCTTCGCCCCCGACGGATCCACCGAACGGGCCCAGCGCCGCGCGAACTTGAACGACCCTTCCACCGCCTCGACGCCCGAATTGCAGAAGAAGACCTTGTCGGCGAAGGTGCGGGCGGTCAGGAAATGCGCGAGGCGCTCAGCCGGCTCGTTCGTCACGAGGTTCGAGAGATGGATCAGCCCCGTGGACAACGCCTCGGCGATCGCCGCGTTCACGCCGGCGTCGTTGTAGCCCAGTGCGTTGGTGGCGATGCCCGACATGCAATCGATGTAGCGGTTGCCCTTGTCGTCATAAAGCATGACGCCATCACCGCGCACGATGGTGAGCGGGAATCGCTTGTACGTGTAAGCAATGCTGCTGGGTGTGACCACCGGCACCACAGGTGCAGCGGCAACCGGCTCCGGTTCGGTGATCACCGACGGCTCCGGTGCAATGGCGATGGCAGCATTCATACCGATACTCCTGCAAGAGTCATCACGGTTCCGCGCGAGTCGTCCGTCAGTGCGCTCACCGCACCGATCCGGACCCGCGCCACCCCACGGGCGAGCGCACCGAGCGCCGCCTCCAGCTTGGCCGCCATGCCGCCCCGGGCCACACCGCTGCGCATCAGTTCGCGCGCACCGTCGGCATCGAGCTGCGTCATGGCGACACCATCCACCAGCACACCTTCCACATCGCTGATCAACAGCAGTTCGCTGGCACCGAGTGCCACGGCGATCGCGGCGGCGGCATCATCACCGTTGACGTTCAGCACGCCGCCGGCACTGGAATCACGGTCGCGCGCCAGCGGTGACACCACGGGACAGAATCCACCGGCGAGCAGATGCTGCATCAACGTCGCGCGCACATCCGACGGCGTGCCCACTTCACCCATCGTCTCCCGCGCCTCGGCCACCGCCCGGAGCATGCCGGCGTCTTCACCCGAGATGCCGACGGCCGGAATGCCTGCGCCGACCATGGCAGCCACCAGTCGCTGATTGGCGCTGCCGGAGAGCGCCATCCGCAACAGGTCCAGATCCTCGGGCTGCGTCACCCGCTTGCCGTCGATGAACTGCGACACGCGCCCGAACGCCTGCTGCAGCGCCGATACTTCGTCGCCGCCGCCATGCACCACCACCAGCGACGCCGACGCGGTCCACGCCGAGGCGAGCACGCCGGGCAGGGCAGGGTCGGTCTGCACACGCCCCCCGAGCTTGATCACACGTGTCACCGCGGCAGCCCCAGCGTCTCGTCGAGGTCGCAGACGAGGTTCGCGTTCTGGATCGCCTGACCGGCGGCACCCTTGGTGAGATTGTCGATCGCGACGAAGATCTGCAGCATCGGGGCGCGGGTACCGGCGAGCGGCGTGGCGAAGATGCGCGCCACGTTCCGGCGCTGCACCTCGCGCAGGCGGGGCGGCGCCGTCGCGATCTCGACGAACGGCTCCACCGCGTAGTGTGTGCGAAACAGCGCCAGCGAATCGGCGAGCGGCTCACGCAGCGTGACAGTGATCGTGGCGAGAATCCCGCGCGCCACCGGCAGCAGGTGCGGCGTGAACAGGAGGTCCAGATCGGCACCCTGCGCCTCGAGGGTGGCGCGCATCTCGCCGAGATGACGATGGGTGTTGCCCACACCGTAGGCGCGGAAATCCTCGCTGACTTCGCCGAACAGCAGATCGGGGCGGGGCGAATTGCCGGCGCCGGTCACGCCACTGGCCGCATCCACCACCACCGCCGACCCGGGCACGATCAGGTCGCGCGCGATCAGCGGCATCAGGCCAAGCAGCGTGGCGGTGGGGTAGCACCCCGGGTTGGCGACGATCTGCGCGGTGCGGATGGCATCGCGATTGATCTCGGGCAATCCGTACGGCGCATCGATGTCGGGAACGGCGTGCTCACCCTGACCGGGACGCAGGTCCGCCGAGAGATCGATGACCTTCGCGCCGGCCTGCTGCGCCTTGGCCACCCACGCGGCCGAGGCGCCGTGGGGCAGGGCGGAGAAGATGACGGCGGCATCGGCGAGCGCGACGGCATCCACCGATGCCATCACCATTTCGCGGCCCGGGAGCTGGAGCGTATCACCGGCGCGCGAGTGCGCCGCCGCGAAGGCGAGCTCGAACGCGGGATGTGCCTCGACCAGCATGCAGAGCTCCTGCCCTGCATATCCGCTGGCCCCTAGCACGCCGACAGGGAGTTTATGCATATTGAATGCATATTCTTTCATTGCCCCTCCGTCAATGGCCGACGACCGCCATCTCGCAGGGATCTTCCTTTCACGCCGGCGGTGCGCCCATGGCCAACAAACGCGAACGGCACGTCGCCATCAGCGAGATCGTCGAGAGCCAGGCCGTCCAGAGTCAGGACGAGCTCCGGCGGCTGCTCCGCGACCGGGGGTGCGAGGTGACGCAGTCCACCCTCTCCCGCGACCTGCACGAGCTGCGGCTGGCCCGCATCCCCACGGCCGACGGCGCACGCTACGCCTTCGCCGACGGCGGCGTGGCCACCGCGGACGACGACCGCGGCGCCCTCGACCACCTGCTCCCGCAGTTCTTCGACAAGGTCGACGGCACCGGCGAACTGGTGGTGCTCCACACCATGGCCGGTGGCGCCATGCCGGTGGCCGCCGCCATCGACAGCGAGGCCTGGCCCGACGTCCTCGGCACCATCGCCGGCGATGACACCATCCTGCTGGTCTGCCGCTCCCCCGAAGCCCGCCTGCGCGTCATGCGCCGCCTCAGCATCATCGCCGGCGACAGCTGAGTCGTGACGCCCCGCTCCCTTGTGGCGCGGACCGATGTCTTAGAACTTATGCAGTGAATCTGCATAAAATTTCACTCTGGAGCTCGACATGCCCCATACGATTGCACTCGCCTACTCTGGCGGTCTCGATACCTCGATCATCGTCCCGTGGCTCAAGGAGCACTACCCGGGATCGCGCGTCATCTGCGTCGCCGCCGACATCGGACAGGACGACCTGGGCGGCGTGCGCGAGAAGGCCATCGCCTCCGGCGCCGAAGAGTGCGTCGTGGTGGACCTCAAGGAGCGCTTCGTCCGCGACTTCATCTTCCCGATGCTCCGCGCCGGCGCGATCTACAACCGCAAGTACCTGCTCGGCACCTCCATCGCCCGCCCGCTGATCGCCCGCAGCCAGGTCGAGGTGGCGCGCCAGTTCGGCGCCGACGCCCACGCGCACGGCTGCACCGGCAAGGGCAACGACCAGGTCCGCTTCGAGCTGAGCTACATGACCTTCGCGCCTGATCTCGAAGTGATCGCGCCGTGGCGCCTGTGGGACATCCGCAGTCGCGAGGACGCCATCGCCTACGCCAAGGCCAAGAACGTGCCGATCGTGGCCACGGTGGAAAAGATCTACTCCCGCGACGCGAACCTCTTCCATCTCTCGCACGAAGGGGGCGGGCTCGAGGATCCGAACTGGGAGCCGGTCGAGGACATGTTCCAGCTCACCGTCTCGCCTGAAGCGGCGCCAGACAAGCCAGAGTACGTCACCATCGGCTTCGAGGCCGGCACGCCGATCAGCGTCAACGGACAGAAGATGGGTGCGTTCGACCTCCTCACCGCGCTCAACAAGCTCGGTGCGCAGAACGGCGTGGGTCGCATCGACCTCGTCGAGGACCGCCTCGTCGGCATGAAGAGCCGCGGCGTGTACGAGACGCCGGGCGGCACGCTGCTCTACGCTGCGCACTCCGAGCTGGAGCAGCTGGTGCTCGATCGTCGCACACTGGCCGCCAAGGACCTCATCGCCCCGCGCTACGCCGACCTGGTGTACGAAGGGCGTTGGTGGACCACCGAGCGCGATGCCTACGACGCGTTCGTGAACGTCACGCAGGAGCGCATCACCGGTACCGTCACGCTCAAGCTGTACAAGGGCAACGTGATCGTCGCCGGCCGTCAGAGCGCGCATGCCATCTACGACGAGCGCTTCGTCACGTTCGGTGAGGACAACGTGTACCAGCAGGCCGATGCGGGTGGCTTCATCCGCCTCTACGGGCTGCCGTACCGCGTGCGCGCACTGAAGGACGCGGAGATGGGCTTCGTTCCGTCGTGGGGCACGGCCGATGCGCCGGAAGCCACGCCGGTGAAGCCGTCCACCACTGGGGCATAAGTGGCCGAAGGCAACACGCACAAGCTGTGGGGGG
>JANOCB010000072.1:0-11756 GCA_031411975.1 Gemmatimonadaceae bacterium
TTTGCGGTGCGGGATCTCGCCGCGATGACGAACATCGGGCTGGGGAACGAGGGGCGTGGGCGCGGCCCCAACAGTGGCCAGTTCTGGTACGTGGGGAACTTCGCCATCGGCACCGCGGGCTGGCTCGGCCAGTAACGCCCCAGGATGACGCAGAACACTCTGGGCTCGCGACAACACGTTGCGGGCCCGGCGTGCGTTCAGTCCTGCCGATATCGGGAGATGCGGTCCCTGCCTGGCTCACGTGCGGACACCAACGAACAGGTGTGCGGCGCCGGTGACGCTCGACCATCTGCGACAATGGATGCCGGATCGTTGCACACTGGACTCCTGAGACCAGGCCGTACCTCAGCTCTGACAATCCGGGACCGAGCTGTCCGGGTTCCCGGCGCGCCTGACCATGTCATGTCCTGTCGCCGCCGCGCTGCGATTGACCGGGCGAGAATCGGAGCAGGGGTCGAGCTGTTCTGATCGCCGGTCGCGTCTTCGGGTGACGGCGACGCGAGCGGCCGTCCGCCTGCGGCCTTCCCTTCAAGCGAAGCCGCCCTGTATCTCGTGAGACGTCGAGAGTATCGTCATCCGTGCCCGTGTGCATATTCCTGACCGGCGCCTCTTCCGTCTACCCGAAACTCGTTGCAGATGCTGATTCGAGTTGTGCTCGCCGTCGACGCAAAACAGGTCATCGGCTGCGCTGTCTGCATGCGATCGATCCTCGAGAACCTGCGTGACGGCGCATCGATTCATTTCGATGTCATGACGAACGCACTTTCACCGAGGGACAGACAGGCGTTGTGCGAGACCGTCCTGAACAGTCAGCGGTCAGCGACCATCGCCCTGCACGATGTTAATCTGACTCGTTTTCAGCGCTTGTTGACCTCCAAGTTCATGTCGCATATGACCTATGCGCGACTGCTGATTGACGAAATCCTGCCGCCCGAGACGGATCGCTGCATTTACGTCGACTGCGACATGGTCGTCGAACGGGACATTGCTGTTGCGTGGGAGTTCCCTTTCGAGGGTCACACCATCGCGGCCACATCGAATGGCGATGCTGAGGACACTCGAAGTCATCTGGTTCGACTCGGCCTCGAGGAGCAACGCTATTTCAACGCGGGCTTCGTCGTGATGGATCTCGTTCGATGGCGAGCGCTTCAGGTGAGCGCGCGAGCGATGGTACATGCCCAGGCGCAGGGTGACCGGCTCGTGCTGTACGACCAGGATGCGCTCAACTGCGCCCTTCAGCGCGACTGGGTCGAGCTGCCGCGCGACTGGAATGCGGGAGTGAACGTGAGTGAGTGGCTCACTGACGAGAGCGAGGCGGTTTTTCACTACTGGGGCGCAACCAAGCCATGGCACGCCGACTACGCAGGACGCTTTCAACACGTGTTCCTGCGGCACCTCGACCGCACCGCGTACAGCGGATATCGACCGTGGAATCCCTTCGGGTTGGGCGCTTTTGTCGTGCGAACGAAGCGACGCATCCCTCACATTCCGGCTGTCTTCCGTGCCATCCGACAGCTACTGAGGATCACGCGAACCAACGTGGTCTGACTCTGTCGATATGGGACAGCTGAGCGAGGAACGATGCGCTCATGTTGCGGGACGCTCGACTTTGCGAAGCGCGGTGGTGGGCGACCACGAGGGTATCCCCCTGTCTCCCGCACCGACGCCGAGCCTGCCCGCTTGCAAGGGATCCACGAGAGGCCTCAGAGTCGACATTATTTGAGAGAGTACTCTCAACAGCGGTCGTGCCCACGAGGGTGGTCGAAGTCACTGTCAGCGCTTCAGGACATACTGGAGATGCGATTATGAGCAGCTGCGGAGTGGGGGGGCGTCACGTCCCGGTTACAAAGAGCGCCTGTTTGGTTGTAATATTTCATGTGCACGACGACTGCCTGGGTTGATCGACAGACGGCTGTGGGGAGAGCGCGCTCGTCGTGAAAAACAATCTGTTGAGTGCGAAACTGATCATGATTCTCCCCGGCGCGGCGTGGATTGGCACGAGATCGGCACGTGCAATCGTCTTCGGTCGTCATGGTGTGCCCGCCCACCCCGGACCAGCCGATCGTGTCTCGGCTCATTACACGTCCGTGGCTCCGTCGATGAGCGATGCGCGTGAGCGAGCCGGCGCGCGTCTCCTCGAGCGGGAGCGTGCGTGAAGATCCTGATCGTGAGCGAGGGTGATGCGGAGACACACGACTCGTGGTCCGGCGTCACTCACAGCGTCCTGCAACATCTCCGCGACGCCGGTCACACGGTGTCCACGGCCGACGTTGATCTGTATGGTCTCGCGCGAAGCCTCATGGTTGCGCGATCGGTGACCACCTCACGGCGCAGGTGGTCGAGCCTGTATCACCTCGGCTCGGCCGGCTTTCGGGCCCGCTCCGATCGCTTCGCGGCAGTCATCCGGGAACATGGCTGCGATGCCGACGTCATTCTCCAGATCGGCGCGACATTCGAGGCGCCGCCCGAGCTCGACGTCCCGATCGCCCTCTTCTGCGACTCCAACATCGACATGTCTCGACGAGGTGCCACCGGGTTCTCCGAGGCCTCTGCGCTGAACGACGACGAGATCGCCGAGGTTCACGCGCGAGAGGCGAGGGTGTACCGCCGCGCGGCGGTCATCTTCACGATGAGCGAGATGGTGCGCCAGTCGTTCATCACGGATTTCGGTGTGGCGCCGGAGAAGCTGGTCACGATCGGCTGCGGGCCGAACTTCGACGCCACGACGCTCGTGACGAACGGTGTGACGCACGCTTCGGAACCCACGATCCTTTTCGTGGGGCGTGATCCGATCCGCAAGGGGGCGGACATCATGCTGAGCGCATTTCGGAACGTGCGTGTGCACATTCCGACTGCGCGACTCGTGATGGTCGGTCCACCACAGACCACGCCGGTGCCCGAGGGAGTCGAGGTGACGGGCTTCCTCGATCGTGATACGGCAACAGGTCTTGCCGCAATGAACGCGGCGTACACCTCCGCACAGGTCTTCTGTCTGCCGACCCGATTCGACGCATTTGGCACCTCCTTCGTGGAGGCGATGGCGTACGGGCTTCCCTGTGTCGGTCCTCAGGCGTGGGCAGTTCCTGAGATCATCGAGCATGGTCAGACCGGGCTCATGGTGCCACCAGAAGACCCCCGGGCGCTTGCCGAGGCACTGGTCGCCATCCTGAGTGACGATGCGCGTCGGCTTCGCATGGGGCGGGCGGCACGGGAGCGAATGTTGTCGACGTTCGCGTGGCCCGTATTGATCGCGCGCATGCTCGATTCCCTCAGGCGCGTGGTCGAAACCCGCGCGCATCGCGTGACGCCTGCGGATCAGGGCGGAACGTGAAATATTCCCGCCAGCGCATCTCGCTGTCGGCGCCGCATCTGACGGGTGACGAACTCGGTGCGGTCGCCGCCGCCCTCGAGACCAACTGGCTGGCGGCCGTCGGCCCGGACGTCGATGCCTTCGAGGAGGAGTTCGCGGCCTCGCAGGGCACGGCCGCAGCGCTCGCGACGGCCTCCGGGACCTCGGCGCTCCATCTCGCGCTCCGGGTGCTCGGCGTCGGCCCAGGCGACGACGTGCTGGTCAGCACGCTCACCTTCTGCGCCTCCGTCAACCCGATCATCTATCTCGGCGCCACGCCGGTTTTCGTCGACTCCGACGCGGAGTCATGGAACATGGATGCGTCGCTGCTGGTCGAAGAGCTCGAGCTCCGCGGTCGCTCGGGACGACTTCCGGCAGCGGTCGTCGTCGTCCACCTGTATGGTCAACTGGCGAACATGACGCCCATCCTTGCCGCCTGCGAGCGATGGGGTGTTCCGGTCGTGGAGGATGCTGCCGAGGCACTGGGTGCAATGACTCGAGGCACCGGAGTCGCACAGTACGCCGGCTCGCTCGCCACTCTTGGAATTTTCTCCTTCGACGGCAGCAAGGTCATCACGACGTCCACTGGCGGGATGCTCGTGTCACAGAAAAAGGAGCTGATCGATCATGCACGGAAACTGGCCCGTCAGGCGCGCGAGCCGGTCGCGCATTACGAACACGAGGAGATGGGCTACAATTATCGTCTCAGCAATCTTCTCGCAGCCGTAGGCCGCGTTCAGCTCCGGGTACTCTCGGATCGTGTCGCCTCCCGCCGCCAGGTGTTCGCGTGGTACGAACAGGCATTGGCGGGTGTGCCCGGTGTTCGTCTCCAGCCGGAGGCCTCCTGGGGTATTCACGCGCGGTGGCTGACCTGCATCACCTTCGATGCCGGCTTGACCCCTGTGTTACCCGAGCAAGCCCGGCTCACGCTCTCCGGGCAGGGGATCGAGACACGACCGGTGTGGAAGCCGATGCATCAGCAACCCGTGTATCAGCGCGCGGGCTATCGCGTGCTCGGTGGCGCGGTGGCCGACGGACTCTATCACGCCGGTCTCTGCCTGCCTTCGTCGTCTTCGCTCACATCGGCAGAGGTGGCTGAGGTTGCAGCGGCAGTCAGGGAGATCCTCGACGATGCACGTTGAACAGGCCCCGCCTGACCCTTCATCTGTCGCAGGAGGCCGCTGGCGCCGCGTGGCCGTCAATCTCACACTCGCGCTCCTGATCTCCGTTCTGACGCTCGCGGTCGCCGAAGCGCTTCTTCATGTGTTGGGAAAGGCACCCCCGTTGAGCCTGTTCACTGTGTCGGCTCAGGAGTTCGCGAAGGTACCCGGCATCTTCAGCCCGAATCAGAGCGTCACGGAAGGGAGTGGATCACGATTCCAGCACGCGACGCGAATCAACTCCCTTGGCTACCGTGGACCAGACTTCCCCCGCCGGAAGGCGGACGGGGAATTCCGGATATTGCACGTCGGCGACTCGTTCACGTACGGGCACAACGTCGCAGATCATGAGACGCTCCCCGCCCAACTCGACGCACGGCTTTCCAGGGTGTGCGGCGCGGCGCGGGTGATCAACGCCGGACTCTCAGGTTCGACGATCGTCGGCCAGGATGAAATGGCCCTGCGTGGGCTCGCCGTCGCACCAGACGTCGTCGTGCTGATGTATCACGAGAATGACATCGATGAACTGATGGGGCCTCGCATCTGGTCCGGGCTCGCGGAGAATCGCCGCATCAAATCGCAGTTTCCCGTCTCGGTCTTCTATCGGCTGCTGCGTCGCAGCGCCATCTGGAACCTCGCGCAGGATGTACGCCGATCCGTCACCGCCAACCCCGTGCAGAGCTGGGCGCGTCCCAGTGAGCAGCCGGTGCCACCCGCGGCGGTCGAAGCCGCGCGCCGTGAGTACAGCGATCATCTTTCTGCGCTCTCGGATACGCTGCGCAAACTCAGGATTCCGTTGGTTTTTGCGCTCTTTCCTCACCCGGAATCCGCACGTGCAGGCCGGGGGGGACGAGACTACGATGTCATCCGAGCGAGTGCAGAGCGAATCGGCCTGCCGACGGTAGACTACCTCGAAGCGCTCGGGCGATCGGGAACGCGCGTGGAAGAGACGTTCCTGCTTCCCGAAGACTACCACCCGAGCGCCAAGGGGTACGAGATCGCGGCGAACGCGCTGGCTGATGTGCTCTTGCCTTTGGCGCCCCCTGCGAAGTGTCGCGCAGAATGAAGTCAGCGCGTTGAGCCCGCGCCGATGTGCGGTGCTGCGCGACGGTCATCGCTGCCGCCAGATCCTCGGCAACTGATGGTAGAACACCCCCGGCTCGATGAGCATCATCGACCAGCGGAAAAAGACCAGGTGGCGTATGCTGCGCTGGACCATGCGGTTTGCAGCAACGAAAAGCCCCCGCCAGAATCCGTTCCCAGCGTCTGCGCGGTAGATCGAACGGTTGTATTCAGCGCGGGCGAGTGTCCGTAGCGAGTCGTGCTGAATGGAGGTTGCTCCCGTCTCGGCGACGAAATGTACCTCCCACCCTGCTGCGGCGAGCCTGAAGCAGATGTCCAGATCTTCACCCGCCTTGTGCAGTCGTTCGTTGAAACCTGCGACCGCTTGCAGCGCCTTCTCCCGGAAGATCAGTACGTGCCCGGATCCCCAGGGAATAGGACCGGAAGTGCACGGATATCTTGCCTCCTGGAAGCGCATGCGCCATCGACCGCGAATCGAGTCCGGATTCTCCACCCGGACGTCAACGGCGACGACGCCGACGCACGGATCTCGTTCCATGTAGGCAACACATACCGCAAGCCACGTTGGGTCCGGAAGCACCTCCACGTTCACGCAGGCGATGAACGGGGCGTCAACTTCGCGAATGCCGGCATTCCTGGCGGCGGCGATCCCGCCATTCCTGGGTTGCCTGAGTACCTCAGCGCCCAGCGCCGCAGCGTCGGCAAGGCCAGCCGTGTCGACGCTGCAATCGTCCACGAGCAGCACACGTCGCGGCGCGCGGGTCTGGGCTCGCACGGCGCGGATCGTGCGCGCGATGGCGACTGCCGACTCGTTGTAGCACGGAATGATGATGTCAACGGCGGCAGCCGACAGACCGGCAGCGTCAGTCATCGCTCGCTGCGGTACAGTGCTTCGTACTGCGCGGTCATCGTGCCCACGCTGAACTGCTCTCGTGCCCGGGTACGAGCCGCCTCACCGATCCGCTTCCGGCGGACGCCATCGACGATCAACGACTGCAGCGCATCGGCGAGCGGTTCAACCTCCCCAGGTTTCACGAGCAGGCCAGTCACCCCGTCCGTGATCGCCTCGGGAATTCCCGAGATGCCGGAGGCGATGACGGCGGTACCGGCGAACATCGCCTCGAGCACCGCCAGCGGCAGCCCTTCCCAGAGGGACGGCATCACGAACACCGACGAGGCGGCCAATACATCGGCGATGTCGCGGCGGTGACCGAGGAGGTGCACCCTGTCGGCAATACCGCTGTCACGAGCGAGCGCCTCCAGATGCGGCCGTTCGACGCCTTCGCCGGCAATGGCGAGGTGCCAGTCCGCGTTGGGTACGCGCGCGGCCACGAGGGCCAGCGCCCGGATGAGGAATGCATGCCCTTTGCGCTCGATCAGATTGCCTACCGCCGTGACGAGTACCACATCGTCGGCCATGCCCAGCTCATGCCGGAGCGCTTGCCGGTTTCCCACCAGCTCCGGCACGCCGTTCAGCACCGTCCGGATGCGCGAATCCGGAATCCCGAGTGCGCGGATGAGATGCCGGCGGGTATCCTCTGACACGGCTGTCGCTGCACTGTTTCGGAACGCCCACCGCAACGCGGCACGTCTACGGAATGCATTCGTCATCCACATGTTGCCATGCATCGTGATGACGTGCGGGAGCCGGAGGAGCCGGCAGGCGGCGGTTCCGTAGATCGCCATCCCGAACTCGTGGCTGTGGACGGCCGTCACCTGTCTGCGGCGCAGGAGCGCGACGATTGCCCGGAGGCAGTTGATGTCGACGGTGCCGCGAATCCCGACACGCTCCGGAGTGAAACCTCGCGTGGCGCACGCCTGTTCGAGCCACCCTGGGTCGGTCGCTCGTGTGAAGATCACGGGAACGACGTGATGGCCACGGCTCCGGAGCTCGTCCGCGAGATGCAGGACGACGACCTCGGCGCCGCCGGGCCCCTCCGACTCCAGCATCAATGCAACGTTAGACTGTGACATCGAACCCGTAGAGGTGTGGCTGTACCGCCCGCTTCGAGGCACCATGACGGTATCCCGAAACCGACAGTGTCGTCCTGTGGCCATCGGCGAGCAAATCTAGGTGGCGCGGTATCGAGGCCGAGGCTCCCTCGTCCTTGTGGGCACGACGATCCGGCTGGCACTCCGTCAACTTTTTTCCATTGCATGTCGACTCCCCGTCTGGCGATCATCGGTTGCGGCGCCATCGCCGAACGTTTTCACGCCCCAGCGATCCGGCGCGATTCGAGGTTACTGGACGGGCTGATCCTCGTCGACCCGGACCGGCGGCGGGCAGAAGCCGTGGCCGGTGCGGCAGGAGGCGGTGCAATCGCCCAGTCGCATCACGATGTCCTCGATCGTGTGGACGGCGTGATCATCACGGCTCCGCATCACCTGCACGCCCCGATCGCCCGGGATTGCATCGCGGCCGGGAAACCCGTCCTCTGCGAAAAACCACTGTCCGGCACCTTTGCGGAAGCCCGATCGCTCGTCGATCTCGCAGCCTCGCAGGGGGTGCCGCTCGCCCTCAACAACACGCGCCGTCTTTTCCCGACACATCGCGAGGTGGCTCGCCTGATTTCGGACGGGACGCTCGGGGCGGTCCGCCGGATCGAGTTCGAGGACGGTGACAAGTTCGATTGGCCGCTGACCTCGCCGGCGTTGTTCGGGGTCCGCGGTGGTGGTCGCGGAATCCTGCTCGACATCGGAGCCCACGTCGTCGACCTCGTCTGCTGGTGGCTCGGCGGCTTGCCCGAGATCACGAAGTACGAGGACGACGCCATGGGTGGAACGGAAGCGTATGCTGGCGTGAGTCTCGCCTGCGGGGCGGCGACGGCAGAGATCCGCCTGAGCTGGCTCGGGAAACTGAAGAACGGCTTCGTGGTGGAGGGCGAGCGGGGGCGCCTTACCGGTGGGATCTACGACTGGCGTACGCTGTCACTCTCAGCGGGAGGTCGCGAACGCACGATCAAGCTTCAATCCCGCGCGACGAAGTACGATGATTTCGCTCGCGAAATACTGACGAACTTCTGTGCCGTGATCGAGCAAGGTGCACCGCCGCTGGTGTCCGGCGCGGACGTTCTGCCGGGCCTCGAGGTCATCGAGCGGTGCTACGCGCGACGCACCAGAGTCGCGATGCCCTGGTTCGACGCCTGGGAAAAGGTGGCGTCGTGAGCAGCGCCCCGATTCTCGTCACCGGGGCCGGCGGCTTCATTGGTGGCCGTCTCGTCGAAATCCTGCACGCCTCGGGGCGCGGTCCAGTGCGCGCCGGGGTTCGCCGTTGGTCCACCGCCGCGCAGGTGGGACGGCTGCCGGTGGAGATCGTCGCGTGCAACGTCGAGGATCTCGACTCGCTCGCTGCCGCGATGGATGGAGTGCGTGCCGTCGTGCACTGCGCGGTCGGGACCCCCGAGGTGAACACCGTCGGAACACGGACCGTGCTCGAAGCGGCTCGTCGCGCGGGCGTTCCGCGTATCGTCCACCTCTCGACCATCGATGTCTATGGGCGTGGTGACGGCACGTATACGGAGGATGCGCCGCGAAAGCGTGAGGGTGCGGCGTATGGTGACAGCAAGATTGCGGCAGAAGAGGCGGTGGAGGAGTATCGAGCGATGGGATCGAACGTCGCGGTGCTTCGCCCCACCATCGTCTATGGCCCGGGCAGCGCGAGCTGGACGGTCGAGTTCGCCGAGCGACTCCTCGCCGGAACCTGGATGCTCTCTGACGAGGACACGAGCGGTCTTTGCAACCTCGTGTACGTGGATGATGTCGTTGCCGCCGTGCTCCGCGCGCTCGAGACGCCGATGCCATGCAACGAGACGTTCAACGTGAATGGCCCCGAGGTGATCACCTGGGCCTCCTACTTCCGTACGCTGAACGACGCACTCGGTATGCCGCCCCTCCCCAAGGTCTCGCGCGACCGGAGTCACCTCGCTGCCCGCGCCATGGCTCCGGTCCGCATCTCGGCCAAGTGGGTGCTGCGCAAGGCCCCGGGCCTCGTGATGAGCGTCTATCAGCGTTCCGCGCTGGCCCGCAAGCTGATGAAGAGTGCGGAGAGTGCCATCAAGCAGACACCAACCGCCGGCGAGTTCCATCTATACAGCATCAAGGCAGAGTTCCCAGCCGCCAAGGCGGAGCGAGTCCTCGGTTTTCGACCGGCGATCGGCGTCGCCGAGGGCGTGGCATTGAGCGTGGCCTGGCTTCGGCATATCGGGATCGAGCGGCGTCGTGACTGACGAACCGCTCGGGATCGTACACGTGACGGCGCCTGCCCCGGTCGGTGGGCTCGAACGTGTGATTCAGGCCCTCGCGATCGGGCAGCACCGGGATGGGCACCGTGTCGTGGTGGTCGGTGTCGTCGATCCATCCGGGACCGCGCATCCGTTCTTCTCCCCGTTGCAGGAAGCGGGCGTGCCAGTGGAGGTGATCACGCTCCCGGGCCGTGCCTACCTTCGCGAGCGGCGCGAAGTCCGTGCGATTCTCGAACGGGTGAAACCGGACATCGTGCACACGCATGGCTACCGCAGCGACCTGCTCGACGGTCCGGTTGCCCGCGCCCTCGGCGTACCGATCGTGTCGACAGTGCACGGGTCGAGCCGCATGGGCGGGAAGTCTCATCTCTTCGAGTGGATGCAGCGACGCGCGTGGAGAGGTTTCGACGGGGTCGTCGTCGTCTCGCGCGTGCTGGAGGAGGACCTGCGGAGCGACCACGCTTCGGCGAACAACCTCGCGTTGATCCCGAACGCGTGGCCAGGGACGGAGCCGACGTGGTCACGGGAGCAGGCTCGACGCCACCTGGGTCTCGACACCGACGCACCGGTGATCGCATTCGTCGGCCGTCTCATTCCCGCCAAGGGGCCAGACCTGTTCGTTCAGGCGCTTGCCGAACTCGCCGACCTGGCGTGGCAGGCCGTCATCGTCGGCGATGGCGGTGAACGTGGCGAGGTTGAACGGCTGGTGCGCACCCATGGACTGGAAGGCAGGGTGCACATGGCGGGGCATCAGGACGATGCCACGCAGCTGTTCCCGGCGTTCGATGCGTTCGTGCTCAGCTCACGCACAGAAGGGACGCCGATCGTCCTGTTCGAGGCGATGGCAGCGCGGGTTCCGGTCGTGGTGTCGGCGGTCGGTGGTGTGCCGGACGTGATCGGTGAAGCGGATGGGTGGGTGGTTCCCCCGCGGCAGCCGGCGGCCATTGCGGAGGCGTTACGAGTGCTTCTCGCCGATCCAACGGACGCGGCGCGCCGGGCCGGTACAGCACGCGAACAGCTGGAGCGCCGGTTCAGCGCACGCAGCTGGCTCGACCGCCACGAGGTCCTCTACCGTCGTCTCGTCACTGGTGCGGGCGCGACCTGAATGCACCTGTGCACGCCCTGCGCATGAGCCTGCTGGATGACGTATCGCCTGCGCGGTTTCGACATGTTACCATCCAATGTTGCACGCAGTCGTTCTGAGCACAGCGTCCATTCGCCTGGCCACTTCGTTGCGAGTTGGCCCGGCCCCGCATTTGTCCGGAGCCTGAATGCCGATCCGATTCCCGGTCATCATCATATTGTTAGGGCTGCTGTCAGCCGCCTGTGCCGATGATGGGCGACCTGAGGCACCGCGGGCGGAGCTACAGCTTTCCATCGTGGCGAATCGAGAATCGATGAACCCGCAGGACACCGTGCGATTCACGGTCACCGTCCGCAACCGTGGTGCAACGACTGCGGCGAACGTCATGGCATTCGATACCTTGCCGGTGGGTCTCTCGATCGTCTCCGTCGTAACGTCCCGTGGGACTTACGCCAATGGAGTCTGGACCATCGGTACCCTTGCGCGGGACTCGTCGGCGGTGATGAGCATGCTCACGCGTGCGGCGGAAGGCACGGGCGGCCAGACACTCGTGAAGCGCATCGTGGCGTTGGCGGCAACGGGTGCCAATGTGGTTCCGAACGGCGACAGCGCGTCTCGTCAAGTCACGGTGCTGGCACCAGTCGTCCCAGTCGTCCCAGTCGTCCCAGTCGGTCCGTCGGTCTTCGCGTCATCGTGGTCGTCTGCGACGGGGGCGACGGAAGCCGCGGTGACGGATGGGGGGCGCTGGAACGACGCGAGCTATTGCGGCCGCGGCGACATCCTGAGCGTGGTGCCGGGGTCGTCGGTGGGCTTCACGCGGGCGGCGAACGTGTTCGCGG
>JANOCB010000073.1:0-47743 GCA_031411975.1 Gemmatimonadaceae bacterium
GCGATGTATGGCGACACCGAGTCGCACGACACGCGCTACGCGCGCACTCACGAGTTCGTGCACCTCGTGCGACGCCTGTGGACGGAACCTGTGGTGGACCACGAGGGCATCTTCTATCGCACCACCGGCGCCGTGCTGGAACCGAAGCCGACGCCTCAGATTCCGATCTACTTCGGCGGGCACAGCGCACCGGCACAGCGCATCGCGGCGGAACTTGCCGACGTGTACCTGGTGTGGGGTGACACACTGCCGAGCATCGCCGCACGCATCGCCAGCATGCGTGATGCGGAAGCTGCTGCGGGTCGCCGCGTGCGCATCGGGCTGCGGGTGCACGTGGTGGTGCGCGACACCGAAGCCGAGGCCTGGGCGGCTGCCGATCGGCTGATCAGCCGCATCGATCCCGCCGTTCGTGCGGCGTTCACCGCGGCCTCCGGCAGCGCCGATTCCGAAGGACAGGCGCGGCAGCGGGCACTGGCGTCGGGGTCGTCACTGGTGGTCGAAGGCAATCTCTGGGCCGGCGTGGGGCTGGCCCGCACCGGTGTGGGGGTCGCGATCGTCGGCAATCCCGAGCAGGTGGAAGCGAAACTGCGCGCCTATCAGGCTCTGGGCATCTCGACGTTCATCCTGTCGGGATATCCGCATCTCGAGGAGTGCCGGCGCTTCGGTGAACTGGTGATGCCGCGACTGCGATCGCACCGGAGCCGCAACGAGGCCAACACCGCACGCGCACGCGCCGGCGTCGCGCCCGTCACATGACCTCGCCCGCACCGGCGGGGAGCGCAGGGCTGCTGCGTGTCGTGGGCCGGTGGGACATGGTGGCACTCGTCATCAACGGGATCGTGGGCGCCGGCATCTTCGGGCTGCCGCAAAAGGTGCATGCACTGCTCGGTGCGTGGGGCTTGCTGGCCATCGTGGCCTGCGCGGTACTGATGGGATGCATCGTGGCCTGTTTTGCGGAAGTCAGCAGCCGCTACACGCAGACCGGTGGACCGTATGTCTATGCGGCCGATGCCTTCGGCCCATTCACGGCATTCGTCGTGGGCTGGCTGCTCTGGCTGGCGCGCGTGACGGGGCTCTGCGCCATCACCGGCGTGCTGGCGGAGTATTCCTCGTTCCTGATTCCGTCGGTGAGCAATGGCCTGCCGCGCGGCCTGCTGGTGACGGCGGTGATCGGTGGTCTGGCCTGGCTGCATGTGCGCGGTACACGCGGCGCTACGCGATTCGGCAGCGCCATCACCATTGCGAAACTGGCACCACTGCTGCTGTTCGTGGTGGTCGGGCTGCCGAACATCGACGCCACCCGACTCGACTTCGCCGTGCAGCCGCAGCCGGAGAACTTCTCGGCCGCCGTGCTGCTGCTCGGCTTCGCGTTCGTGGGGTGGGAGACGGCGCTCGTGGCTGCCGGTGAAATGCGCGACCCGCGCCGCGATGCACCATTCTCGCTCGGCATCGGCCTGGCCGGCGTGGCGGCGCTGTACGTCGGCATTCAGGCCGTCTGCATCGGCACGTTGCCGAACCTCGCAGAATCGCAGCGACCGCTGGCCGACGCGGCAGCCACATTCATCGGCCCGGCCGGCGCAACGCTGATCGTGGTCGGCGCCGTGATCTCGATGCTCGGCACGATCAACGGCGGTGTGCTGGCGATCTCGCGGATTCCGTTCGCGATGGCCGAGGCGCGGCAACTGCCACCGATCCTGGCGGCAGTACATCCGGTGCATCGCACGCCGGTGCTGGCAATCCTGGCGTCGTGCGCCGTGGTGCTGCTGCTGACGCTCACGCGCGGGCACATCTACCTGCTCACGATCAGCACCATCTCACGACTGTTCGTGTTCGCGCTGACGATCATCGCCTTGCCGATCTTCCGGCGTCGGCCCAGCATGCCACCGGCGCTCTTCACACTCCCCGGCGGGTTGCTGGTGCCGGGTGTGGCGCTGGTGCTGATCGGCTGGCTGCTGCTCAACACCTCGTGGACGGAGACGCGCGACGTGCTGATCGCCACCGCCGTCGGTGCGCTGCTGTACATGATCGGGCGCGCGGTGCAACGTGGCGGATCGGCCGGTGCATCAGCCGCCACCTGATGTCGTCGTCTCCACCCAACTCTTCTCTGGACACCCGATGAATCGTCGCGATTTTCTGCAGCACACGGCCGCACTGTCCGCGCTGCCATTGCTGCACCGGCCGAATGCTCCGACACGGCGCCAGGCGCCGGTGCGCGTCAACGGCGCGCGGCTCAACGGCTGGCTGACGGCGTTCGACAGCATCGGCCGCACCGCAGGTGGCATCAATCGCACGGCGTACTCCGAGGCCGATCTGGCCGGTCGCGCGTTCACCGTCGACCTGTTCCGACAGGCGGGCCTCACGCCGCGGATCGACACGGCCGGCAACATCTACGGTCGCGTGCCCGGGAGGAACGCCGCGCTGCCGCCGATCCTGATCGGATCACACGTGGACTCCGTCACCAATGGCGGCAACTTCGATGGGCCCGTCGGGACCTTCGGCGCGATCGAGGTCGCGCGCACACTGCTCGAACGCAACGTCGGGCTGCGGCATCCCGTGGACGTGGTCTGCTTCCAGAACGAGGAAGGCGGCACGATCGGCAGCAAGATCGCGATCGGGGCATTCACCGATGCGGAACTGAACAACGTGGCGCGTTCGGGCCGGACCATCCGTGACGGCATCGGCCTGATCGGTGGCAACGTGGCCGCGCTGCTGCAGTCGGTGAAGAAGCGCGGCGACATCGCCTGCTACATCGAGTTGCACATCGAACAGGGTGGCCTGCTGGAGAAGGCGGGGCTGCAGATCGGCGTGGTCGAGGGCATCGTCGGGTTGCGCTGGTTCGAAGTCACGATCACCGGCTTCTCCAATCATGCCGGTGCCACGCCGATGGATCAGCGGCAGGACGCCATGCTGGCGGCGGCGAAGTTCACGGTGGCCGTGAACGATGCCATCCGTGCGGAGGCCGGCCGACAGGTGGCCACCGTCGGTCGGGTGGTCGTGACGCCGAACACCACCAACGTCATCCCCGGCGAGGTGGTGCTCACGGTGGATCTGCGCGACCTGGATGAAGCCAAGCTGACGCGATTCCAGCGAACCTTCGAAACGCTGGGTCGCGACATCGGCACGGCCACCAGCACCACCTTCCGTTTCCGGAGCCTCACCGACAGTCAGCCGGCACTGGCTGACGCCAGGGTGATGGGCTTCATCGAGGGCAGCGTGCAGTCACTCGGCTTCACGTCGCAGCGCATGCCGAGCGGCGCCGGCCATGATGCACAGGAAATTGCACGGATCGCCCCGATGGGGATGATCTTCATTCCGAGTGTCGGGGGCATCAGTCACTCGCCGAAGGAATTCTCCCGCGCGCAGGACATCACGAACGGCGCGGACGTGCTGCTGAACGCCGTGATTGCCGCTGACGCCATTGCATGACGCAGCCACGGGCAACTGTACGCGCTGACACCCGCGTCGGCAGGTGTGTCCAGCGCCAACGACAGGTCACCCTGCTCAGCGCACGCGCTGCGCGGCACGCACCGTCGAGTCGAGCCGCGCGCCGAGCGTGACGTCTGCGGCGATCCAGATCGTGCTCGGCTGCACCGTCAGATTGCGCGGCGTTACCTGCAGGGCCAGCTGACGATCCTTCAGCGGCAGTGCCGTTTCCACCGCAATCGGCAACCGGATCGGCCGGAAGAAGCGCTGCGGGATCTTCACGTTGAAGCCACGTCCGACGAGCGCCTGAATGCGCTCACTGGCGCGAGACTTCTCGATCGCGAATCCGCAGAGACCGCCGCGTGATTCCAGGAGCGAGTCGAGCGCCGCCACCGAACGCGTCGATGGATCGATGAACAACCGGATTGCGAGGCCGGGAAAGTCGGGATCCGCCAGCACGGCACCATCCACTGCCGTGAGCACGATCCGGCCGCGTGCCGTATACGTGCGCGCCCGCACCTGACCCGTCACATCACGCTCCACCGACATGTCACCGCAGACCGGCCCCGCCAACCCGCGTGACTCCCAGTCTGCCTTGATGTGCGCGATCCCCGTGCCGCCAGCCACACGCACGGGGATCGCAATGGTGATGACGTCGCCGCCGAACGTGAGCTCGGGGACATCGGGTTGCAGTCGCCCGCGCACGTCGTCGAGGCGCACGCGCAGGGTGTACTCGCCGACGCGCCTCCTGCCAAAGATGCCGATCTTCGCCTTCACCTCGCCGGTCTTCCGCAGGTTGATCTGCGGCAGCCGGATGTCGACGTCACGGAACCACCCCTGCACCACACTGCGCACCACGGCCTCCACGAACGGTGTCGGCAGGCCGATCAGCACGTCACCCTCCGGCTGCCCATCCAGGACATCACTCGACAATGCCGCGTCATAGACGATGGCGCGCAGCGAATCGCGCGTGTGCGCGAGCTGTACGATCTCGCGCTCGAGCGAGGCCGGGTCCTCACGCTCCGACCGTGGCCTGTACCGCATCGACATCACGCCGAACACCACGGTCAGCACGGCCACGAGCGCGAGCACGGCGAACAGGACGCGGTGTTTCATGGCGTGGTGTCGCGCGCGACGGTGGCAAACTCCCCGAGTTCCGCGCGCAGCACGATCCAGAGCCGGTTCTGGAATGCAATCACGCGTGACGCGCTCATGCGCAACGGCGCCATGCTTGGCTCGATCGACAGCGCCCCCTCGGGCCCGAACCCTGGCAGCGTCATGTTCTGGTCGAGTCGGACCGGGATCGTCAGTGCCGGCAGTCCGGACGTGAGCTCCGGCAGGCTCCGCTCCACGATGCTGCGCAGCGCCTCGATCACCACGGGGTCGAGGACCGACATGGCTCCGGTCGGTGCATCGATCTCGACATCATCGATCGCAATGCGCGTTCGCAGCCCCTCCACCCGACTGATCGTGAAATTGTCGAGGGCACCGCGCAGCCTGACGATGGCGGCCACGCGGGGAAAGCTCCTCCGGCGCACATGCCCGCTGAGCGCGACACGCGCGACATTCGAGCGGAAGGTGAGGCGCGCACCCGTCAGCGTGACCGTGAAGTCGTTGCGGATGTCGACGCTCACCGGCAAGGTCGCCGCCAGCAGCGACTGCAGCAGCGTGTCGCGCACACCGACCATGACCTCACGCTCGCGGTCCATCAGCTTGCCCGGTGCCACCGCCTCGAGCTTCCTGAGGCCCGCCACTTCGCGGAGCAGCTGATCACGCTCGACGACACGTTCCTGCGCGAGGGGATCCGCACGAAAACAGGCGGTACCGAGCACCATCAGCATCGCGCTGAGCCACATCAGTCTGGTTCGTCGCCCCGTGTGTTTGTCGTCATACGGAAGGCGCATACGGATACGTGGCAGCGGCATGACACAATATGACGGCGAGGCATCGCCGAACCATTCTCGACCGTACAGCGCACCGCCTGATCAAGGTCGCAGACCGCCGAGCTGCCACAGGCAGGGCTGACATACGCCTCGCTGGCATCAGAATCGTCGTTCCACCCCCACCTGCACCATCCGTGGCATGCTCGGCAACAACCCGCGCGTGCGGTCCACGAGCACCAGTTCGTCGAAAAGGTTCTTCACCGCCCCGAACGCCGTCACCCCCAGCCACGGCACCGGTATGTTGGCCGCCACGTTCCACAGCGTGTTCGACGGCAGCACACCCTGCTGTCCATCGGCCACCAGCACGCGCGTGTTGAGCGCGTCGCCGAACTGCCGGCCCAGATGCACCGCCTCGACCGACACATCGGCACCACTGCGATGCCGCAGCCCCAGCGTGGCGGTGGTCGTCCACTCGGGTGCATACGGCAGCCGGTTGCCGCGGACATCGGCACGCGTGCGCGTCGCTGCGGCGTTCTGCTCCGCGTATACCTTCCCCGTCACGTCGCTGCCACCAATGCCGACGTAGGCGAAGCGTGCACTCTCGAAGCGCGCCACCGGCACCCAGGTGCTGGCGAGTTGCACGAACGGTGTGAAGCGTCCCGTTGAAGTCAGATCACTGCGCACATCGAGCTCGAGGCCCTGATGCAGCGTGCGTCCTGTGCTGGTGAGCGTGGCACCAGTGCCACCGGCCACCGACGCCGGAATGATCTGGTTGGTGAAATCCATCCGGAACGCCGTCACATCCACCGTCAGTGCCGCGGCTGGAATCCAGCGCAGTCCTGCTTCGTAGTTCCAGCTTCGCTCCGGGTCCAGTTCCACCACGCCACCGGTGGTGTTGCTGATGATGTCCTCGTTGCGCGGCGGGCTGAAGCCGCGATGGGCACCGGCGAACATCGTCAGCGTCGGTGCTGCGGTGAACGTGGCACCGACACCCGGAATCAACTCGATCAGCGTCGTCGCGCCGGAGATCCCATCGGGGTTGCCCGTCACCGGTCGCAGGTTGCGACGGGTGATGCCGATGTGTTCGATGCGCAGCCCCGGCGTGACCGAGAACCGCTCGGTGCCAAGCCGCACCTGTGCCCATCCCGCCACGGCGTCGGTGCTGCGGGTGTTGTCTTCCACCAGACCCGAGCCAGCGTTGACCGACGGCCCGACGGTGCGACTGTTGAACGACGCACCGTTCACCTGCTGACGTTCCTGCACTTCGCGATGCAGCCGCGCACCGACATCCAGCATGCCGGCCAGCTTCGAGAGCAGCAGTGGCTGCGAGAATCGCGACTCCGCACCCAGCACCTTGTAGCGGCGGAGACGGCCTTCGTTGCCACACCCCGACTCCAGATTCGCCATGCCGCCACAGGCCGGATCACTGCGATCGTTGGGGCGCTGCGCCGAGTTGGACGACTGGCGCCACCAGGGACGCGTGATGTCGTGCCCGTAGAGTGTGGTGGTGACACGCTGCGGGCCGCGCCGGAATTCGTGCGCGACCGTGCCGCCGAGGCGGTTGATCGTGAAGAAATCGTTGCGGAAGGGATTCTGCCGTGCATCGGCGGCCCACTCGTCCTCCGTCAACCCGGAGTACGTGACCTGCGACGACTCGCGGTAGATGTTGGTCTTGGCCGTGAGGCGATGTCCCTGCCCGAGTGGCACGAACAGCTTGACCGACGCATCGGTGACATCGGAGTTGATGTTCTCGCGCGCGCCGTTGGCGCGCCACCGACCGATGTCCACCACCGCACCCACATCACCGTTCACCGCCGCGGCGCGCAGGTACCCGTTGGCGAATTTGTTGTTGCCGCCCGAGAGGCGGAATTCGCCGCCACTTTTCGCCGGCAGCCCCGGCGTGATGTAGTTGATCACACCACCGACGGTCTGCGGGCCGTGCAGGATCGAGCCAGCACCCTTCAGCACTTCGATCCGCTCCATCCGCCCCACCGGCGGATGGTAGTAGGCCGCGTTGTCACCGTAGGGTGCGATGGTGATCGGAATCCCATCCTCGAGCAGCAGCGTCTTGGTGGAGCGGGTCGGGTTGAGCCCGCGGATGCCGATGTTGGGGCGCAGTCCCAGGCCTTCCTCGTCGCGCACGTTCACGCCGGACACCTTCCGCAGCGCCTCGTTGGTGGACATTACCCGGGCCCGCTGCAAGGTCGCCCGGTCGATGACCTGCGCCCCGCCGGGAATCCTGGTGCGATCGGTGGGGCTGCCGATGATGGTCAAGCCGGGGAGCCGCGCGGCGGAGTCACGGGGCGGCGTCGACACCTGTGCGCCAGCGAGGGAGGACGTCGCGCCCAGCACAATCGGAACGAGCCGGCGCATCAGCCGCATGTCGGGGCATCGGTAGTTGAGAACGACTATCATATGACGCCGATAGTAATCCCGACAATCACACTCGGCAATACGTATGGCTACGGAGGCCTGAGCCGGACGTCGCGCTCAGGCCAACGCGGTCGCCTAGCGACCGATTACGGCCGCGGCTGCGGAACGGCCGGAATCCCCGATGTCGCCGCCGCACCGTTCAGCCGGTCGAGCATCCCGCCCAACACCGCCTCCGCCCGACCGCGCAGCCCGGCCCACTGCCCCGCCAGCTCGCGCTCGCGCGCCACACTTGCGGCACTCGGTCGCCCTTCCGCCGAGCCGCTGCCGTAGCCGCCATCGCCCACCAGCGTGCCGTACAACGTCTGGTACTGTACCGAGAGCCCTGCAGGCATCACTGGACACCGGTGACAGTGGACACCGGTGACAGTGCACTCATTGCGCCGATTCGATGCGATGGGTGGCAGTCTGGAATCGCGTGGCGCGGTCCTGATGCCGCATCCGGATGATGGGTCGATGCAACGGAAGCCTGGCGTCTCCACGGCCGGTGCCGGATTCCTGCGTCTCTCTCATGAGCGACGCCGACAGAACGCAACATGCGGTCAGTGCCTTGCCCCGCCGACACGATGGCCTGCGCCGCCTGGCGCAGCGCGACGCCGTGGCAACGGTCACCGTGATCACCAGTCGGATGCGATGAGTGCACTGTCACCGGATTCACGCGGTGTCATCACCGGATTGAGATTACGCACTTTCACCGGCCAGAATTGCGCTCCTGAGCCCTCGTCCGGCGGGGCGTCGTCCCGCCCGCATCGGCCACCCTACCGTGACTCGCCGTGCTCACGGCGCTCAAGGCGCACGATCGCATTGGAGGAAATGCCGCCGCCCGTCGCGCGGCGCTGGTTCGGTCGGCGATCGCGCCGGATGCTTGACGGATCTGCTACCCACCCCGATCGAAATACTCATCCCGAAGCCCGTCTCCTGCGCTGCAGAGCGAGGCCCACAGCGCGACCGCTCACCCGAGCTTCACGAACTGCAGGCCGGGCAGGAAGATGTCGAGTGACGTGTCGCCCTCGAAATGTGCCGCACCCCAGAGCAGCAGACAGCCTCGACAATTCTCCCCGACAGCCGATGCTGCTCCGGGTGCCGGCTGATTCGTGACAATACGATACTTGGCACGAATGTTCGAGTGACGAGGAGCGTGAAAGGTCGGTCGATACTTCATCTTCTGAATGTCGGCGAGATGCACCTGAGCCCCTCGTTGCAGTGCCCGTGCGATCACGCGACCCTGCTTGATTGAGTTTCCCAGTGTATGCCCGCTGGGTGCAAGGCTCTCGACCACGAGCAGGGAGTCACCGCTCGCAGCGGCCCGGCTTGCCTTGCCGAGCTTCTCGAGGTTGCCTTCCTCCTCGTACAGCTCCGTGAAGAAGTGACGAACAAGCCCCATGTTGATCAAGTCCAGCGCAAGCTGACGTCCAGCCGGATCGCCATGGTCCTCGCCAATGCCGAGCGCTCCGTTCTTCAGTGCGAGCTGCGCCAGTTCCAGCATGATCTCCGGCATCTTCCAGATCCGTGTTGGGGGCTCAGGGTGCCGGCCAATGGCCAGCGAGATCGTGTTTCGAGATGCCACCAAGCTTGTCGACGTCGCAGCTCGTGCGCAACGCCAAGGGACCTGACGCCTTCCGGATAGCCGGCAGCAATCGGCGGTGCGGTCAGCGCATCGCCGTGGTCAGGCTGCCGCGCCGGCTCGCTGAAATGGCCTGCGAGACTTGGCGCGACGAGGTGTCCTGTCGCGCGTACCGACTCCGACGGCGGCTGGAGCACTGCACGCTCGTCTCCGACGTCGTGGGCGTCAGGGGCACGCGCAGCGGACACGGGACCGACTGCACATCGTGCAGCATTACACAGGCGCTCCGTCATCCGCACACGGACCGGCTACGTCCACCATCCGCACACGGACCGGCTACGTCCGCCATCCGCACACGGACCGGCTACGTCCGCGGCCGCGGGACCGCCGGAATCCCCGACCTCGCCGCAACACTGTTCAGGCGGTCGAGCATCACGCCAAGCACACCCTCAGCGCGCACACGCAGCCCCGCCCATTGCTCGGCCAGCTCGCGCTCGCGCGCCACACGGGCCGCACTCGGCCGACCTTCCGCCGATCCGCTGCCGTAGCCGCCATCGCCCACCAGCGTACCGTACAACGTCTGGTACTGTACCGAGAGCCCTGCGGGCATCACCGGACCCGCTGCGGTCGCAGGCCCCGCCATGCGCTCGATCGCATCGATCTCGCGCACGATGCTGTCGGCGATCGCAAGCAGCGCAGACTGACCATCGGCCCGGCTCTTCAGCGCCGTCGCACCGGTGCGCACGCTGCGCAGCGCCTCGAGTGTGCGCGTGAGCACCGAAATGGCGTCGCGTACGGCCACCGACAGCACGTACTGCGCGTCGTAGTCACCCTGCACATGTCCCGCCGTCGGATTGGGCACGATCACCAGCGGCCGCTCGTCCACCACACCGCCAGCCGAGAGGCGCACCGTGTAGCGACCCGGCGGCATCTTCACACCGCCACCGCCACTGCCCTGCGGGTCACGCGCTGACCGCGGCCCCGGACCGCGCAGATCCCACACCACACGATGTGCGCCAGTCGTTGCCGGCGCCTGCTGCCCTGTGGCCAGCGTGGTGTCGGCACGCCACGACCGGACCACCTGTCCGGCGGCGTTTCGCACCTCGAGCACGAGCCCGGGCTGCGGTTGCGACAGCACGTACTGCAGGTGCGCACCGAACGGCCGGTCATCCGGCAGCTCCAGATCCACTTCCTGCAACGGCACGCCGATCGTGCCACGCTCGGCCGCCCGCGGCGTGAAGAGACGCGCCGCACGGACGACGCTGTCGGCAGCGAGTTCGCGCAATGGCGTCAGGTCATCGAGCACCCAGAACGAACGCCCCTGCGTCGAGATCACGAGATCACCGCGGTGCACCTTGAGATCGGTGATCGGTGTGCGCGGCAGCTTGCCCTGCAACGGACGCCACCGCACACCATCGTCCAGCGACACGAACAGCCCGAACTCGGTGCCGACGTACAACAGCCCCTTCCGCTCGGGATCTTCACGCACCACGCGCACGAAATGATCGGGCGGCAGACCGCCGGGGCCAGCACCGAGCCGGGTCCAGGTGCGACCGTAGTCGTCGGTCCGCCAGACGTACGGCGCGAAGTCATCCATGCGATAACGCTGCACCGCCACGAACGCGCGTCCCGGCGCATGCGTGGACACCTCGACGCGGTTCGCCGTCGCGAAGGGTGGAATGCCCGGCGGCGTGATGTCGCGCCAGCTCTCGCCATGATCACGCGTGAGCTGCACCCGTCCATCGTCGGTGCCGACCCAGATCGTACGGGCATCATGCGACGACGGCACCACGCTGAAGATCGTCCCGAACATCTCGACGCCCGTGTTGTCGGGCGTGATCGGCCCACCAGCCCAGCGCTGCCGAGTGGTGTCGTTCCGGGTGAGGTCGGGGGAGATGCGTGACCACGATTCACCGGCATCGCGACTGACGTAGAGGTACTGACTCGCGTGATACACCGTACGCGGATCGTGCGGGCTCACCACGATCGGTGCCACCCACTGCCAGCGATCACGCACGGCGCGCGCTGCGGCCTGCATGCTTTCGACGCCAAGCGCCACACTCACGCGGGAGTCGCGCGCCACGTCGTAACGGTTGATGGCACCGCCGTAGCAGCCACCGAAGATCGTGTTCGGATGATCGGGGTGCAGTGCCACAGGCCCCGTCTCGCAGCCGGCGGCGTAGCCCCACTCCTGCTGCGGCCGCAGCGAGTTGCCGAGCCGGCGCGAGGGCACGCTGATGCTCGAATTGTCCTGTTGCGAACCGTAAACGCGGTACGGATGCTGGTTGTCCACGACGGCGTCGTACAGCTCCGCCGTCGGCTGGTTGTACATCGTGCTGAAGGTGCGGCCGCCGTTGAGCGTGACCACCGTGCCACCATCATCCGACAGCGCGAAGATGCGCGGAACGCGCGGGTTGATCCACAGGTCGTGTGTGTCGCCGTGCGGTACCGGCAGCTGCTCGAAGGTGCGACCGCCGTCGGTGCTGCGCAGCAGCGGCGTGTTCAGCACCCACACGTTGTTGGCGTTCGTCGGATCGGCGACGATGTGGCTGTAGTAGAATGGCCGGGCGCGCACACGCGAGTCGTCGGTCACGCGAGTCCATGAGCCACCGCGATCATCGCTCCGGTACAACCCACCCTGCGTGGCGTGTTCCACCAGCGCGAACACACGATCCGGCTCGGCCGCCGAGATGGCGAGTCCCACCTTGCCGACGATACCGGTGGGCAGACCGCCGCCGAGTTTCGTCCAGGTGTCGCCTCCGTCGACGCTCTTGTACACACCGCCCGCGGGGCCGCCGGAGAGCATCGTCCATGGCTTTCGTTCGGCGCGCCACGCCCCAGCGTACAGTTCGCGCGGGTTGGACGGGTTGAGCGCCAGCGACACGACGCCCGTGGAATCATCGAGCGTGAGCACCCGCTTCCAGCTGGCGCCGCCGTCGGTGGTGCGGAACACGCCGCGTTCCGCATTTCTGCCGAAGGGATGGCCCAGTGCCGCCACCCATGCGACATCGGGATTGGTAGGATGGACGATCAGCTCACCGATGGCGCCGCTCTCGGGCAGTCCGCGGAACTGCCAGGTCGCGCCGCCGTCGGTGGACCGCCACACGCCGCGGCCCACCGACGAGTTACCGCGGATCGATGCGGAGCCGGTGCCTACCCAGATCACGTTGGGGTCACTGTCGGCCACATCGATCGCGCCGATGTTGCCGACGTCGAGGAAGCCGTCGGTGATGTTGCGCCAGTGTGCGCCCGCGTCGTCGGTCTTCCACACGCCGCCGCCGGTGGTGCCCATGAAGAAGACGTGCGGCTGGTCGGCGATGCCGGTGACGGCGGTGGACCGGCCGCCGCGATGCGGGCCGATCATGCGGAAGTTGAGGGGGACGTTCGGGTCGCGCACCGGCTGCGCAGCGATGGGGCCCGCGGATGCGGCGATCAGGCAGACCATCAGACCGACTCGCGCCATACCGACCTCGAAGAGTGTTGATGAGGTGATGCGATGTGCTTCCTGTTCTGCCCCGTAGATCACGTCGGTGGGCTCGCAGCCGTGCACGATCACGTTACACTCGCAGGGCCATTCACGGCAAACGTCGCCATGGCGTCTGCCGATTCGTTGCGTACGGCCCACAATCAAACAGCGTTGCGGAACGTCGCTCAGTTGCACAACATCCACGGCGAACTCACGATACCGCCCGCTGCCATGCCGTCACCGCACGGCGCCCGATGTGACCTGATCTCTCAATGCTCTCCGGGATGACCTACTCGCCGCTTCTGCCTTCTGACGACGCATCGTTGCACTGGCGCCAGCCCGATGCATCGAAGTTTCGATTCGACCTGACGGCTGCCGGTGAGCGCAGGCTGGGGCACGTAGAGATCACGTCGTGGAAAATGAACGTCGTAATGGCCGAAACCGCCGCTGGGGTTTGGCGCTTCGAACATGTCGGCGTCTGGTCGCCCAAGGTGCGCGCCCTGGTCGACGACGTGGAGGTGGCCACGCTCGAAGTGAAGAACGCCTGGCTCGGCAATCGCGCGTCATTGGTCGCTCCCGACGGACATGTCATCGGGCAGTGGGTGACTGCGCTGTTCGCCACGGGCAGCGCCGAGTGGCAGGATGCCGAGGGGCAAACGCTGATCGCGTTCCGCAGCGGCACCGACGAGGGAGGCATGGCGACGTGGTGGCGCACGCAGTGCCGGGTGGACTTCACGGCGGCCGGGTTCGCGCATCCCGACCGGGACCTGATGCTGACGATCGGGTGGTACTTCACGGTCATCGCCAGCAATCCGGCGATCTGACGGCCGTTACACGCATCTGATGGCGTCATGCACTCGGAGAGCGTTGGCATCCGATCGCGGCGACGAGGCGGTGGATGGCAGTCACGGTGTTCGCTCGACGCAGGCAAGCGCTGTTTTCTTCCTGCTCGGTGTGCGGGCGACGCCGCGCGGATCCGTGCGTGGTTCCGACGGCGTTCCCGCAGAACCCTTGCGAGGAGTCGTACCAACCACAAGGTTCTCTCCCTTGGATGGCTGTCCAACCCACCCCATCAAGCGAGACGATCGTGCCCGTTCAGGAAGCGTTGATCACCACTGCGGCTGGGTTGGCCGAACCCTGCGGCGTTTCATTTCGTACACCTGGCGACAAGTACGGCACGAAGGAAAGCGACACGCGCACATGGGCTGCAGCAGTCGCCACCGCCGCGGACCGAATATCGAGAGGCTGGATGGTGATGGTGCTGATCCAGACGCGTACGGTTCGTTCGTGGAATGCGCAGCTGATGCAGTTCAATTTTATGCCGGCCGAGGATTACCTCATCGCCGGCTGGCTCGTGAGCCCCAGTCTCGGATCGCCCTATCGGCCCGGAACGGTGATGGAAAAGTGGTTTGCCGCCGTGGATGCGCGGTTAGGCTCGGAAGGGGAAACGCCGAAGGTTTTCAGCTTCTGGAATGCCGCGCCCGCATCCTGCACACTCAGTACGCGGGGACCGATACACATGATCACAAGTCAGGTAGCGAATTCAGGCAAGACTGAGGTCGAGGCGATCTCGATTGCGAAGAACCAATTCGTCAACTCTGCGAAGTATGGCTGGCAAGGTGGAAACTTTCCGAAGTCCCGGTGGATTGGAGCCGCACCCGCAAGTGTACGCGGAACGGTCGCGCTCGGAACCCAAGGGGCGCCAACTTATCAGGCGCCACTTCCGCCGCCGCGGAGGCGGTGACGGGCGCCTGCTGGTGTACGCCCAGACCGTGACGCTTCGTGGGATCGGCCTCGCTCACCAATCAGCATATGTGTCCCCCGGACGGCAGGCCAGGTCAGCGACCGACCTGACGGAAGACCACCATACCTGGTGACACGGTGTGCGCCGCATGCGCGCCGCGCGAGGTCAGCGACCCAGTGACTCGATGGCCGCAGGGCCGCCTTGCCTTCTGCTGCCGTGCGTTCGGCGTCCGTCGGCATGTCACTCGATTCCGGTGCGATTCCGGTGACAGTGCACTCAGTGGATTCCGGTGACAGTGCACTCAGCGCGTCAACTTGATTGCCTCGGTGACACTCCTCAGAATTTTGGTGACAGTGCACTCATCGTAGGGATCTGGCACGACCTGGACTCCCGGTGAGACTCCGACACTATTGTCAGGGTGGTGGACGGCGCCACCCGCCGCATGAAGAACGCGGCGCGATGTCGGGCACTGGCACGCACACCGGCACACAGCACACACTGCCACCGCAATCATCTTTCACGCGCAATGAGTGCACTGTCACCGAAATACACAGGCGCTGCGCCAGCCGGCCGCGTCAGGGCGCCGACATCGTGAGATTGCCGCAATGAGCCCACTGCCACCGATTCGTCGCGTGCGCGTTCCCCGATTCGTCAGGCGTCTACTGGCGGCGTCGCTCCTCGCCCTGCCACCGACGATCGTCGTCGTGGCGCAGGCCCCCACGTCCCGTCCGGCCATCGCGGGGCACCGAGGTGGGTTCTACGACCGCCACCCTGAAAGTTCGCTCGCCCTGTTCGCGGAACTGGCGCAAGCGTTCGCCGGTGACGTCCTGATCATCGAGGTGGACCTGCGGCGCAGCCGTGACGGCACCATCTGGATCATGCACGACGCGACGGTGGATCGTACCACGACCGGCTCGGGCCGGTTGGATGCGCTACCCGACTCCGCCATCCGCGCCTTGCGGCTGCGTCGGCCAGGTGGCGCGCTCACCGACGAACGCGTCCCGACCTTGGCGGAGCTGCTGGCGTTCGCGCGCACGCGAAACCTCCACCTGATGCTCGACATCAAGGAACCGCTCCACGAGGCGGCGCTGCGCATGGTGCGTCAGCAGGGGCTCGAACGCCGTGTGCTGACACTCACCTTCGATCAGGCGATCACGGCGCGCGTTGCCGCATTTGCCCCGGACATCGCGCTCTCGGCCCTGATCATCACCGACGCCGACTGGCAGGCATTCCAGCGCACAGCATTGCGTGCCGATCAACGTGTTGCCTACATCACGGAACGGACCGCGCCAGCCCTCGTCGCGACGCTGCGCCAGGCGGGTGTCCGCATCATGGCGGACGTCAGCGAAGGCACGCGCCACGGCGGGTCAGCGAGGTCGCCGGCGGCGTATCGTGCGCAGGTACGGGAACAGCAACTGGACATCCTGATCACGGACTACCCGATCGAGGCTCGCGCGGCGTTGACCGGTCTGACGGGCCGATTCCGGTGACAGTGCACTCATTGCGTCAATTTGATTGGCTCGGTGACAATCCTCAGAGACCGATGAGGGCGTCCATTCCGCAATCCGCGATCGGAAATGCTCTCCACATCCAAGGAATGCAGCAGTGCAGACATCGCTGGCGGAGGTCTTTTGGGTCGCGTGTTCATTACACGGTCAAAGCACCTGTCTGAGACTGTCATGACGATCATCTCTCAACTGCAATGAGTGCACTGTCACGGAAACCCGAATGAGTGCACTGTCACCGAAACCCCTGTCACCGAAACCCGCGAAACCCGCCCTCCGTGTCACCGGGCCTCCGTGCGCGTGCCGTCACTGTTCGGGTACCAATAAGGCAATCGCGTTCGTGTCGAGGCGGCCGAACGTTGGACGGAACGCCACGGGTGCCTGACTGCACGATGTCCGCGTCGTCGGCGCGCGCCAGCGCGATGCTCGCGTGCCTCGGCATGCTGGGCTTGACGGAGTTCGCGCTGGCGTGAGACCCTGGCGTCGTCGCCTGCCTGCATGCTCTCGTCTTTCAGGTCCTGACAGCGCCGTTTCCGGACGACACCCGGTCGGGGGCCGCTGCGACGGAACAACCGAAAGCCCGCCGCCGTCCTAAGGGGACGGGGCGGGCTTGGTGTCCAACTCGGTGTTCCAGAAGTAGTAGCAGGGGCGGGACTCGAACCCGCGACCCCGGCATTATGAGTGCCGTGCTCTAACCGGCTGAGCTACCCTGCCATTCAGCCACCAAAGATACTCCGCTCTGGCCCATTCGGGCAACCGTGTGTAGCCTCCGCAGCAGCAGCGCGGAACGCCGCAGCGCCGCGCCAGGTCCCACCCCGTCTTCCTCAGGTCCTCATGCCCTCTGTCTTCGTCCGATCACGACGCCTGGCCCTGTTCGTCGGCCTCGCCGTCACCTCCCTTGGCGCCTCCGCCTGCTCGCTGGCCGGCGAGAATACCCTGCCCCCCTTCTCCAACCCGGCCACGCAGACCTACGCCCCCGCCACGGGCGTGAACATCGCCAACATGACGCGCCTCAGCGAACACCTCTACACCGAAGACGTGATCGCTGGCACCGGACGGGTCGTCGCCGTCGGCGACAGCATCACGGTGTACTACACCGGGCGACTGAACAGCGGCTTCCAGTTCGATGGCCGCAATGCACCGGACTCGCCGTTCTCCACCGTCCTCGACACAACGCGCCTCATCAGGGGCTGGGTCGGCGGTCTGCCCGGTGCACGCGTCGGCGGCACCCGCCGCATGGTCATCGGACCGGCATTGGCGTACCAGTACTCCACCGTGCGCGGCCAGAACGGCAACGTCATCATTCCGCCGAACAGTGTGCTCGTGTTCGACGTGCAGGTCGTCGACGCTCGCGTGCGCTGATCCGCCATGGCACCAGAATGCACGAACGGCCTGTCATTGCTGACAGGCCGTTCGTGTATGGCGGGGGCGGGATTTGAACCCGCGACCTTCGGGTTATGAGCCCGACGAGCTACCAGGCTGCTCCACCCCGCGGCAGACCATAAGGATAGCGAGGTGCCGTCAGGAGTCAACGGGTCGGGAAATCATCTACGATACAGCAATGCCAACGACACGTGCGTTCATCGTTGAGCAGGCGCCACACTGTGTATCACGGCGGCGTTCGCTTGGCCCGCGACACGATCCCCGACCGGCCCTGAGCCCGGGAAGAAATACCAGCAGCGCTGTGGCACTGTGCTTGCTCAATTAATGCCTGCGCATCACGTTCAGCGCAGTACGATTGACACCTTTCTTACACGGGCTCACAATGCGCCGACGCATCGGAACCTGCACGATCGCTCTTGCTACGATGATGGCCATGCCATCACTGGCGACAGCACAGCTCACATCCACAACGCCGGCATGCGCCAGCGGTAGTGCACTGACCACACTCGGCGCCACCTCGTGCCGCGGAGCCTTCGCCGGCAACGACAAGAATCAGCAGGCTGGTGTGCTGGCCGAGCTGGCGTCGTTCGGTGGAACCTGGTCCCTGCTCGGCGCATCCGATGATGCGAGCAGCGGACCCTTCACGTCGAGTCCGGGCGGAAGCACCGGGACGCTGACCTTCGACGCGGCGATCACCGGTCCGTTCGCCCTGATCCTCAAGGCCGCGAACAGCTTCAGCATCTATTACTTCGCGAACACCGGCGCCGGCATCACGTCGCTGAACTACACCACCGCCGGCACCGCCGTGAACCAGAACGGCATTGCACAGGGGCTTTCGCACGCATCGCTCTACCGCAGCGGTTCGATGAATGTCGTTCCGGAACCGTCGACGTACGTGCTGATGGCCTCCGGCCTCGTCGGCCTGGTTCTCGTCAGTCGTCGTCGCCGCGCCTGATCGCCCGCCGAACGAACCGTCTTCCGCGAACGCCCCGGCATCTGCCGGGGCGTTCGTCGTTCATCGGCCAGCCACGCGCCCCATCGACCGCCAGTCGCAGGCCGTGTCGAATCGAGACAGACGAGCTCGGCCATTCTGCGGCGCTGTCGAGACAGAATGCCAGCCGAGCTGATGCATTGACGCCACAGTCATGGTCTCGCGCAGCTCACACCGTGGGATAAGTGGAAACGACAAACCGTTGCTGCACAACATCTTACAAACTATCGACAGCACTCCGGAGCAATGGTCGGGCTTGGCACCGTGATTGCGCTGACCATCAGCATCTGCTCAACGGTCTCATCTGCTCAGCCGGAGTTTTCAATGCGCCACGCCATCGCCACTGCACTCCTCGTCGGTTCCGCTCTTCTGACGCCGGCCACGGCATCTGCGACCCCGACGCTCTTCGGACTCACCCTGGCGTCGACTCCGCCATGCACCGCATTCGCGGCCACGCCGACCTTCAACTACACGAGCTGCCTCGGCTCTTTCGTCGGCAACGACAAGAACCAGAATCTCTCCGCCGCGCTGGCCTCGTTCGGCGCCGGTGCGTTCACCGCGCAGGGTGCATCGGATGATGCCAACGCCGGTCCGTTCACCGGCAATTCGAGCATGAACAGCGGCATGCTGACCTTCGACACGCCGCAGTCCGGGCCGTTCGTGCTGATCCTCAAGGCGGGGAATCAGTTCAGCATGTACTACTTCGCCAATGCCACATCGACCTCGAGCGTGACGTTCGATACCGAGGGCACGAGCCTCAACCGGAATGAGATCGCGAATGGCCTGTCGCACGCCTCGCTGTACTCGACGAACGTCGTGCCCGAGCCGTCGACCTACGCGCTGATGGCCACCGGCCTGATCGGACTGGGCGCCGCCGCACGCCGCGTTCCAACCCCCGCCTCATGGCAGGGCGTACGTTTTGAACGCCGACGCGCCCCGCCCTATACTGGCGGGGGCGCTTCGTCGTTTCAACACGGGTGGCATCAGACGATCGGCAGTCACACGCAGATCATCTCAGGGCGACGGCACCCGCGCCGCACTGTCCGGTGACACGGCCGCCGAGTCAGGGCGCAACACGTGGTAGATCAGCTCCCGCTCGCCCTTCACCATGCCGAACTCCTCACGCGCGATGCGCTCCTGCACCGCCGGATTCGTCATGATGTCGCGCTTCTGCAACGCGAGTGAGTCCGACACGCGACGCAACGAGTCGATGGCCAGCTTGGTCTCGCGGATACGCGTGCGCAGCTCGAGCATGTCACTCGTGCCGTACTCGCCGGCTTCCACGGCAAACCAGGCCACCGACGACCAGAACACCGCCCGTGCCGCCACGATCAGCGGACGTCGCTTTTTCGGCGGATCCTCACCCGCGACGGCCGCAGAGGCGCGCGCCACTCAGCGACCGCGCCGACGACGTTCGCGCTCAAGCAACGCCAGTGCCGTGATCACCGCCAGCACTGCCATCACAGCCCGTACACCCCGCCGCCCGGATACTCGGCCGCGGCGCCCAGCGCTTCCTCGATGCGGAGGAGCTGGTTGTACTTCGCCACACGATCGGTGCGGCTCGCCGAGCCGGTCTTGATCTGGCCGGCGCCGGTGCCCACGGCGAGGTCGGCGATGAAGGTGTCTTCCGTCTCACCGCTCCGGTGCGACACGATGCTCGCGTAGCCGGCGCTCTTCGCCAGCTCCATCGCCATCAGCGTCTCGGTTAGCGTGCCGATCTGGTTCACCTTCACCAGGATCGCGTTCGCCACGTCGTTCTCGATGCCCTTGGCGAGGATCTCGCTGTTGGTGCAGAACAGGTCATCACCTACCAGCTGCACCTTGGTGCCAAGCTGCGACGTGAGCGCCTGCCAGCCGGCCCAGTCGTTCTCGGCGAGACCGTCCTCGATGCTGACGATGGGATACGTCTCCATCCAGCGGGCATACATGTCGATCATGCCCTGCGAATCCAGCACACCGGCCTTGCTCTTCTTGAAGTCGTACTTGCCGTTGGCGTACAACTCGCTGGCCGCACAGTCGAGCGCGATCGCGATCTCCTGACCGGGGGCGAAGCCGGCCGATTCGATGGCCTCGATCACGAGCCGGAGCGCGTCTTCATCGGTCTTGAGGTCGGGAGCAAATCCACCTTCGTCACCCACACCCGTCGCCAACCCACGCTTCACCAGGACCTTCTTCAGTGCGTGGAACACCTCCGCACCCATGCGCAGCGCGTCGCGGAACGTCTCCGCTCCTATGGGCACGATCATGTATTCCTGGAAGTCCACCGTGTTGGTGGCATGCGCACCGCCGTTGAGGATGTTCATCATCGGCACCGGCATGGTGCGCGCCATCGGGCCGCCGAGGTAGCGCCAGAGCGGCATGTCGACATCTTCGGCGGCGGCGCGCGCCGTGGCCAGCGAGACGGCGAGAATGGCATTCGCTCCGAGCTTGGCCTTGTTCTCGGTGCCATCGAGTTCGAGCATCGCGTTGTCGATGCCCATCTGGTCCTGCGCCGACATGCCGGCCAGCGCCGGCGCGATCTGTTCCTCGACGGCCTGCACGGCGTTCAGGACACCCTTGCCGAGATACCGCCCCTTGTCGCCATCGCGCAGTTCGACCGCTTCGCGCTCACCCGTGGAGGCGCCCGACGGCACCGCCGCACGGCCCACCACGCCGCTGTCGAGCGTGACGTCGGCCTCGATGGTGGGATTGCCGCGGCTGTCGAGGATTTCGCGGGCGGTGATGTCAACGATGGTGGACATGTATCGGGAGTTGTCTGGAAGTCGTGGAAAGACGTGCGAGGAGTGACGGACGAAGCACCTGCGTACGGCGACGCCTACTGCATGACCACACCGGCGGGAGGCGTCTGGGCTGACAGCTCGCTCGATTCCTCGGTCCCGATGGCGTTGCCGCGATCGCTCTCGATGCCGTAGATCGACGCCATCGCATTGGCCATGCTGGTCCAGACCTGCGCCACCAGCCGTTCGCGGTCGGTGAACGGCAGTCCGGCCGTCGGAATCGGCTCCAGGAAGTGGATGTTCACCACGCCGGCATGCACCAGCCATTGTCCGCGTGGCATCACTTCGCGTGTGCCGACGATGATCAGCGGAATGATCGGCACCCCGGCCGTCATGGCGAGCACGAACGATCCCTTCTTGAAGGGCCGCAACGAGTAGTCGTCCCCACGGGTGCCTTCGGCGAACACCACCACCGATGCACCTTCGTTGATCCGCTTGGCGGCCTTCTCGTACATCTCGGTGGCCGACTTGCGGCTGCGGCGTTGTACGAAGATCGTCCCGACGGCTTCGGCGCCACGTCCGAAGATCGGGATCTTCCGCAGCTCCTGCTTGGCCACGAAGCTCCAGCGCGGCAGCACGCTCGCAAGGCAGAACACGTCGAACCAGCTGACGTGGTTGGCCACGTAGACGCAGGCGTCGTGCTGCGACATGTGTTCGCCGCCATGCACCCGGACGCGCACACCGGCCCCGAGCACCAGCGCGCGGCCCCAGAATCTCTGGACCTTCTCGTAGATGCTCCCGTGCCGCATCGGGACGCCGAGGTAGGACGCCGTGACGACGATCGCAACGACCGGAATCGTGGCGAGCACCGCCATCATCGCAGCGAAGAGAGTCATCATTGCGGCGAAAGGTGGTCGTAACCGGCGGGAGGGTCAACGCGCCGCGGGCCATCGCGCACGATGACCCCCGCCCCTTCGCCCGGCGTCGGCGCACCCACCCGGCCGATCGGAGTCAGCGTGCCGATCCGTGCCGCCTTGGCCGAGTCCGCCATCCCTGGCGGCCCGGTCACCAGTAACTCGTACTCCTCGCCGCTGGCCAGCGCATCGATGGCCGCGACGCCGCCCAGTACCGGGATGCGTGCCAGCTCCATCTCGAGCCGGACCGCCGAGGCGGCCGCGATGTGGCCGGCATCGGCGACGAGCCCATCCGACAGGTCGATGGCCGCCGTGGCGCCATTGGCGGCGCACCACGCCCCCATGCTGAGCCGAGCGACGGGCCGCGCGAAGCGGGCGCGGTGGGTGGCGCGCGGCACCTTGCCGGCCTCCCATGCTTCGAGGGCCGCACGCGGGCCGCCGAGGCTGCCGGTCAGGTAGATCCAGTCGCCGGGCCTGGCACCGTCGCGGCGCATCGGTACGGCTGCACTGCCGAGCACGGTGATGCCGAGTGTCAGCACTGGCGAGCGCGTGGTGTCGCCACCGATGATCGGGGCCCTGGCGGCGGCACAGGCGTCGCCCACGCCGTGGAGCACTTCGTCCAGGTCACTGTCCCAGCTGCCCGGTGCACCAAGGGCGATCAGCACGCCGAGGGGTTCGGCACCCATGGCCGCGAGGTCGGAGAGCGCGGCCATGGTGGCGCGCCAGCCGATCTCGATGGGTGCGAGCCAGGGACGGCGGAAATGCACGTTTTCGGTGGTCGTGTCGGTACTGACGACCAGTCGCATCCCTGCGGGAACGTCGAGGATCGCGGCATCGTCACCGATGCCATGCGCGCGGGCGCCCCACTGCTGCACCCAGCGGGCAATCGAGGCGAACTCGCGACCGGGGCCGAGGGTGACCGGTGCGCGGGGCGACGCACTCATCGCGTCGAAACGGACGGCAGTGTGAGCAGCAATGGCGCGGGGGGTGTCAAGAGAGATGTCGGCGCGCCGTCGGCATTCCAGACATGCGGGAGCATCTGCAAGAGAAAGTCCATCGTCACGCCGCGCCATCCGCCGATCGCACGCACGGCCTGTTCGGCCGCCACACCGTGCGCGATGGCGGCCACGGCACCGGCGTGCAGCGGCGAGAGTCCCTGCGCCAGCAGCGCCCCGGCGATCCCCGACAACAGATCGCCGCTGCCTCCCATGGCCAGCGCCTGATTGCCCGCGGCGGTCACCAGCGTCGTCCCATCGGGTGACGCGATGACCGTGGGAACCCCCTTGAGCAGCACCGTCGCACCGACACGCCGTGCGAGTTGCGCGGGCGCCTCGAAACGATCCGTCGGAGCGGTGCCCGGCGCATGGAGCCGATCGAACTCCCCGATGTGCGGCGTGAGGAGCGCCGGGCGTCCACGCAGCGCGGCACGCAGGGCCTGCAGCGCATCGTCGGCGCCTGGGTCGGCATCGTCGCCCTCGTCCACGGCGCGAGGCGCACGCCAGGCGAAGGCCGTCAGTGCGCCCGCATCGAGCAGCACAGGTCCGTGGAAGGCGTGCAGCAGGCGCAGCACCCTGTCGCGCACCTGCGCATTCGTGCCGTCGAGACCCGGGCCGATCACCAGCGCATGGGGCCACGCCGGATCGGCCGCGGTGTCGTCCTGCGCGTGCCAGGCGTGCGCGGTCGCGAAGGGCGCGGCGACCTGCACGGCGGTCATCGATGCAGCGGCGACCTGCGTGCGCACCATCCCTGCGCCGGCGGCATGTGCGCCGCGCGCCGCAAGGACCACGGCCCCCGCCATACCCTCGTCGCCACCCACGATCGCCACCCGACGGCGTGTGCCTTTCCACGCGTCGGGCGCGAGGCCGGGAAGCCACGCCGGCATCACTCGCGCATCGACCAGCTGCGGAATGTGCGCGTCGGGTGCCACGAGGCCGATGTCGAGCAGGTGCAGCGTGCCGATCAGGTCACGTCGCAGCAGGTGTGCCCGCTTCACGTTGCCGAAGGTGAGCGTGTGTGCGGCCGGCGCGGCACCGTGGTCGTCGCCGGTGGTGGCATCGAGCGCCGACGGGATGTCGATGGCGATCATCGTGCCGACATGCGCGCGCATGGCGTGCATCGCCTGCGCGATCGCCCCGCGCGGCGCGCCGGTGGCACCGGTACCGAGCAGTGCGTCGAGCACGAGCGCTTCGCCACCACTCACCGGTGCGAAGGCACCGCCCAGCTCCGCCTCGGTCTTCGCACGCAGCGCGTCGGGCGTTCGCGAGTCACCGGCGGCGTGCACTGCGACCTGCCAGCCCTGCTCGCGCAGCAGCCCCGCGATCAGCCAGCCGTCACCGCCGTTGTTGCCAGGCCCCACGAACACCGCCGCACTGCGCTCCGCGCGTGGGTCGAGCCACGCCACGGCTGCGCTCGCGGCGCGACGCATGAGCGTGTACGAGTCGGGCAATCCGCTGATCGTCCGCGCATCCAGCGCACGCGCCTGCGCAGCGGTCACGACGGGGATGGATGGCACGGCAGACATGGTGCAGGCCGGACGAAGAGAATGCGTCGCGCGCACGCAGTTGTGTGCGGCGCAGGCGGACATCTACAGCATAATCACATCAGTGGCGGGCACGCAGTCCGTTTGCCTGCGACGTCCGAGGCTCCGTCCGCGTGATCCAGATCGAAACAGCCTCTCGCACGGAGGCACGGAGGCGCGGAGGAATGATGGGGTGGGAGGCATTGCTTGATGCCCACATTCGAACCGATTTCATCATCCCATCCCATCTCATCCCTCACCACCTTCGTTGCTCCGCTCCTCTGCGCAAACAAGAGCAGCAGTGCGTATGCGCACAGAGCCACGTTTCCCCTCCGTGGCGCCGCGCCTCCGTGTGAGAGGCTGTTTCGCATCACACGAGATGCCAGCCCTACGGCATGCTAGCCCTGCGGCACGTTCCGCCAGGGGTACGCCCGCTCGAACGCATGATGAAAATCGAACGCGTCGGCGAAATCCTCGCGCTGGTCGTGCGGCTGCTTGATCAGCATCCCCAGGTCCACCAGCGCGAAGACGATGTCCCCGAAATGCACCGACTCACGGATCCCCCAGTGATCGAGCACCAGCCGCGACATCACGCCATACCGTTCGATGGCGAGGTCACGACAGGTCTCCGCCAGCTCCCGCCCCGAGATGTGCCGACGCTCGCCGAGCTTCTGCTGGCACACTTCGAGTGCCGCCAGCACGAAGAGAAATGCGTGCTCATGGAAGCGGGGTTCGCGCAGGCGAATCTGCTCCATGATGCCGTCCTTGAACGCCAGCTCGGCCACGTCGCCTTACCTCAGGGGGAAATGCTGCACGACCGTCAGACGCCTGCGCCAACCGGCGCCGGGTACAGCGGGAAGGCGCCAGCCAGTTCCTTCACGTCGGCATGCACCGCGTCGAGGTTGGCCTGGTCGTCCGGGGCGTTCAGCACGCGATCGATGAGGGCGGCGATGCGGAGCATCTCTCCTTCCTTCATGCCACGGGTGGTCACCGCCGGCGTGCCGATGCGGATGCCGCTCGTCACGAACGGCGAGCGCGTCTCCTTGGGCACCGTGTTCTTGTTCACCGTGATGCCGGCATCGTTCAGCGCATTCTCGGCCAGCTTGCCGGTGAGCGCCTCGTTGCCGCGCGAGCGGAGGTCCATCAGCATCAGGTGATTGTCGGTGCCGCCGCTGACGATGCTACCGCCGAGCGTCACCAGCTCCTTCGCCAGCACCTGCGCATTCTTCACCACCTGCTCGCAGTACTGCGTGAACTCCGGCTGCAGCGCCTCGCGGAACGCGACTGCCTTGGCGGCGATCACATGCTCCAGCGGGCCACCCTGCGTGCCGGGGAACATCGCCTTATCGATCGCCTTGGCATGCGCCGCCTTGCACAGGATCAGGCCACCGCGCGGACCACGCAACGTCTTGTGCGTGGTGGTGGTGACGACATCGGCGAACGGAATCGGCGATGGGTACACCCCCGTGGCGGCCAGCCCGGCGAAGTGTGCCATGTCCACCAGGAAGATCGCGCCGACTTCATCGGCGGCGTCGCGGAACGCCTGATAGTCCAGCACGCGCGAGTAGGCGCTGTAGCCGGCGATCAGCATCTTCGGCTTCTTCTCGCGCACCACGGCGCGCATCATGTCGTAATCGATGAGGCCTTCATCGGTCACGCCGTAATGTGATGCGTTGTAGTTGAGCCCCGAGAAGTTCACCGGCGAGCCATGCGTCAGGTGCCCGCCCTGCGACAGATCGAGCCCGACGATGCTGTCACCCGGCTTCAGGAACGCCAGGAACACGGCCGCATTGGCGCTCGCACCGGAGTGCGGCTGCACGTTGGCATGTTCGGCGTTGAACAGCTGCTTGACGCGGTCGATGGCCAGCTGCTCCACCTTGTCCACCACCTCGCAGCCACCGTAGTAGCGCTTGCCGGGCAAACCTTCGGCGTACTTGTTGGTGAGCGGCGACCCCATCGCCTCCAGCACGGCGGGCGACACGAAGTTTTCGCTGGCGATCAGCTCGATGCCGTCGTTCTGACGCACGATCTCGGCTTCGACCAGCGAGGCGATTTCCGGATCGGCGGCGCGCAGCGCGGCGCCCGGCGGGCAACGGTCCCAGTCATTCCACTGCTGCTGCATCACGCTTCTCCCCCGTCTGCCCGCTCGATCTTGGCGATCCGGCGTTCGTGCCGACCACCCTCGAACGGCGTGTTGAGCCACGCCTCCAGAATCCGCACCCCTTCGTCATCGCTGATACAACGCGCCGGGATGACCAGGATGTTCGCGTCATTGTGCTCCCGCGCCAGCGTGGCCACCTCGGGCGTCCAGGCCACGGCCGCCCGCACGTTCGGCCAGCGATTGGCCGCATAGCTCATGCCGAGTCCGGTGCCACAGAGCAGAATACCGCGCTTGGCCTCGCCGGACGACACCTCGCGAGCCACCTGGTGGGCGTAATCGGCATAATCGGTGGAGTCGGGGGAGTTGGTGCCCTTGTCCTCCACCTCGAATCCCATCTTCGCCAGCGCTGCCGCCAGGTGCTCCTTCATCGCGAAGCCGGCGTGGTCGGACCCGATCGGGATGTGTTCAGCCATGCTCAGCTCGCGGACTTGTTGGGGAACGGGGGCCAGGTGCGCACCATGCCGCGGACGGCCTGGATGCGCCGTTCCGCGAGTCGGTCGGCCGCCACGTGTGAGGTGACGCCGTCGGCCCGGGCAATATCGAACACCCCAAGGATAGTCTGGTAGATCTCGTCTGCCTTCCGCAGCGACCGGGTGCGGTCCCAGCCGGCCAGCTCGCCGTAGACATTGATCACGCCCCCGGCGTTCACCACGTAGTCCGGGGCGTAGGTGATCCCCCGCTCCTCGATCAGGTCGCCGTGGCGATCCTCGAGCAGCTGGTTGTTGGCGGCCCCGACCACGAGCTCGACCCGGAGCTTCGGGATGGTCTCGTCGTTGAGCCCGCCGCCGAGGGCGCAGGGGGCGAGGATGTCGGCGTCCTGATCGAGGAGCTCCTCGACCGACACAGCCCGGGCCCCGGTGGCCTCTGCCACCCGCTTGACCCGCTCCCCATCGATGTCGGTCACGATCAGCCTGGCCCCCACCGCATGCAGCTCGCGGGCGAGGTTGAAGCCGACGTTGCCGCACCCCTGGATGGCGACCGTCCGGCCGCTCAGGTCATCACTGCCCCATCGGTACTTGGCGGTGGCCTGCATGGCGCGGAACACCCCACGCGCCGTGACCGGCGACGGGTCGCCCGAGGCGTTCTGCAGCCCGGCCACGTAATCGGTCTCCATGTGCACGAAGTCCATGTCGAGCGTGCCGGTGCCCACATCCTCGGCGGTCACGTACCGGCCACCCAGCGAGTCCACGAAGCGCCCATGCGCGCGGAAGATCATCTCGCGATTGCTGGTGCGGTTGTCACCGATGATGACACTCTTGCCTCCGCCGAGGTTCAGGCCGGCGACGGCGTTCTTGTAGGTCATGCCGCGCGCGAGGCGCAGCGCGTCGATGATCGCCTCCTCGTCGGAGGCGTAGTGCCAGAAGCGCGTGCCACCGAGTGCGGGTCCGAGCGTGGTGTCGTGGATCGCGATGATGCCGCGATACCCGCTGGACTTGTCGTGCGCGAGCACGAGCTGCTCGTGCCCCATCGTGGAAATCGTGTCGAAGAGATTCATCGGGTGTGGAAAGGACGACGGCATCGCGGCATCGCGACGCCGCGTCGTTCAGGTGCGGGGATAGAGTTCGCGGGCGATGACGATGCGCTGCACTTCGGAGGTGCCTTCGTAGATCTCGGTGACCTTCGCGTCGCGGAAGAGCCGTTCCACGGGATACTCGGTCACGTAGCCGTACCCACCGAAGATCTGCACGGCGTTGGTGGTAGTCCACATCGCCGTCTCACTGGCGAGCAGCTTGCACATGGCGCCGAATTGCGTGATGGTTTCGCCGGCCTCCTTGGCGCGCGCCGTGGCGTAGAGCAGCGCGCGGGCGGCGGTGATGCGGCTGGCCATGTCGGCGAGCTTGAACTGCACGGCCTGGAAGTCACGGATCGGCTGGCCGAACTGCTTGCGGTCATCGGCATACTGACGCGACGCTTCTGCGGCCGCCGTCGCGATACCGAGCGCCTGCGCGGCGATACCCAACCGGCCATGGTCGAGCGACTGCATGGCGTAGATGAAGCCCTGCCCCTCGGTGCCGAGCAATCGGTCGCCGGGCACACGCATCTCGTCGAAGTTGAGCGCCACGGTGGGGCTGGCGCGCATGCCGAGCTTGTCTTCCTTCTTGCCGACGCTGAAGCCGGGCAGATCCGGCGTGATGATGAAGGTCGAGATCCCCTTGCCGCCCTTGCGTGCGTCAGGTGTGTCGGTGCGAGCCATCACGAGGATCACGCCCGCATGTGTGCCCTGCGTGACCCAACTCTTGGTGCCGGAGATGATCCAGTCGTCACCGTCACGCACGGCCTGCGCGGTGAGACTGCTGGCATCGCTGCCGCTGCCCGGTTCCGACAGGGCGAACGCTCCGAGGATCTCGCCCCGCGCCATCGGCGGCAGCCAGCGCTGCTTCTGCGCCTCGGTGCCGTAATTCAGGATCATCTGCGTGGGGAGCGAGTTGTGCACGCTCATCATCACGCCCACCGAGGCATCGTGCGTGGAGATTTCCTCCAGCGCGACGAGGTACGTCAGTGCATCGAGTCCGAGGCCATCGTACTGCTCGGGAATCAGCATGCCGAGGAAGCCCAGGTCGCCGAGCTTCTTCACCAGTGACGGTTCGAAGTGGCTGTCACGGTCCCACTGTGCGGTGTACGGCGTGATCTCGGCCGCCGCAAACTCGCGTGCGGTGCGCTGGATCTCACGCTGTTCTTCGGTGAGCGGAAAGATCGCGGGTGACGGATGCATGTCAGGCGGCCGGATAGGAGTAGACGCCGCGGCCCGACTTGCGGCCGAGCCAGCCCGCATCGACGTACTTCCGCAGCAGCGGACAGGCGCGGTACTTCGGATCACCGAGTCCTTTGTACAGGACGTCGAGGATCGCCACGCAGGTGTCGAGGCCGATGAAGTCGGCCAGCGTGAGCGGGCCCATGGGGTGGTTCATGCCCAGCTTCATGACCGTGTCGATCGACTCGGCGGTGCCGACGCCTTCCATGAGGCAGAAGAAGGCCTCGTTGATCATCGGCATCAGGATGCGGTTGGCGATGAAGCCCGGGAAGTCGTTCGCTTCGCAGGGCGTCTTGCCGACGGCGCGTGCCAGTTCCACGGTGCGTGTGGTGGTGGCGTCGCTGGTGGCGATGCCGCGGATCACTTCCACCAGCTGCATCACCGGCACCGGGTTCATGAAGTGCATGCCGATCACGTCGGCGGGGCGCCTGGTGCGGGCGGCGATCTGCGTGATGCTGATGGAGCTGGTGTTGCTGGCGAGGATCGCACCGGCGGGGGCGATGGCATCGAGCTTCGTGAAGATGTCGAACTTGAGCGCCTCCTTCTCCGTCGCGGCTTCGATCACCACGGTGGCGTCAGCAGCGGCATCGAGTGACGTGTTGGTGGCGATGCGCGACAGCGTCGCGGCCTGTGCGGCGGCGTCGAGCGTGCCCTTCTTCACCTGCCGGTCGAGGTTCTTCGTGATCGTCGCGATGCCCCGCTCGAGGGCGGCATCGGAGACGTCGATGATGGTGACCCCGAAGCCTGCCTGCGCGAAGACGTGGGCGATGCCGTTGCCCATCTGTCCTGCGCCGATGACCGCGATGCGGTCGCTCATGCCTGATGCTCCTGACGGCCGCTGGGGCCGTCTGCGTCCAGTGAATTCGTAGCGGAAGCCACGGCGAGGGTGCCGCTGCTCCGGTTCCGGCCCATCGCCCACGACAATCCGGCGAAGGTGCCCATCATGCCCACTGCCACCAGCACACTCCCTTCGGGCCCCCACGCCCCACCCGAGAGCCAATCCGACCCAGTATCGACCAGTTTGTAACGGGGGGTTCCGAACGGCAGTCCGCTGACTGCAGCATGGAAGCCCGCCGACAGCGTCCAGTTCCACGCGAAATGTGCCGCCCACGCCGCGGCCAGACTCCCGGTGACGACCCGGATTCCGGCGAGGAACACCCCGGCGGCCATCACGTTGGCGATGGCGCTGGGGGTGGCCCCCGGATTGCCCAGATGCAGCACTCCGAACAGCACCGACGTCACCGCGATGGTGGGCATCTTCCCCCAGCGCGCCCGAAGCACCGCGAACGGATACCCGCGCAGCAGCAGTTCCTCCGTCAACGCCGCCGGCGCCAGGATGGCCACCGAGAGTGCGAGGCTCCGCGCCACGGGCTCCGGCGGTGCCGGCACGAAGCTGAGTGCCCCGGTCGCGATGGCCACACCCGTGGGCAGTGCGATTGCCGCCACACCCACCGCGAACGCAGGAACGAGCAGCCCCGGCTTCCAGGCCGCCCCACCCAGCGCCACGCCGTGCCACCCGCTCGTGTCGAGGGTGGTGGTGGCGTAGCGCGTCGCCACCAGAATCGCGAGACACTCGAGCGTGGGCCGGAGCCAGAGCATCGACGCGGCCGGCAACGTCATCGCAAGCATCGGCACGCCGACGTTCGACGCGGCGAAACCCGCCGTCAGGAACAGCACCAGCTTCCAGCCCCAGCGCAGTTCGTACGGCTGCGCGTACACGATCCGGTCGAGCATCGTCTCGCTCACGGCCGTGCCGCTGCCAGCAGCGTGTCAGGATGGCGTGTGCGTGTCAGACGCGCTCGACCGACAGTGCCACCGCGTCGCCGCCACCGAGGCAGAGCGTGGCCAGACCCGTGCGCGCGTTCCGATCGAGCATCGCATGCAGCAGCGTGACCAGCACACGTGCCCCGCTGGCACCGATGGGATGACCGAGGGCGATGGCACCACCGTTGACGTTGACACGATCCCAGTCCCAGCCCAGTGCGCGACCATCGGCGATCGCCTGCGACGCGAACGCCTCGTTGGCTTCGATCAGGTCGTAGTCACCGATGCTGGTGCCGTTGCGCTGCATCAGGTTGCGCACGGCGGTGACAGGGGCGAAGAACAGGTCCTGCGGTTCCACGGCGCCGGTGCCGTATCCGGTGATGCGCGCGATGATCGTCAGGCCATGCGCCCTGGCGAACGCTTCGCTGGTGACGACGAGCGCGGCACCACCGTCGTTCAGCGACGAGGCGTTGCCGGCGGTGACGCTGAGGTCCGCCGCCTGCATCTCCTTCGGGGCATCCTTGCCGAACGCCGGACGCAGCGCAGCCAGTGACTCGGCGGTCGTGTCGGCACGCGGCCCTTCGTCGGCCCCGATCACCGTCGGGCCCTTGCGACCGGGAATGCTGACCCGCGCGAGCTCGGCGTCGAACTTGCCCGCAGCCTGCGCACGCGCAGCGTTCTGATGGCTGAGCGCGGAGAACGCATCCTGATCGGCTCGACTCACTCCGCCCTTGCGCGCGGTGTACTCGGCATGGCCGCCCATGTGGACGTGGCACGAGGCACAATGCAGCCCATCGTGGATCATCCCATCCACCATGGTCTGGTCACCGAGCTTCACGCCACCGCGCATGCCGCGCACGTAGTGAGGCGCGTTGGACATGCTTTCCTGTCCACCGGCGATCAGCACCGAGCGGTCACCGGACTTGATGGCCTGCGCGGCGAGCATGACGGCCTTGAGGCCGGAGCCACAGACCTTGTTGATGGTCAGCGCCGACGCGGTGACCGGCACACCGCCGAGCAACGCGGCCTGTCGAGCGGGGGCCTGACCAGTGCCAGCCTGCAGCACGTGGCCCATGATCACTTCTTCGATCAGCTCGGCCGGCACACCACTGGAGGCGAGCGCGGCGGCGATGGCGTGGCCACCGAGCTGTGGTGCAGTGAGGGCGGCGAGACCGCCAAGATATTTCCCGATCGGCGTCCGCTTGGCGGCGACGATGACGGGGGTCAGTTCAGGGGACGGCATATGGGCAGTGCTCAGGCGGCGAAGTTGGAGCTCCCCCTGAATCCGGGGAGCACCGAAAGATAGTTGGGGGAGCAGTCACGGTCCGGCCCCTGGCGCCACAGGAACGGTTGCGCCACCTGCGGCGGCGCACGCCCCGCGTTCCCGGCCAGCGACCCGTGGACAAGGGCGGCCCCGGAACGAATGTTGGTGCCTGATTCCGTACGGCACCGGCGTCGGCGCCGCGACTGACGAAGCCGGGATCTTGAGGCACCCGCCTGTTTCCGTCCGATCACTGGAGGCACCGATGGCGCAGTCGCCCGACGAGCAAGTGGCGAAGATGGTGGAACAGCTCAAGTCGACGACCGGCAAGACGATCGACCAGTGGCTGACACTCACGCGCAAGAGCGGCAAGGCCAAGCATGGCGAGCTGGTGTCGTGGCTCAAGGCCGAACACGGCATCACGCACGGTTACGCGAACCTGATCGCCAGCAAGACGCTGAAGAGTGACGCTGCGTCCATGCGTGCGGAGGGCGGCGACCTCGTGGCCGAGATGTTCAGCGGCGACAAGGCGGCGCTGCGACCCATCTTCGATGCACTGATGAAAGCCATCGGAACATTCGGTGCCGACATCGAGCAGACCCCGAAGAAGGGCTATCTCAGCCTGAGGCGCACCACGCAATTCGCGACGCTGCATCCGTCGACGAAGACACGATTCGACGTCGGCCTCAAGATGAAAGGGGTCACGCCGGCGGGACGCCTCGAAGCCGCCGGGTCATGGAACGCGATGGTGACGCACCGTGTGAAGCTGGCTGCCGCGTCGGAGGTGGACGCCGATGTGGTGCGGTGGCTGCGTCAGGCGTACGACGGCGCCTGAACGGTGAAGCGTGGCAGCAAGAATTGGTGACAGTGCACTCATTGCAACGCGCGGCGCTTCTTTCCACCTGTCACGGGGAACTCTTCTCACACGGAGCCGCAGAGCCGCGGAGGATGCAGCACAAAGAACTGGGGGAACTGCGTGCGGCGTGTGCAGTTCCCCCAAGCCATAGCCTGCTGTCCCACGCGGGCATCCGCCCAACGCACGAACGCTCCGTGCCTCCGCGGCTCCGTGTGAGCAGAGTTGACGATCTCTCTGCCCACACGACGTACCGCGCTTCGCACCCTAGAACCGCACGTTCATTCGCGCGTACACGAATCGCCCGTTGAAGCCGAACGGGGTGAGACCGGCATACGGGAAGATGCCGAAGTTGGAGTTGCCGGCGTAGTTGCCTGCAAACCCACGGGGATTCGCTGTGGTCGGCGCCACGGCGTTGAGATCACCGGAATCGCTGTTCCGGTCGGGATAGATGTCGAACAGGTTGTCGGCGCCCATCGTGACGTGCAGGTTCTCCCGGAGCCGCATGCCGAGCGACACGTCGGTGATGTACTTCGCCCGGAAGGTCTGGTCGGGCGGCTGGCGCAGCAGCGGGCCGGTGGCCGGCTGCGTGACCAGGGGCTGGAAGTTCGTCACCTCGCCGAACCGCTGCGTTCGCGCGGTGATCGTGAACTTGCTCACCTCGTGCGTGCCGCTCAGCACGAAGTTGTTGCGCGGCTGGCCACGTTCCACCCGGCCACGCTCCACGCGCGAGAACAGCGCATCGTTCAGGGCCGCCAGCGCCGGCGGTGTGACCTGCTTGAAGCGCACGATGCTGGTTTCGTTGATGCTGCCGCCAGCCGTCAGGCGCAGAATGCCGCGCCGGCCGAAGTTCAGGCCGTAGTTGGCCACCACATCCACGCCCGTGGTCCGTGTGTCGATGGCGTTGGTGAAGAAGCGGCCACCAGCGATACCGGGCTCGCCGTTGGCAGCAAGGAAGTCACGCACGGCGGTCTGCGTCAGGTTCTCCGACAGCACCACGCGGTCGTCGATGTCGATCCGGTAGTAGTCGGCCGTGATGCTGAGCGCGCGCACCGGCTGCGCCGTGATGCCGGCGCTGAGGTTCTGGCTCCGCTCGGCCTTGAGCGGCTGGGCGCCGAGCAGTGTCGCGGCGCGGCTGGAGACCGGGAAGGTGCGGACTTCGAACGGCACACCACCGATGAAGTTGGTGGAGGTGGCCGTGAACCAGCTCTGCTGCAGCGAAGGCGCGCGGAAGCCGGTGGCGTACCCGCCACGCACCGCGAACTGCTCGATCGGCGCAAACCGTGCCGTCAGCTTGCCGGTGGTCTGGCTGCCGAAGTCGGAGTAGTTCTCGTAGCGCACGGCGCCGCCCACCAACAGCATCTTGGTGATGTCAGACTCGACGTCGGCGTAGAGCGAGGTGTTGCTCCGCGACGCATTCGTTTCGTCGGTGGGACGGAAGCCAGGAAACACCTGCGCACCGGCGGCGGCCACGGTGGCCGTCGGCAGCCCGGTGGCGCCGATCACACGCACGCCGCCATCCTGCCATGAACCGGGTTCCCCCTGTTCGATCTGGTACTGGTCCTTCCGCCACTCGGCACCGGCCGCGAGGCGCACCGGCATCGTGCCGGCCTTCACTTCGCGGAACAGGTCGAGATTGGTCGTGGCCTGACTGAAGATCAGCGTGCCGGCGTCGTACGCGGTCTTCGACGCGGGGCCGAAGCTGGCGTTGTTGGTGTTGCTGATGAAGAAGTTGTGCGAATTCCGGCCCACCGTCTGGCTCAGGTCCCAGCTCCAGCCTGCGAGCTTGCCCTTGACGCCGGCGGCAGTGGAGGCGTCCCACAGCGTGCTGTTGATGAACGGCAGGAATCCATTCGGATTGAGCGCGCGCACCGTGCGATCATCGTTGGGGCGACGCCAGAAGCCAGGCGCGGTGGCCTGACGACGGCTGGAACCGCCGAACGCATACACTTCGATCCCATTGGCGAACGACGTGCCGGCCGTGTACATGCCGACGATGTCACTGGTCTCGCCGTCGCCGAAGCGATTGTTGATGCGGTTGATGTTCGCCTCGCGCGCGTCACCGGCGAAGTACTGCGGGCGCGGGTCGGCGTTGGAGCGATCGGTGAACTGCCGGTCGCGGACTTCGAAGCCCAGATGAAAGAACCCGCCGCTGCTGTTGGCGAGACCGGCGTTTGCCGCACCCTGCATCACGCGACCATCACCCAGCGACGTGACGCCGGACTGCAGATTCAGTTCCGACGGGGCGGTGCTCTTGAGCACGATGTTGATCACGCCGGCGATGGCGTCGGAGCCGTACTGCGCCGCCGCACCGTCGCGAAGAATCTCGACGCGCTCGATCATGCTGGCCGGAATGGCGTTCAGGTCGACGGCGCTCTGGCCACGACCCACCGTGCCGTTGACGTTGATCAGTGCCGTGGTGTGGCGTCGCTTGCCGTTGACGAGCACCAGCACCTGGTCGGCGCCGAGGCCACGCAGCGTGGCGGGGCGCACGGCGTCGGTGCCATCGGCGATGGCCGAGCGCGGGAAGTTCACCGACGGTGCCAGCGCCTGGATCATCTGCGCGGTCTCGGTACGACCGGTGGCCTTGAGATCCACCGCCGTGAACACATCCACCGGCACCGGCGAATTCACGACGGTGCGTTCCTGGGCGCGCGTGCCGATCACCGCCACCGCCTCGAGGTTGGTGGCGGTGCGCTGCAGCACCACGTCGCGCGTGACGGTCTGGCCGGCCGCGATGGTGATCGTCTGCGTGCTGCTGCTGAAGCCGATCTGGCGGATGCGCAGCGTGTAGGGGCCGGGCCGCAACGAGATGGCGTACGTGCCGTCAGCCTTGGTGAGCGTGCCGAACGGCGTGCCGACCAGTTGGACCGCGGCGCCGAGAATGGCGGCACCACCATCGGAGCTGGTGACCTTGCCGGTGATGCGGCCGGTGGTCTGTGCCAGCAGCGGCAGGACCCCGATGAGGGACGCCGCCAGCACGAGGCTGGTTCGACGCAGAAGCAGACGCGACAGAGACATGTATGACTCCATGACCGAAGAGCGGACCGCTGCGACTTGTCTGACCGACATGCCGATAGACCCTCGCCCCGCGCGTCATCGCGCAGGGCCGGGGGCCCTGGACGGACCTGTACGGGAATGTATGTAACGCCGTGAGGCCGGCGACCAGCCGCCCGTCAGGCGCGGGCGACGCTCAGAATGGCGAACTCGTCGGTGACACCCGCTGACGAGACCACACGGTTACGGCCGGTGGCCTTGGCGCTGAGCAGCCGTGAATCGGCGCGATACACCAGCGCCTCGACGGTGTCGGCGCGATCCTCGGGCCATGATGCGACGCCGATGCTGGCCGTGAGCACGGTGCCACCCGCGACGGCGGGCCCGTCGTTGAACAAGTCCGCCTGCGGAGTCCAGCCCCCAGGGGGGGTGTTGTCCAGCACCACCCGCACCTGACTGATCGCGCGGCGGATGCGCTCCATCCGCTCGGCGGCGCCGGCCCGATCCAGCCCGGGCAGCATCACGATCAGCTCCTCGCCGCCGTACCGTCCCACCACATCCTCGGCACGGACCAGCTGCTTGATCGCCCGTGACACCGAGGCCAGCACGAGGTCACCCACCGCGTGGCCGAAACGGTCATTGAACGACTTGAAGTAATCGAGATCGATCATCGCCACGGCGAGCGGTTCACCCGTGCGCAGCGCCCGGTCGAACGTCTCGCTGAGGCGCTCGTCGAAGTAGCCGCGGATCATCAGCCCGGTGAGCCGGTCGCGCACCGACAACACGCGCAACTGCTGCACGCGCAGCACGATCGTCAGGCTGAGGAAGGTGGCCACGCCGAGGAGGATGATCCGCGCGAGCTGATCCTCCAGGTCGAACTGCCCGTAGGCGGCGTCCGCCCAGGCGGGACCGGATGCAATGGTCGTACGCGCCCACCAGACCACCAGCGCGTACTGTATCGCCGCCGTGAGGCCGGTCACGAGACAGACGCGCCGGTCGTACCGCAGGCAGGTGATCGCGATGCAGAGGAAGTACACCTCGAAGACGACGCGCGAGTTGACGGCGATCTGCGGCACGCCGAGCGCCACGAACGCCGCCAGTCCGGTGCTGACGAAGCTGACGTCGAGCAGCGACGCCGCAAAACCGGTCCACGGGTGCACGGTGTCGCGCTTCGTGAACCAGATGAAGAAGAGGCTGGCCAGCACGCCGGCCAGCGAGATCCCGAAGCCGACCCAGTTCTGCCGGAGCTCAGGCGCCGCAAAAACGGCTTTGAGCGGGATGCTGAACAGCAGCAGCGCCCCGACAAGCCGATACCTGGCAATGAGCCGCTCTCCCTTGAGGCCAGCATCCCGAAGCGCCGGATCGGTGACGCGCCAGAAGCGCGAGAACGCCGAGATCCGCCGGTCAGTCGAGGTCTGCGACCCATCCACCCCGAATTCATCGAGCGCCGCGATTCCACCCAGCGGGGTCAGCCGCTGGGAAATCCGGATGGGCGTGGAGGGCGGGGTCACCATACCGTCAGGCAGCGCTGGATTCGGGAACCGTACCGGCTTCGGGAAGGGCGCGCGTCCGCACTTCGCCGAGTATCCGTGCCACGAACTCGTCCACCCGGACGATCTCCTGCTTGTTACCTTCCGCGCCACGAGCCCGGACCGCCAACGTTCCGTCGGTCGCCTCACGCTTGCCGACCACGGCCGTGTACGGAACCTTCATGAGTTCGCTTTCGCGGATCCTGTAATTCAGCGTCTCGTTGCGGTCATCGCAAGTGGCACGGATGCCCGCATTGCGCATTTTTGTTACAACTGCACGTGCTTCCGACGCATAATCGTCCACGATCGGCACCACCCGGACCTGCTCCGGGGCGAGCCAGACCGGGAAGGCCCCGGCGAAGTGTTCGATCAGGATGCCCATGAACCGCTCGAACGACCCGCTGATGGCGCGGTGAATGACGACGGGACGGTGTGCGGAGTTGTCATCGCCCGTGTAGGTGAGGTCGAACCGCTCAGGCGCGGCATAGTCGAGCTGGATGGTGCCAAGCTGCCAGGCCCGGCCAATGGAATCGGTCACGTCGAAGTCGATCTTCGGACCATAGAACGCTCCATCGCCCGCTTTCAGCTCATATGGCAGTCCGGTGGTCTCCAGCGCGCCACGCAGAGCGGCCTCGGCCGTATCCCACATCTCGTCGCTGCCGATCCGCTGTTCGGGGCGGGTGGCGAACTTGAGGCGGGCGGTCAGACCGAAGGTCCGGTAGTAGCCAAGGATCATGTCCACCAGCCGCTGCACTTCCGCGGCGATCTGGTTCTCCATCAGGTAGATGTGGCAGTCGTCCTGCTGGAACTGGCGCACCCGTGTGAGTCCCGACAGGGCGCCCGAGAGCTCGTTGCGGTGCAGCACGTCGTAGGTGGAATAGCGCAGCGGCAGGTCGCGGTACGAGTGCTTCTTCGACGCGAACATCAGGTGGTGCGACGGACAGTTCATCGGCTTGAGCGAAATGTCGTGCTCCTGCGTCTCGTTGTCGAGCACGAGGAACATGTTCTCCTTGTACTTGCCCCAGTGCCCCGAGATCTCCCACAGTCCCTTGTTGTACAGCAGCGGCGTCTTGATCTCCTGATAGCCGTCGCGCTGCATCTCGCGCAGGTACGCATGCAATGAGTTGATCATCGAGGTGCCACGCTCCGTCCAGAACGCCGCACCGGGCGAGAACGGGTGGAACATGAACAGGTCGAGCTCCTTGCCGAGCCGGCGATGGTCGCGCTTCTTCGCCTCCTCGATGCGGTGCAGGTGCTGCTCGAGTTCGTCCTTCTTCCAGAACGCCGTGCCGTAGATGCGCTGCAGTGTCTGGCGATTGGAATCGCCGCGCCAGTAGGCCGCCGCGACACTCTGCAGCTTGAAATGCTTGAGCCAGCCGGTGTGCGGCACGTGCGGGCCGCGACAGAGGTCCACGAACGGACCGTCGGTGTAGGTGGAGATGATTTCGTCGGCCCCGAGATCGTCGATGCGCTCGAGCTTCAGCGGATCGTCGGCGAACACCTGCTTCGCCTCGTCGCGCGACACTTCGGCACGCTCGAAGGGCAACTTCTCGGCCATCACCTTCCGCATCTCGGCTTCGAACGCGTCGAGATCCTCGGGGGTGAAGGGCGTCTTCACCTCGAAGTCGTAGTAGAAGCCGTCGTCAATGGCCGGACCGAAGCCGATGTGCGCGTCGGGGCGGATGCGGCGGACGGCCGTGGCGAGGATGTGCGCCGCCGAGTGCCGCAGCACGGGTAGCGACTCCGGGTCCTTGTCGGTGAACACGCGGAACGCGCCGCTGGTCCGCAGCGGGGTGCGCATGTCCTGCACGGCACCGTCGATGCTGACGGCGACGGCGGCATTCGCCAGGCGCTCACCGATGCTCCGGACGACCTCGGTCGGCAGGGTGCCCGCGGCGACCTCACGAACGGCGCCATCGGGAAGGGTCAGGACGAGCGGTGCGGACGCGTTCTCAGGCATTCGGATTGGGATCGTGGTACGGCGCATGCGGCCGCAGTCTGGCGGCCATCGGAGACTGCGCCGTCCGGTCACGAGTCGGCGACGAACAACGGGCCCGTCGCCGGGTGGTATCAGTGAGGATATACTAAACACGAACCTTCCCTGACAAAGCACATGCGCGTGACACGTCGTCGAAATCGTGGGTCAATCGGTACATCGGGCCGGATCGGTGCGGTGGTGATGGGTGCGCTTGCCGGCATGGCCGTCGGCATCCTGCTGGCCGATCGCGGGCTGATGTCGGGGCTGCGCAAGCGCAAGACGAGCGCAGGTGACCCACCGGCGCCGAAGAAATCCGCCCGCGAGCCGCGTCAGGGTGCGCCATTAGGTGCGCGGCCGCTGGCAGCCGACCGTCCGCCGCGCCAACCGATCGACGACGAAGCGGAGCTCGAAGCACGTGTGCTCGAGACCTTCCGCAACGATCCGGTGCTGGTGGACCGCCCGATCGACATCGGTGCGATCGGCACGGGCATCATCGAACTGACAGGCTGGGTCGATGCGCCGGAAGAAATCCGGCACGCGACGACGCTGACACGCGGCACGATCGGTGTGCACACCGTCGTGAACCGTCTGCTCGTACGCGGCGGCACGCCCGCCGCCTGATTCCGGCGGAGCTCGTCCCACAACGTCCGACGGGACCATGGGGTCAGACACCATGGTCGCCAGAGGGACAGACATCCCCACCATGGTGTCAGACACCATGGTCGCCATGGTCGCGGAGCCGCCCGGCCCCGCCGATGTCGTTACGTTTTGCCTTCCATGACCATGACCGACGGACTGCCCAACACCCCATCCCCCGCCCTGGCGGCGGACGAGTTGCCGACCACCTACCGCGCCGCCGACGTCGAGTCGGCGCTGTATGCGCGCTGGCAGGCGGCCGGCACCGACGTGGCCAGCGCCGCGCGGGTGGACCGCATGGGTGGCGCCCGCCAGCCCTACACCATCGTGATGCCGCCGCCCAACGTGACGGCGATCCTGCACGTGGGGCATGGCCTCAACAACACGGTGCAGGACGTGCTGATCCGCTGGCGCCGAATGGCCGGCGACGAAGTGCTCTGGCTGCCGGGCACCGACCACGCCGGCATCGCCACGCAGAACGTGGTGGAGAAGCAGCTCGCCGCCGAAGGGTCGTCGCGACAGGCGCTGGGGCGCGAGGCCTTCGTGGCCCGCACCGCGCAGTTCGTGGAGACCACCGGCGGCGAGATCCTCAACCAGCTCAAGTCGATCGGCGCCAGCGCCGACTGGACGCGCACGGCCTACACCCTCACCGAACCGATGTCGGCGGCGGTGACCGAAGCGTTCGTGCGCCTGTTCGAGGATGGCCTGGTGTACCGCGGCCATCGCGTGATCCACTGGTGCCCGCGCTGCATGACCTCCCTCTCCGATGAAGAGGCGGAGTTCAACGACACGCAGGGCGCGATGTATCACATCCGCTACCACGTGGCTGGTGACCCGTCGCGCAGCATCGTGGTGGCCACCACCCGCCCCGAAACGCTGCTGGGCGACGTGGCCGTGGCCGTGAACCCCACCGACGAACGCTACACCGACCTGCTCGGCCGCGAGCTGGTGCTGCCGCTCAACGGTGTGCACATCCCGGTGATTGCCGACGACTACACCGATGCGGCGTTCGGCACCGGCGCGGTGAAGATCACACCGGCGCACGATCCCAACGACTTCGAAGTGGGCATGCGTCACCGGCTGGCGACGCCGGTGATCATGGATGCCGAGGCGCGCATGAACGGCGTCGGCGAGGCCATCGACCGCGTGCCGCCGGAGCTGCGCGGCGTGGATCGATTCGAGGCACGCGAACGCATCGTGAACATGCTGCGCGACGTGGGCGCGCTGGTGAAGATCGAGCCGCATGCCCACTCGGTGCGTCACTGCTACCGCTGCGACACGGTGGTGGAGCCGCGGCTCAGCGACCAGTGGTTCGTGAAGATGGCGCCACTGGCGAAGCCGGCGCTCGAGGCGGTGCGCACGGGACGAATCCGTATCATGCCGGAGCGCTGGGAAGCGGTGTACATCAACTGGCTCGAGGGCATCCGCGACTGGAACATCTCGCGGCAGCTCTGGTGGGGCCATCGGGTGCCGGTGTACTACTGCGACAGCTGCGGCACGACACCGAAGGCCTCGCGCACGCCGATCACGACCTGCACCGAATGCGGGGCGCCCGCGCGGCAGGACGAGGACGTGCTGGACACCTGGTTCTCGAGCTGGCTCTGGCCGATCTCCACCATGGGCTGGCCCAACGAGAATGCCGACGACCTGAAGGCGTTCTATCCGGGCGACGTGCTGGTGACGGCGCCGGAGATCCTGTTCTTCTGGGTGTCGCGCATGATCATGAGCGGCTACCAGTTCATGGGTGACGCGCCGTACCACACGGTGTACCTGCACGGCACCGTGCGCGACATGCAGCATCGCAAGATGTCGAAGTCACTGGGCAACGGCATCGACCCGCTGGACGTGGTGAAACTCTACGGTGCCGATGCATTGCGCTGGACGATGGTGGCCGGCATGGGCCTCGGTGTGGACGTGCTGCTCGATCCCACGGACCTCGACAAGAGCTTCGCGCCGGGCCGGAACTTCCTCACCAAGCTCTGGAACATCGGTCGCTTCCTGCTCACGAAGGTGGGCACCGACGCCGTGCAGCCGCTGTCGGCGATTGCGCCTGATGCACTGACCATCGCCGATCGCTGGATTCTGGATCGGCTCGATGGCGCCATCGCCGATGCCAACGCGGCACTGGGCCCGGTGCGCCCGGGTCCGACCGGCCGCTGGACCGACGCGGAACGCACGATGGGCATGCGCCTCGATGCGTACGCCGACGCCGGTCGCCACTTCGTGTGGAACGAGCTGGCCGACTGGTACCTCGAAACCGTCAAGCCGCGACTCGCCGCCGGTGGTGCCGATGCGGACGTGGCGCGCGCGGTGCTGGTGCACTGCTTCGACAACGCCCTGCGACTGCTGCAGCCGGTGATTCCGTTCATCACGCACACGTTGTGGGCGAAGCTGCCCGCGCTGGCCGACGGTTCGGCACGTGGTGGTGAATTTCTCTGCACTGCAGCGTGGCCCGACGCACGCAGTACTGCCGACAGCGGTGACGCGTTCGAACTGGTGCGCAATGCCACGCTCGCGATCCGCCAGATCCGCAACGAATACAAGGTGAAGCCGGGCAGGTTCATCGAGGCGACGCTGGTTCCCGCAACTTCCGATGCCGCATCGGCACCGCTGCTGATCGAGACCATCGGTGCGCTGACGCGCGCGAACCTGTCTTTGCATACGGCGGGGGATGTGCCATCGGCGCACCAGGTGCTGCCCGGTGGCACCGAGGTGGTGATCGCGCTGGCGCAGTTGCGTGACGAACTCTCCGCCGAGGACACGGCGAAGGAAGCCGCGCGCCTCACGGCGGAGATCGAAGCGACGCAGAAGCTTCTCGACGGTGTGCGCGCCAAGCTCTCGAACGAGTCGTTCACGTCGCGGGCGAAACCCGAGGTGGTGGACGGGGCGCGCGCGCAGGAGCGCGACCTGGCGCAGAAGGTCGACGCGCTCACGCGGAAGGTCGAGGCCTTGTGAGACATGTGCTGACCGCCATCGCGGTGCTGGCAATCGTCGCAGCGTGCGCCACACCGGGAATGCCACCGGGCGGGCCGACGGTGTCGTCGTTCCCGCGCGTGATCGCCACCCTGCCCGACACCGGCGCGGTGAACGTCAAGCCGGGGCGTGTACTGGTGCGGTACGACGACGTCATCGGCGAACAGGCCGCCGGCGGCGAGCTGAGTCGTATCGTGCTGATCTCACCGTGGGACGGCGAGCCAAAGGTGGACTGGCGGCGCACCGGCATGGCGATCGCGCCACGCCGCGGCTGGCGTGCCAACACGGCCTACACGATCACGATCCTTCCCGGTGTGGGTGACATCAAGGGTCAGCCAAGCCCATACGGATACGTGATCCGCTTCAGCACCGGCCCCACGATCCCGACGTCGGTGCTGCGTGGGGTGGCCTTCGACTGGGTCAACGACCGGTCGTTGCCACGGGCCACCGTGCAGGCCATCGACCTGCGCGATACGACCCTCATGCACGTGACGGTCGCCGATTCCAATGGACGCTTCGAGCTCGGCGCGCTGCCGCCTGGGTCGTATGTCGTGCGTGCCATCGACGAGAAGTCCCCGAACCGGATGCTCGACCCGCGTGAACCGTGGGACACGGTCACCGTCACGCTGCGTGATTCGGCACGCGCCGAACTGTACGTGTTCGTGCACGACACCATGCCGATCCGCATCAACGAGCTGCGGCAGACCGACAGCGTGACGATCACGCTGGTGCTCGACAAGCCGCTCCTGCCGGGTGCCCCCATCGGCATCGGCGCCGTGCGCGTGCAAAAGGCCGATTCGAGCGTGATCGAGGTGCAGTCGGTGATGACGGGCGCCGAGGCCGCCGTGGCGCGTGCGCGCGAGGACAGCATCGCTCGCGCTGCGGACACGACTGCGAAGAATCAACCACCGGCCTCCGACATCCGGCGAAACACGATCGATCCCAATCGCCGTCGCGACACGCTGCCCACCGATCCTGCGCCCAAGCCCACCCGGGCACCACCGGTCACCGAACTGGTGGTCAGGCTGCGCACGCAGTTGCAGCCAGCCACGACCTACCGCGTCTCACTGACCGGCCTGCGAAACCTGTTGGATCGCACCGGCGAAACGACGCGCCTCCTGATCATTCCGAAGGCCGAACCACCCGACAGCCTCCGCAATCCGTCCGGTGCCGCGCGCGACAGCACGAGGAAACCTCCCACGCCGCAAGCCGGCGGTGCGCGAACGCCACCATCGCGTCCGCCCCGCTGATGTCCATTTCCCGCAGTCCGGAGCAGGCGTGACGGCTCGTCCCGCGGTCTTTCTCGATCGTGACGGCACGATCGTGCACGACGTGCACTATCTCGCGCGTCCCGAACAGCTGCAGCTGATCACCGGTGCCACCGAGGCGATGGCACGACTCGCCGCTGCCGGGCTGCCGCTGATCGTGGTCACGAACCAGTCGGGGATCGGGCGCGGCATGTTCAGCGAAGCCGATTTCGTGCGCATCACCGCGCGCCTCGACGAACTGCTCGCCGCTGAGGGCGTGACGCTGACGGCCACGTACCACTGCCCCGACACCCCCGAGGTGCCGGCGGACCAGTCGTGCCGAAAGCCTGGTGACCGGATGCACCAGCGGGCCGCACGCGACCATGGGCTCGACCTGCAGCAGAGTTTCTACATCGGCGACATGTGGCGCGACGTGGCCCCGGCGGTGACGCACGAGGCGATGGGCATTCTGGTGCCCACATCCAACACGCCGTTCAGCGATCTCGTACGCGCGAAGGACGATGCGATCGTCGCGACGACGCTCGGTGCGGCCGCCGATCGTGTGTTGCGCCGCCTGCAATCTCGCGGCTGAGCGCACCGGTCGATGCCCACACAACCGCGCACCCGCATCGCCGCCTTCGTCTCGGGTGGTGGCAGCAACTTCATCGCCGTGCACGACTTCCAGCGTGACCGGGGCAGCATGGCGGCGGGTGAGATCGTGCTGGTGGTCTCGAACAAGGCCGGCTGCGCCGCAGTGACACGCGCCGCCGATCGAGGCATCGCACACGTGGTGCTGGAGACGCCCCGCGATGGTGATGCCCTGCTCGCGCTGCTGCACGCACATCGCATCGAAGTGCTGGTACTGGCCGGCTATCTGGCGCTGGTGCCACCGCAGGTCACGCGCGCCTACCGCGGCCGCATCGTGAACGTGCACCCGTCGCTGCTGCCGGCATTCGGCGGACCGGGCATGTACGGCCATCACGTGCACTCGGCCGTCCTCGCGGCAGGCGCGCGCATCAGCGGTGCCACGGTGCACTTCGTGGACGAGGTGTACGACCGCGGCGCGATCATCGCGCAGTGGCCGGTACCGGTGTTCGAGGAAGACACCCCCGAGACACTGGCCGCGCGTGTGCTGCGTGTGGAGCATGCGCTGCTGCCGCGTGTGGTGGAGCTGTTGTGCGCCGAGTCGCTGGCGCTGGACGACGACGGCACCGTGCACGGTGCGTTCCTGACCGGATCGCAGGCCGACGTGTTCACACTCGTCGAAGGTGCCTCGCTGAGCGTCGATCTCGATCGTGCGCTCGCCGGCTGATGGTGCAGCACCCGTTGTGGCCCGACCGTTGACCGAATTCACTCCCCCTCTGATTTCTTTCCGATGCAACGCGCACTGCTGAGTGTTTCCGACAAGTCCGGACTGGTGGACTTCGCCCGTGAGCTGATCGCCCGTCGCTGGGAGCTGATCTCCACCGGCGGCACCGCCAAGGCGCTGCGCGATGCCGGCCTGGCGGTGCGCGACATCAGCGAGGTGACGGGCTTTCCCGAGATGCTCGACGGGCGCGTGAAGACGCTGCACCCGGTGGTGCATGGTGGCCTGCTCTACCGTCGCGACCTGCCCGAGCATGTGGAGGCGGTGAAGGCCCACGACATCGGCGCGATCGACCTGGTGGTGGTGAACCTCTACCCGTTCCGCGCCACCGCCGCACGCCCCGGGGTGCTGCCGCACGACGTGATCGAGCAGATCGACATCGGCGGCCCCTCGATGCTGCGTTCGGCGGCGAAGAACTTCTCCGCGGTGACGGTGGTGTGTGATCCCGCCGACTACAACCGCGTGGTGGCCTCACTCGATGCACGCGACGACGAAGGGGGCCTGATCCTGCGCCGTGACCTGGCGGCGAAGGTGTTCGCACACACGGCCAGCTACGACAGCGCCATCGCCGGCTGGCTGCAACATCAGGTGGCACCGGACGATCCGTTTCCGGCCACGCTGCCACTGGCCTTCGAACATGCGCAGCACCTGCGGTACGGCGAAAATCCCGAACAGCGCGCCGCGTTCTACGTGGAGCGTGCGGGTGCCGGTCTGGCGTCACTGAAGCAGCTCGGCGGCAAGGAGCTGAGCTTCAACAACCTGCTCGACGTGGATGGCGCGCTGATGGCGATCGAGCCGTTCGCGAAGCAGGTGGCGTGCGCGATCATCAAGCACACCACGCCCTGCGGCCTGGCCATCGGGGCCACGCCCCTCGACGCGTGGCGGAAGGCACTGGCCTGCGACCCGACGTCGGCGTTCGGCGGCGTGGTGGCGTTCAGCGTGGGCATCGACGATGCCACGGCCGAGGCGATGTCGTCGCTGTTTTTGGAGTGCATCGTGGCGCCGGCCATCACCGATTCGGCGGCCGAGCTGCTGGGCCGGAAGAAGAACCTGCGCGTGCTGATCGGCACCGTGCCCCCGCAGGACGCGGGCGGCATGGACATCAAGCGGGTGCGCGGCGGCGTGCTGTTGCAGGACCGGATGCAGGTGCCCACGGGCGAGATCCCGTGGAAGGTGGTGACCACGCGTCAGCCCACCGAGGCCGAGCTGGTGGACCTCGCCTTCGCCTGGCGCGCCTCGGCCGCCGTGAAGTCGAACGCGATCGTGCTGACCAAGGGGGGCGCCACGATCGGGATCGGCGCCGGGCAGATGTCGCGGGTGGACGCGAGCTACCTGGCGGGGCACAAGGCGAGGTCGGCCGGCCACGACACGGCCGGCTCGGCGCTGGCCTCGGATGCGTTCTTCCCCTTCCGCGACGGTGTGGACCATGCGGCAGGGTCCGGGGTGACCGCGATCGTCCAGCCCGGCGGGTCGGTGCGGGACGCCGAGGTGATCGCTGCTGCGGATGAGCACGGTATTGCGATGGTGTTCACCGGGGCGCGGCTGTTCCGGCACTAGCAGGTTGCTGAAAAAGCGCGGTGTTCGAGCGAAACGGCGCGCTGGCGAGCGGATTTCTGGTGCAAATGTCGCGGCAGCCGAGATAATCATGCATCGAGCGCACGCCGTGTGCGCCGATTGCGGTGCGCCGCGGG
>JANOCB010000074.1:0-3914 GCA_031411975.1 Gemmatimonadaceae bacterium
GACAGACGGTCCAACGAATTTTCTCGACGCCCGGACTTGGTCATGTTGCACGTTACTCGTGGTGACGCACCGCTGCCGCCACCCGATCCCCCGGGGGAATCGCGTCTCCGAACGAACGTGCACGGCAGCGTTTTCGCTGCCCGCACGATCGTCGTCGAACGGCTGCAGCTTGGCGAGCCGCTGCTGCTCGTCCCCGACCCGCTGCAGGAGGATCAGGCCCCCGCCGTCTGGATTCATGTCGCAGGGGGCGACGTACTGGGGCATGTCCCGGTACAAGTTGCCGCCTGGCTTGGCCCGTGGATGCTCGGCGGCGGACGCTGTCAGGCCACCGTCGTCGCCGTGAAAGGCCCCGACGTCGAGAGCTGGAACCGGATCGAGATCGAACTGCATCGCTTCGGCGATGCCGACACGCGCTGAGCATCGATCCGACACGATCTGCGCGATGATTGGGACAACTTAATGATCAGTTCTCGTCAGTCGCTTCGGCACTCCGAGTCACGTCTCGGTCCGATACCGCCAGCGCACTTGTCCCCCGGCGCCCGCTGCATTTCATATCAGTTTGTCCGCCCGCACGTCCGCGATCTGGCGTCACCAGAATTCACCAACGAGCTCGACCATGTCTTCAGCTGATCTGCGAAGCCGAGCTCCCGGGGATGCTCCCGGACGGCGCTGCGTGTCGCTGGGCGTGCTCGTGATCGTGACGGCGATCTCCGCGGAGGCACTTCGCGGGCAGGAGCGCCCCCCGCGGACACCGCCGCGGGCCCCGACTGTCGCCACGTCACGCACGGCGACTGCCGCCGCTGCCGCACTGGCGCGTGCCGGCGATGCGGTCGTCACCATCGTTGCGTACCGCGACGGAAGGTCCGGCGTCATCAGCGGCACCGGTGTGCGGCTCACCGAGGGGCGAGTCGTGACGTCGCTCCGCCATCTGCGAGGCGCCACGCGCGCCGAGATCTTCGGTGCCGAGGGTGATCTGCTTGCCACGGCCACCACGCTGGAACAGGCGGACGCGAAGCTCGATCTCGGCGTGTTCGCACGCGTCACCCTGCCGGGTGAGAACCTGCTGCTGGCAAGGCGATCGGTGGTGCTGGCCAGCAAGGTGAATGTGCTCGGACCGCGAAAAGCCTCCGTCCGCGTCGTCGCCGAACGCACGATCACACATGTCGAACCCGACGACGCGGGACGCCCGCTGCTGCGCCTCGGCGCGCCGGTTGCCTCCAGCGCGGCGGGATCGCCGGTCGTGAACGTCCGCAATGAACTGGTCGGCATCGCGCTTGGCACGATCCCCGGTCGGGACGATGGCGACATCGCCGTGGACGTGAACGCCGTGCGCGAACTGCTGGCACGTCCCGTGGCGTTGTTCGCCTTCCCGTCGCGCGATGGGACGATTGCAGCGCCGAAGGGGGCCGCTGACCCGAAGGCCGCCGCCGGAAGTGGTGGTGTGTCTCGCGCGGCTGACGGTTCGGCGCGACCGCGGACGTCCAGCATCTTCCCCGATCGGTACGGTTCGCCCATCGGGGTGGACACGGCGCGCGCCTGGGCCGTGGAGCTGTACGGGTGTGCGCGGATCGAGTCACGCCAGAAGGTCTACTGCTATCTGCGCATCACGAATCTGGAGCGGGGCGCCACGTTCGAGTTGAGTGGAGGCGACCTGACTGACAGCACCCGCCGAAAACTGCACAGCGCCGAAAACCTGCTGCTCGGCGAAACGGTCCAGCGCGTGGCTGGCTGGCGGAAGAAGGCCGAGGTGCCGTTGCGCGAGCTGGAGTCGGCCCGGGTCGCGCTGGAGTTCTCGCCGCCGGAAAAGGAGGGTGAACCGCTCCGGCTGATGGTGGACGTCGCCGGTGAGAAACCGCTCTGGTTCGGTCCATTCGTGCTGCAGCGCGCGCCTTGAGGCGCCATATTTATGTCCGGCTGGCTGACGACGCGCGCATCACGCGCCTCTCGCGCCCGCCGTGTCCTGAGCTACGGGGTCCGGGCGGCGCATGATCGGAGAACGGATTGGCCACCTGCGTGTCATCGCGTCCATCGGCGTCGGAGGGATGGGCGCCGTCTGGCATGCGGTGGACGAGTTGCTCGACCGTCATGTCGCGCTCAAGGTCATCCGTCCCGAACTGATGTCACGGCCGGGGCTCGCCGAACGGTTCCGCTCCGAGGCGATCGTGCTCGCGCGGCTGCAGCATCCATGCATCGCCGCGCTCTACGGTCTCGAGAAGCGCGGCGAAGAGTTCGTGATGGTGATGGAATACGTCGATGGCGAGACCCTCGACAACCGCGTCGCCGTGCAGGGCGCGCTGCCGTGGCCTGAGGCGTCGCGCATCACCCGCGCGGTGCTCGATGCGCTCGATCACGCGCACGAAAGTGGCGTCATTCACCGCGACATCAAGCCGGCCAACGTCATGATCACCCGCGCCGGGCGCGTGAAGGTCATGGACTTCGGTATCGCGCGGCTCGTCGGTGCGCAGCGCCAGACGCGCACCGGTGCCGCCGTCGGTACGCCGAGCTACATGTCTCCTGAACAGCTGCTCGGCCAGGAAGTGGATGGCCGCGCCGACGTGTACGCCGTGGGCACGCTGCTGTATGAACTCACCACGGGCCACCTGCCGTTCGAGGTCGAGGGCGACTACCTCCGCATGATCGCGCAGCTGCAGCAGATCCCTGCCGCGCCGAGCACACACGTGCCCGATCTGCCGGGTGGCCTCGACCTGATCATCGCACGCGCGCTGCAGAAGGAGCCGGAGGATCGCTACGCCACGTCGGGCGACTTCCGCGATGCCCTCGAGGAGTTGGAGCGCGAGCATGGTGTGCTGCGTCCGTATGGCACCCCAGCCACCGGCAGCTCACCCGTGCCTGGCTCGGCGACGGTGACGCGTGGCACACCGATCAGCATTCCGGCGGTGCAGCCCAAGGCGGCACCGTCGTTCAACACGAAGTCCTCGGCGCTGCTCACACCGGTTGATTCGGCCATGAGCCTCACGCCGGTTCCGTTCGCGATCGAACCGGCAGGTGCCACGCCGATAGACCTGAACGTGCCGGCGGGCCTCACGGCATCCGCGGCGCAGCCCGCGCCGGACTCCCCCCGACCGTCGGTCGCCGCGCCGACGCCGGAGTTCTCGTCGGTGGTGGCAGAGGCCAGCGCCCCGGAGGTCGTCGCGAAGCCGGGTGGCATGCCGAAGGCCGTCATCGCCATCGGTGCGATTGCGGTCGTCGCCATCGGCGGCATCCTCGCGTCGCAGAAGCTCACGCAGACCGAGCAGGCCGCGACGCTGCCTGACAGCGCCGTGATGGCGCCGCCGGTCGCCGTGGCGCCGGCGCCGGCCGTTCCGGTGCCTGCCCCCGTCGCACCGGTGGTCATCGCGCCGCCCGTGTCCGACTCGCTGGTCGACAGTGCCGCAGTGAGGAAGTCCGCCGATTCGGTCAAGGCGGCAAAGCGGGCCCAGCGTGATTCCATCCGGAAAGCCCGTGCCGACTCGATCACGGCGGCGAACGCCTTCATCCTGCCCGGTGCGGCGCCGGTTGCCGGGCCAAGCGTCAGTGAACGGAAGGATGTCGAAGCACGCGGCACCGCCGCGATCCGTGAGTGCGTCGCGGTGCTCGCCTCGCAGAACGTCGGCAGCATCAACTCGCGCTTCGGCAGGGACAATCGCGGCAACATCCTCAGGGTCGCCGTGGACAATCACCTCGAGGTGGGTCAGGCGCTCAACATCCGCCACGACCTCAAGGATGACCTCAGCGCCGTCACCTCCCGCGCCAACGTGCTCCTCAGCATCAGGGACGACGCCTCCGGCCGGTCGTTCCGCGCCGAGCTGCGGTCGGTGATCGAAAAGAAGAACGGCGCGTGGACGACCGCCCGCTGCTTCATCGACAACGACGGCGGCTTCCGGCCCTGATCCGGTTCGCCCCTGCTGCGGGAC
>JANOCB010000075.1:0-5705 GCA_031411975.1 Gemmatimonadaceae bacterium
CTGGCCACCGCTGCAGTGGGTCGCGATGGAAGGGGTGCGTCGCTACGGCCGTGCCGATCTCGCCGACACGGCGCGCGACCGCTGGCTCGCGCTCGGTCGTCGCACGTATGCCGCCACAGGCAAGATGACCGAGAAATACGACGTGCTCGACCTGACGAAGCAGGCGGGCGGTGGCGAGTATCCCACGCAGGATGGATTCGGCTGGACCAACGGCGTGGCGCTGGCCCTCGCGAAGCTTGGTGCCGTGCGATGAGCGCGCTGTTCTGGGTCGGCGCTGCAGCGCTGGCACTGCTGGAGTTCCTGCTGGTGTACTTCATCATGCCACTGCCGGGCAGCCAGCGCATGCGCAGCATCGAGATCGCCTATGCACTGTACACGTGGCGCTGGGCGCTGCGGGCAACCTGCGGCGTGCTGATTGCCCTCGGTGTGCGGCACGCATGGGTGCGTGCATCGTGGGTGCGCTGGATGGTGCCGGTGTCGCTCGTGATCGTGGCCGTGCTGGCCTATGGCACGAACTTCCGCATGGCCGCCGACCAGATCTTCAAGCAGCCCGAGACGCTGGTGATGGCGCCGATGGCAAAAAACAAAGTGGCGCTCGATCGCCTCGTCGTCGGCATCGACGTGGATGGGCAGGCGCGTGCCTACCCGCTGCAGTTCATCGGCTACCATCATCAGGTCCGCGATACCATCGCCGGCACGCCGGTGCTGGTGAGCTACTGCACGGTCTGCCGCACGGGTCGTGTGTTCCGTCCCACGGTGAATGGTCAGGATGAGTCGTTCCGGCTCGTGGGGATGGACCACTTCAACGCCATGTTCGAGGACGCCACCACGCAGAGCTGGTGGCGGCAGGCCAACGGGCAAGCCATCATCGGACCGCGGAAGGGTGTCGCCATGCCGGAGCTGCCCAGTGTGCAGGTCACGCTGCAGCAGTGGCAGCGTCTGCATCCCGGCACACTGGTGATGCAGGGTGATCCGGCGTTCACTGCCGAGTATGCGAAGGACTATGCCTACGAGCGCGGCACGAAGCGTGGTGGGCTCACCGGCACCGATACCACCGCGTGGAGTGACAAGGCGTGGGTCGTCGGCATCGACATCAATGGCGAAGCGAAGGCGTACGACTGGCGACAGCTTCGGCGCGAGCGTGTGATCAACGACGTGGTCGGTGGTGTGGCGGTGGTGCTGGCAATGGGGCCCGACAGTGCGAGCTTCTTCGCCTTCCGCCGGCCCTCGGCCGCCGTCGTCGTCGCGGTGCAGGGTGACTCACTCGTGGCCGATGGTGCGCGTTTCGCCTTCACGGGCCGTGGTGCGTCCGGGGTACTCCAGCCGGTCACGGCGAGCCAGGAGTTCTGGCACAGCTGGCGCACCTTCAAGCCGGGCACGGCGAAGTATGCGTCACGTGACTGACACGCCGTCGCGATGGATCCGCTGCGCACGGCACGTGGCGCTGTGTTTCGCGGCGGTGGCGATCGTGGCCGCGTGCAGCCGTGACAATGACGCACCTCCCGCTGCCGTCACCATCGCAAGCGGCACCAGGCAGATGGCCGACTCGCTCGTGGCGCTGAATGCCCGTGCCACGCGCATGTCGGAGGGCAATCCGTTTCTCAACGCGGCGCGTGCGGCGGTGCTCAGTGGTGCGCTGGCTGGGCAATCGGGTGATCAGGCGATGGACACGCGCTTCAGGCTGGCCGAGGAGCAGCTCAAGCAGGGCCTCACCTCGAAAGCCATCGATGGGCTCGAGTCGCTGATCAGGGACGCCGGAATCTCGTGGGACAGCATCGCACCGCACCAGAAGCCGTTCTTCGACCTGGCGGCGGTGGCGTACATGCGGCTCGGCGAACAGCAGAACTGTCAGGACAACCCCGCCGCCAACATCTGCATCCTGCCGCTGGCCGGCGGGGCGCGGCACACGAAGCAGCAGGGCGCGCGCGGTGCCATCGAACGCTACACGACGATCCTCAGGCAGTATCCCGATGACCGCGGGTCGCAGTGGCTGCTCAACCTGGCGTACCTGCAACTCGGTGAATATCCGCAGGGAGTGCCGGCCGCGTACCTGATCCGGAATCTGGCGCCGACATCGGGCGGCGGCACCTTCCCAATGTTTCGCAACGTGGCGAACACCGTCGGTGTCGGTCTCGCCGGCATTGCCGGTGGGTTGAACGTGGAGGACTTCAATGGTGACGGGCTGCTCGATGTGTTCGCCACGGGGTGGGGCATCGCCGATCCCGCGCGCGTCTTCCTGGCCGATGGTCGCGGTGGCTACGACGAACGCACACCGCAGGCCGGCCTCGGTGGCATCGTCGGGGGGCTGAACACCACGCATGCCGACTACGACAACGACGGCGATGCCGACGTGCTGATCATGCGCGGCGCGTGGATGCGCGAGAGTGGACCGTGGCCGCTGTCGCTGCTGCGCAATCGTGGCGACGGCACTTTCGACGACGTCACGTTCGCCTCGGGCCTGAACGGTTCGGGGCCGACCAACACCGCAGCGTGGCAGGACTACGACCGCGACGGCCACCTCGATCTGTTCGTCGGCTACGAGTCGTACTCGAAGATCAATGGCGGACCATCGCATCCGTCACGACTGTTCCGCAGCAACGGCAACGGCACCTTCACCGAGGTCAGTGCCACGGTCGGCATCGTGATCGACGATTTCGTGAAGGGCGCCACGTGGGGCGACGTGAACGAGGACGGGCTGCCGGATCTCTTCCTGTCGGTGCTCTATGGCCGGAACCGCCTGTACATCAACCGGGGGGGCACGACCGGAAACGCATGGCGCTTCGAGGAGACGGCCGCCACCGCCGGTGTGCAACTGCCGCTGGCCTCGTTCGCCACGTGGTTCTTCGACATGGACAACGACGGTCATCTCGACCTGTTCGTGCCGAGCTACGACGTGAATTCCGCCATGCACGAGATGGTCGCGCGTGAGTACCTCGGCCTGCCATTGTCGGTGAAGGTCGGCGACGTGGACGTGACGTTCGAGGATTCGCGACTGTATCGCGGCCGCGGTGACGGGACGTTCGAGGATATCACCGTCAGGGCAGGGCTCAGCCGCAAGGTGATCTTCTCGATGGGGCTCAATTTCGGTGATCTCGACAACGACGGCTTCCTCGACTTCTACATCGGCACCGGCAATCCGGACCTGCGCTCAGTGATCCCGAATCGCATGTTCCGCAACGTCGGCGGCACGCGCTTCGACGAGGTCACGCTGCCGGGCGGGTTCGGGCATCTGCAGAAGGGGCATGCCATCGCCTTCGCCGACATGGACCGCGACGGCGATCAGGATGTGTATGCACGCATCGGTGGTGCGTACGAAGGTGACATCTCGACCAGTGTGCTGTTCGAGAACCCCGGATGGCAGGGCACCCACTGGGTGACGCTGACGCTGCAGGGCACGACGGCCAACCGATCGGCGATCGGTGCGCGGGTCGCCATCGATGTCGTCGATGGTACCGGTGCCACACGAACCCTGTATCGCACGGTGGGTACCGGCGGTTCGTTCGGCGCGGGGCCACTGGAAATGCACGTGGGCCTTGGCACGGCGTCACGTATGGTGCAGGTGCGGGTGCAGTGGCCCGATCGTGCACGTACCACGACGTCGTACGACACGCTCACCGCGGATACACACTACCGCATCGTCCAGGGGGCTCAGCCAATCACGTTGACGCGTCCAGCGGTGCCGTTCCGGACGATGGCGACGCCAGGCGCGCACGACATGAAGATGCCGGGCATGTGAACGGCCCGTGCCGCGCTGATTGTGCGCGGCACGGCCCGTGGTAACGACGCAAGGTCAGTTATGCCGCGTCGAGCTTCGCGATCACTGCGTCGAGGCCGGGCCATGACGCCGAGGCGTAGCGATGAATCGTGCGCAGGTAGCGCATCCCGTCGTCACCGTGGGCAGCGAGGAGTGCGTCGGCGGCCTTCGCCGTCGCCTCCTCCGAGCAGAACGGCGGTTCGGCCTCTTCGTCGATGCGGCCCTTCTCGTGCTTCACACCGGCGGCATCGAGGAAGGTGGACTGAATCGTGGGTTCGAGGTCCACGTACAGGGTCTGCATCAGGCCCAACTCGTCCTGCGCCGACTCGACCTTCAGGCGCACCACTTCCTGCGCGAGGCGCTCGGCGGGCCAGTTCTGGAACGAGGCCGGGCGGAACCCGCCGCCGCGGCTCACCAGCCGCTGGATGAAGATCGCGCGGGCGTCCTTCTGGGTCTTGAGTTCATAGGTCACGAGCGCAACGCGGCGCTCGACCGGCAGGGATCGGTACGGCGAAAGAGGAGGCATTCGTGCAAAATAAGCGATTTCGCCGCCGCGTGCGCCTGAAATATCGGGTGTGACGCTTCACAACGTTCAGCACGGTGCTCACCTTTTTCCAACCCGGTGGCGTCGTCCGCTCCCGGGAGCCGGACCGCCGGTGACGAACTGACCTCAGCACGCGGGATGCCCAGGATGGAGCGAAAGCGCCTAAATTTTTGGCAGCTTTTCAATATGAGTTTCGGGTTTCTCGGCATCCAGTTCGGCTGGGGCCTGCAACTCGCCAATATGTCGGCCGTCTACGAGCGGCTCGGCGCCAAGCCCGACGAGGTCCCGCTGCTCTGGCTGGCGGCACCCGTGACCGGGCTGCTGGTCCAGCCGGTGATCGGCGCGCTCAGCGACCGGACGTGGAACCGGCTCGGCCGCCGACGCCCCTATTTCCTGGTCGGGGCGATCCTCGCGTCGATCGCGCTGTTCATCATGCCCACGTCGGGCACGCTCTGGATGGCGGCCAGCCTGCTCTGGATCCTCGACGGGTCGATCAACATCTCGATGGAACCGTTCCGGGCGTTCGTCGCCGACAAGCTGAACGCGGGGCAGCGGACGGCAGGCTTCCTGATGCAGTCGCTGATGATCGGCATCGGCGCGAGTTTCGCGAATGCCATGCCTTTCGTGCTGGGCAAGATGGGTGTGGTTGGCAACACCGCCAGTGGCATTCCACTCACGGTGAAGTACTCGTTTCAGTTCGGCGCGGTGGTGTTTCTGCTGGCCGTGATCTGGACCGTGGTGACCACCGACGAGTATCCGCCCGAGGACATGGCGGCGTTCGAGAAGATGAAGCGTGAAGGGCTGGGCGCCGGCGCATTGTTGCGCGAGGTTGGCGATGCGATCCGCGAGATGCCCGCCACCATGAAGCAGCTGGCGTTCGTGCAGACCTTCACCTGGCTCGGCCTGTTCTGCATGTGGCTCTTCTTCGTGCCGGCCACGGCGCGCCATGTGTTCGGCGCCACCGATCCGCAGTCGGAGCTGTACGCGCGCGGCATGGAATGGGGTGGTTTCACCTTCGCGTTCTACTCGATCACCTGCTTCGTCGTGGCGCTCTTTCTGGCACGCCTGGCGGCCGCCACCAGCCGCAAGACGGTGCACACGGTCGCGCTGCTTTGCGGCGCGGCGGGGCTGCTGTCGGTGTACGTGATCCAGAACCAGTACATCCTTCTGTTGTCGATGGTGGGCGTCGGTATTGCCTGGGCCTCGATTCTGTCGATGCCCTACGCGATGCTGTCCAGCGCCCTGCCGGCGAATCGGATCGGAGTGTACATGGGGGTGTTCAACTTCTTCATCGTCCTGCCGGAAATCGCTGCCGCACTGCTGTTCGGCCCGATGACACGGGCGCTGTTCGGGGCGGACAATCCGAACACGGCGCTGTACGTGGTGATGATGGGCGGTGTCTGCATG
>JANOCB010000076.1:0-90705 GCA_031411975.1 Gemmatimonadaceae bacterium
CGCCATCGACTGCGCCAGTCCCTTCTTCGCCTGAATCGCCGTGATCGCCGCCGTCAACGTCGTCTTCCCGTGGTCGACGTGCCCGATGGTGCCCACGTTGAGATGCGGCTTGTTCCGCTCGAACTTTGCCTTGCCCATGACAGCGCAATCCTGGAAAGAGGTGGTGAATCGCGGTACTGACGGACGGTGCGCGCCAGAGCGGGGTGTGCCGAGGCTAGCGCAAGCGGCGCTTCCGCACGTGCGCCACTGCTGCACGGGACGAAACCGCCGGGGTGGTACGGACCAACAGAGCTCGCAATCGGGATCGAACCGATGACCTCATCCTTACCAAGGATGTGCTCTACCGACTGAGCTATGCGAGCGGAACGGCACCGAGGGGTGTCGGGGCAAGTCTGGTAAGGTAAGGGGGACCGTGGTGGGACTCAAGGGTCGCGCTGTAACCAAAGGCGCCGACCGGCGTCAGGGGGACCGGTTCCTAGCCAAAGTAACCGTTTAATGCGCCGATTGCCGGTGGTGACTCTGAGTCCGACGCCCCGTGCGGACTCCGAGTCACCACCGGCGAGTCACCACCGGCGGAGTCACTCACGAGAGGCAGCGCGGACGGCGCGCCTCCGCATTCCGCACCGGTCCCGCGTGTCGTCCACCTCAGCGAGGCGCCCGCACAGTCCAGCTGAGCCCGGCGGACAGCATCCGGCTGTCAATCCCCGGGTTCTCCCATGCCGTCAGCCCGTTGGACGTGTGCTTCCAGCGATAGCCGAGCTGCAGCGCCCGGCCACGGTCGAGATCGACCCGGAGCCGGGTGCCCCATTCCGCCGTGAACGCCCGCTGCCGGCTGGCGGCCACCGGGACATGCTGGCTGAACCCGGCGATGCCGGCCCCCGCCCCCACGCCGAGCCGCACGCGCCGACCGAGCCGCGCGTCCAGGTCGAGGCCGAGTGGCACCACGCCGATGCCCCACGCCGGCGCGCGGCCCGTGATCACGTAAAAGGTCGAGACCGACGTGGCGAGCGTGCCGTACCGCTCGACGCCCGACAGCCGGACGAGGGGAAGCACCTGAGCCACGTAGTGCAGACGCACCGGACCGAGGCGCACGAGTGTGGTGCTCGCGCGCAACGAGAGCGCCGACTCACCGATGTCGGTGGCCTGGCCCAGGAAGACCGGGTTGGGGCGCGACGCCCGCACGCTCTGCAGCAGTTCGGCGGAGAGTTCCCAAGTGCCGCTCGTCTGCGCCCCGACGGCACGGCCACTCAGCAACAGGAGCGCAATCGGGATGATGCTGCGGCGCCTCACCAGCGGATGGACGCGGCGCGGGACAACAGCCGACCGACCGCGAAGTTGCGCTCACCCTCGGCAGGCGGTGGCACGGCCACGCTGATGGTACCGGCCCCCAGCAACGCGATGTTCACGCGACGTCCGGCCGGTGTGGTCGTGAACAGCAGCATGTAGGGTTGGTAGATGATCGGGCCCGGCACCGTGGTGCCATCGAGCCGGAACACCGTCGCGAATTCGAGGAACAGCCGTGCGGGTCGGCCGTCCACGGTCACGTCACAGACGTTCAGCAGCGACACGGAGGTGACGGGTCGTCGGGAGCGGCCATCACTGCCATCGAGTTGCGCCCCGACGTCGTCACCATAGCTGACGGCAATGAACCCTTCCCCCGGAATGCGATACACGATGCCACGCTCGTCGTCGAAACGCGTGGCGAGGGCGGTCGAGGGCAGTGCGATCGAGGCCCCGCTCGCGGCGATGGGGCGCCGCGTCGACGGCAAGGATGATTCGCGGAACGGCGGGCAGGAATCGGCAGGCAGCGCCGGGCTGGCCTGCACGAGGAAAGGATTCGGCCCCTGCACCAGGCCGAAGAAGCCGGGCTGGTCACCGGGACCCGCCGGGTCGGTGCAGGCCACGAGCGAGACGAGCGACAGCAGTGAAGCCGCGCCTCCGATGGGCTGGGCAATTCGAAGCACGCAGGGCGATCTGGTTGAGGAGTGCGGCGAGAGATCACGACATCATCGCGTGACAGCGACGCGTTGTCTACTCAATTCGGCGCGGGCTGTTCCCAAAGACCGGCGAGGCCCCTTCGCGCGTGAGGGCCGCCGCACTCTCGCCGCCGGCGCGACACCGGTCGGTGAACGCGTGACGCCCCGGCGTGCATTCACCGGGGCGTTGAATCAGGCACCTGACACGGGTCAGTTCACGCCCTCACGGACAGACCGGCCGGCCCCGCGGCAGCGCAAGTGTGCAGACCTTCGTCGTGCCGTCCCTGGTGATCGAAATTCGCGCCGTGGCAGAGCCGTCATACGTGATCACTTCGCGACGTGACGAAGTGACGGGTGTGCCGCTGGCATAACTCACCGTGACCGACATGGCGCGGATGACGGAGCCGGCGGTGGGATACGGAAAGCCGGTGGAGACGACCGGAATCACGAGTCCGGTGGTGGTGTCACCCATGATGCGTGTGGAGGAGAAGGCACCCATCGTGCTGCTCCCTTCGGTGACTTCACGAGCCGAGGAGGTGCCGTTGACCGTGCGTGCCGTGGACCCGGCGGCGAGCCCGGTCGTCACGCGGCTGCTCGCGCTGGTGATGGTGGTGCTTGCGGTGGTGATGTCGACGCGGGCGCTGTCGGCACCCTTGACCCGGAAACCGTGGCCAAACCCGCCACGGCGACCGGGCGTGAAGGTGGTGGTACCTGTCACGCTGCGGGTGGTCTCGATGCGATCGGTGGTGGCAGTGTCACGTGCCGCCTGCGCAACACCGGCGGCAGTGGTGAACCGGAATGCGCGCGCGATGGTGAGGCTGTCACGCACGATCGGCGTGCAGGTCACGACACCGGTCGCGGCATCGAATGCTGCGCAGGTCGACAACGCGAACGCTTCGCCGAAGGGACCGCGCCCCATGCCGGGCCCCATGCCGATGCCGCCGGTGAATTCGTCACGCACGCCGCCACCCATCAGTTCACTGCGGCCGAGTGAGTCGCCGCCGCGAACACGCGGACCACCGCGATGCCGCGGTCCGAAGACACCGGTGTTGCCCGAGGCGCTGTAGCTGCTCGACAGCGAATCGTAGCCCGGCGTGGCCGACGAGAACGCTGCCGCCACGAGCGATGTCTCGGCGGCCCGTGGCGTGGTGGTACCATCGGTACACGCCACCGCGACCACGAGCAGGGCACCAACCGTGGTGCAGGACTTGAGTGAGAACATGCGGTGAACTCCGGCATCGTGGTTCGCGGAGCGTGCATGGAGGCGAAGTCCATCCAGCATCGGTCCGGCAGTGCAGGAGACACACACCTCCGCTGGTACCCCTACGCGGCTTTCTGCGCTTGCTCGAATGCCGCTGAACTGATGCACGCAGAAGCGCAGAAAAAACGCAGAACACGCAGACACGAACTGGACAGATTGCAGTGGTGAACTGGCGGTCGGTTCGACAACATCATCCAATGTTCTGTGTATTCGGCGTTACCTCTGCGCTTCTGCGTCAGGCCGTTCCGGGTGTCAAGCACTGCCGAAGCGTTCACTCGTCGCGGTCGGGCATCCACGGCGCCAGGGCCGCGCGAAGGATGCGCAGCGCCTTGCCCATCTGATTCTCGACGGTCTTCGGCGCGATGTCCAGCGCCTCGGCGATCTGCGCGTAACTCATGTTGTGCCGCCGTGAGAGCTCGAAGACCGCACGGCACCGCTCGGGGAGTGTGGCCACGGCCTGGACGATGGCCACCTCGAGCTCCTTCGCGTCGACGACACCGGGCGCATCGGCGGCGTGCGCCAGCTCGCGGTCGTCGAGGGCAGCTGCGCGGGCAGCGACCGCCTGATGGCGGACGTGGTTGAGGGCGCGGTTGCGAGTGGCGCGCATCAGGTACCGACGCGGCTCCTGCTCGAACGCGAGCGTCTCACGACGACGCCAGACTTCCAGCAGCACGTCCTGCACCACCTCCTCCGCGATCCCCTGATCGTGCAGCAGGTAGGTGGCCACGCGCACGAGCGGGGCATACCAGGTGCGGAAGATCGTGTCGAACGCCGCCTCGTCACCGGCGGCGAGCCGCGCGAAGAGGGCTCGCTGCACCTCCTCCGGCGGGAAGCCGGTGTCGTGAGGGGGTGGTGCGTTGGCTGACACGACGATGAACGTCCTTGACCCGGAGAAGCGGTGACGCCCAAGTTGCGACATCCGAAGCTGGCGTAGGGGTAGTGGACCCCGGCGGTGTCTACAAGGTATATGAGCGATGATCCGACCGGCTCCGTGCCGGAAGAGGGGACCTCGGTCCGCGATGCAGCGCTCGACGCCATGCTGGCGCGGTGGGCAGCGGCGCCCGATTCCGTGGACGTCGAGAGTGCGCTGGCGCGCGTGACGGCTCGACGCCGTGCGGAGTCAGTGACGACGTCGGCACCCGCGACCGATGATCTCGCGGTACGACGTGCGGCCCGCCCCGATGCAGCGCGGGTCGTGCCGCTCTGGCAGCGCACCACGTTCCGCGTTGCGGCGGCCCTCATCATCGTGGCGGGGGCCACCGCCGTGTGGCGCTCGTCGTCACCGCCGGAGCGAGCGGTCACGTATGCGACCACGACGGGTCTGTCGCAGGAGATCCGGCTGGCCGACGGCACTGCGGTGCGACTCGGTCCAGCCTCCTCGCTGGAACTCGCCCCGGGGTTCGGTCGCACGCATCGCCACCTGACGCTGCATGGCGAAGCCTGGTTCGAGGTCACGCACGACGACGCCATGCCCTTTGCGATCAAGGTCGGTGCAGCCACGGTGCAAGATGTGGGTACGGCATTCCTCGTGCGCGAGTCGCTCTCGCGTGAGGTGAGCGTGCGCGTGACGGAAGGAATCGTGACGCTCACCACGCCGGCGGCCACGAAGGACACGACCGTGACGCTGCGCGCCGGCGATGGTGCCGTGGCAACCCCTGCCGGTATCGCCGTGGCGACGGGGGCGGTGTCGGCGACCGAAGGTGCCGCGCTGGCGAGCGGTCATCTCACGTTCGCCGACGCGTCGCTCACCGAAGTGCAGGATGCCCTGCGCCGGTGGTACGGCGTGACGCTGGTGATGAGCGACAGCGCGCTGGCAGCACGCCGAGTGACGGCGGACTTCACCAATGAGCCGGTGTCGCGCGTGACTGCGGTGCTGGGCCTCACGCTCGGTGTGGCGGTCGAGACGCGCGGTGACACGATCGAACTCCGCACGGTGGGGACGCCTCCACGGCCATGACGCTCGCGGCGCGGCGTGGGGGTCGCAGGCTGCTGCTCGCAGCGAGCCTGCTGACCGCAGGACGGGTCGGCGCGCAGGGAATGCCCTGTCCCGGCGCGGCCCGCGACAGCGCCCGCGCCTGGGCGCCACCACTCGATCGTGTGATCACGCTCAACTCGAGCGGGGCATCCCTGCGCACCGCACTCGATCTCGTCGCGGCACGCGCACATGTGCGTCTGTCGTACGCCAGTGATGCACTGCCACTGGACCGTGAAGCCTGCGTGCCGCAGGGTGCGATGCCGCTGGGCGCTGCACTCGCGGCGCTCCTGCACGACCTCGCGATCGCGGCGACACCGGTTGGGGGCACACAGATCGTGCTGGCGCCGGTACGCGCAGGCTCGGGCCTCGCCGTCGCACCGCGCACGGCCACGCTCGACCGTGTGGTGGTCACTGGCAGCGCGGCCGGTGCGGCGCAGCGTGGCCTTCCGTATGCGGTGGATGTGGTGCAGGGTCGCGATCTGCGAGGGGCTGCGGCGCCGTCGCTCGGAACCGCACTGAACGGATCGATTCCGGGGTTGTGGATCTGGTCGGATGCACCGACGACGCTGCTCACGCGGTTCGGTAGCATCCGTGGCGCAAGCTCGTTCGGCGTCAGTGCGCCGAAGGTGTTCGTGGATGGCATCGAGCTCGCGAATCCGCTGCTGTTGACGCGCATTGCGGCCGACGCCATCGACCGTATCGAGGTGATCCGTGGGCCGCAGGGTGCGGCGCTCTACGGCGCAGATGCGATCAGCGGCGTGGTCAACGTGCAGCTGCGGCATGATGGCGCGACCAATGGCCGTCGCGATGCGACGCTGCGCTCGAGTGCTGGTGCGGCGCAGTCGGACTACGCCGCCGCCGGTGCGTTCACACAGGAGCACGTGCTCTCGCTGCGCGCGGGCAGCGCCGAGCGATCAGCGGGAGCGGTGGTGGCGCTCAACACCACCGGTGCGATCGTGCCGGGCGGAAGCCTGATGCAGCTCAGCATCGATGCGGGCTCGCGGACCGTGTCATCACGCACGATCGTGTCGTCCACGGCGCGGCTCTGGACGGCACGTGCCGATGCGCCGATCAACCCCGTGCTCGCGACGCTGAATGCCGCGGTGCCGGGTGTGCAACCGCTCGACGGCGATTCGGGACAGGCCGTGACGCAGTACACACTCGGCGGCACCGTCACGCATGCCCCCGATGCGGCGTGGACACACACCGTCACCGCCGGCATCGACGGGTACCGCCTCGCCGGGCTGGCCGTGGATCTCGTGCCAGTGCCATCGGCTCTCGACTCCGCGCTCAGGGCGACCGAAGGTGGCGCCGACAGGGGGACCCTCCGCGCGAGCAGCGTCCGTCGCGTCACGTTCAGCGAGGCGACCAGTGGGACGTTCACGTTCGCGGGCGATGCTGCGCTCCTGCGTGATGCGACGACCACCGCGCAGCCCGTTCGCATCGGCCGCACGCCGTCGGGAGGCACACGCGTACCGCCCCCACCTCAGCCAACGGCCTGGCTGAGCACCGTTGGTGTGAGTGCACAGGCCAGCATGACCGTGCACGAGACACTCTTCCTCACGGCCGGGCTTCGCACCGAGCGCAATGATGGCTTCACCGCCGCAAGCCGATTCGCGCTGTTGCCGTCGGTGGGAGCCTCGTTCGTTCGTCCCATGGGCAACGCCACGCTCAAGGCACGCATCGCGTACGGGGTTGGAATGCGGCCCGCGCGGAACCCGATGCGCACCACCGCGTGGCGAACGATCGGCGCCGGCGAGATCGGCAGCGCCCTGCAGCCGGAACGTCAGGAAGGCGTCGAAGCAGGGCTCGACTTTTTCTGGAAGCGGAACCTGTCCGTGCAAGTGACACGCTTCGACCAGCACGCCTCGTCACTCATTCAGCAGGTGCCGGTGCTGGACGCGACCATGGTCGTTCCTGACTCTGCGGGCTGGCGGCTGGGCGGCGCACGGCAGCCGCGCTACGGCTACAGGCTCCAGAACCTTGGCGCGATCTCCAATCGGGGATGGGAGTTCGCGGTGCGGCAAAGTGTCGGCGCGCTGAGCGTCGCTGGCTCGATGTCGCTGGTGCAGAGCCGCGTGACACAGGTGGCGCCGGGGTACGCCGGTGACTTGCGCGAGGGGGACCGAATGCTGGCGGTGCCGGCGCGCACCACTGGACTCACGCTCACCTGGACGCCGCCGCGCTGGCAGGTGCAGCTTGGCGGCACGCAGGTGGCGGACTGGATCAACTACGACCGGCTGGCCCTGGCGTCCACGTACCTGCGCGGTGGGGCCCCGTCGCGGGAGCTCAGCGGCACGGTGCTGCGGAGCTATTGGCTGCCGTACGGCGAGGTGACACGCCTGCGGGCCTCGGTGGCGCGCGACCTGCCGCGAGGACTCACGCTGCGGCTCCTCGGCGACAATCTGCTCGACCGCCAGCGGGGCGAGCCCGACAACGTGACCATCGTCCCGGGCCGTACGTTCTCCTTCGGGATTGCCGCACGATTCTGAGCGGCCGTGGCGGCGCCGGCTGAGTGAACACGTGGAAGGAACGCAGAAACATCTGGCGCGAGCCGATACTGGCAGGAGCAGCGGCGCCCGGAACGCTGCGCGCTGCAGGGCGTTTCCCTGCGCCGCACCTGCTTGTCCGTCAATGAATCATTCGCTGCTGTACACGAAGTCGCTCGCCTTGCTGCTCGAGGAAGTCGCCTCCGTCAAGGATCTGACGACGGTTCGCAGCGGTCTCATGCGAGTGCGCCGCTTCTCGCGGTCGCATGGGCTGGTGCTGCAGTGGAGCGAGGGACGGCTCTCGCTGAACGAGGAGAAACTGCCACGGCCCATCCCCGCGCTCGCGCGACTCACGGCGGCGATGACCCTGCATGGCGTGGCACAGATCAATCTCGAAGCCGGTGCCGTACCCCGCGAGCTGCTGAAGCTGGCGATGCTGCTGGTTCGCAAGCGTACCGGTGACGCAGACGTGCCGACGATCTTCGAGGAGATCCGCGACGCCGCGCTCTGGTCCGTGCAGGCGTTCCCCGTTCCGCGCGCATCGGGACCGACGCAGGGGCCGCGCCATGTCGAGGATGTTGGACTCGAAGCCCCGGATCGGCTGGCAGCGCGGACGACCGAACTGCGGCAGGAGGCGTCGGCAGCCCTGCAGGCGAAGGATGGAACCGCACTGGCGAGTGTGCTCGGCGCGATCACGGCCGTCGAGACCGCAGTCACCAACTCGTCGTTGCGTGTGCCGTGGTCCGAGACGTTCGATGCGGTGGCCACACCGGCGGCACTGCGACTGCTGGTGGTGTCCCTGCACTCCTGTGGCGACCGCATCGGCTCGGCGATGGCGGTGCTCAGGCGCTCCGGCGATGCTGGGGCCGAGATCCTCATCGAACAGCTCTCCACCTCCGACTCACTCGACGTGCGCCGCGCCTGTTTCGACGCGCTGGTGGAACTGCGACGCGGCAGTGACTCGCTCCTCAAGCTGCTGGCACACGAGCATTGGTACGTGATCCGCAACGCCGTCTGCCTGCTCGGCTCGTTCGGGTCGCGGTCATCGGAGCCGGAACTCACCGATGCGATGTCGCACGATGATGAACGGGTCCGCGCCGCCGTGGTGACGGCATTACTGCAGCTCGACACGCCCACATCGCGCGCCACGGTCCGGAACGCCATCAAGGACCCGGCCGCGGAAGTCCGCCGCCGCGCCGTGCGGGGGTTCCTCGGCGATCCTGGCGCGACGTCGAACGTGGAGAAGCTGCTGCAGGCACTGGAGCGTGAACACGAGGTGGATGTGCAGGTGGAGTTTCTGTACGCGCTGGGAACCCTGGCGTCGCCAGACGCCGTGCAACGGCTGATCCGGCTCTGCTCTGCCGATGGCAAGTGGCGGCCGCCCGAGTTCCGCATCGCCGCAGCCGAGGCGTTGGCCTCGGCACGACTGGGTGCCTCGGTACCGCTGCTTCGGGCGATGCTCAAGGACCCGGATGTACACGCACGGGCGGCTGCCCGGCATCTCATCCGCGCAGTCAGCTGAGCACTGCCGGGTACCGGCCTACCGCGTGCGGACGACGAGCGCTTTGCCGGCGAAACGCGCCGGCTGCACGTTGCGCAGCCGGTCCACCCGGCGGCGCCCGCGCGCCGGCCAGATGACCTCCACGTCGACACGTTGCACGCCGGGCAGTCCGAAATGCACCGGCATGTCGTTCTGCGAGTTGTAGCCGGAACCGGTGTCCATCAGCTGCGTGCCAAGCAGCGTGCGGGTACCGGCGGTGTACACGCGCACCTCCGCGCCGGCACGCGTGGCGCGGCCCCTGGCATCCACCACCTTCACGAACAGGGCGCGACGAGCCGCAGCAGAATCGAGATCGTTCCGCAGCACGAAGTGCATGCCACTCGCCTGCGCGCCCGTGAGTGCCAGATCGAGATCCCCATCGCGATCGATGTCGAACCAGACGACACCGTGATCAGCTTCCAGCGCCTTCAGGTTTGCGGGTGTGACGTCGTCGTACCGGCTGCCAGTGTTGCGGAAAAGGAAGTCGGGATAACTCCTGCCGCCCGTGACGGTACCGTTCACGTACAGGTCGAGCAGTCCGTCGTGATCGACATCGGCGAAGGCGCAGGCATCGTACCGCGCATCCGCGTCGATGCCCCAGGCGGCCGACACATCGCTGAATGACGCGCCACGCTTGAGCAGCAGGCCGTTGGGGCCGTAGTTGGCGAAGAACAGATCGAAGTGCCCGTCACGGTCCACGTCGGCGGCACAGGGGCGCACGGTGCCATTGGTGGCAAGCTTCGGCCCGCGCCCACCCCACGCCACCCCCATCGCCTCGGCCATGTCGGTGAACCGTGCACCGTCGTTGCGGAACAACGCATTGGCGTCGCCGTCCTGATTGGCGACGAGGTAATCCAGGTCACCATCCTCGTCGGCATCCACCCACAGCGCACCCACACTCTTGCGCGAGTCGGCAAGCCCGAGGCTGTCGCTGACGTCGGTAAAGGTGCCTGCCGCATTGCGGAACACCACGTTACCGCGGTCACGGAACGCGACCGACAGATCGAGATCGTCGTCGCCGTCGAAGTCCACGAAGCTGAACTGCCGCACACCACCGGTGGCGATGGCGACACCAGCCGCTGCGGTGACGTTCGTGAACGTTCCGCGATCATTGCGGTAGAGCGCCAGCACCGACTCGGCTCTGGGAGCGAAGCCGACCAGCAGGTCGGGATCACCGTCACCATCGTAGTCGGCCCACGCCGCCGAACGCACCGCACGGGCCGCATTCACGCCCGCCGCCGCGCCGATTTCGACGAGTGTCCCGCCGTCGTTGCGGTAGAGCCGGTTGGGCACACCACCAAAACCGACGAACAGGTCGAGGTCACCGTCGCCGTCGTAATCGGCAACGGCGTTGGTGAAGCTGGTGCCAAGCGCCAGCAGGTCGGGCTGCAGCGCAGTGAAGCGGGGTGGCGACGGCGCAAAGGTCGCCGGCACGAGCAGCAGCGGCAGGAACAGTGCGAGACGGTGGTGCAGCGCGTGGAGGATCACGTCGGGGATCCGGTGCTACTGCTTCATGGTCGACGACGAACTGGCGGCGACACGTTCCACCTGCTCCATCACCCGCAGCAGGTTGCCACCCCAGATCTTCGCGATCTGCTCCTCGCTGTAGCCGCGCCGCACCATCTCGAGCGTCACGTTGAACGTCTCGGTCGCACTGCGCCACCCGTCCACACCGCCACCCCCGTCGAAGTCCGATGAGATGCCGACATGATCGAGGCCAATCAGCTTCACCACGTAGTCGATGTGATCGACGAAGTCCGACACGGTGGCCGGTGCATCGCCCAGCGTGCGGCGTGAGACGATTTCTTCCTGCTTCGCGAGATACGCGTTCTTCCGGTCCGTTGGCAGCGCGTCGATCTGGGTGCGCGCCTCGGCCTGCGCCGTGGCCGTGATGCCGAACTCCTTGCGCAGTGCCGCGATGGCGTCGGCGCGGATCTGATTGCGCTCGGCATCCTTCTTCGGGTCACACTTGACGTAGCTGTTGAACGCCACGAGCTGAATCACGCCGCCGTTCTTCCCCATGGCGCGGATCTGCTCGTCGTCCATGTTGCGGCTGTGATTGCAGATGGCGCGCACCCCGCTGTGACTGGCGATGATCGGTGCCCGCGACAGTTCGACGGTCTGCATCATGCTCTGCTTCGACGGATGCGAGATGTCGATCATCATGCCGAGCCGGTTCATCTCGCCGACCACCTGCCGGCCGAGCGGTGAGAGACCGTTCCAGCGCCAGACACCGTCACGCTCGCCGGTGTTGGAGTCGGACAGCTGGCTGTGGCCATTGTGCGCGAGTGACATGTAGCGCCCGCCCATCTCGTAGAACTTGCGGACGTTGGTGATGTCGGCGCCGATCGGGAATCCATTCTCCACGCCGATGAACACCACCTTGCGGCCGCTGGCGTAGATCGAGCGCGCCTCGGCGGCGGTCGTGGCCAGGCCCACACGCTGCGGGGCGAGCTGCTCGGCGAAGCGATGCACCGCCGCGAACTTCTCCAGCGCCTGTGCATTGGCGCGGGCGAAGGCGGCGCTGTCGAGCTCCGGCGTCTGACCCACGTACACGATGAGGAAGGCGGCATCGAGCCCACCCTCTTCCATCTTGACCAGGTCCACCTGTGTGCGGGGGAGCCGTGTCGCGTAGTTCAGCGTGTCGGCGCGGAAGTTGGCCGGCGCGATGTCGACGTGCGTGTCGATGGTCAGTACGCGCTCGTGGATGCCACGGGCCCGCGTGATCATGGCCGCATCGGGCGTGGGCAGCGCGGCACGACCGCTGGCGCAGCCGGTCAGGAGAAGCAGCAGGGCGAGACTGGAGCGCGAAGGCATGGTGCGGTCGGGAGTGGGTGGGGACCGGCGGACAGGCTGCCGAATAGAACAGCATCCCACTGATTTGCGCACCGTGTGTGGCGACCGTTGAGGTGGGGCGCCCCTGCGACGAACTTGCCTCGCTCCCGCGCGATCTCACGCGGCATCGGCCCGCCGCAGCGATTCGTGCCGCGCGGGCCGGCGCCCGTCTCCCTGCCCCGCCCATGTACCGCACCCTCGAAGTCCCGCTCGACTCCCTCGACGCCGCGATCGTCGCGGCGCCCTACGCCGACCGTCTCGAGCTCTGCGACGATCTGTCGAGCGAGGGGTGGACGCCGCCGATGGACCTGATCCGAGCGGTTCGCGACCGCGTCGACACGTCGCGCACGCAGATCGTCAGCATGATCCGGCCCCGCAGTGCCAATCTCAGCGCGCACCTCGACGTGGCGGCGTTCACGACGACACCGCAGATCCTCGCCGACAGCCTGCGCGAAATCGAGGCCAGCGCCCGAGCCGGCGCGCACTCGGTCGGCATCGGACTGCTCACGGCCGACGGGCACGTGGACATGGAGGCGTGTGGCCGAATGGTGGCGCTGGCTCGGGACTGCGGCATGATCGTCGCCTTCCTCCGCACCTTCGACCTGCTGGCCGACCGGGCCCGCGGCATGGCGGACCTGACGGCGCTCGGCATGACACGGGTGCTGACGGCGGCCGTGCCGGGCTGGGACGCCTCGGTCCGGACTCTCCCGGAGCGCCTGACTGTGCTGCGGGAGGACACCGCGAACGCGGCCCGCGCGGCGGCATCGCTGGGGGTGACGCCGGTGGAAGTGGTACCGGGCGGTGGCGTCCGTGCCGTGAACGCCCGCGAGTTCCTGGCGGTCTCCCCGCACCTGCACGCCTCCTGCCGCCGGGACGGGACGATCTCGGTGGACGAACTCGCGGCCATCCGCGGTGTCCTGGTTGCAGGCTGATCGCCGCAGTGATCCGTAGGACACCGGGTGTCCAGCCCGGGCGTACGTCAGTAGCGTTCTGTGCGAAGGGCCGGCACCGTGCGGCCCGCCATCAAATCTTTCCGGAGTGTTTCGCGTGGTGAAGAAGCTGATGCTGACGGTTGCGATGAGCGTGGTCTCGCTCAGCACCGCAGCGGCGCAGTCGGTCGCAGGTGAATGGGATGCAGCGATGAACACGCCGGGTGGTGCGCGTCCGTTCAAGGTGCTGTTCGTGCAACAGGGCGAGACGCTCTCCGGCACCGTGAAGCGGGCCACCGGCGACGTGCCGCTGGAAGGCACGATCAAGGGCATGGCAGTCAAGTTTCGCTACATGATCAGCTACAACGGCAGCCCGATCGCGATGGAAGTGACGTCGACGCTGGCGGGCGACGAGATGAAGGGGTCGGTGGACATCGCCGGCCAGATGCAGGAAGCGTTCACGGCGAAACGGGCCGCTGGCACGGCTCCGACGACGCCGCAGAAGCCGGCACCGCGCTGACGTTCCTGAGTATCGCGCGGGGCCACCACCGGCACCGCGCGTTTCACATCCGAGGAGTGCACCGACGATGAATCGATTGCTGCGCACGTTTGCCCTGCCACTGGTGGTTGCCGCGACCGGAAGCCTTTCGCTCCTGCCAGCGGCCGCCCACGCCCAGGGCCTGATGGCCGAGATGCACACCGACGTGGGCAGTGTGCAGAAGAAGATGATCGACCTGGCGAAGGCCATTCCCGAAAGTGCCTACGGCTGGCGTCCTGCTCCCGGTGTGCGGACGATGGGCGAGGTGTTCAAGCACGTCGCCAGCGACAACTATTTCATACCGATCGCGATGGGCACGCCGGCCCCGGCGGCCAGCGGCATTTCGGGTACCGATATGAAGACGGTGGGAGCCTACGAGGCCCGGCCGCTCACCAAGGACCAGATCGTGGCCGAACTGGAGGCCTCGTTCAACCATCTGCATGGCGCAATGCGTACCACGACGGATGCGAACCTCACGCAGATGATCCCGTTCTTCGGACAGCAGTGGAGCCGGCAGAAGGCGATGATCCTGACGGTGACGCACCTACATGAACATCTGGGGCAGGCGATCGCCTATGCGCGGAGCAACAACGTGACGCCGCCCTGGAGCAAGTGACCCAGTCGCGGTGAACGAAAGCGGCCCCGGCGCGCAGTGCGCCGGGGCCGCTTTCGTCACGCCATCGTCCTCGCGGCATGCCAGGCGATGTAGACGTTGAGCACGATGAGCACCGCTGCCGGCAGCATCTGCTGCAACGAGTCGCGCTGCCGCAGGCGTGTCAGCAAGCCGAGCACCATCAACAGTGCGAGACCACTGCCGCTCAGCACGGCCAGTGCCGGCACGAACTGCCCGGCAACGAGCCCGAGTGCGCCCAGCACCTCGAGCAGGCCCGTGACGATCCGGAACCGGCTCAGCCCGAACCGGTCGAAGTCCTCCCGCATCCCTCCGGCGAACAGACACCAGATGCCGAACGACAGGAACACGACGACCGACAGAACGTTTGCGATTGGGTAGATTAGGGTCATGTGCGGTTTCCGACGACCGCCCCGTGATCGGCCGGCATTCGATCACACCAATGGAGGCATGACCCATGACGATGGATACGTTCGCCCGGATTCTCCAGGTGCTGGTGGCGCTGGGGCTGCTGAACGTCTGGCTGATCCGTGCGCGATCGTCGACGGCATACCGTGGCGGCTCCGCGCAGACACTGCGACAGGAGTTCGATACCTATGGTCTGCCGGCAGCGGCATTCTACGTCGTAGGCACGCTGAAGGTGCTCGCCGGTGTGATCCTGCTCGCGGCGCTGTGGTTGCCGATGCCGGCGCGGCTGGCGGCGACCGTGGTGGCGGGGTTGATGGTCGGTGCGCTGCTGATGCATGCAAAGGCGAAGGATCCGATACGTAAATCGGTGCCCGCCGTGGTGATGCTCGCCATGTGCGTCGGCATCGTGGTGCTGCTGTAGCCCCGTCGCACCGCATGACAGCTCAGATGCGGCAGCACACGCTCGCGTGTCTGCCGCATCATGCGTTCATGGCCTACGCGCTGCGATCAGGGTCGCGGCGGCGGCGTGTGTCCCGGCGGTGTGCCGGCTGGGTGCAGTTTGCAGGCGGGCGGCTGCTCCACCGAGTAGGTGAGGTTCGCGATGCGCCACGCGGCACCCACCTGCACGAGCGTGAACTGGTCGATGCCGCAGTGTGACCACTTCCCGTCGATCCAGAGGTCATAGGGCAGCCAGACCGACGCCATCGTGCCGGCGATGCGCACCTCGGCGTCGAACCCGCGCTCGACGATCGGGGCGCGCTTTCCTGCCGCACGTTGTGAGGCGGCCGTCCGCATGGTGAACATCGGCACGCCATTGCGGTCCCGGGCGGCGTAGACCTGACCGCTGTCGGTCATGACGTTCGACAGCGCGATCATGTCGCCGCTGTTGATGGCGGCCATGGCGGAGTCCACGACGGCGAGGACAGCGGCCTGCGCCGAGGTGGGGGGTGCGGCGGGACGCTGGGCGTGTACGGCGGGGGTCAGCAGGGCGATGGCGGCCGCGGGCAGCAGGGCGGCGCGTCGCAGGGCGGATGGCGTGGTCATGCCGTAGTGTAGCATGCTGGGAGATCATGGGGTCAGCGATCATGGGGTCAGAGTCCTTGAACCGATCATAGGGTCGAACCGATCATGGGGTCAGAGTCCTTGAACCGATCATGGGGTCAGCGTCCTTGACCGGTCGTGGGGAGAGGGTGACCACTCCCCCGCGCGCTCGTCGCCATGCTGAACGGTCTTCGCCGCCGCTTCCGTCCACCGCACCGTTCGATTGCACCGCATGCCTGCCACTTCGTTTCGACTCGCGACCGTTGCTGCCGCCATGCTGCTGGCTGGTTGCGGGGCCGAACCCGTGCCTGCCACGCCGCAGCTCGCGGTCGATCCCGCCTTCTGCGCGCAGGTGCAAGCTCCGACGCCGGAACTATCCGGCTACCTCACGCCGCTCGACTCGCTGCTGCGTCGACGCACGGGCGTCGTCACACTCGAAGAGGGCGACGTGTCGATGGTCGCGCGGGCCTGGCTGACCAGCGCCGCCGAACGGACCATCGACGTGCAGTACTTCATCTTCACCGGCGACAACGTCGGATTGATCGCAGTGGACTACCTGCTGCGCGCCGCGGATCGTGGCGTGCGTGTGCGCTTGCTGGTGGACGATTTCATGCTCGAAGCCGACGGCCGGGCGCTGCTGGCGCTGGATGCGCACCCCAACCTCGAGATCCGGCTCTACAACCCGACCACCAACATCGGGAAGAAGCTCCCCACCACGCTGTTCAACCTCGCCACCGATTTCCGCGGGTTCAACCAGCGGATGCACAACAAGACGTTCATCGTGGACGGGCAGGTCGTGATCACCGGCGGCCGCAACATCGCCGACGAATACTTCGACTACGATCACGAGTACAACTTCCGCGATCGCGACGTGATGCTGCTGGGTGGTGCCGCCGGCAACGTGCAGCGCTCGTTCGAGGAGTTCTGGGCGAGTGCACTCAGCGTGCCGGTAGCCTCACTGGTCCGTGCCGACGCGGCACCCATGGACACGGCGGTGGCCTACCGTTACCTCCACGATTACGCCTGCGACCCGCGTAACTTCTGGCCGCAGGTGCGCGAGCGCATCGCCGCCGTGCCCACCACCTTCGATCGCATCCGCGAATCGGGAGCACTGGTCTGGTCCGACAGCGTCACGTTCGTCACCGATCAGCCGGGAAAGAATGCCGGCACGGACGGCATCGGGGGCAGCGGAAAGAGCACCGAGGCGCTGATCCGGCTCGTGCGCGAGGCAAAGCGATCCGTCACGATCCAGTCACCGTATCTGGTGACGACGGCGGTGAGTCAGGATCTCTTTCGCGAGGCAGTGGCGCGCGGCGTGAAGGTCCGGATCCTGACCAACAGCCTCGCCAGCACCGACAATCTCGATGCCTTCAGCGGGTACCAGCGCGAGCGCGCCGCTCTGCTCGACATCGGCGTGGAGATCTACGAGTTCAAGCCCGATGCCGCCGTGCGGCGACAGGTCATGACCGGCGCCCTGCAGACGACACTCGACTATGCGCCGATCTTCGGTCTGCATGCGAAGTCGATGGTGATCGACGAGCAGGTCGCCGTGATCGGGACGTTCAATCTCGATCCGCGGAGCGCGAACCTGAACACCGAGTGCCTGGTGGTGGTGCGGGATGCCCGGATCGCGGGAGATCTCTCGCGCGCGATGGCCGTGGACATGCAGCCCGAGAACGCGTGGCGAACCACGGCAGATTTCAATCCCGACGGGACGGTGCGACTGGGGAAGCGAGTGGCGGTATGGTTCAGGCGAGTCGTGCCGAAGGGGGTGCTGTGATGCCGCGACTGCAGCACGCCATCCTCCTGGTGGTGGGCGCGCTGCTCGGGTCCGCTGGCGGCCTGCGGGCACAGGCCGACACGGCACGCACGGATTCGACCACGACGATGCAGCGGACAACGGCCTCGGTCGAGGCGGGGCACCTGTCGGTCCCGATGCTGGCCGGCGGCGCCGTGATGGCGGCGGTGGGCGGTCAGATCATCCAGTCGCCGACGGCGTGGCCGCGCACGGCCGGTGGCTTCGCGCGTCGCCTCGGCGATCAGGCCGGTTTCGTGATCGTCGAGGAATCACTGCGGGCGGCGACGCTACGTCTGACCGGCTGGGAGGCCGACGGGCGGCCCTGTGCCATCGACTGGCTGCGGCTTGCGCCGTGTGCCGCGGTCCGGGTATTCGGTGCGCACACCGCGGACGGTCGCGGGCGGGTGAACCTGCCGCTGATGGTCGGGATCGTGGGCGGCACGCTGGCGTCGCTGGCCTGGCGGCCGGAAGGGCGGTCGTCGGGGGCGAAGGCACGGAACTTCGTGGCCACGCGGCTGGCGATTTCGGTGGGGGTGCCGGTGTTGCTTCGGACGATCACCGAGGTGCAACGGGGCAACGCGCCGCGCTGACCGCACGATGCGATCACCTTGATGTTTCTGTATTTCTGGATATTTTCTTCATAGTCTTCACCGGAAGCCTATGATGGCCGTCAACATCAAGAACACGCGCGTGGAGCGCCTCCTCGACGAGGTCGTCGGCTTGACCGGCGAGAGCAAGACCGAGTCGATCCGTCGCGCACTGGAGGAGCGACGCGACCGCCTGGCGCGCAGTGCCAGCGACGCGCACCCGGCCGACCGGCTGCGCCGCCTCCTCGAGCGTGAGATCTGGCCGACCATTCCCGAGGCCGTGCGCCGGACTCGGCTGACGAAGACCGAGGAAGAGGAGATCCTGGGCTTCGGTGCCGACGGCGCATGATGCTCGACAGTTCGGCGCTGGTGGCGATCGTGCTGCAGGAAGCAGACGCCGATCGACTCCTCGCGCGTATGCGCGCCGCAACGTCAGTCGCGATCGGAGCCGCCACCCTGCTCGAATGCGGCATCGTGCTGTCCGCGCGTCTGCACATGGACGCACGCGGCCTGCTGGCGCGGCTGCTGCAGGAGAGCGGCATCGCGGTGATCGACGTCACCGAGGCACACTTTGGCATCGCGATGGAGGCGTGGCTCCGATTCGGCAAAGGGCGGCATCCCGCAGCCATCAACTTCGGGGACTGCCTGTCCTACGCGATGGCGACGGTGGCGCAGATGCCGCTGTTGTGCGTGGGCGAGGATTTCCCTCTGACGGATTGCGCGTTGGCGTGATCGGCGGGCGGTCGGCTGATGCTGGATACCGGCGAAGGAGTCGACAGGCACCGTGCTCCTTCTGCGGCTGCACCTAATCCTAACCTTGCAACGGAAAAGCCCGACCAGTACTGGCCGGGCTTTTCGTTGCAAGTCATTGTGCCACAACAAGAGCGGGAGACGGGACTCGAACCCGCGACATCAAGCTTGGAAGGCTTGAGGAGGAGAGTCCGCCGTTGTCCGACGTTGCCTCGGATTGCTTACGGGGTATGCGTTCTTTCGGTGACGCTCGCCCGCCGTTGTTGCTTTTTGACTGACCTAGCCCCATCTTGCCCTGACCTAATGCTGACCTAGGCCAGACTCGACGGGGGAGCGATGCCAACCGAGCGCAAGCGTTTGACCGATGCCGTGGTGGCCGGACTCCCGGTGCCGATGCTGCCGCCTGGCGAACCTGCCAGCCGCCTCGGCGTCTACGTGGTCGACGTGTTCGACACCGAGCAGGACGGGCTGTACGTGCGCCTCTCGCCGGCGGGCTCCCGGGTCTTCTACCTCCGGTACTGGTCGCGCACGCTCCGGAAGGCCCGGCGGATCCGCCTCGGCGCCTTCCCGGATCTGAGCGTGAAGCAGGCCCGTGCCCAGGCGCGGAAGCACGCCGGCGACGTCGCGGGCGATGTGGACCCGCTGACTACCCGGGACGCGAAGCGCGAGGCGACCGTGCTGGCGCAGCGCGAGGCCGCCGCGGCCCTGACGGTCGATGGGCTGACGAAGCTGTACCTTACGCACGCCGAGGGCCGGATTCGGGCCAGCACGGCCGCCCTGTACCGCACCCTGCACCGAGTGCACATCACGGAACCGCTGGGCGCCCTGCGCGCCGACGCCGTGACCGTCGCCGACGTCGCCGCCCTGCACCGCCGCATGATCGACACGAAGACGGCCGCGAATCAGGTGCGACGTCTGCTGTCGACCCTGTACCGGTATGCCGAGAAGCAGCACCTGATCCCGCGCGGCACGAACCCCGCCGCCGATGTGGCGCCGTACCCCGAAGAGGCCGCAGAGCGTTACCTGCGTGACGACGAACTGGCGGCCGCACTGCGCGCGCTCGATCGCGCGGAACGCGACGGGATTCCACCGGCACCGGTGCGCCAGCGGTCGCACGAGCGGCGCAACAAGGGCCGGCGCATCGGCGACGCCGCGAAGGCAAAGCATCGCCCGAAATCGGCCGACCGGCCGGTGCGCGCGAACCCGACGGCGGTCGCCGCGCTGCGCCTACTGATCCTCACCGGCGCGCGCAAGCAGGAGGTGCTACGCCTCCGCTGGCGCGAGATCGACCTTGCCCAGGGCTTGCTGCAGCTCGACGATACGAAGACCGGCGCCAGCGTGCGGCCGTTGTCCCCGGAGGCAATCGCCGTGCTGAAGGCGCAGCCGCGGATCGTCGGGTCGCCCTGGGTGTTCCCGTCGGTTCGGGATCCACGGAAGCCGCTCAGCGACGTTGCGCGGCTCTGGGCGGCCGTGTGTCACGCCGCGGGGCTCGAGCATGTGCGCGTGCACGACATTCGACACACCGCGGCCTCGCTGATGCTGCAGGCCGGCGCCACGCTGCCCGAAGTCGGGAAGGCGATCGGCCACGCCAGCGCGCGCGCGACCGAACGCTATGCGAAGATGGACGACCGCGGCGCGAAGAGCGCGGCAACGAAACTGGGCGCCATTGTCACGGCAGCGGCGGCACAGTCGGCGCCGATGGCGACACCGATCACGCGCCCGCGTAAGGCACGACACGTGGGCTGAGCCCATCCCGGCCGGGCGGTTCCCGGAAAGAAGACCGGCCCGCATCCCTTTCGACTTGGCGGAAGAAGGGATACGGACCGGCGAACCCGCCCGCGAGGGCAAGGTGTGACATGAAGTCTACGGCACAGAAGACGACGCGCGCCACCCGGCCCGCCTCTCACGCGTCAGCGAGCGCCAGCCGACGGCACCCGCTCACGGATGCGGCTGCTTCGACACTCTCCGTCCCGTGGGTGTCGCTGGCGCCACGGGAGGCGGACAGCCCGGACATCGAGCGCAATGACGTCGAGGTCACAGTCAGCACAACGACCACCCTCTCGGACACGCTGAGCGAGTCGCCAACCCGTGAAGGCGATACGCGATGGCTCACCTGGACTGGGACCGTCGTTCGCGAGATGGAGTCTGTGTCTGACGACCCGGAGGATGGTGTCGCCGTTCGCCTCAGCGCCCGCATGTCGACGGTGGAGAAGTCCGCCGGCAAAAAGGATCTCTTCGAGGAAGACACGATCAGTTTCGGACGGATCGGAAACCTCACGGTCCCTGAGTTCCGCCGTATGCTTGCCGCGCTCAATGCGTTGGCGGCCGCGCTGCCGTCGACGCCCGAAGTCGCACTACTGCGCGGGGGAACCGCGCCAACGGACCGCGGTCGATGAGCGCGCCGCTCATGGTGGTGATGAACTACTGCAGCTGGGTGCAGATCCGTCCGGCGCGTCCGTGGGAGTGGGCCACGTATGAGCGCGAGCTGCTCCGCATCGCGCTCCGAGACGGCGCCGAGACTGGCGTGGTCGACGGTGAGGCGATCGCGAGTGACCTGCACGGGTTGCGCGTGATGCTGGTGCCGGCCCGATGAGCAAGCCTACCGCCCCCGCGCGTCGTTCGCAGCGCACGCGGCCGACGCTCTCCGTGATCCGCACCGCGGACCTGCCGAATTCGGTCGACGAGAGCACGACCGCACAGCTCGCGAAGCGCGAATCGGTGCTGTTGGTGGCATCGGAGCACGTCGTGTGGCCGATCGTGGCCGCGCCGGGTGATGTGCTCGCGCTCTGGCCCTCACACCGGGTCGCGCAGCGCCTCCGCCACACAGGCGGGGATTGGCTGGTTCTGGGCAGTGTGCCGTGGGCGCCGGACTGGGCGCGCGTGCAGGCGATGCGCACGGTCCTACCGCCGGTGGACGTCGAGTATGCCGTGCGTCTCAGTCGACATCTGATCGACGAACACCGGAGGGCGCCGTGGTAGCCGCGGTGTGAGGTCGGGCAACCCCGGACCGGGTGGCATATCGCCGGACCGGGGTGCCGCGGTAGAGCTCGGGCACGGTCCGCGATCCCACTGCGGCGCACTCGGCGCCGATCACGCGGCCGGCCACTCCCTGAGAGGAGAAGACATGCCCACCCTGCATCACCCTGCGCACGACCCCACGAACGATGCCGAACCGGTGTTCCTCGACTCGCACGACGCTGCACGCACCCTCGGGCTCTCCGAGAAGACGCTGCGCGACTGGCGCATGAAGCGACAGGGCCCGCCGTTCCGCCAGTTCGGTCGGACCGTGCGCTACCGCCGCGACGAGCTGCTCGCGTGGGCCGATGCGCAGCAGCCGGCGCCCGAGTGTGCACCTGCCGCCGCGTGATCACGACGATGCCACATACGCACGCGGCCCCCGCCGGCGAAGCAGGGGCCGCCCACACAACCGAGCCACACATGACACCGTCGAATCTACCCGCGGCGCCAAGTCGACACCCGGCCGCGGCGCCTGGGCAGGTCACCGTGCGTCGCATCATCACCGACTGGTCACACGCCGACGATGCGCCCGCCGATCTTGAGGCGCTTGATCGCGCCGTGGCCGTGGCGGCACGAGCACTGGCGAGGCCGCGATGACGGCCGTCCGCGCGAAGCCGACGCGCGCGGAATGGCTCGGGTCCTGGCTGCGAGACAACGGCGGGCTCTGTCGCATCTGCAACGCCGCGGTGCCGACGGCGGATCCGCTGCAGTGCCCAACGGGATGCGACCTCGAGGCGCCATACCAACGGGGCAGCGCCTTGGCGCGCGCGCTCGCAACGCGAACGGACACACGACCGAAACGCTCGTTGCCCGTGGTCCGATCACTCGGCGACATTCTGAGCGACCCGCGCATCACCCAGCCACCCACCTTCATCATTCCTGGGCTCGTCGAAGCCGGTGCGGTCACGCTGCTGTCTGGTGCACCGAAGGCCGGGAAGTCGACGTTCGCGAGTCAGCTGGCGGCCGACTTCTCCGCCGGCCGTCCTGCCTTGGATGGCACACCGATGGGCCCCGGCCGCGTGCTGTGGTTCGCCATTGACGAACCTCTCCGACGCCTGGCGCAGCGCCTGCCCACGTTGCATCCGGACGAAGACGCATTCCGCATCGTCGGCCGTGACGGCGAAATCCTCACGCCGGACAGTTTTGCGGCGCTACTCGAGGAAGAAGACCCGGCGCTCGTCGTCCTCGACACGCTCTCGCAGTGCGCTGCAGACAACGGCATCAAGGTCAACGACGCCGAGTCGGTCGCCCCGTTCATCAAGGCGCTCGTGAGCGCGGTGCAGGCTCGTGATCATTGCGGCGCCCTGCTGCTCTTCCACGCCCCGCACCACAGCGCCAGGGCGAGCGGGTCGGTGCAGTGGGCTGCCGTGGTGGACGCGACGCTTGTGCTGCGCCGGCCGGCCGCCCGGATGCTCCGCCCCGGTGAGTCGCCGGACGACGCCACGAACGACGCCGACGGCGAGGACGGTCGACGGATCCTCGAGGGGGTAACGCGGTGGGGTGGCGAGCTCCGCACCCAGCTCAGCTACCGGGACGGGCAGTATGCCATCGGTACCGGCACGGCCCCGCTGATCGACCGCGTACGATGGGCGCTGAGCCACACCGAACCCGGGCCCGGCCGCACCAGTGCCGCCGCCATCGCGAAGGCACTTGGGGTGCGCGACATGAGCGTTGGCGAAGTCGTGCGCACGCTGATCGACCGCGAAGAGGTCGCCTACGCCGGTGAAGGCGGGAAGAGGCATCTGATCTCGAAGACGTCGATGTCGCTCTACACGGGAAGAGGTCCGGAGGCGGCGGGAGGCGCAGGGGAGAGGATAAGGGAAGAGGTCCGGAAAGAGGCGCCGGCTACCTCTTCCCGAACTTCGACACCCGTACCTGCGCGCGGGAAGAGGTACGACGTCGGGCCAGTGGCGCCGCCGCCTGGCCTCAGTGCTTCCGACGGCGCCTCACCCGACGACGACGGCTACTGGCAATCGGTCGAAGCCGAAGCGTTGACGCTCGAGGCCTTGGAGGATGCCGCATGACCCAGCGGCGCCCACTGACCGATGCCGAATTCCGCGAGAAGATGGAGGCCCTGCTTCCTCGCACCGCGTCGACCACCCTGCCGCGGACCACCATCCACGTCGACGTCCCGCGGGTCGACGGCGAGACGGTCACCATTGTGCTCACGCCGGCGGAAGCCCTCCGCCTGGTTGCACGCCTCGCCGCCGCCGTCGCGACAACGATGCCCCCTCCCGCTGACGTGGGCACCGCATGATGGCGATCGACGGTAACTCGATGCAGTTCCCGGACCCGGACAAGGATCCGCCACCCGGCCAGGAGCTGCTCATGTTCGTGCAGTCCGTGCATGTCTCGCCCGCGAGTGTGCACGTCGTCATCGGCACCAATCACGCAGAGCCGCTCATTGCTGTGATCAAGGTCGCCGAGGCCAAACGGCTGGGTGAGGATCTGCTCGCCGCCGTGGAGTTCGTCACACACGCCCACCGTCGACGCGACGAGGCGTAGTGTCATCGTGGTTCGCGCTGGCACAGCACGCCTTCGAGCACTGTGCCACGGCGCCCCCCGGCATGCCGCACCGCATGGAATAGCGGCACAGCGGCGGAGCCGTGTACGATCCCTCACACACCCGACACTTTCGCGGTCCTGATGGAGGACGCATGTACGAGACACCCGCCTATCGTGGCGCGTTCTACTCGAAGCAGCAGGCAGCCGGCGACGTCATTCGCGAGATCTTCGCGGGTCTGCGCACCGGGCGCCAAGACAGCCAACAGGCGCGCGAGCAGCGCCGCCTCGAGGAGGAGCGCGCGAGCGAACGCGACTTCCGCACCACGCAGTGGAATCACCAGCTGGAGCGGGAGCGCGTCGGCGACGGGCGCCAGGCGATCCTCGACAGTCTCGCCCAGCTGCGTGAGCGCATCGCGCTGGAGAAGGAAGGCGTGTTCGCGGGGAAGGCGCCCGCCAACATCACCGAGCCGGTCGACTTCTCTGGCATCGGCGGAGTCGGCCGGTCGTTCATCCAGAATCCGAACCGCTACCGGCAGCTGGACGACGGCCACTACCGCGACGACGCGAAGACGCCGGAGACACAGGCGCGTGTGCTGGCGGACACGCACCGGCAGACGATCGAGCGTCTCGTGACGCGTCTGCACAACGGTGATCAGTCGGCGGTCGGTGCGGCGGCCGCGGCGGGCATCAATCCGCGTGACTATGACCCCGCCGCGCGTCCAGGAACCCCGCAGTATCTCGCCGCGAAGCGGGCCGAGAACAACATCACGGTCGATGGACAGCTGCGCGTCGTGCGGGAGGAGCTGCGCGGCCGCCGCGAGCTCGCCTCGATGAAGGCTGAGCCGACGCCGGGGCGCCCCATCCCGCCGAAGGTCGTCGAGGACATCGTCACGAACGAGGCCGCGATTCGACAGATCGACGACGCGATCGCGATGCTCTCGGGCACGGCGGTTGACGACACGGGCGCGTCACGCGACACGCGCGGGGCCCGCGACGCGATCGGTCCGGTCGATGGGTTCAAGCCCACCATGTTCACCGGGCAGGCCGGGCAGGAGTTCCGAAGCGCGCTCGCGAATATCTCGTCGATCACGTTCAAGAATCGCAGTGGACAGGCCGTCACCGCGAGCGAAGAAAAGCGCCTCGCCGACTACATCCCGAATCGTGTCATTGATGACGAGGCGAGCGCGCTGACGAAGCTTCGGAAAATGCGCGCGTACATCCTCGACGAGACTGACGGCCGACGCGAAGCCTACTCGCCAGAACTCGGCTTCCGCGAGATGCCTGCCCAACGGCTCGGCGCGACTGCGTCGCCGTCGTCTCCCACCGGCACCCCAAACCCCTTCCGCCGATGACCGCGCCCCGCACGTTCACCGAGTACGCCGACACGCTGCCGAATCCGCGCGCCGATCGCTGGGATGCACTCGTCGCCGGCGGTATGCGTCCCGATGACGCCACCCGCCAGGTGGTCCGCGAGTTCGACGGCCCGCGCGTCCGCAACGCCAAGACGTCCGATCCCACCCTCGCACTGCCGCTCGGACAGGGCCTCACCTTCGGCTTCGCCGATGAAGGCCTCGCCGGGCTCAGCACGCTCAAGGACAAGTGGGATGGCGACGATCGATCCGTCAGCGATATCTACGCGGGTCGTGTGGCCGAAGAGCGCGCGCGGTTGCAGCGTGTCCGCGACGAGCACCCGGTGCTGAGTGTCGGCGCTGAACTCGTCGGGGGTGCGCTTACCGGCGGCGGACTCGCGCGCGTGGGCGCCAAGACGCTTGGCTCGACTGCCGCACGGCTCAGCAGCACGATCGCACGACGCATCGGCACCGGCATCGCGAGTGGTGCGGCCGGTGGCGCCGTGGCCGGCTACGGGACCGCCGAAGGCGACGCGCGCGAGCAGCTCGCCAGTACAGCGAAAGGCGCCGGTGCCGGCGCCTTGCTGGGCGGGCTGATTCCAGCAGCGACGCAGGGTATTCGACACCTGCGCGACGCGCTGGGTGCGCGGGCGCCTGGCGCCGTCACCCCGTTCGCTGATCAGGGTCCCCCGACGAGCGTGCGGGATCGCATCGCCCGTATCGCGACGCGGGCCTCTGGCGCCACCTCCGCCGATCGTGCCGACACGAAGATCGTGGAGGCCCTCACCGCGAACGGGCAGACGCTCGACGACGTGACGGCGCGCGCCGAACAGGCCATCGCCCGCAACGCGCCGGTCGCCCTGGTCGACGTCGGCGGCAAGCGCATGCAGCGCCTCGCCCGCGGTGCACGCACCGGCACCGGTGGCGAAGTCCTCGACGAGATGCTCGAGCACCGCACCGCTGGCGCCTCGGATCGGTTCGTCGATGCGCTGGACGACATCACCGGCACACAGCGCGGGATCCCGCAGGAGCTCGAGGCAATGATCACGCGCCAGAAGGCGCAGGCCGATCGCCTGTATCCAGCGGCGCGCGCTGCTGGCCTCGAGGTGAAGTCCGAGAACGCGGCGCAGGTCGACGTGCTCCGCCGCGTGCTGACCAAGCCGAAGTTTCGCCAGGCCTTCGCGGCCGCCCAGGAGCTGGCCGACGACATGGATGATCCGATCGCGGACATCTTCACCACGAATACCGACGGCACGGTCACGCTATCCACGATCCCGGACGTGCGCACCCTCGACTACATCAAGCGCGGCGTGCAGGCGGTGATCGAGAAGGGGAACGGCGGGGCTGGCTTGGCGTCGGATGCTGCGAGCAACCTGCGGAAGCAGCTGCGCGACGTGCTCGGGGTGTACGATGACCTCGTGCCGGCCTACGGCGAGGCCCGCCAGGCGTTCGCCGGCGAGGCTGAATTGCGCGACGCGTACACCGCCGCGGTCGATGGTGCCGCGAAGCGCCTGAGCGCCGATCGGAAGCTGCCGCCCTTCCTGCAGGCCTCCGCCGATGACGTGCGCTACGCCGTGGACCAGATGACCGAGGGGGAGCGGGAAGCGTACCGGCTCGGCGCCATCGCGGCGATGCGTCGCAGCGAGCAGAATCTGGCCGACACGGGCGACCGCGTGAAGAAGCTGTTCGGGACTCCGGCGATGCGCGCCAAGCTGCGTGCCATCTTCCCGGATGACCCCACGTTCGCGCAGTTCGAGGCGCGCATGGGCGATGAGGCCACGATGCGCGGTAGCGCCGATTTTCTCCGCGGGGGATCCAACACCGCCGAGAAGCTCGTCGACGCGGGCGAAGCGGGCGGGCTCTCCGGGCTCGCCACGCTGCTCGGTCGTGCGATCAGCAGCCCCGCCGCCGCCGCCCTGCAGCTCGGGCAAGCCACCGCCCGTCGTGCGGTGCAAGGCCAGAGCGTGACCATCGCCGAAGGCATCGCTCGCCGTGCGGCGCTCGGCCCCGACGATACCGCCGCCCTGCTCCGCTACCTGCAGCAACTGCGCGAGCAGACGCGCCGCGGTGCCGTCACGAGCTCGCGTCGTGCACTTGGCACAGGCCTCGCCGCTGGGAATGTCGCCGGTGGCACGGCAGGGCGCCCGTGAGCGCGGCCCGTGGCACCCCCGCCAGTACGCGGGATGGCACAGCACGCGCGCGTCGGCACAGAGAACAGCTCTTCGCCGAAGCCCGCGCGGCCGGGATGACACAGCGCGAGTCGGCGATCGCTGCCGGCTATGCCGCGACGCGCGCCGCGAAGTTCGGCGCCGAACTCGAGGCCCTGCCCAGGGTGAAGCAGCTGATCACCGCGGCGCGTGCGGCGATCGTCGAGGCGGCCCGCGCGGTGACCACGACCGATGCCCCGCGGGTCGTGCGTGAGCTCGAGGCGGTCGCCTTCTCGGACATCGGCGAGGTATTCCAGTCGGCGCCGACGGGCGGCCTGCAGCTGCGTCCCCTGGCCGAGTGGAGCGCGCCCACGCGCCGCGCCGTCTCGTCGATCAAGGTGCGCGCCGGGCTCGATCGTGAGGGGAACGAGGTGACGGTGACGGAGCTCCGATTCTGGCCGAAGCTCGAGGCCCTCAAGCAGCTCCGCGAACAGCTCGGCATGACCACGCCCGATGGCCCGGCGCCGACGGAAGTGGTGGTCCGCGTGATCAGGGAGTGATCAGGCTGGCAGATCAATGCCGTCCAATCGAGTGCTCGAAGTCGTCGAGCGCACTGAGAAACCGCTGTGTCGATGCCTTGAGTTCACTCGCGGCGGGACTGGCGTTCACCGTCGCCCGGAAAGCGCCTTGCGGGTCGACATACTGCCCGCCGGTCGTCCGTCCCCACTCGACGCGCGCAAGATACAGGATCTCGTGTGCGCGGATGACGGCGGAGTATCGATCGAGGTATCCGCCTCCGAGCCGGCGCGCGATGACCTGCGCCTCGCCGGCCTGCTGCCCTGGTGCGTGCTGGCGAAGATTGTTCGACAGTTCAGTGGAGAGCTCGGCCGCCTCGAGATGCGCCAACTGCATCCGCCATCCGTGATCCGCGAGTCTGCCGCCGGGCTGAAACGTCAGCCACTCGAGCAGCTCATGCACCATCTGCGCGGCGTCGCTTCGGCGCGCCTGATCATACTGGTCACGCGCGATCTCAGCCTGCCGACTCGTCGCCTCATACGCCCCTTTCGCGTACACCGCTGCGACGGCAGCAGCCACAAGCGCGACCGCCTGAACCACGGCGCCAGCCCATGCTGCACGCGCCTGCGCGCGCGCCGCGTCAAGCATCTGCAGATCGACCCACGAGGCCACACCGGCGGGTGGTGTCGGCGGTGGCTGAAACAGTGTGAATGGATCCATAGCGTGTGCGGTCAGCGCCGCGCGTCGTGGGGCGCCGGCGTGAGGTCGATGTTCGCATAGCTCGTCGGCACCCGCGCGTCGCCCGCTGTGAACTCGGCCCACGTTGGCCAGTTGCCGTCAGCGCGGCCGAAGTGCATCCCGATCAGCGAGACGTGCGGTAGTGGCAGTCCATGCCGGAGAGCGTCATGTAGCCAGTGCTGTAGCGCGACATACTCGGCGTCACGGAGCCGGATCGAAATGTCGACGGTGTCAGCCTGCGCACGCGCGCGCGGCGTGTGCTCGCGGTCGGACGGCCAGTAGCCCACCACGGCACCCGGACGATCGCGCTCGCCAGCACCGTGAAGAAACTCCAAGACCCGTGCGATCCGTTCCGCGGTCCAGCGGTCGCTGAGTTCGAGGAGCTCCCGGTACTCGCGACACCACTCCGGCCACTGCGAGTAACTCACGAACGAGACCGATGTCGGGAGCGCCACCATCGTGGCGAACGCGCTCACGTCGTGATTGGTCGGGTAGTAGTCGTCCTCGAAGACGAGGTGCGCCCGACCATCGAGCGCAAGCGGTGTGACGACTGCAGGCTGTGCCACGTCGACCGCCGTGAGGTGCGCGACGATACGCTCAGCGCGAAAATTAAGGCGCATGTCTTTTCACGTGCTGTTCGTCGGCTTCATCAGGCGAGCGAGTCCACGACGCACGACGCGGGAGCGGGCGCCAAGGATCCAGCTGGCTCGGAATGGCGCCGGCAGCGTCGTCCGCCGCTCGCTCTCGCTCGACAGCTTCGGCGTGCGCGCCGCGCACGCGACGCACCTCAGCAGCGTCGAGGTGTCTCAGGATCCCGTGCGCCGCTCGGCCGATCCACACAGCAAGACCGATGAGCACCAGCAAGAGGGCCGTGATCATGTGGCGTCACGCCTCGGGTGGCAGAGTGGCGTCCCGCTCACTTGAGCCCCCGCCGCACCACCCGCTGCAGCTCGGCCGCGTACGCCTGCACCGCAACAATCAGCTCGTCCTGGCGCCGTCGCAGCGTCTCGTGTGCCGCCATCGTGTCGTGCGCTTCACCAGGCGCCCGCAGCACGGCCGCCCCGACCGCGCGGGCCGTCAGCTCGCGCACCAGGGCGACAGCCGCCGCCAGCTCCCCACCGGGCACCGGCGGGATCGATGGCGCCGCCTTCGCGCTCGCGAGTCGCTCGAGCACGGCGCGCAGTTCGGCCGTGCTGCCACCCGACGGGCCCGGCTCGGGCTCAGGCGCTCCGATTGCGGTGATCGTCATGCGGCACCGGCCTGGCGCCAGCCGGCGCGGTTCGGGATACAGGAACGACGGCAGCACCGAAGAGGCACCGCCGTCGCTGGTACTGACCTAATGCTGACCTAGCCTACGATCCTGCCACCACCACCACGAGCTAAGTCCAAGAGCGGGAGACGGGACTCGAACCCGCGACATCAAGCTTGGAAGGCTAGCGCTCTACCAACTGAGCTACTCCCGCGATCCCAGAAGGCTACCCACCCCGGCCGACCGCGACAAGCGGCCGGGCGCCCGGACGACAAACGACCCGCCGCCACCCTCTCGGGCAACGACGGGCCGCTGCGACCGGCACCAGGATACCGGTCAGGTCCGCATCACTTCTTGGGCGGCATCAGGACGGTGTCGATGACGTGGATCACGCCATTCGACGCGGCCACATCGGCAGCGGTGACCGTGCTGTTGCCGTTGATCACGACCTTGCCGTCCACGACCTTGATCGAAACCTTGCCACCCTCGACCGTCGCGGCTTCGGTCATCGTCGACACCTGCGACGACGGCACGTTGCCAGCGATCACGTGGTAGGTCAGCACCTTGGTCAGCGCGGCCTTGTCGGCCAGCAGCGCCTCGAGATCCTTGGCCGGGATCTTCGCGAAGGCTTCATCCGTCGGAGCCAGAACCGTGAACGGACCAGCGCCCTTCAGCGTCTCGACGAGGCCGGCGGCCGTCAGGGCCTTGGCCAGCGTGTTGAACGTGCCGGCGGCGACAGCCGTCTCGACGATGTCCTTCGGGCCAGCGGCCGGAGCGGCCGGCGTCTCCATGGCCGTGGCGGCCGGAGCAGCCGAATCCATGGCAGCTGCGTCGTCCTTCTTCTCGGACGAGCAGGCGGCAAGTGCGACAAGCGTAACGGCAGCAATGGTGCGATGCATCATGATGGATCCCTGTATGAGTGTGACTGCGCGCGCGACGGTGCAGGAACGGGGAGCCGTACGCTGCACTGACCAAACACCATGGCTCGCAAGAAAGTGCCCACACCATCCTGCAGCGGTCCCATCCACGACGCTGACACGCACGAGGTCGTCGCCGCACGGCAACAGGCTCGACTGCTTCCTGATCTCTCCGGCTATCAGTCCGTGAGCGTCAGCAGCGCCCTCTTCCCGCACGCGTGGTCGGGCAGTTCCTTGCGTTCCATGCCCGACTCCTCTCCTGCCGCCGCCCCACCAGATCACATCCCCACCCGCGTCGTGATCGTCGGCGCCGGCCTCCTCGGCGGATCACTCCTCGCCGCACTCCAGCCGCGACGACGCAGCGCCAGCGACGCACCGCTGCACCTGACGGCCGTCAGCTCGGCGCCGACACTCGACACGCTGCGGTCACGGCAGTGGTGCGACGCCCTCGTCGAGCATGCACGACTCGGCGAGGCCTGCGCCGGCGCCGATCTGGTGCTGCTGTGCACGCCACTGCTCACGATCCGCGCACAGGTCGACACGATCGCCGCCGCGCGCCATCACCTCGCCCCCGGTGCAATCGTGAGCGACGTCGGCTCGACGAAGCGCGAGATCTGCGCCCATGCCTTCGCGGCCTTCTCCGATGATGCGCCGAACGCCCCCCGCTTCGTGGGCGGGCACCCGATGGCTGGCTCGGAGAAGTCGGGCGTCGAGGCGGCGGACCCGCTGCTCTACCAGTCGGCCCTCTGGGTGCTCTGCCCGCCCGACGATCTCGCTGCCTCGCGGCTCACCACACTGCGGACACTGGTGCACGCGGTCGGCGCACGCTGCGCCGTGATCGATCCCGCCACACACGACGCTGCCGTGGCACGCATCAGTCACGTGCCGCAACTGGTGTCGTCGGCACTCGCGGGCTGGGCTGGCAGTGACGAACAGCTCGCAGCCACTGCACTGACACTCGCCGCGGGCGGGTTTCGCGACATGACCCGCCTCGCCCTGTCACCATTCGACGTGTGGGCCGACATCGTCGCCACCAATCGCACACCGATCGCCGAGGGGCTGCGCGAGCTGAGCGGGCAACTCGGCGCGCTGGCCGCGTCGCTGCGCGATGGTGCCGAGTCGATGAACACCGATGCGTTGCAGCAGACCTTCAGCCGCGGCCGCAGCTTCCGGCAGCAGTTTCACATGCCGCGCAAGGGGATTCTGCACGACCTGAGCGAGTTCGTAGTGCGACTCGACGATCGCCCCGGTCAGCTGCTGGCGCTCTTCACACCACTCGCTGGCGCCGGCATCAACGTGCAGGACCTCGAGATCCTCAAGGTGCGCGAAGGCGAGAGCGGCACGGTGCTGATGGGGTTCGGCACACCGGCCATCGCGGCCGACGCGAGAGCACTGCTCGCGCGCGCCGGATTCGCGATCTTAGAGCGCTGACGCCAGGTCTACTTCGCGCCCGCCTTCCGTGTGGCCGGCGCACGACGCCCACCCTTCCCCGCCACGCTCACCAGCGTGCGATAGATCATGTCCGTCCCCTGCTGCAACCCTTCGACGCTCACGCGCTCGTCGTTGCCATGCATGCGACGCAGCTCGTCGTTGGTGATCGGGTACGGGTAGATACCGTACACCGGAATGCCGCGTGACCGCCACGCATAGGCATCGGTGCCGGCCTGGAAGAGATACGGCGTGACCTCCGCCGTGGGCCACTGCGCCTTCGACTCGCGCGCCAGTGCCTGGTACAGCTCCGTCTCCACCGATGACGGCGCGCCGGCCGGCCCTGATCCCCCCACACTCTTCACCGTCACCCGCGGATCGTTGATCAGACGCGTGATCAGCGCCACCATCGACTCGGGCGTGGTGCCGGGAATCACGCGCAGGTTGAGCGTGGCTTCGGCACTGCCCGGAATGACGTTGCTGCGGAACCCGCCGCTGATCAGCACGGGGGCGATGGTGTTGCGCATGATGGCGTGCAGCAGCGGGTCGCGTGAGATGACCGTGTCGGCCGCCTGCACTTCCGATGGCGAGCCGTCCACCAGCTGGCGGAACATCCGGCTTTCATCACCCGTGCTCGTCGCACTGAGCGTCCGGAAGAACTGCTTCGACTCGGCCGTGAGCTGCACCGGCGACTCGTACGACGCGACCTTCGCGACGGCGGCGCTGAGCGAGGCGATGGCATTGTCGGGCAGTGGCATCGACGAGTGCGTCGACGTGCCCTTCGCCGTGAGCGTGATACCGAGCACCGACTTGTCGGCGGTGGAGATGCTCACGTAGCGCACGCGGCCATCGTCGTTCTTGATGACCCACCCGCCTTCGTTGAGCGCGAACTCCGCGTCCATGGATGGCCAGTGATCCTTGGCCAGCCACGACGTGTTCATCGGCGCACCTTCTTCGTCGGCTTCGGCCATGAAGATCACGTCGCGCGAGAGCGGCACCTTGCGCTCCCCGAGGCGCAGCGCGGCCATCGCGAAGACGGCCAGCCCACCCTTGAAGTCGATCGCGCCGCGGCCGTACACGTGTCCGTCGCGGATGATGCCGGCGAACGGGTCCATCGACCACTTCTCGCGCTCCACACCGACGACGTCGGCATGGGCGGCGAGCAACAGCGGCTTGCGCGAGCCGTCGCCCTTGAGGCGCGCGATGAAGTGCACCTTCGCCGAATCGGGGGTCGGAATCACCTCGACCGTGAAGCCGGCTGCCCGGAATCGCGGCGCCAGCAGGTCAGCCAGTTCCTGCGTGCGGCCAGGCGGATTGCTGGTGTTGATGCGGATGATCTCCGACAGCAGCTGGGCCGTGGGATCCACCACCTGTGCCTGCACGCCCGTGCCAAGGAGTGCCGTCACCAGGGCACCGGACATCACGCGAACGAACCGGGACGACTGCCGCATCCGCACCACCCTCCAGCCAACCGTGATCCTGCACCCTGCCCGGCAGCGGCATCGCTGTGGCATGGATAATCACTGACCAGCCGCGTATACGCGCAAGGGGAGCGGTGCCCACAGGCGGCGAATCACTCGGCCGCGAACTGCTCAACGGCGAAGTGCTCAACGCCACGGTCGCGAGAACTACTCCGGCACCACCCGCTTCACCAGCGTGCCCGCAGGAATCGTCGCCGACTGCTCCACGCCATTGATCAGCGCCAGCTGTGCCATCGGGATCACCGACGGGTTCTGCTGGTTGAACTGCGCAAGTGTCATCGCCGAGCGAATCTGCACGAGCCGCAGGCGCTGCGGCTTGACGTTCAGCAGGCGTGTGTCGGTGACCCGCTGGAACGATCCGATCGTGTTGCGGAATGTCGCGTCGTACGCCTGGATCTGCTGACGCGGTGTGATGGCCAGCAGCTGATAGGTGATGTTGTCCTGCTGGATGTAGGCAACGTACCCCGCGAGCTGTGATCCATCCTGATTCTGGGCGACGAACTGCGCGACGGCCGCGGCGTTGCCGTTGATCGCATTCGAGCTCGCCTGCCCCATCTGCACACCCTGCTGCTGCGAGAACCGCTGCAGCGCAGCCGTCGGCGCCACGTTCCCGGCCAGCGTCAGCGCAATCTGCGCATCGCCCTGCGCACTGACTCCAACCACCTGCTCGGCACCATTCTGCGTGCGCCATCCCTGCGGGAAGTCGAAACGGAACTTGAGCGTTGGATGGATGAATGCCGTCTGCTGGAAGAAGCCGTTGCGCGGATCCTCACCGTACACCATCCCGTCGAGGCGACGGAGGAATGCGTCGCGTTCGATCTTCGCATTGGTGAAGGGGGCACCGGCTGCAGCGATGCGTTCCTGCGTCTTCCGGACGCGATTACCCGGATCGGGATGTGTAGACATCCACTCCGGCGTGCCGCGTGAGTTCTCGCCGTCACCCGACAGCCGACCCAACGTCTTGAACATCTCCGCCATCTCCGACGGCGCGTAATTCGCCTTCGTCATGTAGCGAAAGCCCAGCTCATCGGCCTGGATCTCGTCGTCGCGCCCGAACTTGAGGAACAGCAACCCGAGCCCCTGCGACGCCGCCTGTCCGAACTGCTGCAGTTCCGGCTTGACCACCATCGCGCCGATCAGGCCGATCTGGAAGATCTGCTGCTTGGACATCTGGCTCACCGAATGTTTCGCGGTGACGTGCCCGATTTCGTGGCCGAGTACCGAGACCAGCTGCGCCTCGGAGTTCATGTGCGTGAGGATGCCACGCGAGATGAAGATCGGTCCGCCCGGCAGCGCGAAGGCGTTCACGATGGGGTCGTCCACCACCGTGAAGGTCCAGGGCAGATCGGGACGCTCCGACGCCTTTGCCAGGCCCATGCCGAGGGCGGTCACGTAGCGCTGCATCCCCGAGTCAGGATAGATGCCCATTTGCGCCGACGCGGCCTTGGCCCCTTCCTGCCCCATCGCGATTTCCTGCCCCTGCGGAATCAGCGACAGTTCCCGTCGGCCGGTGGCGGGATTGGTGGCACAGCCTGAGGCGAGCGTGGCCAACAGCAGCAGCGCCACGGCGGAGCACGCCTGTCGCAGCTGGGTCCAAGGTTGAGCGGTCATGGTGGTTCTCGGTGCGGGAAGCCGGTGAATGCGTCGCAGTAATTTGCAGGTGAAGGAAACTCCATCTCCGTCACGCTGGTTTCAATGCGCGAGAATCAGGCCGCGGACCGCGAATGGCATCCTGCCAGCGCCCGCACCGGGCCCTACTTCGTCCAGAGCGCTACGGTGCCGCAGGGGTTGGCCGTCGCCGTCATGAGCTCGGGTGGCACGCCTCCGATGCCATTGTAGATCTCGATTCCGGCGAGATCCTGCGGCGCCATGAGTTCGTCCACCCCCGAGCCGGTGCGCTGTGGCACCTGCATGCCATTGATGAACAACGCCAGACGGCAGTTGCCGCGACCCAGCAGTGTGCCCGAGCCAAAACCATTGCGCACCACGCGGACGCCGGCGAGCCCCTGAAAGAGATCCGACGTCAGCATCGGCGAGCGCGTCTGAATCTCGGCGGCCGTGATGATCCGTCCCCACCCCGACGGCCTCGCGGCACGGGTGGCGAACCCTGCCAGGCGCGCCGGCACCCGATCCGCCCGAACGACGACGAGGCCCAGATTCTGGCCGGCGAACTGCCGCAGCACGATGCGGAGTCTGGTGCTGCCGGACTCGGTGAGGTCGGCGAAGGCGTACGTCGGCTGATACCCGACACGACGCACCCGGATGATGTGTCGCTGCGGCTTGAGATCGCGCACGATGAACTGCCCCGCCGAATCGGTCTTCGTTTCGGTGATGGCGGTGACGATGTCAACAGGAACGTCAGCGATCGGTCGCCCGGTCTCATCCACGACCGAACCACGCAGCGTTCGCGGCTCGGTGGGGTCGTTCACCACTTCGACGCTGACGTCGGGCATCGTGTCCGACGTGACGTCAGCGGCGACCTCACCGATGAGCTGCCCGTTGCGCGAGAACTTCACCATGATACGTCCCAGCGGCACCGGCGAGAGCCGGAAGTTCCCCTGCTCGTTGGAGAAGGTCCTCACCTTGTTGTACGACACCTCGACCTGAGGCATCGCGCGACCGGTGGAATCACGGATGGTGCCGCGAAGTGATGGTGTCTGCTGTGCGCCGAGCGGCAGCGCAACGAGGCAAAGCAGCCCGAGTACCGCAGTCAGTGGACGCATGTGCAGGCTCGCCGAGGATGGTGGTGGTGGTGCAGAGTGATACCATCGGCGCTCGCGCGAAGGTCCCGCCCCCGGCATCGCCACCCTACTGCCAGCGGAAAACCCTCAGTGCCACCGCAAGGCTCACCACGAGATACACCGTCAGGATACCGAGTTGCGGCGCCACGGCGGCGAGACCGGCGCCCTGCAGCATGATGGCACGCATCCCGTTGACCAGCGCCGTCAGAGGCAGCGCCTGCACCACCGGCTGAATGGCCGCCGGAAAGTTGCTCGAGGCGAAGAACACGCCCGAGAAAATCCACATCGGCAGCATCACGAAGTTGGTGAGTCCCGAGACACCCTCCACCGTACGCGCCCGCGAAGATACCAGCAGCCCCACCGCACCGAACGCCGCCGCCCCGACGAAGGCCATCAACACCAGCGACGATACGGCGCCGCGGATCGGCACGTCCAGCACCCACACGCCGAAGCCGAGCAACACGACCAGCTCGAGGCCGAGGAACACCAGCCGCGACAGCACGAACGACAGCAAGTACTCGAGCCGCGACATCGGCGTGGCGGCCAGTCGCTTCAGCAGCTTCTTATTGCGCTGCGTGACGATCGCAAACGCCAGGCTCCAGATGCTGCTGCCCATGATGTTCATGGCGAGCAACCCTGGCAGGAAGAAATCGATGTAGCGCGACCCGCGTTCACGGATGGTCACATCGCGGAACGGCAGCACGTCGGCGCGTCCGCGGGCGCGCTGCAGCACGTCATCGGTGATCTGTCGCGCCGCACGCCCCTCGGGCCTCGCGGCGTCGAAGCGATACTCCACGCTGCCATCACGTTGCGGCACCACCACCAGCGCGGCAGTCCCGGTACGCAGCACCTCGTCAACACTGTCGGCGCTGATCCGACGTGCGCGAAGCGGGGCATCCTTCACCGCCGACACCGCCGCCAGCGCAGCATCCACACGCGTCGCCGCGCTGTCCGGCACCGCGGGCATCACCACGGCCACGATCGCCTGCTCCGGTGCCTTGTCACGAAATGCGATCGCCAGGCCACCCGCCAGGAGCAGCGGGAAGACGAAGGTCCAGAACACCGCTTCGGGTTCACGCGTGAATTCGCGGAACCGCGCCAGCGTCAGCTGCTTGAGCGAGGCGATACGCATCAGTCAGCCGTCCCGCAGGTCGCGCCCGGTCAGCGCGACGAAGACATCCTCGAGCGTCGCACTGTGCGTGCTGAGCTCACTCCACTGAATCCCGCGCTCCCCGGCCATCGTCAGCAGCGACGGCAACACCGCCTGCACCGATGCCACCCGCAGCTCGTAGCCACCCGCCGTCTCACGCCCGCCCGTGACCCCGTCGATCGCGAGCAGCACGTCGAGGGGTACGGGATGCGACGCACCGACCGACTCGCTCACACCAAGCCGGATCACATGCTCCGCCCCCAGCGACGCGATGAGTTGCCGCGGAGTGCCGAGTGCGATCACGGTGCCACGATCCACGATGGCGATGTTGTCGCAGAGGCGCTCGGCTTCGTCCATGTAATGTGTGGTGAGCAGGATCGTGCGACCTTCACGCTTCAGTCCTTCGACCAGTTCCCACAGCTGCCGACGCGATTGCGGATCGAGGCCGGTGGTCGGTTCGTCGAGGAAGAGCAGCTGCGGATCACCCACCAGTGCGCAGGCCAGCGCCAGCCGCTGCTTCTGCCCGCCGGACAATCCGCTCACGCGCGCCGTGCGTTTCTCGCCGAGCTGCACCAGATCGAGCACCGCCTCCACCTCACGCCCCTGTTCGTAGAAGCTGCGAAAGAGCTGCAGCGTTTCGATCACGGTGAGCTTGTCGGCGAGCTGCGTCTCCTGCAGCTGCATGCCGATCCGTTCGCGGAGCCACTGCGCGTCGCGGTCCCACGCGCGCCCAAGCACGCGCACCGTCCCACCGTCTGCGGTGTTGAGCCCTTCGCAGATCTCGATGGTGGTGGTCTTGCCGGCACCGTTGGGGCCGAGCAGGCCGAAGCACTGGCCGGCCGTCACGCGGAGGTCGAGACCATTCACGGCGACCACATCACCGTAGGCCTTGCGCAGACCGGTGACTTCGAGCGCGAGTGTCGGGGAGGCTGGTGCGGTCATCGGCAGCGCTGGGGTGGATGGGAAAGGTAGCCCGGACCGCGAGAGGGCCGAACATGTTGCATCGAGGTAGAGTGTTTCACCTGTCGCCCGATCCGTTGACAGCATCGGTGCCACCGTGGCATTTCAGGCAGATCACACTCAACCGTTCAGCGCATGCTCCGGTCCTTGCCCGTCGTCGTCGCCCTGCTGGTCACATTCGGCAACCCGCTGCCGGCACAGCGGCGAGGGAATCGCCCGCCGTTCGACCTGCCGCTGTACACCGGTAACGCGCCCGGCGCTCCGCGCTCCGCACGGCCCGAGTTCACCGAGCCGCCGAAGGCCGGGGGCGTGCTGATCATGTCGCACGTGCAGAACCCTGATGTCCGGGTGTTCCTGCCCCCTGCGGCGCGCGCCACTGGTGCGGCGGTCGTGATCATGCCCGGTGGCGGCTACGGCATTCTCGCCATCGACCACGAGGGATATCAGGTGGCCCGTTGGCTGAACGGCATCGGCGTGGCGGCCATCGTCTGCAAGTATCGCGTGTCGGCGCAGGACCCCGGCACGTACCGGTATCCAGTGCCACTGCTGGATGCACGGCAGGCCATGCGCCTCACGCGCGAACACGCGGTCGAGTGGGGCATCGATCCGACGCGTGTGGGCGTGATGGGCTTCTCGGCGGGCGGGCACCTGGCCAGCATGGTCGCGACGATGGCCTCGGAGCCCCTTCCCGACGAGCAGCGCTCGCCGGAAGAGAGCATGGCACATCGCGCCGACTTCGCGGTGCTCGTGTACCCCGTGATCTCGCTGCACGCCCCGTTCGCACATCGCGGCTCCGGCGACAACCTGCTCGGTGCGCAGGCGGGGGATTCGCTCCGCCGCGCGTACTCCACCGAGCTGCGGGTGACGAAGCAGACGCCTCCGACCTTCCTCGTGGCCACGCAGGACGACGACGCGGTGACGGCCCGAAACTCCATGGCGTTCTATGACGCGATGATCACGAACGGTGTGCCGGGCGAGCTGCACATCTGGGAGAAAGGGGGACACGGCTTCGGCATGATCACGCCCGGCGCGCCGGTGGCCGGCGAGTGGCTGCCGAAGGTGCGTGACTGGATGCGTGGACGGGGGCTGCTCACCCGTCCACGCTGACGGGTGCGGTGATTGGCGGCATCGCGGTGGACCGGGAATCGAGCGGAAGGCAGAATGAACGTTACAGTGCCGTCGCCTTTCGGGGACTCGCTGCGAGACTGCGTGCGACCGTCAACAGGCAGTGAGCGGTTGGGCGCGCAACAGCATGGAACGCTCCCTGACATGCGCGGATGGAACAATTGGGCTCATCCTGGTAAGATTCAACGGACTATCACCTCGGCCAACCGGTTTGTTCGTAGCAGACTTTGCTGACGTCATCCAGCTGGAGGATCAGTGGTCACTCGACGAAACATGATTCGCCCCCGCAGTCTGATGTCTTGGAAGGGTCGCAGCGCGCCACTGAGACAGCGAACTGCAGTACTGGCAATATGGATTCTCGCTTCAGGCTTGATCGCCTGTACGGGAAAACCACTGTCCCTCGCCCCGAGCGCGATCGGGTGCTACTCGGTGGAACTCGACTCGTTTCCAGCATCATTCCGTGTCGCGGGCGTCGAGCGCCCGCCGGACATCATCCGTCTTGACACCATCAACGGTGTTTTCCTTGGGATTCCCCGTGTCTGGGAAGAGTGGAAAGGTCTTGCGATGCGACGCGCGAGCGTGAGCGTATCCCGCCCTGAGATCACGATCAAGAGTGGGTTCCTCGTGCGCGAGCGCAAACCGTATGGTTTGTTGCCGCCGGATTCGATCGTGCTGACGTTTGCCGCCATCGGCGCAGCACTGACGGCACACATCGAGCAACACGCCAGCGGGGATTGGTTCGGTACCGCATTCGTGCACTCATCGGCGACACCCGACGGTCGGCCGTTCCTTCCGGTCGCTCTCAGGCGTCGAGAGTGCGGAAGCACCGATTTCGTTCCAACTGAGCTAAAATACCGATAACCGTTCAGCCAGCCGATTCGGTGGTGCAGAACGGGCGACACCACACGCCTACGGCTGCACCACCACCGGATCGAGCGGCCGGTACTTCACGTCGAGTGCATCGAGCCGCTGCAGGTGCGTCACGAGCCGCTGCCGGAAGTGCCCGAAGTCCTTCCGCGCCGACGGCGTCCAGAGTGCCTCGGCCAGTGCACTCATCCGCGGGAAGGCCATGTACTCCACTTCTTTGGGCGTGTGGATGTACTCGGTCCAGACCTGCGCCTGCGCACCGAGGATGTGCCCGGCTTCGGCCGGCAGCAACACCTCAGGCACCGGCTCGAATGAGTAGACCTTGTCGAGCGGAAGGAATCCGCCGATGGAGAGTGGCTCCTTCTTCGTGTCCTGCGACTGCAGGTGATCGAAGTAGGTGTGGCTGTTGGGCGCCATCACGACATCGTGATTCTGACGGGCGGCGGCGATGGCCCCGTCGGTGCCGCGCCACGACATCACGGTCGCATTCTCGGCCAGTCCTCCTTCGAGAATCTCGTCCCATCCGATCAGGCGGCGGCCATTCTTCGTGAGGAAGGTGTCCATCTGCCGGATGAACCAGCTCTGGAGTTCGTGTTCGTCCTTGAGGCCCAGCTGCCGGATGCGGGCTTGCACCTCCGGACTCGCCTTCCACTGCGACTTGCCCGCTTCGTCACCACCGACGTGGATGTACGGTCCGGGGAAGAGCGCCATCACTTCACGCAGCACATCCTGCATGAATGCCACCGTGCTGTCCGTGGGATTGAGGATGAAGTCGCTGATGTGCCACACCTGGAGCACGTCCACCACGGTGTCGCGACGCACGCCGAGCTCGGGATACGCCGCGATGGCCGCCTGCACATGGCCCGGCATCTCGATCTCCGGCACGATCGTCACATGCCGCTCGGCGGCGTAGGCAACGATCTCGCGAATGTCGTCCTGCGTGTAGAACCCGCAGTGCGGACGTCCGTCGAACACCCGCTTGGCCAGATCGAAGGTGAAGCCGCCCACGAGCGTCTGCGCGCGACAGGACCCCACGCTGGTGAGGCGCGGATATTTCCTGATCTGGATGCGCCAGCCCTGGTCCTCGGTGAGGTGCCAGTGAAAGCGATTCATCTTGTGCCGCGCGAGGAGGTCGATGTACTTGCGGACGAACTCCTTCGGCATGAAGTGGCGACCCACGTCGAGATGTGCGCCGCGCCAGCTGAAGCGCGGGACATCCTCGATGTGCACGGCCGGCGCCCGCCAGACCGTGTTCCCGATCGGCGCGGTGCGATAGATGTCGACCGGGAGCAGCTGTCGCAGTGTTTCGAGTGCGTAGAACGCACCGGCCGGCTGTGCCGCACGCACGATCACGCCGGTTGGTGTGACATCCAAGCGATACCCCTCGGCGCCGAGTGCGACGGCGGCGTCGCCACCGACGCGTCGGAGCTGAATCGCACCGGCCGCGCGCACTCCGCTGCCGGTGCTGACGGCCAGCTGAAATCCGGTGGCGCCGGCGATGTCACGCACGAAGGCGCGCGCGACGCCGGCGAACGCGGCATCGGCAATCACGGGGGTGCGCGCCGAGACCGTGAAGCTGCCCGCCATCGGCGCGAGCACCGTCGGGCGCGGGATGACGGCGTAGGCCTCTTCGGGCAGCGTCTGTGCGCCGACGTGCGCGGTGGCCACGGGAACCATCGCGATGATGATCCGGGCTGAGCGAATGAGGCGGCGCAGCAGCATGTTGACGTCGTGGGAGATCCGGTGACAGTGCATTCCTGCAGTTCCGGTGACAGTGCACTCATTGCGCGGTGAGACGAGTTCCGGTGACAGTGCACTCATTGCGCGGTGAAACGGCCTACTTCGCGAGCACGAGCGCGACCACCTGGTCCGGCACCGTCTGGTCGCGGCGTGGCAGCGTGAGGGTGACACCGCTGGACGTGGTGCTGACGGTGACAGCGGCGCCGCCATCAAGCAGGGTCGCGCGCGCAATCCGCCGCGGCAGTGCCGGGAGTGCGACCGAGGCATCGACACCGTGCAGGAGGTGCACGTACACCGTGTCGCCCTTCTGCGTGGTCACGCCCCACGGTCGCGGCGTGAGCGGGCCCGCGCGGGTGCCGTAGATCGCGGCGCCGTTGATCCGCATCCAGTCGCCGAGTGCCGCGAGGCGGGCGACGGCCGAATCGGGGAAGGTGCCGTCGGGGCGCGGGCCCACGTTGAGCAGGAAGTTCGCGTCACGTCCGGCCGCTTCGGCCATGCTGCGGATCAGCGTGTGCGCCGACTTCCACTTGTGATCGGTGAGACGAAAGCCCCATGAATCGTTCATGGTCTCCGACATCTCGAGGGGCAGCGCACCGATGGTGGTGGTGTTGAAGCCCTGCCCGTTGGCGCCGGGGAGATCACGTTCGAAGGTCTGCACATCCTCGCCTGGACGTGGGGCCTCGTGGTTGTTCGGAATGATCAGGGCCGCGGGCTGCAGCCGGTGGATCATCGTGTACGTCTGCTGCAGCCGCCAGTCGGTTGTGGGCTGGTCCCAGACGCCATCGAACCAGATCCCGGCGATGGGGCCGTAGTTGGTGAGCAGCTCGGTGAGCTGTGCGTCCATGTAGTCGAGATACCGCGGGAAATTCCCCGATTCCGGCCGTCCGGCGGTACGACCCGTCTGGCCACGCGGATAGAAGTCGGGGTGATGCCAGTCGAGTTGCGAGTAGTACAGAAAGAACTTCAGCCCTTCCTTCGCACACGCCTCGGCCAGTTCCCTCACGATGTCGCGCTTGAGCGGCGAGCGGGCGACGACGTTGTAGTCGGAGACCTTCGAGTCCCAGAGCGCGATGCCGTCGTGATGCTTGGAGATGAGCGTGATGTACTTCATGCCGGCACCCTTGGCGGTGCGCACCCACGCCGTGGCATCGAAGCGCTTCGGTTCGAAGAGCGGCACCAGGCTTTCGTAGTCGGCGGCGGTGATGCCCCGGTTGTTCATCACCCATTCGCCGTCCTGCAGCACGCTGGATGGGCCCCAGTGGATGAACATGCCGAGCTTGGCGTTTTGGTACCAGGTGCGCGCGGCGGCGTTCTCGGGGGAGGGGGTGTAGCCGGCGGCGGCGGCGGGGCGCTGGGCCGCAGCCGGGTTGGCGGCGAGCGTAACGGAAACCGCCAGGGCGACGGCCGTGCGATGGGTGAGGCGCATCGGACTCCGGATTGGGGGCAGGATGCGACGACGTCGCCCGCCTGTGAAGTATGGATCAGTGCGTGGACCCGATCAGCGCAGCCCCACTCATCCCTTATGTTAGCATCCAGGCGTCAGCACCGCAGATAATGCGGCCGCTGCAGATTCACACGCCACCCGTAACCTCCCGCACGGCAGATTGCTCCGGAAGCTGAACACGTGAGACTCCCATGACTACCGGTGTGCTTGCAGTCGACCTTCTTCCCGCCCCGGGTCAACTCGTCATCTGCCGGACCCGACGCCATCTGGTGGAGCGCGTGTCACCCTCCCCGCCGCCGGGCACGGATACGCTGGTGAGCCTCTCGTGCATCGAGGACGACGCCCTCGGTGACGCCATGGACGTTTTGTGGGAGCGCGAAGTCGACGCCCAGATCGTCGCCGATGCCGGCTGGACGCGCATCGGCGAGCGTGGCTTTGACGAACCGGGGCTTTTCGCCGCTTATCTGAACACCATCCGCTGGAACACCGTCACCACCACCGACCCGACGCTGTTCCAGGCACCGTTCCGCGCCGGTATCGAGGTGATGGCGTACCAGCTCGAGCCACTCCGCAAGGCGCTCCGGCTGCCCCGCGTGAACCTGTTCATCGCCGACGACGTGGGACTCGGCAAGACGATCGAGGCGGGGCTCATCCTCCGCGAACTGATGCTCCGGCAGCGCGTGCAACGCGTGGTCGTAGCGGCACCACCGTCCGTGGTACCGCAATGGCGCGAGGAGCTCGAGCAGCGGTTCGGTCTCACATTCGAGATCTACGACCGCGATTACGTGCAACGCAAGCGCATGGAACGCGGCCACGGCATCAATCCGTGGACGACGCACTCGCGTTTCATCATCTCGCACAGCCTGCTGTCTGACGAGTCGTACGCGGCTGGACTGCGTGACTGGCTCGGCGAATCTGCGCCGGGCACCCTGCTGATCCTCGACGAAGCGCATCACGCGGCACCCGCCAGCGGCTCACGCTACGCCATCGACTCGCAGTTCACCCGGACGATCCGCGATCTCGCCGGGCGATTCGAACACCGCCTCTTCCTCTCTGCCACGCCGCACAACGGGCACTCGAACAGCTTCGCCGCACTCCTCGAGCTCCTCGATCCGCAGCGCTTCACTCGCGGGGTGCCGGTCAAGAGCGCCAAGGAACTGGACGCAGTCATGGTCCGGCGACTCAAGGAAGATCTGCGCCAGCTCCAGGGTGGCTTCCCTCTCCGGCACGTCACGCGCCTACCGATCAACGGCCTGCCGGACACGTCGCCCGAACTCGTACTGGCCGCCAAGCTGGATGAACTCGACCAACTCCGGGCCCGGCGACTCGCCTCGGCGCGTCGCTCTGCTCAGGCGGCCGGACGCCTCACGATCATCAACCTTCAGAAGCGTCTGCTCTCGTCCATCGACGCGTTTGCCCGCACCGCCGACGTGCATGCCAACACACTCGACCGGATGCTTCGGGATGCAGAAGCGACGCCAACAGTCGGCGAACCTGCCGCGCACAGGAATCCGCAAGTGTCACTGCTGGAGATGACTCCTCCCGGTGCCGACGATGCAGAGGCCGAAAACGATGATGCCGCGCAGCAATCGGCTGACGATTCGGCGATGGAACGCGCGACGATGGCCGCTGCCTCCGGCGACCGCGTACTTCTGATGCAGGAACTCGACCTTGTGCGCGAGATGGCCGGCATCGGTGCCCGGGAGCGCTACCAGCCTGACGCGCGAATCCGCGCGCTCGTGGACTGGATTCGCACCAATCAGTGCCCTGCGCTCCCGGCTCTCGACATGCCAGATCGCGAGCAACCGGAAGCCGAGTGGCTGCCGCGCCGCGTTATCATCTTCACCGAATACGCCGACACCAAGCGCTACCTCGAACAGCAGCTCCGCGCCGCGATTGCCGGAACAGAGCGCGAGGACGAGCGAATTGCAGTCTACCACGGCGGCATGGGCACCGACGCGCGCGAGGCGGTGAAGCAGGCCTTCAACTCAGAGCCCGAGCAGCATCCGCTCCGCATCCTCATAGCGACTGACGCCGCGCGCGAGGGACTGAACCTGCAGCACCACTGCGCGGATCTGTTTCACTTCGACCTGCCCTGGAACCCCGCGCGCCTCGAACAGCGCAACGGCCGTATCGATCGCAAAGGACAGCCGGCAGCGGAAGTGCGGTGCCATTACTTCGTGCTGGAGCAACGCCCCGAGGACCGCGTACTCGACACCCTCATGCTCAAGACGGAGCGCATCCGGAAGGAGTTGGGCAGCCTGGCGCCGGTGCTCGAGCGCGAGGTGGAGTCGCTGCTGCAACAGGGCTTGTCTCGCGCCACACTTGCTGACCTGACACGCCGCATCAACGAAGTCGAACCTGATCCACTCAAGCGCGCCAAGGCGCTCGACGAACTCGAGGCCGCCCGTGCCTCCCGCGAGGATCTCGAGAAGCAGATCGACGGGCTGCAAGCGCTGCGGGCAAAGGCTGAGGACCACCTCAACTTTCACGAACCGGCCTTTCGCGCCGCGCTCGATCGCGCCCTCACACTCTCAGGTGCCGAGCCGCTGCGCGAAACCGTTGAACGCGGTCGCACGGTCTGGCATGTGCCGCTGCCCACCAACGACCCCACCTGGCAGGACACGCTCGACACGCTGCGACCACCGCGCCAACGCACGGAATCCGAGCGCGAATGGCGGAGCCGTCACGCACTGCGCCCGGTGATCTTCCGTGACACCGGGTTGGGCACTCCGGACACGGTGCACCTGCACCTCGAACAACGCCTGGTGCAGCGGCTGCTGGGCCGCTTCACGGCGCAAGGGCTCGTGCAGTTCGATCTCGCGCGTGCCTGCATCGGATACGTGGAAGACTCACAGCCCCGCGTCGTCCTTCTGGGCCGACTGTCGCTGCACGGTCCGCAGGCGGGTCGGCTGCACGACGAGATCGTCGCCGTCGCGGCCCGCTGGCGTCCGCTCACGGCGCGAAAGGGGGCACTGGAGCCTTTCACGGAAGGCGGTGTGGGCGAATCAAAGACACTCGAACTCCTCGATCGGACGCTACCCGATGCTGACGGACGGTCGGTTCCCCCTGAAGTCGCGGCGCGGCTGCAGGAGAGCATGACTTCCGATGTGTCAGACCTGCGCACGCATCTTCAGGGCCGTGCCGACTTGGTTGGTGACGTGGCGAAGAAGCAGCTCACCGAACGCGGTGAGCGCGAGTCGCGCGAACTGGCGCGACTGATCTCCGAGCGCATCACCCGGATTCGCGAAACCTCCGACCAAAGCCCGCAGCTGGAGCTCACGCTGCAGTCCGACGACGAGAAGCGCCAACTGCGCGCCGAACGCCTGCACTGGGAACGACGCCTCACGGCTCTCGAGCAGGAGCTCACGACCGAGCCGGCACGCATTCGCGAGTCATACGAGGTGCGACATGCGCGCGTGGAGCCACTTGGCGTGGTCTACCTCTGGCCGGTGAGCGGCTGATGCCTGACGCACCTACGCTCGCCCACCAGCAATGGCTCGGCCTCATCCAACCGGTGGGGCTGGTCGTAGTGCCCTCGGCGCTGGTGTCGGCCAACATCGTGATCGAGGCAACCGAACGCACGAAGTGGCAGGCGTATGCCGGCATGGTGGTCGCGTCGCCGATCAACGACGAGGCGCGCCTCTCTGACTTCCTTGCGTTCGCCGAATCGATTCTGGAGTGGGACCTACGCACCGTCGCTGGCACCCCAAGCGGCCCAGCGCTGCCCGAGACGCTGACGGTCGCGCTGCCCGAACTGCGCGCACAGCTTGAGGCCAGCTCCGCCGTGCCCGATCCGGACAGGCCAGACACCTGGCAGCTTCTGGTCAAGGTGCTGCCAGCTGGCACGGCGATGGACAGCGCCAGCGACAACGGCACCTGGACCGCATCGCCCCACGATCAGTTCGAGCGATTGCTGCGCGAAACGAATGTGCCCATCGGCATCATCACGACTGACACCACGGTGCGTCTGGTGTATGCGCCGCGCGGAGAGTCGTCGGGATACCTGTCGTTCCCCGTTGCAGCGATGGCGACCGTCGCCGGACGTCCGATGTTCCTCGCGATGCTGGAGCTACTGAAGGGCTGGCGCCTGTCTCGCGCGTGCCCGACAGCCAGTCGGTTGGGCGCCGTGCTCCGCGAATCACGGAAGTACCAGAACACCGTGTCCACCAAGCTCGCGGAGCAGGTGTTGGGCGCGCTGTACGATCTGGTGCGAGGCGTGCAGGCCGCCGACGACGCGGCCAGCGGCACGGTGGTGCAGGAGACGCTCAGCAACGCACCGCTGGACGTGTATGGCGGGCTGCTTACCACCATCATGCGGCTGGTGTTCGTGCTGTATGCCGAGGAGCGCGGCATGCTGCCGCAGGATGCCGTGTGGGTTGAGAACTACGGTGTGGGCGCGCTGTACCAGCGGTTGGCGGCAGATCGTGCGCGCTACCCCGACACCATGGATCAGCGCTTCGGGGGCTGGGCGCGACTGCTGACGCTCGCGCGCGTGCTGCACGATGGTGCGCAACACAGCGCGATGCGCATTCCCGCGCGCGCCGGTGAGCTGTTCGATCCCGATCGCTATCCCTTTCTCGAAGGGCGACCGTTCGCCACGCGCCGCGTGATGGGTGATCGGCTCTCGAATGTGCCACGCGTGAGCGATGGCTGCGTGCTGCGTGTGCTCGAGCGCCTGCTGGTGCTGGAGGGCGAACGGTTGTCGTACCGCGCGCTGGATGTGGAGCAGATCGGCTCTGTGTACGAGGCCATGATGGGCTTCGAGGTGAAGCCGGCGCTGGGCGCGTCGATTTCGGTCATCCCGAAGACGAAGGCAAAGGGAAGCCCGAGTCATCCCGTGGTGAACCTCGACGAGCTGCTTGGCATGCAGGGCGCTGAGCGCGCCAAGTGGCTCAAGGAGGAGTGCGACTGCGATGTGCCACCTGCCCAGGCACCGCTGCTGAAGACGGCCACATCGGTGGATGGGCTGCTCGAGGCGCTGCAGAAGCGTGTGTCACGTTTCACGCCCACACCCGCACGGCTCGGCGCGCTCACGTTGCACCCGACCGAGGAGCGCCGCCGCAGCGGATCGCACTACACGCCGCGGGAGCTCACCGAACCGATCGTCGCCACCACACTGCGGCCGATCCTGGAAGCGTACGGCAACACGCCGACACCGGCGCAGCTGCTCTAGCTGAAGGTCTGCGACCCCGCGATGGGATCAGGCGCCTTTCTGGTGGGTGTATGCCGCTACCTCGGCGACCGGCTGGTGGAAGCGTGGCAGCGCACCGGCTCCATGCCCGCGATCCCGCCTGATGAAGACCCGCAACTGTTCGCACGCCGGCTGGTGGCGCAGCAGTGCGTGTACGGCGTGGACCGCAATCCGTACGCAGTGCAGCTGGCCAAGCTCTCGCTCTGGCTCGTGACGCTGGCGCGCGAGCATCCCTTCACCTTCCTCGATCATGCCCTCCGCCACGGTGATTCGCTGGTGGGGCTGACGCGGCGGCAGATCCAGACGTTCACGTGGAAGGTGGGCGGCGGCGAGACCATGCAGCTCTGGTCACCGAACATCGACGGCTGGCTGGACGAGGCCGACCGGGCACGCGAGCGGCTGGAAGGGATGGCCGCGTCGGATGACACGCGAGAAAAGCAGCGGCTGCTGACCGAGGCTGACAGCGTTCTACACACGGTTCGGAGGATCGGTGACACCGCGATTGCTGCCTTTTTCGGCGCGGAAAAGGACCGCGCCCGCAGGGGACTGCTCGGCACATATGAGGAGCGCGTGGGGCGCGCGGTGCTCGGCAGCGAAGCGGGGCTGCTGGACGAACTGGCTGAGTCGCTGCGCGAACGGGGAATCGTTCCGTTTCACTGGGAGGTGGAGTTTCCTGAAGTGTTCCGACGGTCGCGCCCTGGGTTTGATGCGATGGTGGGGAACCCGCCATTCCTTGGAGGTAGCAGGATTGTTGGTTCACAACCACCGCTCTATCCTGAGTATCTCGGCGTCGCATTTCCGCAGTCGCGAGGGAAAAGCGATTTAGTGGCATACTTTTTTCGTCGGGCTTTTGATCTTCTGAGGGACGGCGGTTGTCTTGGTATCATAGCTACGAACACCATTTGCGAAGGAGATACGCGTTCTACTGGTTTGCGCTGGATTCTCAATCACGAAGGTAGAATTTTTTCTGCCACGCGGCGCTATGCTTGGCCAGGAGTTGCGGCGGTCGTTGTTTCTGTGCTCCACATTGCTCGCGGAGTATCGACACTTCAGGCAACTCTGGATGGGAGGCCTGTTCCGGTGATAACAGCCTATCTCTACACATTTGGCACGAACGACGATCCTGCGAGGCTAACAGAAAATGCGAGTTTAGCGCTCAGTGGTGTGAACCCTAACGGCAAGGGATTCCTTCTGTCGAGCGAGCAACGTGCGATACTGCTAAAGGCAGATGCGAGAGCGACGGAAGTGATTCGACCATTTCTTGGAAGCGTCGAGATGAACGAGTCTGCAGATGCAAAGCCATCGCGCTGGATAATCGCGCTCGGCGATTGCGATGAGGGTCATCTGGCCAGATACCCTGCCATTTACGAGCGGTTGAAATCAACGGTAAAGATTCAGAGAGCAAGTAGTAAGGAGGCGCGCTTGCGTGATCGTTGGTGGACATTCTCTCGACCCGCAAATGAGCTTAGCGCAGCGCTCATTGGAATGAGCAAAGTGCTGGTCAGCGGTCGCGTCGCGACGCATCACACCTTCGCATTTCAAGATACTGATGTCGTTTTTTCTGACGCCGTCACGGTTTTCGTTCTCGAATCGTTCCGGGATTTTGCGATACTTCAGTGCCGCTTGCACGAGTACTGGTCGCATTTTCAAGGATCATCATTTAAAGACGATCCGCGGTACATCCCTGAGGACTGCTTCGAAACATTTCCGAGGCCGCACGGCGATAACGCGGACGTCTTGATCGATGCTGGTGAGCGATACTATAGCTATCGCGCAACTCTCATGATCGCCCGCAACGAAGGCCTCACCGATACCTACAACCGATTCCACGACCCAGCGGAAACCAGCGCAGACATCGAACAGCTTCGCACGCTACACGCCGCGATGGACCGCGCCGTGCTCGATGACTACGGCTGGACCGACCTCGCGCCCGTCGCCGAGTTCATCCCCGAGTTCGACGAGGACGACATCGAGCCCGGCACCCGCGCCCGCCGCAAGTTCCGTCTGCGCTGGCCGGATGACATGCGCGACGAAGTGCTGGCCCGGCTGCTCGAGCTCAACCGCCAGCGTGGCAGGTGATGGCGATGCTCCGGACATGGGTTATTTTACCGATGCCGTGCCTTGGTAAATTACCTGTGTGCGATATTTGACTCTCCTGAGTTTCCGCCATGCGCGCTGACCAATTCCTGCCAACGGCACCGGGGCAGTTGGCCCCGACCGTGTCGGGCGCGGTGGCGTTCGTGCCTGACCCTGCGCCTCGCACGCTCCCGCTGGATGGCACCCTCGCCCGGCTGAACGGGCTGGCCGAGCGCCGGCTGGGGGAGCTGACGGGTGCGGCGGGTCGGGTGGTGAATCCACTTCTGGTGAGTGCGCCACTGCTGCGGCAGGAGGCCCTGCTCTCCAGCCGGATCGAAGGCACGATGGCCACCCCGGAACAGCTGGCGCTGATCGAAGTGGGCAGCCCGGCCGCTACCCCCGACGCGGGAGAGGTGAACAACTTCGTCCGGGCCACGCAGCACGCACTCGAGCGGCTGGCAGAGGGCGATCTGATCGCCAGCCCGCTGATGCGGGACGCGCATCGGATCCTGATGCAGGGTGTGCGTGGCGACCGGGAGCGGCCGGGCGAGTTCCGCGATGCGCAGAACTTCATCGGCAGCAGTCTCGACATTCACTCGGCACGTTTCGTCCCGCCACCGCCCCTGCAGCTTGGCGCGCTGATGGCCGATCTGGAGCGATACCTGCACGACGAGCTGCCCGCCATGCCCGACCTCGTGCGTGCGGCCATCGCGCACTACCAGTTCGAAACCATCCACCCCTTTCGCGATGGCAATGGCCGCATCGGTCGGTTGCTCATCTCGCTGCTCCTGGTGCGGGACGGGCTGCTCCCGGGCCCGCTCCTGCCGCTCAGCGTTGCCATAGAACGCCGCCGCACCGAGTACACGGACCTGATGTTGGCGGTCAGTACGCAGGGCGCCTGGGAACCGTGGCTGCGGTTCTTTCTCGAGTGCGTGATCGATGCGGCGCAACTGGCACTGGGTCAGGTGACCGGGCTTATCGACCTGCGCGAGGCGTGGCGGGCACGGTTTCTTTCGGCGCGAGCGTCAGTACTGCTGCTCAAATTGGTGGACGAACTGTTTCAGTCACCCGCGCTCACCATCAAGGGCGTGAGTGCACTGCTGTCGGTCACGCCGGCGACAGCGTCGGACCGGTTGAGAGATCTCGAGAAGGCGGGCATCGTAACGGAAGTGACTGGTCGTGTGCGCGATCGGGTGTATCTCGCCCCCGACATTCTGCGATTCATCGGCGGCGCGGCTGCCACACCCCGGAGTTCCTGAGCATGCAGACGTCCCGCGAAGTGCGCACGGACATGGTGCGCGCCCTGCGCCTCGATCTCATCGGCCCGGACGCAGCGCGCTTTCCGGTGGACACGGAGTATGTGGACGAGCGATTGCCCATGCGCCCGTCACGCTGGTATCTCACCGGCTTTCTCGTGCCACGCGACACCCCCGAGGAAGACAGGTCCGACGAGACCTCGCAGGAGGATCTCGAGCTGACCGGCGATGCCGACTCGAAGGGCGATGACGATGCGCAAACCGAGAAGGGTGCCGCGCGCCGTCAGTTCCTGCCGTCGTCGCTTGGCGTGAGCGTCCTGGTGCCGGGCACCGAGTCGTCGCTCACCGTCACCGTGCGCTGGGGCGACTACGTGGCCGAGGGCGAGCCGCAGCGTGCTGGCAGCGAGGGCGAGGGCAGCAAGGGCGATGGACGCGCAGACGACATCTGGCGTCGCGTGCCATGCGAACAGACCCTCCAGCGCGTTACGATACCGAAGGCTGGAGAGAAGCCCACCAAGGTTGCTGTGCCAGGCAGTAACGGCCTGCAGGTGTATGCATACGCCCGCCCGGCCGACGGACTTGGTGCAGGCTTGCCGGCCGGTACCTCGGCTGTTGCTGTGTTTCTGGTGAATGAGCGGACACCGGGCGAGAAGGAGCGTCCCGATCCCGCGTTCGCGTTTCAGGCCGCGCTGGAGTTGACGTGTGACACGGGATTTCTCGGTCGACCCGATCCCCGTCGCGGCAACGCAGACGATTGGGATGACCGCGTTGCCGATGTGCAGTACGCCGACGAGTTGGAGTTCGCGACCGGGCACAACGTGGCCTGCGACTGGACTGCCGACGGCTCGCAGTGCACGACGGTGTGGACCTGTTGGATGCCGAGCGCGGACGTGCCGTTCACCGAGCCGGCGCCATTGAGCGGTGTGCTGCTGACTATGGAGGCGCTGGCGACTGCGTCGGCGACAGAGATTGCGGCGGGGCTGTCGCCGATCGTGACGCAGTACACGTCGTGGATCGCGAAGCGCCGAACGGAGCTGCCTGATGACGCCACGCGTCGAAAAACCGCCGAGTCGCTGATTGACGCGTCGGAGCGCGCGCGGAACCGTATGCAGCAGGGGATCGAGCTGCTGAACGACGCGCAGTGCTTGCGGGCATTTCAGCTGGCCAACGCGGCGATGGCCGATGCAGCGCGACACCGTGAGGGAGCACGCCGTGGTGTGGCGCCATCGGACGTGCCGGCACCATCGTGGCGTCCGTTTCAGCTGGCGTTCTTCCTGCTCAACCTGCGCGGTATCGCTGAGCCAGCACATGACGACCGGGAGCTGGTCGATCTTTTGTTCTTCCCAACCGGCGGCGGAAAGACCGAGGCCTACCTTGGCCTCGCGGCGTTCACGCTGGTGTTGCGTCGCATGAGGAACGCGGGCATTGCAAGCGCCGGCGTGTCGGTGCTGATGCGCTACACCCTGCGCCTGCTCACACTCGACCAGTTGGGACGTGCGGCTGGCCTGATCTGCGCCCTCGAGCAGTTGCGCGTAACCGCGCCCGAGCTTGGGACCTGGCCGTTCGAGGTCGGCTTGTGGGTGGGGCGCGCCGCAACGCCGAATCGCATGGGCGCGACGGGCGATCAGGACGAGAGCACGGCCCGCAAGCGCGTGCAGCGATTTCAAGCGGACGCGAAGAAGCCGAGCCCGATCCCGCTCGAGAACTGCCCATGGTGCGGCACCAAGTTCACGCGGGACTCATTCCGCCTGTCACCGAACGCCAATCAGCCGAAGCAACTGAAAGTGTTGTGTGCAAGCGTATCGTGTGACTTCACTGGTGATCGTCCGCTGCCGATCGTTGCCGTCGATGAACCGCTATATCGCCGCCTGCCCTGCTTCGTGATTGCCACGGTCGACAAGTTCGCCGGGCTTCCTTTCGAAGCTCTTGCCGGATCGTTGTTCGGGCATGTCGATCGTCACGACGCCGAGGGCTTCTACGGCGCGGCGGATCCCGGCATTGGTTCGCCCATCCCGGGGGGGCGTCTGCTGCCGATGGACCTGATCATTCAGGATGAGCTGCACCTGATCTCGGGTCCGCTCGGCACAATAGCGGGATTGTACGAGACCGTCATCGACCACTTCGCGACGCGACTTGTCGCTGGCAAGCGCATCCGGCCGAAGGTGATTGCCTCGACCGCCACGGTGCGACGTGCAGAATCGCAGACGCGTGCACTATTTGCTCGGCATGGTGTCGAGTTGTTCCCGCCAGCGTCGGCCGACCGGCGCGACTCCTTCTTCGCGCTGACGGCTGACAGTGCGCGGGTTGCTCCGCGTCAGTACGTCGGCGTCGCTGCCCCTGGCCGAAGCCTGCGTGTGGTGATGCTTCGGACGTACGTAGCGCTGCTGTCAGCGGCGCTGAAGCTCTACGTGGACAATGGCGCGAACACGTCAGCGGCCAGCGCAAGCGGCAATCCGGCTGACCCGTACCTGTCCCTGCTCGGGTACTTCAACGCGCTCAGGGAACTGGGCGGCGCGCGGCGCATCGTGGAAGGCGAGGTGCTCGATCGCGTCCGCAGCTACGCGGAACGGAAGCGTGTGGGCGAGGCTACGGGCGTGTTTGCGGATCGCGATGTCGCATACGAGGTCATGGAGCTGACGTCGCGTGTCGAGACGAGCGCCGTGGCGTCAGCGAAGCGACGGCTGGAACAGGACTGGCGGCTGGGGGAGAAGGGGCGCAGCGTGGACGTCGCACTCGCCACCAACATGATCTCGGTTGGTCTCGACATCACGCGACTCGGGTTGATGGTCGTGCTCGGTCAGCCGAAGGGCAGCGCCGAATACATCCAGGCCACCAGTCGCGTGGGTCGTGACCCGTCGCGGCCGGGGTTGGTGGTCACGTTGCTGACGCTGAACAAGCCGCGCGACCGATCGCATTTCGAACGATTCCCGTTCTATCATCGCACATTCTACCGATCAGTCGAGGCCACCAGCGTCACGCCCTTCGCACCTCGTGCGGTCGATCGCGTGTTGCCTGCAGTCGTTGCCGCCTTGGCGCGTCATGGAATGCCCGCTCTCACACCGAAGGCCAACGCGGAAGATATTGACGATGTTCGTGGCCAGTTGGGCTACATCGCCGAGGTGCTCGCGGCGCGCGTCACTGAACACGATCCCAGTCTCGATCCCGCATCACGCGACGCGCTGCGTGTAAAGATTCAGGGCTTGGCCGCTGAACTGCTCGATGCGTGGTCTGAGTTCGCAAAGCAACAGCATGATGTTGGTGCGGCGCTCAAGTATCAGCAGTATGAGAAGGTGGAGCGGGCCAGGCCGCTGCTCCGTGATCCGCTGGATGCTGATCTGCCATTGCTGCCCAAGCACGAGCGCGCCTTCAAGGCGGCGCGTTCGATGCGCGACGTAGAACCGGAAGTTGTCCTGTTGAAGCGAGGACCACGCTGATGGCTCGCGGTATTGGTGCGCTGCGGCGCAGTCAGTTGGTTTCGAGCTTTGGGCCAGGCGCCACGATCGACCTGCCTGACGATTCGGTGATCATCGGCGGACTCGATTGGTGGCCCTTCTCGAAGCTACAGCGGATCACGGAACCGCGACTTGAAGAGGTCGCGGCTCGCGCCCTCGGTCTGCCTCGGGTGGAACTGCGGGCACCGCCGATCGACGATGAGACGCCGGGCGCGGCTCCGGTCGGTGTTCCCGTCGAAGTCTTCCCGCTCTGGTTCGTGGCCGAGCACGTGGTGAAGGTGGGTACGGGCCGAAGCCGTCCGCTCGTCCATCTCCGCGGACTGGTAGGCGGCAAGTTCGAAGTGAATCGCACGACGAAGGTTCCGGTGACACCAGTGCGATTCGTACAGGCCTGTACCAACGGTCACATCGCTGACATCGAATGGTACGAGTTCGCGCACGCCGGAAGAACGAATTGCCGGCAGCAGATGTGGATCGACGAATTCGGCACCAGTGGCGACCTCACTGACCAGAAAGTTCGCTGTGAGTGTGGTGTCGAACGTGCGTTGGCGCAGGCCACCAAGATGAGTGTCCTTGGTGCGTGCAAGGGTCAGCGTCCGTGGCTGCCCCGCGGTGAGGAGTGCGGTGGGCCTGGCGGTACGAAGCAGATGATGCGCTTGCTGATTCGTACCGCTTCAAATGCCTACTATCCGCAGAAGTTGTCCGCACTGTCACTGCCAGAGAGTGCGGACCGTGTCCGTTCGGCTATTCAGACCGTCTGGGCATCGGTCTCTGCACTTACGGACAGCACGCAGCTGTCAACGCTCAAGTCGATCATTCCAGCGGTGAAGGTTGCGCTTGATGGTGTCGACGACGCGATTGTCATGCAGTACATCGCAGCCGAGCGTGATGGAACACGCCCGCCGCGGCGACCGATCAAGATCGAGGAGTTCGACGCGTTGACCGCTGCCCCGACGAGCCTCGGGGAGGACCGACCCGACGGCGTGTTCTACGCGCGACGGCTGGACCTCGGAACCCCGGTGCCCGCCGTGCTGTCACCCGTGGAACGCGTCGTGCTGGTTCACCGACTCCGTGAGGTGACCGCACAGATCGGCTTCACACGGTTCGAGCCGACGGTACCCGATCTGCAGGGTGAGCTCGATCTCGGGGTGCGTCGAGCACCACTGGCCACCGAGGTCACGTGGGTCCCGGCGATGGAGAGCTGGGGCGAAGGAATCTTTGTCGCTTTCAAGCAGGACGTTCTCGACGCGTGGCGCCAGAAGCCCGCGGTTCAGAAGCGTGAGTCGGAATTCAGGCAGGCACCGAGAGCCAACGCGCTCGTCCCTGCTACGCTCGATGCGCGGTACATCATGCTCCATTCCCTCGCTCATTTGTTGATCACGGCAGTCGCGCTGGATTGCGGCTACAACGCGAGTTCGTTGCGCGAGCGGATCTACGTGACCGACGCCGGGTGCGGGATCCTCATTTACACCGGGACCACCGACGCCGAGGGCACGCTGGGCGGTCTGGTCGCGGCGGGGCGGAAGATCGATCGCTATCTGACCATGGCACTCGATCTCGCTCGCCTCTGTTCCAACGATCCTGTCTGCTCGCAGCACTCGCCGAGCATGCTGCTGGAGGAGCGGTACACCCTTGGCGCAGCCTGTCATGGATGCTTGTTGATCGCGGAGACGAGTTGCGAACGCCGGAACGAGATGCTCGACCGGTCACTGGTCGTGGCAACGGTCGAGCAGTTCGGCTGCGAGTTCTTCGCCTGATCGCGATGCCGCTACTTCACGGGTACTCGTACGCACAGCTGCGAACTCTCGGAACGCGGCTGCGCGCGGGTGCGAACGCCACAGAGGTCCCGGCAGAACTCGCGACGATCGTTAAGCAGCACGGTGCGCTCGCCGCCGCGTGCCTGATTGACTGTCTGGCCGATGAACGCGAAGCGAGCGAGCGGCGGATGGATCAGCGCCTGGAACTGGTGTGGTCGGGTCCGGAGCTGGACAACGCCGGTTCGCGCGACACGCCTGCGCTGGTGCGACAGCTGTTCAACAGTGCCGAACGCTTCGTCTTGATCAGCGGGTATGCGGTGTATGAAGGTGCCGACATCTTCGATACACTCGCCAGGCGAATCGCGGAGACGCCTGGTCTGGAGTGCTGGATCTTCCTGAATGTCGCACGGGCCGCTGGGGATGACCGGCCGGACGACGTTGTCGCGCGCGAGTTTGCCGTGCGGTTCTACAAGTACCAATGGCCTTGGGAGCCACCCCCCAAGCTGTTCTACGACCCCCGGTCACTGGCGAGAGACCCAGCGCAGCGGGCGGTGTTGCATGCGAAGTGCATCGTGATCGACGACTGCCGCGCGCTTGTGACCTCGGCGAATCTGACGGAGGCGGCGTACTATCGGAATATCGAGTGCGGGGTGCTGGTGAACGACGCCGCGTTTGCGAGGCAGTTGAGTGGGCAGTTCATGGGCTTGGTCGCCGATTCGCGGCTGCGTGAAATCTCACGGTGAGCGCAAGCCTCGCATCGTCGTGCGGGTGTACCATTCCAATCAGCGTGGCGTTTGCGGTTGGTGCCGTGCCGTGCCGTGAGATCAGCCGTTGGTCGCAGGATCGCTCCGGCCACGACACCGTTCCGCAGAACAGCCAGCGTTTCAGGGCGCCAAGCCGAGCATCGCATCGAGGTCACCGTCAACGGGCTGACTCGACTCACGCGTACTTCGCGCCCACTCGTGAGGGACCTTCGCTGCGACGATTTGAAACGGGGTGTCGAAGATTTTGTCGAAGGCGTGCTCCGCAGCTTTCGCCGCATCTCTGCTGCCCTTACCAGTTTTCGCCCAGCAGTACGGCCAGCACACAGATCGTCCGTCGACGAAACCGTCAACATCCACGAGCCAGTGTTTCTGCCGTGCGCGCTGGAACGTGGCATGCGGGACTCGCGCGAGCGCGGTGAGCGCGTCTTGCGGAGAAACTCGGAGCTTGAGCATGGCGTCACATCTCGGTTCGGGTGGATCCTTCACTGCAACTCTCGCAACAATCGTCCTAATTGAAGGACGACGGCTATTCCGCTACTCGCTACCCTAATCCAACGGCTGCCAGCGTCACCGACAATCGGTACTCGAACAACTTGACGCCGGCAATTCGCATACACGCCAGGCGAAGGTCCTGCGACACATCCTTCGCGACGATTACACCGCGAATGGTCTACCCCGGATCTGCATGATGCATCTCGATCCAGCCGGCATAACGGAGCGGTCGCCCGACCGTCCGGTCATAGCCACGTGATACCTTCAGCTCGATGACCACGTAGCCACCCGCTGAGTCGACGGCAAGGATATCGACGAACCGTCCGCCGGCGGGAAACTCGATGCCCGTGACGCCTTCGTCCTCGTACAGCGTGAGCCCGGGCTCGATCAGGTGCAGGTTCCGCGCGAGGTAATCGCGCAGGTCATGCTCGTACGCGAACTCCGATATGTTGACTGCGGCACGCTCAGTCTCGGTGGCATCATCGCGCAGCGAGGTACCGCGCCGGCGGGCGGCCTGCAGCCGCATTTCCTGGCGAAATGGAGCGCGTCAGACGCGATCGGGAGGGCAACGAGGTCACGGTAAGCGAGCTGCGATTCTCGCCGATGCTCGAAGCCCTGAAGCAGCACCGCGAGCCGCTCGGCATGCCCCCCAGACGGCCCCGCGCCGACGGAAGTCGAGGTCCGTGTGATCAGAGAGTGATCAGGCTGGCGCGTCACCCGCCGGCGCGCTCGTCAACGTAGCGGTCGCTGTCACTCCCATCGCGGCGTTACCTGCGAGAATAGCACCGGCACGGCCGATGCTCTCGACGCTCGCACGAAAGGCGTCGTAGTCACTCCAGAATTGCGCCACGGCCGCTCTGGCCTGAGGGAGCGACGGTGCCGCGGTGTCAATCGGCTCAGCGACCGCCTGGTTCTCGTCACCATCCTCATCAACCAGATCTGTGCGCCCGCTCGCCTCGCGCAATTGCCTGACCTCTAGCCCGACCGTGCGCTCCCACTCTCGCAGGCGCTCCGCGTCATCGAACAGCTTGATCCACCGGAGCAAAATCGAAGCCGGACGGATCCCAGCAGCGATTCGAACGCCTTCCTCCCGAATCTCACGCCGTGGCTGCTGACGAAAATAGTTGTCGCCTTTCGCTCTCATGACCCGGTCCAATCGAATGCGCAAGACTGACACCGACGGCGCGTCAGTGCTATCCGGCAGAAACCATTCATCCATGAGGGTCAGCAGCTCAAACGCGCGCACGCGAGATTCGGCCTCACGGCCTTCGCGCGCGATACGCAACTCATCCTGCGCGGCCTCCGCCTGCACGCGGGAGTGCTGCGCAGCTTTCCACGTGAACCATGCGGCGGCGCCAGCTGCAACGAACGCCGCAAGCTGAGTCCACGCGCCGAAGCGCGCCCAGTAGACTTGCTCCGCTGCCCAGTGCGCCGATGCGCGATCGGCCGCGAGCGTCTGCAGCTCAATCCACGACGCGATCCCTGTCGGTGGCGCTGGCGGGGGCTGGAAGAGCGTGAATGGATCCACTACGGCGTCTCAAGCTGTGCCGAAACCGTGGTGCTTGCCCCGACAACGCCTGCACCAACGGTCGGACTCGCGTATTGCAGGAGAACTCGCCCAAGTTGCGTCGGTCGCTTGATCTTACCGCTAACGTCCAGCAAACCTTCAGAGACCAAGGTGTGCTCATACCCACTTCTGAAGGCGCCGCGCTCAATCTCTGGGCCCTGAAGGCCAATTTGACTTGACGCAGGGTACAGCACGGCGCGGAAGCGCTCCATCAGTGATCGCGATTCGCATGATCCCCGTCTGCGATGTGGCCGTGATACTGCAAGAGGATGAATTCACTGTCTGCGAGGCGCGAAAGCATCGTCAGCAGCTTCTTGGTCCGGTCGTATTCCAACACTGACACGTTCAGACCATGGGCCAAGATGCGCGCGAGCCAGGTGCGACGGTCGGCGCTCACCGCACGGGTAGCCTGGGTTGCGGCTTCTTCGAAAAGATCGCTTCCCTCGCTAGTCTGCAACCGATCCTCGAGGACATGAAGACGGCGTCCGAGCGCCCGGATCTCCTCGGAGAGCGCGCGAGCGAAGTGTGCGAGTCGCTCTGATTTCTGTCCAGGAATCGTAGCGTTGACAAGTTCGGCGAGCACACTGCCGACGCCCGGGATCGCGCCCACGGCGGCCCGAATGACTACCGCGACACGGTCCGCGTCATTCGTGGCTAGGTCATCGAGCCCGTCGCTCAAGCAAGCCCCCGCCGCACCACCCGTTGCAGCTCGGCCGTGAACGCCTGCATCGCCGCAAGCAGCTCGTCCTGGCGCCGTCGCAGCGTCTCGTGTGCCTGCATCGTGTCGTGCGCCTCGGCTGGCGCGCGCAGCATCGCCGCCCCGACCGCGCGGGCCGTCAGCTCGCGCACCAGGGCGATGGCTGCCGCCAGCTCCCCACCAGGCGCCGGCGGGACCGATGGCACCGCCTTCGCGGTCGCGAGTCGCTCGAGCACGGCGCGCAGCTCCGCCGTACTGCCACCCGACGGGCCCGGCTCCGGCTCAGGCGCTCCGATTGCGGTGATCGTCATGCGAGATTCTCGGCGTGGAACTCTATGGGAACTCTACAGCAAGCTCTACCGGACCGAACGCCGAAGCCCCACCGCGAGCTAACTCGTTGTGGGGCTTTGACATGGTGGAGGAAGGATTCGAACCTTCGAAGACCGGAGTCGACAGATTTACAGTCTGTTGCCGTTGACCGCTTGGCTACTCCACCGACAGAGACCACGCCTGCACGTGCCTCGGTCGCCCACGGACCTGCGACCGGCAGAAGCTGACGGCGAGAATCGAACTCGCAACCGCCTGATTACAAATCAGGTGCTCTGCCAATTGAGCTACGTCAGCCAACACCGACTGCCGAGCCTCAAAACGTAGCCCAGACAGCCCGGCAGTTCAACCGGGGTCAACCGAAAAGCGTGACCGGGATCAGCCCTTCTTCCAGGTCGTCCCCTCCGCCCCATCCACCAACACGATCCCCTCCGAGGCGAGCTCCTGCCGGATCCGGTCCGACTCGGCGAAATCCCGGCGCGCCCGCGCCGCAGCCCGCGCCGAAATGGCCTCCGCCACCCGCGCGGCCAGCGCATCGTCCAGGCTCACCGGCGACGGTACCACATCCAGCACACCGTTCATCACCGCAAACGCCTCACGGGCACGCGCCAGCGCCGCCGAGTCGGTGCCCCCCTGGTCCAGCAGCGCATTCACGCGGTTCACGAACCCGAACAACGCCGACAACGCCTGCGGTGCATTCAGGTCGTTGAACAACGCGGCACGGAAATCTGCCTCCGCTTCCACCGCCGCACTCGACAGCTCCGGCGGTGCACCAGCCGCCGACGCCAGACGCTCGGCCATGTCACCAATTCGACGCGCCGCACGACGCGAACTCTCGAGCGCGTCGGAACTCAGGTTGAGCTGCTGCCGGTAATGCGTGTTGAACATGAACAGGCGAGCGGCCGCACCATCCAGCCCCTCCTCCTGCAACTCGTTCACACCCCACACGTTGCCGACACGCTTCGCCATCTTCGCGCTGTCCACGAGCAGGAACTCCCCGTGGCACCAGCAGCGCGCAAACACCTTGCCCGTCGCCGCCTCACTCTGCGCAATCTCGTCCTCATGGTGCGGAAAGATCAGATCCACCCCACCGGCATGCAGATCGATCGTCTCGCCCAGGATGTCCATCGCCATCGCCGAACACTCCAGATGCCACCCCGGACGACCGCGCCCCCACGGCGATTCCCACGCCGCCTCGACACGCTCGTCCTCCTCCTTGGCCGACTTCCAGAGCGCAAAATCCTGCGCGTTGTCCTTCGTGTACTCGTCCTGACTGACCCGCGCCCCCGCCTTGATCTCGCGCGTGTCCAACCGCGACAACCGCCCGTACCCCGGGAACTTGTCGATCGCGAAGTACACCGACTGGTCATCCGCCTGATACGCCACACCCTTCTCGATCAACCGCTCGACCAGCGTGATCATCTGCGGGATGTAGTCCGTGGCGCGCGGGTAATGCTCCGCCGGCTGAATCCGCAGGTAGTCACGATGCGCATGGAAAATCTCCACCACCGGATCGGTGACCTGCCGGATCGTCAGCCCGCGCTCGTTGGCGCGCTTGATGATCTTGTCGTCGACATCCGTGAGGTTCATCACCTGCTCGACACCCCACCCCCGCAACGCCAGCGCTCGCCGCAGCAGATCCTCGAAGAGGAACGTGCGGAAGTTGCCCAGATGCGCCGGGTTGTAGACCGTGGGGCCACAGGTGTACATCCGCACCCGGTGGCCATCCGCCGGAGCGAACGGCTCGACCTGACGCGTCAGCGTGTTGTAGAGAAGAAAGTCGCTCATCGATTCCACACAGGGACGTCGCGGTTCGTCCGATGACCACAGAGCATCGACCCAACCGGGCAACAGGCAGCCCGTGAACGCCGCACCGTCAAGCTACTGATCCCCCGCACCCCGTGCCACACGCGTACCCGTGCCCTCGGCGACCATCCGCGCGGGCGCCGACCAACGCACCGGCATCGACTCCGCACGCGCGACCACCGGACGCAACTGCCCCCCCGCAAGCTCCAGCATCCACCACGGCCACTCGCCTGGCGAGATCGATGCCGCCACCAGCGCCGCGCCACCCGCCTCCAGCCAGGGCTCCAGCAACTGCACCATCGCCGGCACATCAACCGGAGGCGCCCGTTCCACCAGCGCAGCATCGAGGATCACCAGGCCGGGCGCCACATCGGGCAACAGGCGCAACTGACGCGGACTGTCGCCCGCCGGCGCGTACCGCACGTCGATCAGCCCGCGCGGCCCCCAGCTCACACTGCCGCTGTCACATCGGGCCACCCCCGCCGCGATGGCGCACAACATTGACCTAGCGAGCGGCAACGCCCCCGTGATCGCCAGCGCCTCCCCCGGCCTGAGCTGCAGCGACACACCATCCAGCACCGTCACGCGGACCCGACAGTGGCCCGCACCGGCAGTGATGACCTTGCGCACGTTCCTGAGCGTGAGCGGCGATTGGGCGACCTGCGACATGTATTGCTCCGTGGCTGATGACAGGGCCACGATGCCATACGTGCGCGCTCCAGGCGAACCCGGATCACGCACGCGTCGTCGATTCAGCGCACAGCTACCGTGGGGTCTGCGTCCGCGCCTTATGGAACGCAAAGATCGCATCCGCGATCGGCGCCGGATCGAAGCGCACCGGATCGGTGACCGGCAGATGCGTCTCCGCCATGCCTCGCTCGATCGCATCACGCGCCGCGTCGTCGGTGAGGTCGTACGTGTTCATGGCGATGGCAATCGTCGGCGCATGGCGCAGCGGCGCGGTCGCCATGTCGTGCATGGCGATGAGCTGCTTGAGCGACGGAATCTTCACCCAGTCGTTGTTGCGGATCGCCACACGCGACGGCTGCGTGCACAGTACCAGCGCATGCGGCAGCGAGCCGTGGATCAGGCCATACGTCACGCCCGAATAACTCGGATGAATGATGCTGCCCTGCCCTTCCACCAGCACGATGTCGGCGTCTTCCGCTGACTCCAGCACCAGACGTTCCGCCGCCCCACCGATGAAGTCGGCCACCACCGCATCCACGGCGATGCCCTTGCCGTCGATGAAGATGCCTGTCTGCCCCGTGCCCGCGAATGCCACACGCACACCACGCTCGCGCAACGCTTCACGCACGGCGAGCTGCGTGGTCATCTTGCCGATGTTGCAATCACTGCCGACGGTGAGCACGACCGTCGCCGCCACGTTGCGCACCTTGCCTGTGGACACCGGCAGATCGGCGGGCGGCTTGCGCACATCGTTGATCACCACATCGTGCACCCGCGCGAGCTCGGCGAACTCCGGATCATCGCCGATGAACACATGGAGCCCGCTCCAGATCTGCAGCCCCGCGGCAATCGCCTGCCGGAGGATCGGACGCCAGTCGTCAGGCAGTCGGCCACCGGTGGGGGCGATACCGATCAACAGGATGTTCGGCTGCAGCGCCATGCCCGCCGCCACCGACGCGACGACCGGGATCGCCCCGCCAAAGCCCAGCACGTCGTTGACCGTCTTGCCGGCGGTCACTGTGTCGAGGACGGCGACCACCTGCTCCGGCGTAAAGCGGATGCAGCCGTTGGCGGTCTTCGACGTGAACGGACCGAAGGCACCGTCGGCCAGAATGAGGTAGCGCGGGGTCATCGTCATGCAGTAAAGCTACGTGACCCTTCGTGCGGAGCGCAAAGCTGGCTGACGACTGCAACTGCACATCGCGGAACGGCACAGCCGCTGAACGGCGAAGCCGCAGAACTGCGGGCGCTGCTTGCAGGGCTCGAGCTGCTCGAACTGGCCGAACCGTGGGAACCGCTGGAACTGCCTGAACTGCCTGAACTGCCTGAACTGCGGCTTCGCAGTTCAGCGGCTGTGCCGTTCCGCGATGTGAAGTTCCCGTGCAAGAACTCGAGCGAGACTCAGCCGAGCGCCACGCGTTCAGCGAGCGCAATGAGGTCGGGCGTCTTGCCGGTGGGCAGCGTGACGCCACCCTGCGGGGCCGGCACGCGCAGGACCATCGGACGATCCACCGGCAGCGGGCGATCGGCGGCGCCCTGATAGATCCGGTTCACCAGCACGCGGCGCACCATGACCGTCAGCACCACGAGGATCGGCACCGCCACGATGAGCCCCACCGGCCCGAGCAGCTGCCCGAAGATGAGGACCGACATGATGCTCAGCACCGGCGGCAGCTTCACCTGGTTCTGCGTGATGAGCGGCAGTACCAGGTTGCTCTCGATCAGGTGAATCACCGTGCCCAGGATGATCACGCTGACCACGCGCCATGGTTCGCCGTCGCTGGCCAGCACGAACACCGCCGGCAGCACCGTGCTCACCAGCGTGCCGAAGAAGGGCACGATCGCCACCGCACCGGTGAAGATGCCGAAGGTGAGCCAGTACGGCACGTCGAGCAGCGCGAGGCCGATGGCCGTGAGCGCCGCGAGAATCACCATGCCCAGCAACTGCCCCGTGATCCACGCACGGAGGTCACGCGCGATCTCGAGCAGCACGTCGCGCACGAGTTCACGCTGCGAAGGCGGAAAGAGGGCGATCAGCCATTCGCGATAGTCGGCCGGACGGCGCGCGAGGTAGAGCGACATCACCATCAGTGCGAATCCATCGATGGCGAGGTGCAGCAGCCCGAATACCTTGGGCAGGAGCGTCTCGAACTGCGCCGAGGCCTGCTCGTAGAGCACCGAGATCGCCTTGTGATTTTCGGCGGCGAGATACTCGCGCAGGGGCGGGATGCGCTCGCCGAGGCGCGCGAGTTGTGCCTCCAGACCGGCCACGTACTTCGGGGCCTCGGTGGCCAGGGCCCGCGTCTGTTCGGCGAACGGTGGCACCAGCAGTGTGACCAGCCCGCCCGCGGCACCGAGGGTGATCACCACGGCGGCAAGCAGCGCCAGCGGCGACGGCAGCCGAAGCCGCGACTCGAGCACGTCGGCCACCGCGCGCAGGAACAGCGACAACAAGACCGCGATGAACAGCAGCAGGAAAATGTTTGCCGCCTTTACCACCAGCCAGAGCAGCGCCCCGGTGACGAGCGTTCCGAACAGCAGCGGTGCGAACCGCTGCCGGGGCGCTGCCATGGCTGTACTCACGATGCGACGCTCATGCCTTGCCGGTGGGATCGTCGAGGTGCTCGAAATCAGCTTCGGTGATGTCGGCGCCGCCCTTCGGCAACTGCTTCGCCGGCGGCGACGACCCCGCTGACAACATGCCCATCTTCTGCTTGAGCTCGAGCAGGCGTGCCTCGGCGCTGAGACCGCCAGCGGTCTTCTCCAGCTTCTTGAAGTCCGAGGTCAGACGATCGCCCGAGAACTCTTCCTCGATCTCGGCACTGGCCGTCAGACGACGCTCGTTCTGCTCGATCTTCTCCTCCATGCGGGCGAACGCCTCGAAAGCACTCTTCTCGCTGAGGCCACCCATGGTCTGCTGAATCCGCTGCTGGGCCTCGGCGCGACGGGCGCGTGCCAGCAGCAGGTTCTTCTTGCGCTTCGCTTCCTCGATCTTGTCATTCAGGTCGCGCAGCAGCGACTTGAGCTTCTCGGTCTCGGCGGAGTGCGTCTGCCAGGTGCGCTGGAGTGCCTCGGCGTGTTCGGCGTGTTCCTGCTGCCGCATCAGCGCCTGGCGCGCGAGATCGTCGCGGTTCTGCTGGATCGCCAGCATCGCGCGCTGCTCCCATTCCTGCGACTGCTTGAGCTCCTGCTCCGCCTGATCGCGCAGCCGCTTCTCGTCGGCGATGGCCGCGGCCACCTGCTGCTTGGCCTTCGCCAGCTGCGAGCGCATGTCGAGGATCGACTGCTCGAGAAGCTTTTCCGGCTCCTCGGCCTTCGAGATCAGGTCGTTCAGGTTCGCCTTGATGAGCGAGGAAAGTCGGTCGAAGAGTCCCATAGGATCAGTGGACCTCGCGGAACGGGGCGAGCTCGCGTACGTGCGACGCGAGGGCGAGCGTCATGCTCTCGTAGGCGGCCAGGAACTCGGAGAAATCGAGGTTCGCGAGTTCGAGCGCTTCGGTGAGAATGATGTCGTTGGCGGAAATGCCATACGCGCCGTGGACGAGATCGGTTGCGTTGAGTTCGAGGAGTCGGCGGGAAAGCCTGGCCGCGATGTCCGCGTCGGATGGCACGGGCATCACGTTCATGCGCATGAGCAGGACGGGCGGCGTCAGATGCACGACCACCTGTGCGTCGGGGGTGCCGCCGGGCCGGATCACGAACATGCCGGACTCGACTTCAGAATAACTGGCACCTTCTGCGCCCAGACGGACGAGAAAGCTCTCCAGATCGTCACGATTGACCATGTGGTGCCTCGGGTTGGGGCCGATCTCCCCTACGCGGGCGGAGTCAGCATGTTTCGGTACGACACGCGAAGCTACGACGGGGCGGAGAGAGACGGCAACCGCCGAGCTCCCCGAACCGCCGGGCGGCCCCCCTGCGGCCGACGTCCCGGCACCCATCGGCGGCGCGCACCCGACGTATTCCGGTGGCGCAGCCCGCCGCACCGGCCCATCCCGCGGGCGCGGCACCACCGGCCGGGGGGCCGCCCGAACCCGGCAGGCGCGACCGCTGGCTTTCGTGGCGTGTCGCGGCCAGACTGCAGCCGATGCGGCGCGGCGACTGGCCGCCGCTGGGTTCACGTTCATGGCACGGCATGACGACTCTCCAAGCCGAAGTACGCGACCTGCAGGTCCGCACACCGGTCCTCGTGCTCACGACCGTGCTGTCGTTCGCACTGCTTGGCGTCGCGCTGCTTGGATTGCTACTCGACCGGCGTGAGTTGCTCGGCGCACCGATCTGGCTGAAGCCCGCCAAGTTCGGGCTGTCCTCGGCCGTGTACATCGCCGCGCTGGCATGGATGACGCGCGACCTGCCGACGTCGCGGTTGAATCGCATCGCGAGCACGCTGATCGGCTGGCTGCTGGTTGGTGAAGTGCTGCTGGTGATGCTGCAGGCGGCGCGAGGTGTGCAGAGTCACTTCAACATCGACACACAGTTCGACAGCGCGGTCTTCTCGGCCATGGGCGGCGCCATCGCGACCGTCTGGGTGCTGTCGATGGTGCTGCTGGTGCAGCACGTCCGCACCTCGGTGCCCGACCGCACGATGGCCATGGCGCTGCGATTCGGGCTCGCGCTCAACATCGTCGGTGCCGCCGTCGGCTGGGTCATGGTGCAGCAGAGTCCAGCGCAGGTCGCGGGCATCGCGCAGGGTACACGTCCCTTCCGTGTCGGGGCGCATGCCGTTGGTGTCGCCGACGGCGGGCCGGGTCTGGCGATCACCAACTGGAGCCGGACCGGGGGCGACCTGCGGATTCCACACTTCATCGGGCTGCATGCATTTCAGGTGCTGCCACTGATCGTGCTGCTGGTACGGGCCGTGCGCACGTCACGGGACGATGCCATCGAGCGCAGCCTCCTGACGGTCGCGGCTGGCGCCTGCGCTGCGCTCTTCTTCACGGCGCTGCTGCAGGCCCTCGACGGCCGACCTCTCCTTCCGCTGTCATGAGGGTGTGATGACTGATGCACAATTGTTCGGGATTGCCAACACCAGTGCGCTGGTCTGCTGGATCGCCCTCGTCTTTCAGCCGCGGCGCGTGGCACCGCTGGCGCGTTTCATCATCCCCGGGATCATGGCCCTGCTGTACATCTGGGCGTTGGCCACGGCACCCCAGAACCCCGATGGCGGCTTCGGCTCGCTGGCGCAGGTGAAGGCGCTCTTCTCGCAGGACCGGGCCGTGCTGGCAGGCTGGGTGCACTATCTGGCGTTCGACTTCTTCGTGGGGTGCTGGATCGTGATGGATGCGGCCGAGCGTGGTATCGCGCACCTGGTCGCGGTGCCATGCCTGGTGCTGACGTTCATGTTCGGGCCTGCGGGACTGCTGCTGTATCTGGGCTTGCGCGCCGCATCGTCACGGGCCAGGACGAACTCTGGAGCGGGCTGACCGGCGGCGAAAGCAACCCTTCCGCCGCCGCAGGCGACACAAAGAGGCAGACACCCTCGTACGACCTGTCGAGGCGAGCGGGTGGCTGCGCCTTCCAGCGCCCATGCCCCGGAGTGTCCGGTCATTGGATGTCTGGCATCCCGACGGGGTCATGCCATGCGCCTCACCGGCTTTCGCCTTCCCGGCTTCCGCCTCACACGACGACGCGTCGCCCTGCTGTGCGGCGTGGCCGTCATGCTGCCACTGCTGCTCTGCTATCCGTTCTATGGGCATGCCCCCTGTCGCGTTAGCACGCGGGTGCGCGCTTTGCGCAGCGGCACCGAGCTTCTCGACGCCACCGGACGCCGACTCGGGTTCGTCGATCCCAACCGTGAACGATTCGTACCGCTGACCGCATTGCCGAGGCATGTGCCACTGGCGTTCACCGCCGTGGAGGATCGACGCATTCACTCGTGGTACCACCGCGGCGTAGACCCCGTGGGCACCGTCGCTGCGGCATTCGCGAACCTGACGCCGGGCGACGGCGGCCGCCGCGGTGCCAGCACCATCGCCATGCAGCTCGCGCGTGCGCTCTGCAGCGATCGCATGCCCACGGATCACAGCTGGACCGGCAAACTCGCGGAAGCGGGCCTCGGGGTGTATCTCACCTCGCGCTTTGGCAAGCGCGAGGTGCTGGAGCTGTATCTCAACAGCGTGTATCTCGGCCGCAATCGCAACGGTGTCGAAGCGGCGGCGCGTTCTTACTACGGCAAGTCCGCCACGGCCCTCACCCAGGCCGATGCCGCGGAGCTGGCACATCTCGTTGCCAGTCCGCGCGATCGCGATCCGTCGCAGCGGCCCATACCGGTGCGACGCGCCGCCATCACCGGGGTGTTCGAGCGAATGCACCGGCTCGACACCACGTTCGTCGTGAAGAAGCGCGTTGCACCGTCGCGCGCCCGCGTCACCGCGGCCGTGACGCCGATGTATCGCGGCTACGTGTCCCGCGTGCGCGATGGATTCTCCACCTGCACGCCGTCGGTGGACTGTCCGACGAGTGTTCGCACCTTCCTCGACGCACCACTGCAGCGTGCCGCCGAACATGAGCTCGCGGCGCTGGTGAACCGACTGCAGGGCCCGAAGCGTGCGCGGCGCGCGGGTGATACCACCACGGCGCGTGAAGTGGCGGGCATCTTCGTGGCGATGCGCGTGTCCACCGGTGAAGTGGTGAGTTACACCGGTCGTCACGGTCGCACCGTGAGTGGTGCCGGTGCCGACCTGCTGCGCATCGGGCGGATTCAACCGGCCAGCACGATCAAGCCAATCCTGCTGGCCGCAGCCATCGACGACGGCACGGCCTACGTGGACGAGACGCTGAGCGAGTTGATGGAGAGCCACTGTCCCGACCCGACGGTGCACAGCTACCTCGCGACGCTCAGCGGCGCCGAGGCACCCGACCGCACGATTGCCGAGGCGATGCTGCGGAGTGACAACCTGCTCGGTGCCTGCCTGATGGCGGGGCTCAGCCCACAGGCGCGGCAGCGACTGGCCACGGCCGGCATCCTGCGTTCAGTGAACACCACGCCGGCCGATGGGCTCGGGCTGCAGACCGTCGCGCCGCTCGACCTGCTCACGGCGTATGCCGCCATGCGCTCACGCGACCGCGCGCTGCTGCCACGCTTCAGCGCCTTCGATGCCGAAGGGGCCGCCGCGCCACTGATGACGCCCATGTCCGCCGACGTGACCTACTCGCTGCTGCGCGACGCGGCGCAGCAGGGTACGGCGTGGCGCGCGGCCAACGTGTTGAGTGACGACTGGGCACTCGCTGGCAAGACCGGCACGGCGGGTGGGGGCCGCGAGCTGGTCTTCGTGGGTTTTGCGCGCGATCTGGTGGCGCTGATGTGGGTCGGCGTGATATCGGGCAAGGGTGCCGTGTCGCAGCGCCATGCGTCGGATGTGGTCGTGGAGCCGTGGGCGCGCATCATGCGCGCCTATGCCCCGCGCGACGAGTGGGCGATGAACGACGAGGAGCTCGAAGCGACCGAATCAGCGACGGCACGCGAACGTGCCGCCGAAGCGGCCGAGCTCCAGCGTCGCGCGCAGGAGCTGCGACGCTGGATCACACGCATCGCGAGCCGGATCGAGCGACAGACGATGTGAAGTCAGGGCGCCGCGCTGGTGGTGGACATCTTCAGCGCGACGATCCCGCCCACGATCATCAGCAGGCTGGCGATGCGCGCGGCCGTGCGCGCCTCGCCGAGCCATATCATCCCGAAGATCGCCACGCCGACGGCACCGATCCCGGTCCAGACGGCGTAGCCCGTTCCCACGGGAATGTCACGCAGTGCACGGGACAGAAACCAGAAGCTGGCGATCATCCCGACCACCGTCAGCACACTCGGCACGAGACGCGTGAACCCCTCGGTGTACTTGATGCCGATGGCCCACGCCACCTCGAAGAGCCCGGCGACGACGAGCAGGACCCATGCCGTCATCTCACGCGACATCGGAACGCTCCCTACCGCTCGAGCCGGAAATTCGGCACCACACCCGGACGCGTCGGCGCATTGGCGACGTACCAGCCGGTGAGATACATCCACTGCGTCATCCGCAGCAGCTTCGGATAGTCGATGCGCTCCGGCGTGTCACCAGCCGTGTGATAATCGTCGTGCAGGTTGGTGGTGTACATCAGCGCTGGCACGCCGAGGCGCGCGTACGACACGTGATCACTGCGGAAGTACCATCCTTCGGGATGTGTGGGCCGGTCCCAGGTGGTGTCGATCACGAACTTGCCGGTGCGTGCATTCGCTGCCAGCGCCCACTGCACCAGATCATCGGAGTTGCGATGCGGCGGCTGCGCGCCGAGCAGCGCGGCGGTGTCGGGATTGTTGCGGCCGATCATGTCGCCGTTGAGCACCGTGACGATCTGCGTGATCGGGACCGTGGGGTTGGCCGAGTAGTAGCGCGAACCGATCAGGCCCCGCTCTTCGCTGCCCTGATGGATGAACAACACCGATCGCTTCGGCCGCTGCGCCACGAAGGCGCGTGCCGCAGCGAACTGCGCGACGCTGACACTGGCGTTGTCATCGGCGCCAGCCAGCACCGAGTCACCGTTCTCCAGCAGACGCACACCATTGGCATCCTGGTGCGAGCTGTAGAGCACGTACTCGTCACGCAGCCTGGGATCGGTGCCGCGGAGCGCGGCGACTACGTTCACGCTCGGCACCTCGAAGCGTTCGAGCCGGATGGAGACGGTGGCCTCGGGCTGTTCGCGCAGTGCCGCGCCGAGCGACGCACGGACGAGGAAGCTGGGTACCGGCCCCGAGCCGGTCGTTGGGAGGGGCGCCAGTCGGTTGGAGCCACCATTGCTGCGTGGCGTGGCGCGATCCACGTCGTACGAGCCACGTTCACGCTGCACGCTCATGGCATCGAAGGCCGCATCGACGGAGTCGGCTGCCACGACGAGGATCGCCGCAGCACCGCGACGCCCCAGCGTGCGCAGCGTGGCGCCCATGGCCGCCTCGGCGTAGCGCACGCGCGTGGGATAACTCGTGGAGCGGACGCTGGCCGGTGGCGGCGTCTGCACGGGCGTGGCGACGATGCGGCCGCGCACGTCGATGGTGGTGTCGTTGGGATTGGGCAACCAGAGCACACGTCCCGTGGCCTCGACCGGCACGACGTTGTACGGAATCACGTCGCGGAACACGCCCACGCTGCGGCCGCCGATGCTGGCCGTGCTGGCGGTGCCCGACACGCGCGTGCGCACCATGTTGAACCACTGGAAATACGTGCCGTCATCGCCCATGGGGACGAGGCCGATCTTTTCGTACTGCTGCGCCACCCAGACGGAGGCCTTCAGTTCGTCGATCGTGCCACCTTCGCGTCCGCGCATGGCGGGTGATGCCATGGCGAAGAGGTCTCGCTTGAGGTCGGCTTCACGCAGGGCGGCCCAGGCGCGGGGGAGCGGGGCGGCGACGCCGGTGGGCGGGGCGTACGGGGCCTGCGCGCGCAGCGTCGGCGCCGCCAGCAGGATGGCCGCCACGCAGGAGTGCAGGCAACGTCCGAGGGTCGAGAGTCTGGTCATGCGCGCAATCAACCAGCGCGCATGTGGGGCGCAAGAGCGTCGCGACGGCGTCAGCCGTCCGCGCGCTTGATCTGCACCAGCCGCTCCTTCGCCAGCCGTCGCCCGGTTGGAGTGGCCGCCAGCCCACCACCGGCCGTCTCGCGGTAGCGCACGTCCATGTTCTTGCCGATCTCGCCCATCACGTCGATCACCTCGTCCACCGGAATGGCGAACGTGATGCCGGCCATCGCCATCTCCACGGCGGCCAGCGCGATCGCCGCCCCCGTCGCATTGCGGAACACACAGGGCAGTTCGACGAGCCCACCGAGGGGATCACACACCAGGCCCAGCGTGCCCTGCTGCGCGAGCGCGGTGGCATGCCCAACCTGCGACGGCGTACCACCCAGCATCTCGACCGCCGCGCCGGCCGCCATGCCCGCTGCCGCGCCGGTTTCGGCCTGACACCCACCTTCCGCGCCACTCAACGACGCGCGCTCGGCCACGACCGCGCCGATCAGCCCGGCGGTGGCCAGGGCATTCACCACCTGCTCGTCAGGGATGCCGCGGGCCGTGGCCAGGCCGGTCAGCACGGCGGGCAACACACCGGCGCCGCCTGCCGTGGGTGCGGCAACGATCACACCCATGCACGCGTTCACCTCCTGCACCGCCAGCGCCCGCATCAGCACGTCGCGGAAGAGGGTGCCAGCCAACGGACCTGCAGGTCCGTTGATCATCTTCGCCGCGTCACCACCCACCAGCCCTGACGCGGACCGCATGTCGGGATCGGCGCCCTGCGCGATGGCACCGCGCATGATGTGCAGCGCGCGGGCCAGTGCGGAGCGGATGTCGGCCACGGTCCGGCCACCATCTGCCGACTCCGCCTCCAGCGCGACGGTGGACAGCGTCACGCCGCGCGCCTCGGCGTCACGAATGGCGTCAGCCAGTGATCGATACATGGTTACGCCGACCCCACCTTGTCGAGACGGAATGCCCAGCGCACCCAGGGCAGGCTGCGGATCGTGTCACGCACGTTCTCGCCGGGCTGTTCATCGAGTTCGATCACCATGAAGGCATCACCACCGCGTTGTTTCCGTGAGAGTCGCAGCGTGGCGATGTTGAGATCGGCATCCGACAACAGCGTCGCGATGCGCGCCACACTGCCCTTCACATCCTCGGCCACCAGCACGATGGTGTGCAGGTTGCCGGTGACTTCCACCGGGTAGCCGTCGATCTGCGTGACCAGCACACGGCCGGCGCCGAGCGACGATCCCATCATCACGGCGCTGCGCTCGTTGCGCGTGAGGGTGATGCGCACCGTGTTGGGATGGGTGTCGACGTCCTCACCGAGGGTGGTCTTCTCGAAGCGGTAGTCGAGGCCTTCGCCGTCCATGATGTCGAGCGCGGTGCGGAGCCGTTCGTCATCAGGGAGGAAACCGAGCAGGCCGCCGACGATGGCCTTGTCGGTGCCGTGGCCTTCGCCGGTGCGGGCGAAGGAGCCGTGGAGCTCGACCAGGGCGCTTTGCGGCGTGCCGCCCACGAGGCCGCGGGCCAGCAGGCCGAGGCGGCAGGCGCCGGCGGTGTGGCTGGACGAGGGGCCGACCATGACCGGGCCGATGATGTCGAGGAGGGAGACCATGCGGCAAAGCTACGCCCATGCGCAGGCGGCGGGCATGATGTTAGCGTCCCGGATGACGGCGGCGTGACCGTCGAAGGCAGGTTGAGGGCGGGTTCGACGGCGCCGTCGGACCAGGGCACCAAAGCTCGGTGCCAGATCCATGCTTCGGGCCGGCCTCCCCGCCGGCGGGGAAGAGCCAATGTCGGATCGCCTGAGCAGCATCGCGCGCTTGCAGTTTCTTGGCACCCAGCGGATCGAGATCGGGAACGAGGCGCTCACGCCCGAGGCCGAACGGCTCTTCGCCATGATCGTGCGGCTGAGCATTCCGCTCGGGCGGATGATGTCGCGGCAGACCATGATGGACACGCTCTGGCCTGGTGCCGACGATGCCAACGCCCGGCACAATCTCCGACAGACCGTCTACAAGGCGCGCGAGATGGGGCTGGTGGTGGAGTCGGGTGAGGATGGGCTGCGCCTCGATCCCCGTCACTGGTCGTGCGACTGGGACGATCCGGTGGGCGAGGTCGGTGGGGAGTGGCTGGCGGGGTACGAGCCGCTCTTCTCGGAGGAACTGATGGCGTGGGTCACGGCGCAGCGGCTTGGCGTGCATGCGCTGATTCGCCCGCGCATCATCCGATCGCTGCAGACGGCGCGTTCGGCGGGTGATCTCGTGGTGGCCGATCGGTATGCCGCGCAGCTGCTGGGCATCGATGAGCTGAACGAGGAAGCGACGCTGACGCGCGCCGAGCTGATGGCGATGCAGGGAGCCAAGGTCGACGCGCTGAAGCTGCTGGATGGGTATCTGGCCGAGATCGGCCGTGTGAGCACGGGGCGCGATGCCGGCTTGCCCGCGCAGTTGTTGCGTCGACGGATCGCGGAGAAGCTGCCGTCGATCGCCTATCAGAGCGGAGGCCGGCATCACGGGCCGCTGGTGGGTCGTGTGACGGAGTCACGCACCCTGACGGCCGGGCTGTTCGACGCGCGCGCCGGGCGGGGTGGCGGATTCCTGCTGCATGGTCCTGAGGGGAGCGGCAAGAGCCGGCTGTTGCACGAGCTGCGGAAATCGGCGGTGTTGCACGGGATGCGGGTGCTGGAGCATCAGTGCGGCACGGCACCGAGTGCCACGCCCTTCGCGATGTTGCGCATGGTGGTGCGCCGACTGCTCGAGTTGCCTGGCGCACTGGGTGTGACGCCCGAGGCGCTGGAGGTGTTGCGGGAGTGGTTGATGAGCCGCGACTTCGCGCCCGACGACTGCCCGATGGCCGAGATCGAGGATCTGCTGGCCGCGGTGAGCGAGGAGACGCCGCTGCTGGTGGAGGTGGAGCAGGCGGATCGCATCGATGCCGAGTCGCTGGGGCGGCTGGACCGTCTCTATCGCCGTGGGGTGAGCCGGTATCACCTCCTGGTACTGGCCAGCGCGACGCAGCGCACGCCGTCGGATGCGCCGGTGGTGTTGCAGGGGATCGAGCGGATTTCGTTGCGTCCGATGTCGGCGGTGGACGTTCGCGCGGTGGTGACGGCGTACGCCGAGGCGGAGCAGCCGCGCGCCACCCAGGACCAGATCGCGTGCGCGGCGGTGTTTGCCGAGGGGGTGCCGATGTACGGCATCGAGATGCTCGGGCTGATGCTGGACTCGGGTTCGCCGGACGTGATTCCGTGGCGGGTGCAGGTGGCAGTGGATCGTGCGTTACGGGATCTGAGCGAATTGCAGCTGCGGCTGCTGACGTTGGCGGGTTGCCTGGGCGAGGGGTCGCGCCACGAGGTGGTCGAACTGGCGCTGCAGGTGGAGAGGCCCGCGCTGGCGTTGGCGATCGACGGGCTGGAGTCGTGGGGCTACGTGCAGGCGGACGAGGGGATGCTGCGTGCATCGACGCTGATGTCGGATGGCGCCGAGCTGCGGCTCAAGGCGAACGTGGTGCGGATGGATGCGTTGCGGGCGGCGCAGCTGCTGCTGGCGACGTGTGAGTCGGAGCTGCAGCCGGTGGAGTTCTATGCGTGTCTGCGGTTGTTCGTGCGGGCGCGGCAGGAGGTGCGGGCGCAGGCGGTGCTGGACCGTCACGCGGGGGCGCTGCTGCGGCGTGACACGGCGCAGTGTGTGGTGTTCGAGCTGATGCGGCTGCGGAAGGTGTGCCGGTCGGCGGGGTTGGGTGGGGTGATCGATGCGATCGTGGATCAGGTGCGGTCGGGGGCGGAGAGCCGGCGTCCGACGACGCGCGCACTGAAGAACCTCTATCGACCGCGATCAATGCCGCCAGTCTCGCTCGCCCTGACTGCGGCAGAACACAGCCTTATTGACCGTGAAATGCTGGTGGCCTCACTCAGGGAAGCAAGGAATCTCTCGCTTACCCCAGCCGCCAGATTGACGGAAGCTTGTGTCGCATTGCAGCACGCCTCGAATCTCTTCGACAGCAATGGTCTACGACGAGCGCATCAGGCGGTAAATGCGGTGAGGCACTCGCCCGATGTTAACCCGTTCGATTTATGTCGAGCGGACGTCATCTATTTTGCGTCGACGGGAGACAGGCCAAGCGCACTCATAGCTTCTGAGAAACTTCGTGACGCTTCGAGGGCTGTCTCTGACATCCAGCTGGCTTGCCGGGGGCTCCGCAACGCAGCGGAGGTCTTCTTTACCTACGGCGAGCCAGACACATCCCAAGCACTCCTACATGAAGCCAGAATACTGGCCCTTGAGCTGCAATACTTTTCGCAGGTGGCTTGGAGTGACATAAGGCTCGCCGAGCTTTGCCTTTACGACATGGATCCCGAAGGTGCAGATACATATTTAGAAAGCGCTACCGAAATTATCGTAAGAAATCGCATCTCGACACCACTGATCAGCGCCGACCTACATCTCTTCGATTGTTGGACAGCTATCAGCAAAGGCGATGCTTCGCGTGCGCAACGATCAGCCCGCGTCGTAATCCGCAGGCTGGCTAACCAAAAAACCGGAACTGGCTTCATCGCCCGGCTCGGCGTACGCCTTGCGACCCGAGGTGGAAGCTTTTCGGGTGAAGTCGTGAAAAACGTTCAACTTTTGAAAGCAAGTGTGAACGCGCAGCCATTCTACCCGAACGAGCAGCTCACGCTCGCAGCGCTCACAATCACGACCCGAGACACACCACTGGCATCTGAGATGAGTGCTTTCGTCAGGGCTCAGTTTCCGCGAATTACTGCCGCAGGCCGACAGGTCTGGCCGCTCATCATTCAGAATCTTTGATGACAGATACACGAAGGCGACTTCTGAGAACACGAAGTCGCCTAGCTCAACATTCTGTGCCCAGCACAATCGTCATCCGTTCGCAATAAGCGCGAGGCCCGGTTCTGCTGCGAATTCAAGATCATGAGAGGTGCACGCCAGCCGCAGAACGGAGTCAATGGTTCCTGCATCGACAAGCGTGCGCAGCATTTCAGGATCAAACTGAATCCCACTCATTCTCAATATCTCCGCGCGAATCTTTTCTGCAGAAAGCCCGCGACGGTAAGGACGATCACTCGCCATTGCGTCAATCGTGTCTGCAATCGCAATGACTCTGGCAAAGACAGGAATCACCTCTCCAGCGAGCGCATCAGGGTAGCCAGATCCATCCCATGCCTCATGGTGATGACGGATCGGCTCAACCGTGTCACGTAGGTGAGATGAAATTCTGACAAGTTCAGCACCCTTGATCGGATGCGATTCCATAATGGCCCGTTCTTCTGGAGTGAGCTTTCCAGGTTTCGAAAGAATCGGAGCAAAAACCTCATGAATCTTACCTACATCATGCAACAAGGCTGCGACGGTCAACCTCTCAATCTGTTTTGAAGAGAGAGCGAGGGCCTGGCCGAACATTCGAGAGTACTGCGAAACTCGACGAGAGTGGCCGGATGTGTAGGGATCGCGAGCTTCAAGAGTTGTAACTGTCAGCTCGAGAAGTTCCTTATTTGACCTGTGCAGTTCTTCATTCGTACTGTTGAGCTGGCGCACTACAAGAATCAATGCTGCGGCTGCAGAAGATGCTAAGACGCCGAACTCGACATAGACCTTAACGAAAACGAAGACGAAGGGAATCGCGATTAAGTCCAGACCGAATCCGCGAAGCGTATTCTCCTTCCACAAACCGATGAATGGAACCTTGGTTTCTGCACTTACGACCGCTGCAACGGCAGCAGAGTTCGCGACAAAGAATGCAAGAAATTGCGCCACTAGAGCTAGAGGCGCGACCTCTCCACCGTCTACCGCGGCAGCACCACCAGCAAGGCGGTAGGCGACAATGCCGCACACAACCGCGATGAGATGTTGAGAAACATTGAAGATGGTCTTCGCTTGACCCGTGCGCTGAACTGTCTGCGAGAGAAGAATGACTCCACCCGCAGAAACCACGGAGAGCCATGACGGCACTAGAACCGAACTAGCGAGAAACGGAACGAATACAGCGGAAGCCGCTACCCGCTCCGAGAGAGAGTACGGCATTAAAGCACCAAAAACTGAGAACACCATAAAGGCGATCACAGCGTTCAGTTCTTTCTGATTGAAGCTCGGGTCGAACGCGTAGAGCGCAACAACACTGCCCATGCCTACGCAGGCAGTCAGCGCAACAACAATCTTTGTAGCCTGTCTCAAGCAGATCCCCCCGCCTCGGTCGTCACACTATTGCTTCACTGCCACGTCTGACTACCGGTAAATGCTGCAGCGAACACTGCTGCGAATGCGGCCCAGAAACCCATCTTGCGTCACCTCCCATTGATCTCGTCAGCCTCACGCTCTCGCGTCAGACTGCCTCCTTCAGGTGGGCTCCGCTCGTACTACTGGCCGTACCCGCTCTTCTCCTCTCTGCCGAGGACGGGGGGATGAAACTCTGCTTGCACTTGCACACGCTGCTTTCGTGCCAGTGACCGCCAGCTCCTCATTCTATCCGCCGCCCGCAGTGACTTCGTCACCACTACACGCAACGCCTGCCGGTCACCAACCACTGCCCTGACCTAGCGCGCTGCCTCCAGCCACCGGTTCGTCGCATCCAGGACCGCCAGGGCTCCTGCCACCTCGGCACCGTCGCGGATCGTGCAACTCCCGCTCAGCACCATCGACGACCGACCCTGCCGTACCGTGACTCCGACCAGCACCACTTCCGTCCCGAACGCCTCCACACGCTGCGCACCCTTCAGTGCCAGTGCACCCGGCGTCCCTTCCGCATAAGCGATTGCCAGGACCGTGGCACGCGCCGCCAGCTCAAGCCGCGCTGCCTCCGTTTCCAGCCCTTCCGCTTCGCCCTCAAAGGACTGCTCACCGCGCAACAACGTCACGCGGCAGCTCAAGCCGTTGCGGCTGCGCTTCACCTCAACATCCTCGAACACGTAGCGACGCTCACCGGCCGCCGTCGCAGCCACGGGGGCCGCCGCCTCCGAGACCGCGGCGCTGGCCGGCGCACCGGGTGCCGACGACATCGGCATCACGGGTGTGCCGGCCGAGGCGGGCGTGCTCGGCGTCGATGCCGCGGCGGCCGGGATGGCCTCGACCACCGACGGCGTCAGCCGGATCCGCGGCGCGTCCACCGTGGTCGCCACGCTGATCTTGCGGTGATCCACCCGCATGCCGAGATGCGCCAGCAACGCACTCTCGATGTTGCGCACGGTCTGCTTCGGACCGATTTCCACCGAGGTGAGAACGTGAATGGCGTCGACGTCGCCCGAGGGCGAGGCCTCGATGCGCACACTCACCACGCCCGGCAGGGTGCCGAGCAGTTCCTCGGCGCGCGCGATGTGAATCGCCATCGGGCGATTCGACCCACCACCGGCGCCGGACGACGACTGGAAGACTGACACGGTCACGTTCTTTCGCTGTGAGATGTGCAAAAGAGCAGACACAAGCTCCGGCTGAGGCTGCGAATCAGCCCCGGCCGTAAACGGAGGTTCAAGCTGGACGCGGAGTTTGTAGAAAGCAAGGCTAGGCGTCCTCGACCATAGCAGCCGTGACGTCTCCGCCCTCGATCTCGCGGATCTTCCGGTACAACGTCCGCTCACCGATCCCGAGCAGTTCGGCGGCGCGCCGACGGTTGCCGCGCGTTTCACGCAACGTCGCCTCGATCACCGCCCGCTCGATCTGCGCCATGGTCATCCCGGGCACCACTTCGACCGTGTTCGGCAGCCGGGCGCTGCGCGGCTCCACGGCACCACCCGCCACCAGTGACTCCGGTCCCGGCGCTCGGACCGGTTCCTGATCGAGACGCCGCCGCAATTCCTCCACCTGCACCTTCAGTTCCACCAGGTTGCGGAGGATGAACTCCATCTCCGCCGCCCCCAGCACCGGTGGCGCATTGGCCGGACCGTGGGCGGCCACCGCCTGCGGCAAACGCACGGGAAGCAGTCGTGTGAGCCCATCGCGGATCTGCGGCGGAATGTCATCCACGCCGATCTCACGGCCCGGCGAGAGCACGACCATGCTCTCGATCAGGTTGCGCAACTCGCGCACGTTGCCGGGCCACGGATACCGCGCCAGCATCTCCATGGCATCGGCCGAGATGCCGTGAAAGGCCCTGTCGTGCCGCCGCGAGAATTCCGCGATGAAGCGCCGGACCAGCACCGGAATGTCCGACTGCCGTTCACGCAGCGGCGGCAGGTACATGCTCAACACGTTCAGTCGGTAATACAGATCCGAGCGGAACGATCCCTCGTCCACCATCTCGCGCAGCGGACGATTGGTTGCCGCGATCACGCGCACGTTCACCGGAATGCTCGTCACACCACCCACACGCGTGACCTCTCGTTCCTCGAGCACGCGCAGCAGCTTGACCTGCGTCGACGCCGGAATGTCCCCGATCTCATCGAGGAAGAGCGTCCCGCTGTCGGCCAGCTCGAAGCGGCCCAGGCGGCGCTCCGCCGCACCGGTGAACGCCCCCTTCTCGTGACCGAACAGCTCACTTTCCAGCAGCGTTTCGGCCAGTGCCCCCACATTCACTGCGATGAACGGCTTGTTGCGACGGGGACCGAGGCGATGGATGCCGCGCGCAACGAGCTCCTTGCCCGTGCCGCTTTCGCCCTCGATCAGTACCGTGCTGCTGACGGGGGCGATCTGCTCGATCTTGACCAGCACCTCGCGCAGCGCCTCGGTATCACCACTCAGCCCCGTCTCGATGCTGAGGCGTCGGCGCTCCAGCAGCCGGCGCACCACGGGCGCCACGTCGTGCGGCGCCACCGGCTTCACCAGCACGTCGGCGTAGCCCACGGTGCGCAGGCGCTCGCGCATTCCCGGCTCGTCCACATCGGCCAGCCCCACCACGGGCACGCCGGCCCACAACTCCTCACGCACCACCTGCACGTTGCCGGTGTCGAACAGCGCGCCGGTGATCACGACCACGTCAGGCTCGAACCGCTCGAGCACACCGCGGATGTCGTCCAGTGGCGAGACGAGCTCCGTGGTGATGCCGGTCTGTTCGAGCAGGGCGTTGAGCCGGACCGCCGGCTCGACGTCGGTGAGCGTGATGAGCGCCTTCACGGCGAGCTACTTCTTCGCCGAACCGTTCGGCCAGAACGGGAGGGCCGCCACGGTGGCCGGCACCATCGTTCCGCGGATCTCGACCTCGAAGGTGGTCCCGGGTTTGGCCACATCGGCGGGCAGGTAACAGGTGCCGATGGGCAGCCCCACGCTCGGCCCCACGGTTCCACTGCACACGTCACCACTCGACTCGCCGTTATAGAACACCTTCATGCCATGCCGCGGCACGTTGCGCACCGGTAGCGTGAAGCCGACGAGCTTGCGTGGCACCCCCGCCATCTTCTGCGCCACGAGTGCCTCACGACCCACGAACCGCTCCTTCGCCGTGAGCTTCACCAGCCAGGCCAGATTGGCTTCGTACGGCGTGACGGTGTCATCGATGTCGTTGCCGTACAGCGCCATGCCCATCTCGAGGCGCAGCGTGTCGCGGGCGCCAAGTCCGGCGGGCGTGACGTCACCACCCGCCATCAGCGCGCTCCAGACATGTGCGGCATGTGTGTCGGGGAAGTAGAGCTCGAAGCCATCTTCGCCGGTGTAGCCGGTGCGGCTGATGATCACGTTCTCCACGCCGGCCACGGTGCCCACCGCGAAGTGGTAGTAGGTGATGGCCGAGAGATCGGTGTCGGTGTGGCGCGCCAGGATCGCCGGGGCATTGGGCCCCTGCAGCGCGAGCAGTGCGGTCCGGGCGCTGATGTCCTCGAGTTGCGCCTCGAACGCGGCAATCTGCGGCTCGATGTGTGCCCAGTCCTTCGCCATGTTCGAGGCATTGACCACGAGCATGATGTGGTCCTCGAAGCGGTAGACGAGGCAGTCATCCTCGATGGTGCCGCGTTCGTTGCAGAACGTGGAGTAGTGGGCCTGTCCCACGGCCAGCTTCGACACGTCGTTGGTGGTGACGTAGTTGACGAAGTCCACCGCGCCCGGTCCGGTGACGAGGAACTCCCCCATGTGACTCACGTCGAACAGGCCGCAGGACTTGCGGATGGCGTGATGTTCGGTGGTGATGCCCGTGGGGTACTGCACCGGCATCTCGAACCCGGCGAATGGGACGATCTTGGCGCCGAGGGCGACGTGGGTATCGTAGAGCGCGGTGCGCTGGAGCGTCTGAGGAGCGGACATGGCGGAAAAGGCAGGAGGAAGTGCCGAACTGGCAGCAGTGGGAAACTACACGCCAGTCGGCACTTCGTCAGCACGTTCCGCGGTCGTGCACTGCCGACGGTCGGGACCTACAGCGCCGCGATCGCCGCGGCGACGGCTTCGGCGTGGCCGGCCGGCTTCACCTTGTCGAACACCTGGCGCAGCACACCCTTGGCGTCGATCAGGAAGGTGGTCCGCTCCACGCCCATGTACTTGCGGCCGTACATGCTCTTCTCCTTCCACACGCCGTATGCCTCGGCCACGACCTTCTCGGTGTCGGCCAGCAGCGTGAAGGGGAGGTCGTACTTCGCCTTGAACTTCGCGTGGCTCCTGACGTTGTCCGGGCTGATGCCGAGGATCACCGCCTTGTCCTTCGTGAACCGCGGCATGATATCGCGGAACTCGCAGGCCTCGGTGGTACAGCCGGAGGTGTCGTCCTTCGGGTAGAAGTAGAGCACGACGGTCTGCCCCTTGAAGTCCTTCAGCGAGACCGTGTCGCCGGTATCGGTTTCGAGGGTGAAGGCGGGAGCGGCTTTTCCGATGGTGGGCATCTGTACGAACGTCGGTGTTGGAGTGGTGCTCATGTGATCGGGAAACAACACCTGCAATCAACGCAGAGTTTCGTGGCGGCTATGCCCGCACCTGCCCGGTATGCAACGGCTCTCCACCCAGCAGCACGGCCATGATCGCCTTCTGGATGTGCAGCCGGTTCTCCGCCTGATCCCAGACGCGACTCTGGGGGCCGTCGATCACACTCGCGCTCACCTCCTCACCGCGGTGCGCCGGCAGGCAATGCAGGAACATCGCATCCTTGCGGGCGCGCGACATCACGGCGTCATCCACCATGAAGCCGCGGAAGGCCCGCACCCGTTGCGCCTGTTCCGATTCCTGCCCCATCGAGGCCCACACGTCGGTGGTGACGACCGTGGCCCCGTCGGCTGCCTCGTGCGGATCGCGGACGAGCGTGACCGTCGCTTGCGTCTGTGCGCGGGCCAGCAGCACGGGATCCGGATCGTAGCCAACGGGACAGGCCAGGCGCAGCTCGAAGCCGAACGACGCGGCGGCGTCGATCCAGGAGTTGGCCATGTTGTTGCCGTCGCCGATCCACGCGACCACCTGCTTGCGCTCGTCGTTCAGATGCTGGCGCACCGTGAGCACATCGGCCAGCACCTGACAGGGATGCTGCAGGTCGGTGAGCCCGTTGATCACCGGCACCTGCGCGTGCTTGGCAAGGTTCAGCACGTCATCGTGCGCGAAGGTGCGGATCATGATGCCATCGACATACCGCGTGAGCACCTGCGCCGTGTCGGAGAGCGGCTCGCCCCGCCCCAGCTGCACATCACGATCGGAGAGGAAGAGCGCGTGCCCGCCCATCTGGAACGCGCCGACCTCGAACGACACCCGCGTCCGCGTGCTCGACTTCATGAAGAGCATGGCGAGCGTCTTGCCGCGCAGCGGGCGACGGTCGTAGGCGCCGCGGCTCATGCGGTCGGCCAGACGCAACAGCGCGTCGAGTTCGTAACGATCGAAATCGGGAATCGCGAGGAAGTCGCGATGCTGACGCTCAGCGGACATGGCGGCGGGAGCGGAAGACGGCACGGCATCTCCCGCGGAGCTGCGGGAAGCGAATGAAGCTAGCGGCCACTGCGCGTGAAGCAACGCAGGCGGCAGCCAGCACCGGGTCACCGTCCGGGGCTCAGAGGATGTAGCGCCGCAGGTCCTCGTCCTGGCTCACATGCTCGAGCCGCAGCCGCACCATGTCGGCGTTCACGGTGATCCCCTCGCCACCGGACTCCGGCAGGCCGTACAGCAACTCCTCCAGCAACGTGGTCATGACGGTGTGCAGCCGACGCGCGCCGATGTTTTCCATCCGCGCATTGCAGACCGTGGCCACCCGCGCGAGCTCGGCGATGCCGTCGGCGGCGAACGTCAGGCTCGACCCTTCCGCTGCCACCAGCGCGGCGTATTGCTTGGTCAGCGCATGCTCAGGCTCCGTCATGATCCGCACGAAATCGGCCTCCGTCAGCGGCAGCAGCTCCACACGAATGGGGAACCGGCCCTGCAGCTCGGGGATCAGGTCACTCGGCTTCGACACGTGAAAGGCACCGGCGGCGATGAAGAGCACATGGTCCGTCTTCACCATGCCGTACTTGGTCTGCACCGTGGATCCTTCGACGATCGGCAGCAGGTCGCGCTGGACACCCTCGCGCGACACATCGGGCCCACCCTGCGCCCCACGCTGGCCCGCGATCTTGTCGATCTCGTCGAGGAAGACGATGCCCGTCTGCTCGGCCCGTTCGATCGCCTCGGCGATCACCTCGTCGCGATCCAGCATGCGATCGAACTCCTGCTGCAGCAGCACCCGACGCGCCTCGGCCACGGTCATCGAACGCTTCTTCGTGCGCTTGGGCATGAGGTCCTGCATCATCTGCGTGAACTGCTCCATGCCTTCCTGCGCGCCCGGCTGGTTGACCATGCCGAACATCGGCGCGGCCGAGACGGGCACGTCGAGATCGACGTTGCGCGACTCGAGCTGGCCGTCGCGCAGCAGCGTGCGCAACTTTTCGCGGGTGCGGGTGTGGCGCTCCGCGTCGGCGTCACTGACCGGGGCCGTGGTGGCTGCACCGGCCGCACCAACGAGGAAGATGTTGGGCGACGCCGTCGATTCCGCCTCAGCGCTGGCCGGTGCGGCCGGCCTGGCCGCTGCGGCAGGCGCCGGCAGCAGGGCGTCGAGCAGACGCTCCTCCACCCGCTCGCCCGCCTCGACCGTGATGTCCTGCTCCCGCTCACTGCGCACCAGGTCCATCGCGTTCTCGACGAGATCGCGCACCATCGATTCCACGTCGCGGCCGACGTACCCCACTTCGGTGAACTTCGACGCCTCGACCTTGATGAACGGCGCCGAGGCGAGCTTCGAGACGCGACGCGCGATCTCGGTCTTGCCGCACCCGGTGGGGCCGATCAGGATGATGTTGTTGGGCGAGATCTCACCACGGATCGCTTCGGGCGCGTGCTGACGGCGCCAGCGATTGCGGAGCGCGATGGCGACGGCCTTCTTCGCACTCGACTGGCCGATGATGTAGCGATCGAGCTCGGCGACGATCCGCGTCGGCGTGAGATCGGCGAGGCGCGCGAGCGCCCGGACTGTACGCGGCGACGGCATCGGTCAGGCGGTGGGTTCGAGGACGGTGATGTTGGTGTTGGTATACACACAGATCTCACCGGCGATCTGCATGCCCTGCTCCACGATCTCCCGCGCGCTCATGTCCGTATGGCGCATCAGCGCCCGCGCGGCCGACAGGGCATAGATACCGCCACTGCCGATGGCCATCACGCCGTCATCCGACTCGATCACGTCACCATTGCCACTGATGGTGAAGAGGGAGTCGCGGTCACCCACGATCAGCAGCGCCTCGAGCCGGCGCAGCACCCGGTCGGACCGCCAGTCCTTGGCCAGCTCGACGACGGCCTTTGGCAGGTTCTCGCCGTAGCGCTCGAGCTTCTCCTCGAACTTCTCGAAGAGCGTGAACGCATCGGCCGCCGCACCGGCGAACCCGGCCACGAGCTTGCCACCGGCCAGCCGCCGGACCTTCTTCGCGGTGGCCTTCGCAATGGTCTGGCCCATCGACACCTGGCCGTCGCCACCGATGGCGATCTGCCCATTCCGGCGCACGGCGAGGATGGTCGTGGCGTGAAAGACTGGTGAGTTCTCAGACATATGATTCAATCTCGTCGCTTCCAACGTCAGGTCAATCGAGTGGCACAGCGGACTCCCGTGACCACCGCGTCACGCCCGTGGGTGCGCCTTGGCGTAGGCGGACTTGAGGCGTTCGACGCTGGTGTGGGTGTAGATCTGGGTGGTGCTCACGCTGGCGTGGCCGAGCAGCTCCTGCACGGCGCGGAGCTCGGCGCCGGCATCGAGCAGGTGTGTGGCGAAGGTGTGGCGGAGGGCGTGCACACTGGCGCCCTCGGGGGCGTCCACCAGCGAGATGAGGCCGGTCATCGCGAGCTGGATGCCGCGTCGCGACAACCGGCGGCCGCGCGGATTGAGGAACCATGCCGCGCGATCGGCCTTCGGGCCGATCATCCGCACCAGATCGTCACGTCGCGATTCATAATTGATCAGCGCCAGTCGCGCCGGCTGGCCGAAGGGAATGATGCGCTCCTTGCGCCCCTTGCCGCGCACCTTCACCCGCAGCGACACCAGGTCCACGTCGGCACGGTCGAGGAGGTGCATCTCCGACAGACGCATGCCGGTGGCATAGAACAGCTCGAGCATCGCCATGTTGCGCACGTCGTTGAAGCCCCCGCCCTGCGCGCGGATCGACGCCGAGTCGATCAGCGTCTGCATCGTGTTCGCATCGAGGTGTGCCGGCAGGTGTCGGCCCACCTTCGGCGTGCGCACGCTGCGCGCCGGGTTGGCCGTGACATGTTCGTCGCGATGCAGGTAGCGATAGAACCCACGCACTGCCGAGAGCGTGCGCGCGATCGAGCGACGCTCGAGCCCCTGCCGTCCCAGCCAGCCGAGGAAACTGCGGATCGTGTTGCGATCGACGCTGCCCCAGTTCCAGGCGCGACCCTGCGCTCTGGCGCCGAGGAACTCCGTGAAGCGTGCGAGATCCGCGGTGTACGCCGTGATGGTATGCTCCGACATCTGGCGCTCCTTCTCCAGATACCGCAACCACTCCGACACGAGCGCCGGCGTGGCCACCGGATCGGCCGACGGTGCAGGCGCCGCTGCCGCAGCAGACACCGCCTTGCGCGCCATCAGACCGTGAGCCCGGCCAGCGACGTCTCCTCGATCCACGCCGCCTGATCCCGCAGCGCACGGTCGGCCATGGCCTGCTTGCGCTCCATCTTGTCACGCGGCGGATTGGGCAGGTCGTCCACCAGGCCGTAGTTCGCGTTCATCGGCTGGAAGTGCTTCGGATCGGCTTCACGCAGGTACCGATACAAGGCGCCGAGCATGGTGGTCGGCGGTGGAATCAGCGGCGCATCGCCATGCAGCAGGCGTGAGAGGTTGATGCCCGCCAGCAGACCGGTCGCGCTGCTCTCGGTGTACCCTTCCACACCGGTGAGCTGCCCCGCGAACATCGTCATCGGCGCATCACGCAGCGACAGATGCGGTGACAGCGACGCTGGCGCATTGAGGTACGTGTTGCGATGGATGCTGCCGTAGCGCAGGAACTCCGCATCGGCCAGGCCCGGGATCATGCGGAAGACGCGCTGCTGCTCGCCGATGCGAAGCCGGGTCTGGAAGCCGACGAGATTCCACATTCGACCGGCGCGATCTTCCTGCCGCAGCTGCAGCACCGCCCACGGCCGCCTGCCGGTGCGCGGATCACGCAGCCCGATCGGCTTCATCGGCCCGAAGCGCAGCGTTTCACGCCCGCGCTTCACCATCTCTTCGGCAGGCATGCACCCTTCGAAGTACGGCACGGCGTCGAACTCGTGGGCAGTGAACTGATCACCCGCCGCCAATGCGTCGATGAAGGCCTCGTACTCCTCCTTGTTGAACGGCGCGTTGAGATACGCCCCTTCATCGGAGGCCGCTTCCATCGTCTCCTTGTTCCAGCGGCTGGCGCGGAACAGCAACGAGTGGTCGAGCGACTCGTAGCTCACCACCGGCGCGATGGAGTCGTAGAAGGCGAGCGACTCGATCCCAAGTCGTGCGCGGATCGCCTCGGCGAGCGTGTCGGACGTGAGCGGACCCGTGGCGATGATGCCGACGTCAGGAATGGTGCTGACTTCCTCCGGCACCACGGTGATGTTCGGGTGCGACCGCACGCGTGCATCGAGCACATCGGAGAAGATCTCGCGATCCACGGCCAGCGCCGAACCGCCTGGCACACGCGCCTGATCGGCCGCCCAGAGCACCACGCTGCCCAGCGCCCGCATCTCCGCTTTCAGCAGACCGTGCGCGTTGGCCGTCTCGGTGCTCTTGAAGGTGTTGCTGCAGACCAGCTCACCCAGCTTGTCGGTCTTGTGTGCGGCCGTGCCACGCAGCGGCCGCATCTCGTGCAGCAGCACGCGATGCCCGCGCTCGGCGAGCTGGAACGCGGCTTCGCTGCCGGCCAGCCCGCCACCCACGATCCGGATGTCCATCTCGCTCACCCCTTCGCGCGCGCCGTCTTCTTGCGGGCGGGCTTCTTCTTCACGATCGGCTTGCCGGCCTTGGCCTCGAGGAGTTGCACGGCCTGCGCCATCGTCACCGAGTCCGACTTGACGTCGTTGGGCAATGTGGCGCGAATCGGCTTCACCTTCCGATCGCTGGTGTTGGGACCGAGCTGCACGTATGGCCCGTAACGGCCGTCGAAGACGAGCACGGTGCGGCCGTCTTCCGGGTGCGCACCCAGCTCGCGCAGTGGCGTGACGGCGGTCGTGCTCTGCCCGCGACGGCCCTTCGGCTGCGCGAACAACTCGAGGGCACGCGGCAGTTCGACGGTGAGCACGTTATCGGTCGCCGGAATGCTGCGATACTCGTCCTTGCCACCATCGCCACCCTTCACATGCACCACGAACGGGCCGAATCGGCCGAGGCTCGCACGAATCGCGTTGCCCGTCTCCGGATGCGTACCAAGCGGGCGCGGGAGTGATACCAGGCCGCGTGCAATCTCGAGGGTGATGTTCTCCCGCGTCACGCCCTTCGGCAGCGAGGTCCGCTTCGGCTTCGTCTTGCTCCCTTCGACCACGTCACCGAGCTGGACGTACGGTCCGTACTCGCCGCTCATCATGTAGATCGGGACGCCGTCGTCATCGGTGCCAATCACCGGCGGGCCTTCCTGCCGCGTGCGCAACAGTTCCTGCAC
>JANOCB010000077.1:0-1853 GCA_031411975.1 Gemmatimonadaceae bacterium
GGTACGCCGCATAGGCCACCGGGTTGTCGGTGAATCGCCGCTTCAGCGCCACCCGCTCGTTCGGCAATACCGCCAGCTCCATCGCCTGCGCCACATCCGTCGAGATAGTTCCCTGCGCGGTGAACGGATCCTCCAGCGTCACCATCTCTGGCTCCCCGGTCCACTTGATCGCACCCGACTTCGCATCGACCAGCGTCGGCGTCACACGTGCGCGCCACACGCCCGTACCGTCGTTCGCCCATCGTACAACGCCTTCCAGCAGATACCGCACACCGAGCTCGGTCCCGATCTGCTGCGGCGATTTCGTGGTCCCGCGATACGTCGCCGCACTCCGCCGGTCGATTACCATGAGCGATGAGAGTGCGCCGAGTTTGGCCGTGACGGCATCGGTCAGTCCATTGGTGAATGGCAGCTGATCCGCCGGACCCTCATGCTCGAACGGCAGCACGGCCATCATCACTGGCCCGGATGATGGCGACCCGGCGGTTGAGTCGCCGTCGGCGTGCGTCGTACCACGCCACCACGCACCGCTGGCAACGAGCACAAGAACGGCCGCTCCACCGATGATCACCGGACGACGCGAGATGGAACGCAGCGTGCGCGCTGGTCGTGACCCGGCCACGACACCCGCACCATCGGTGGTCGCACCACCCAGCACATCGAGCATTACCGCTGCAGACTCCGGTCGGTCCAGTGGATCCTTCGCCAGGCACTGCATCACGAGCGCGACAAGCGCCGGCGATGCGCCACCGGAAGCCTCGAGCGCCTTCGGCACCTCCACCATGTGCGCCGTCAACAACTGTCGCGGCGATGTACTGCCGGAAAACGGGTGTCGGCCGCTGAGCATCTCGTATGCCACCACACCCCACGCATACAGATCCGCGCGCTCGTTGGTCGCCGCATCACCTGCCGCCTGCTCGGGCGCCATGTAAGCCGGCGTGCCCAGCGACATCCCGGTGCTCGTGATGCCTGCGCGTTGCACCGCGTCTGCGTCCTCGGTGCGTGATGCGCGCAGCGCCTTCGCAATCCCGAAATCCGTCACCACCGCAGTACCACTCGACAGCAGGATGTTCTCCGGCTTGATGTCGCGATGCACGACACCCTGCGAATGGGCGTACGCCAGCGCCTGTGCGACGTCGCGCAACCAGTGCAACGCATCATTGACCGCGATCGGACCCTCTGTCAGCCGCTCGCGCAATGACGCGCCGCGCACGAAGGGCATCATGTAGTACGGTAGGCCGAGCACCGTGACACCCGCCATCAGGACGGGCACGATGTGTGGCTCCTGCAGTGCCGCCGCCAACCGGATCTCTCGCGCGAATCGTTCGACGCTCAACCCCTCAGCCAGCTCCGGCGCCAGCACCTTCACGGCCACATCACGGCCGAGGGCTTCTTCGCGGGCGACGAATACGCGTGACATGCCTCCACCGCCGAGCTCAGCCTTCAGCGTGAAAGCTGAGCCGAGCGACTCCTGCAGCGTGAGACGCAGCGGATCGGACATCGAGGAGCCCTGGCATGCGGGGGGAGGTATCGACTACCAATATAGCGGTTTGCACTATTCGCGTCGGACTGCTTGGATCTTCATCGCGTCCCGAGGCGAAACTCCGTCGGGAGAGCGCGTGGCCCGTCGCCGTCAGTCGTCAATGGTGTGCGTGCCCATCCAGTTGCTGCCGAAGCGCGCCTTTTGGCGCATCACGAACGCCAGCACCTCTGCCACCGCCACGTACAGCTCGATCGGGATCTGGGTGCCCGGCTGCGCCTTGCTGGCCAGCAGCGCACGGGCCACCGGAATGTTCTCGACGATCGGCACCCCGGCCTCGAACGCCAGCTTCTTGATCTTCTCGGCCAGCATG
>JANOCB010000078.1:0-1759 GCA_031411975.1 Gemmatimonadaceae bacterium
CTACTTCTCGACGTTCCTGATCCTGATCTTCGTGGTGACGACCATCCTCGTGATGACGCGCCTCAAGGACATGGAAGCGAAGGCGCAGCTCGAGAGCATGGTGAGCCGCGAGGCGGCGTTCCTGTACAACAACCTCGTGCTGGTGGGCATCGCGTTCAGCGTGCTCTGGGGCACGCTGTTTCCGATCATCAGCGAAGCGGTGCGCGGCACCAAGATCACGGTCGGTCCGCCGTTCTTCAATTCGGTGAACGTGCCGCTGGGCCTGGGTCTGCTGGCGCTCACCGGCATCGGGCCGCTGATCGCGTGGCGTCGGGCGAGCGTCGAAAACGTGCGTCGTCAGTTCATCTTCCCGACCATCGCCGGCGTCGGGACGGGGGCCATCCTGATGGCCCTTGGCATGCGAGCGTTTTCTCCGATCGTGGCGTACATCCTGGTCGGCTTCGTGGTCGGCACGATCTCGCAGGAGTTCTTCAAGGGCACGCGTGCCCGCATGCGTATGTATGCGGAGAACGTGATCGTGGCCTCGCTGCGCCTGGTCGGTGCCAACCGCAGGCGCTACGGTGGCTACATCGTGCACCTCGGCGTGGCGATGATCTTCGCGGCCTTCGCCGGGTTCGCGTTCAAGAAGGAGTTCGACGTTTCGCTGAAGACCGGGGAAGTGTTCAAGGCCACCGACCCGTTCGGGCATGCGTGGACCTTCACCAGCAACGGCGTCAGCGAGTACAAGCGGCTGAACCGGTACGTCACGGCAGTGGCACTCTCAGTGACGCGTGACGGCAAGCCGATGCCGCTGCTGAGCAGCGAGAAGCGGCAGCATGTGGACAGCAACGACCAGCCCACGTTCGAGCCGAGCACCGAGGTCGGGTTGTACGAGACGTCGATGCAGGATGTGTACATGGTGTTCTCTGGCATGATCGGCCCGGATCAGGCGGAAGTGCGCCTGAGCTTCAACCCGCTGGTGTGGTGGGTGTGGTACGGCGGCATGGTGATGGCGATCGGTGGACTGATCGTGATGTGGCCGCAAGCCGAGAAGAAGCGGCAGGGCGGGTATGTGACCGTCCTGCGTCCCGGATCGGAAGCGCCGGTGCCGGTCGGCGCCGGAGCGTCGTGATGCCGGAGCAGCTCCGCGAAACACGTCGTGACTTTCTGCGCGCTGGCGGCCTGTTCGTCGCCGGGGCGCTGATCGTGCCGCGTCTCTCGGCGCAGCAGGCGAATGCCGCTCAGGGTGCGGCGAACATCGTGATGCCGCAGTCGGACTACAAGCCGGTGTCGCTGCCGAAGAAAGTCGGCGCCAAGCCGCTGGTGGCGCAGCTCGAACGTGATGAGCTGGAGCGAGGCCTCAAGTGTGCCTGCCCGTGCAAGCTGGACGTGTTCACCTGTCGCACCACCGACTTCCAGTGCGGCATCAGTCCGGCCATGCACTCCGACGTGGTGCGGCTGGTCGACGGCGGCTACAGCGCCGACGAGATCATTGCGGCGTTCACCACGGTGTATGGTGAGCGGGTGCTGATGGCACCGGTCAAGGAAGGCTTCAACATCGCCGGCTACGTGGTGCCGTTCATCACGCTCGGCATCGGGGCCACGATGCTCGTGGCGCTGCTGCGCCGGTGGAAGCGCGAGAGTGATGCGGCGACGCCAGCGCTGGCGGCGGCATCGGGGCTGCCGCTCAACGGCATGCCGGCGGCCCCCCACGACGAGATGCGGCCCCTCGACGCTGCGGGGGGCGGCAGGTCCGATCGATGAACGACCAGCACTCGGG
>JANOCB010000079.1:0-9628 GCA_031411975.1 Gemmatimonadaceae bacterium
TGCCGACGCGCGTGCCGACGACCTGAATCTGGGACTCGGCCAGGCCGCGCCCGGAGGACGCCTCCGTGATCCTGCCGCGGACGGTACCCGTCGCGGCTTGCGCGTGGAGCACCATCGGCGCTGCCAGCAGCGTCATGGCGCGCACCGCGCGGCGAACAAAAAGAGCAGTCATGCACGTCCTCCTGGACGGACATCGCGATCGATCCTCCCGAGCGGGTGGCGGAGGTCGCCAGCCGTGGGGGGTGAGGGGGACAAGGTTACTTTCGGAGGACAGAGGGGGCAATCGTGCGAAATGGTCAGGCGCTCCGCTGGCCAGCCGGGCCAGCCCACCGGCGGTGACCGTCGCGGCCGACCGCGAGTACCCTTCCCGTATCGAATTCCCATTGCGCTGACCTGCCCAACCTGCCGAACTCCGTGACCGTTCCGCACCGATTCCCGTCCCCCGCCGCGACCACGGGCACCCGCAGCCTGCCTGCGGATGTGCTCGCTTTGCGCGCGCGCGACGGGGAGGCAGGAGCGTTCGCGGCGCTGGTCGAAGCGATGCAGCCGCGCGCCATCCGATTTGCCACGCAGATGACGGGTGCGTCACGCGACGATGTGGACGACATCGTGCAGGAGGCCTGGATTCGCACCTACCGGGCCCTCCCCCGCTACGACGAAGTCCGCTCGTTCGAAAGCTGGTTCTTCACGATTCTGGCAAACTGCTGCCGGAGCCTGCGGGTGCGGCTGGCCCGCTGGCGCACCCGCAACGCACCGCTGGATGATCAGCTCCGCGACGAGTCCATCGACGCCCTGCTGGCCACCAGCACCCGGCATGACGTCCAGCGGGTGTACCGCGCGCTGGCCACGCTGCCCACGGCGCAACGCGAGACCTTCCTGCTGCATTACGTGGAAGGCTTCGGCTACGAGACCATCGCCGAGATAACAGGCGTGGGCGTGTCGGCGTGCAAGATGCGCGCGAAGCGGGCGATGGACGCCGTGCGCGACCTGCTGCGGGAGGAGCCCGACGATGCCTGACATGCACCACGACGGCAGCGACGACCGTCTCGTCACCGCGGTCGATGCCATGCGACGCACGGCGCCGGAGATCTCGCGTGATGCCGTCGCCCTCGTCGCAGCGCGGGCCGTGCTCGCCAACGCCCCAGCGGCGCGCGCCACCCGCTGGACACTGCGCGCGGCCGCCGCGGCACTCGTGATCGCCCTCGGCGCGTTGCTGATCCCGCGCACGATTGCGGCCCCGGTCGAAGTCGCCAGCGATGCGGTTGAGACGAACCTGCCAGCTGCCGACGCGACACCGGCGCTGCTGCCCGTCGTCGCGACCTCCGCCCGGCCGATCGTCTTCGAACTGGAAGCCGCCGAGGCCCGCTCGGTGCAGGTGCTCGGTGATTTCAACGGCTGGTCACGCGAGTCGGCCCGCATGCAGCGCAGTGCGGATGGCCGCTGGCGGCTCACCACGCTGCTTCCGCCTGGACGCTACGTGTATGCCTATCTCGTGGACGGCACACGCTTCGTGAGCGATCCCGCGCGTGATGCAGTGGAAGACCGCGATTTCGGCGTGACGGGATCGGAACTCGTCGTGGGTGAGGCACCGTGACGCGCATTGGTCGCTTCGCCATCGTCGCGCTCGTGAGCATCGGTGGGGCCACACACGCGCTGCGCGCGCAGGCCGGCGCAGCCGAATCCGAACGGGCTGCCACCGATCGCATCGATGGCATCGTGCGTGACTTCGACCGACGTGGCCTGCCCACCGACCTGCTGCGTGCGAAAGTGGCCGAGGGCACGGCCAAGGGCGCCACGCCGGCGCGAATCGCCGATGCGGTCACGCTGCTGGCCACGCGCGTGGACTCGGTGGCCCGATTGCTCGCGCCGAGCGTGACGGTGCCGGAACTGCACGCCGGCGCCGAGGCGCTGTCGGTGGGCGTGAATGGTGGGTCGCTCAAGACGATCCGCTCGGCCGTGGGACGACAGTCGGCCGAACCGTACTTTCAATTCGTCGTGCGCCTCGTGCGTCGCGGCGTCACGCAGGAGCAGGCCGTCCGTGCCACGCGCGCGCTGATCGACCGGCGCGTCGCCAGCAACACGCTGCTGGCGGTGGCGGATGATCTGGCGCGTGATGTCGCCAACGGGGTGTCACCCGATGCGGCGCTCAACGATCGCATGACGCGGCTGGTGGGGGGCACGCCGGGCGCGGCAGCCACTGCGGGTGACGCCAGCGGTCCGCAGCGCGGCCTGGGCAACTTCAGCGGCACGCGTCCGCCCTGAGCCATCATGCGACGCTCCGGGACGCTACGCACGCTCGCCGCACTGCTGCTCGCCGTCCCGCTGGGCGCGCAGCCGCGGGCGCGCATCGCGGGCAGCCTGGAGACCGGCGCCGCAGCGATCGAGCAGCCGCTCATTCGCGGCGGGGGTGCCATTTACGTCGCGCCGTCGGCCTCGCTCACGGCGCATGACGCCACCATCGGCGGTAGCGCGGTGCTCGCGATCGGCTCGCCGATGTGGCAGTCGTTTCTTGGAACAGGGTTCGCGCAGTCGCCTGCCGTGCGCAACGTGCGGCTGACGACCGGTGCGCAGGCGCTCAAGACGAGTGGACTGCTGCACACGCTGCATGCGGACGTTGGCGCCGAATGGCGTGCCAGCCTTGGGGCGAACACCGCCATGGCGCGCGTCAGCGCCGGGCAGCTGAGCCATGCCGGCAGCTGGTGGCGCGACGTGAGCGCCGGCGCCACCGTAGCGCGCACCCGCGGCGCGTTCTCGGCCGTGCTCGATGCCGCATTCACCGACGCACAGCGCCCCACGGCGCTGCAGCAACAGATCGGTGGCCTCGCCGACATCAGTCCCAGTTTCGGCTTCGGCCCGACACGGGCGCAGGTGTTCGACGTGACGCCACGCATGATCTGGGAACGAAGCCGCCTGCGCGCCGACGCCTCGCTGGCGCTGCGTGCCGTGGAGAGTGGCATCAGCGGCGCACGCGTCGGCCCGCAGCTCGCGTTCACGTTGCAGAGCACGCGCGGCATCTCGCTCTTTGCCGGTGGGATGCAACGCCTTCCGGACGTGCGGTCGGGCATCCCGTCGGGACGCAGCGCCGTGCTGGGGCTGCGGATCGAGGGACGCCGTGCACTGACCGGTGCAAGCAGTGGCGCGCGGGCGGTGCCGGCGCTGCGGGTCGAGCAGACCACCCTGGTCGTTGACGCCGGCGATGCACCGACGCGTCGGGTCGAGCTCCGCGGGGATTTCACCCAATGGCAACCGCGGACCTGCCTCGCGCGGGGGCGGCGCTACTTCCACTGCGGAACGGCACCAACGGCGGGGACGTGGCGCGTGTCGCTCCGGCTGAACGACGGCGCGTGGCAGCAGCCGGCGAACCTGGCACCGGCGGCTGACGATCTCGGCTCGGTGGATGGCATCCTCCTCACGGGTGGCAAGCCGTAGGCTGTCAGCCCCGTGCGTCGGCGCGTACGGCGCGGCCAGCGTGACGTGCGTTGCGCTGGCCATCACGTAGCGTCACCCGCCCATTCACGATCACGATCGGAATGCCGACGGGATACTGAAACGGGCGGTCGAATGTCGCGGCATCCGCCACGCGCGCGGGATCGAAGACGGTGACGTCGGCGAATGCTCCCACGGCGAGGCGCCCACGGTGGCGCAGTTTGCAACGATCGGCGGGCACCGACGTGAATCGTCGGATCGCTTCCGCCAGCGTCAGCACCTTCCGCTCGCGCACATAGCGCCCGAGCACGCGAGGAAAGCTGCCGGCGCCACGCGGATGTGGACTGCCGCGCCGCGTCGGGCCATCGAGCGCGAATGCATTTCCGTCACTGCAGACCATCCCCTGCGGATGGGCGAGAATGCGTTCGAGGTTCTCCTCACTCATCGCGAACCCTGCCATGTCCACCCGCGCCTCATTGCGGCGGATGAGTGCCACGAGTGCGGCGTACGGTTCGAGCTGCTGCTGCGCGGCCCACGCGCCAAGCCGCTTCCCTTCGGCAGCACGGTCGGCGGCACTGCGCACCGCCGTGATCTGCACGTTGTCCCAGCCGCCGAGCAGGTCGATCTTGGCGCGCGTCTCACGCTCGATGCGCGTGGCGGTGGCCGGCTGCCGCAAGCGTGCGAGAAAGGCCGACGTGCCACCATCACGGCTCCACACCGGGAAGAGGTTGGTCAGCCCCGTGGCGTAGGCGAGATACGGATAGCGATCGAACATGACGTCGATGCCCGACGCACGTGCCGCGTCGATGCGGGCGAACACGGTGTCGAGGTGCTTCCAGTTGCGCGGCCCCTGCGTCTTCAGGTGCGAGATCTGCAAGCCGCACCGTGCAGCGCGCGCCACCGCGATCGACTCCTCCACCGCCTCCACCAGCCGATCGTCCTCATTGCGCATGTGCGTCGCGTAGACGAGCCCACGCGCGGCGAGTGGCCGACAGAGTGCACCCAGCTCGTCCACGTCCGCGAACGCACCCGGCGTGTACTCGAGCCCCGACGAGGCACCGCACGCTCCCTCCGCCAGCGCACGCGCCACCATCGCCGTCATCGTGGCCCGTTCCGCCGCCGTCGCACGCCGGTCGCCATTACCCACCACGCGGCCACGCACGGTGCCCAGCCCCACCATCGAGGCCACGTTGGGTGCCACACGAAGTCGGTCGATGCGTGCGAACAGCGCGTCAAATCCATCGGCCGCCGCACCCGATTCGCGTGAACTCCCGTCGGCACCGGCCACGATCGTCGTGATGCCCTGCCGGATCACCGACTCGGCGCGCGGGTCAGCGGACAGCGACCCATCACCGTGCGAGTGGATGTCGATGAAGCCCGGCGCCACGGCCAGACCACGCACGTCGATCTCCACACGACCACGCATCGGCAGCGCGGGCGCGATGGCCACGATGCGATCACCGCGAATCGCCACGTCGCCGTCACGCCCCGCGGCGCCGAGTCCGTCGAACACCGTACCGCCGCGCAGCACGAGGTCCGCGTCGTCATCGCGGCGGAGGTGGAGCGCCGGCAGTGATGCGCCGAGCAGCAGCGCACCACTTGACGCGACGAAGGCGCGGCGCGATGTCGTCACGTCGTGCGGGCGGCGGTGTCCTGCGCGGCCCGCGCCCGCTTCCGCCTGACCGAGAATGGCAGCCAGAACATCCAGAGACCGGTCAGCCACATCACGCAAAGTGCGACGCCGGTGGGGAGGAACAGTCCCAGCTTCGTGACATCGCCGAGAAAGAACGAACCGTCGTGCAGCGACTCGATGAAATCCGAGCGGCGGTAGGCCGTCTGCAACACCTTGCCGGTACCGAGATCGACCTGCACTTCCCAGTCGCCGGCCACGGTCACCTTGGCCAGCCCGCGATCGGCACGGATGTCCATCCGCTTGATGTCGTCCCAGCCGGCCACCTGCAGCGACGGCACCGTCCGCACTGCGGCCACGATGGCGTTCAGGTCGATCTGCGGCGTGGTGCCGGTACCGCGGATCTCCTTCGGCTGCACGAACGTCCACTGCTTCTTGACCTGCAGCAGCACCCCACTGCCGATGATGACCGCGACGGGCAGGGCGATGCCGAGCGTCACCCAGTAGTGGATGCGTCGTGTCAGGACGTTCAGGCGCAAAGGACAACCCGGTGGTGAGGTAAGCGGAAGGGCCGCGGTTCGGACGGCGATGCCGCGCCGGAACTATACGTGCGGCGCCCGCCCCCTGCTGTCCCCCGTCCTTCAGTGATATCCGGCGCACTGCTCAAGACCGCAGCCGGTGCCACGCACCGCGAACGCTACTCCAGCGCCTCGACAGTCGACGAGCGCGGCGCTACCGTCATGCGGAGCATCTCCCCTCCTGCGACGACGGAACGCCATGGCCGATACCGATCCGATTGCACGACGACGGTTCCTTGCCTTTCTCGCCGCCAGCCCGCTGCTCGTCGGCGACACACGCTCGCTGCTGGCTCGTGTGGCTGGGCAGTCCGGCGCGAACACCGAGGCAATGGACCTGGCCACGCGCCTGCTCCAGCAGACGGCGGAGCCGACTCTGATCAAGGCCGCGGCCGAGGCGCTGGATGTCTTCGATTTCGAACCCGTCGCCCAGCGCCGCATTCCGATCGCCCACTGGGGATACCTCGCCGGGGGCGTCGATGACGACGCCACGATTCAGGCCAATCGTGATGGCTTCGCGGAGTGGGCGCTCCGTCCGCGCCGCCTTGTCGACTCGAGTCGTGTCGACGCGTCCGTCACGTTGCTCGGTGCCACCTTCCCGACGCCGATCGTGATCAATCCGGTCGGCTACCAGCGCGCCTTCCACCCGGACGGCGAGTTGGCGGTGGCGCGGGCGGCAAAGGCGAAGAACCACCTGCAGGTCCTGTCCACCGTCAGCACCACATCGATCGCGAACGTCGTTGCTGCCCGCGGTGCACCGGTCTGGCATCAGCTGTACCACGACGGGGGAGACTGGGCGCGCACGAAGCAGATGGTACGACGCGCCGAGCAGGAAGGGGCATCGGCGGTGGTGTTCACCGTCGACCTGCTCGCCGGCAGTAACCGCGAGACGATGATTCGATCGGCGCGACGGGATCCACGCAACTGCGTGGCGTGCCACGAGGGTGGTCCGCCCGTTCCTGGCATGCGCGGACAAGTGGCTGAGTCTGGCCAGCAGCGGATACCGATGCTGAACGGCTATCCGACCGTCCCGCGCGAACCGGAAGTCGGCACCGCCACGTGGGAGTGGGTGAAGCGCTTGCAGGACACGACGTCCCTGCCGGTGCTGCTCAAGGGTATCGTCACGAAAGAGGATGCCGAACTGGCCGTGGCGCAGGGCATTCGCGGCCTGTTCTGTTCCAATCATGGTGGGCGAGCGGAGAATTCGCGGCGGGCAACAGTCGCATCACTCCCCGAGGTCCTGCAGGGCACCAATGGCCGGATTCCGGTGATTCTGGACGGCGGCATCCGGCGCGGCACCGATGTCTTCACGGCGCTCGCACTGGGGGCCACGGCGGTTGGTATCGGTCGCCCGTATATCTGGGGCCTTGGTGCGTTCGGCCAGGAAGGTGTCGAAATGGTGCTGGCGATCCTGCGTCGCGAGACGGAACTGGTGATGGCGCAGTCCGGAGCGCCCACGATCGCCCGGATCACGCGATCACACATCGTCGAGCGGTAGCCGATATTGGCCGCGTCGTCCACCACCATTTGTGAGGTAGTGGACGACCGCGACGACGAAATCAGTTCCCGGGGCGCGGTGGCCGCGGGAGTGCCGTCGGTGGCAGCATGCCATTGAGCCGCATGTAGTTCGAGAGCTGACTGTAGTGGTCGGCCATGTCGAGCGCGTGGCCAAGCACCATGTTGGCGCGCGAGACCGTCCGCGTGTTGCCATTGGCCGTGATCGTGATCTGTTCGGCCAGCGAGGCATCGGTGAGTTGGGCGAAGGCGCTCTGACAGAACGCGAACGACGCCTTCATCTTGGTCACCAGCTCGTCCTTGGGCCAGGTCGCCTTGACCGAGTCGGGCGTGGTGGTGTCTTTCGGGTCGATGGTGGCCTTCATCGCGCCGTAGTTGTTGCAGAAGAAATAGTTGTCCGCGGCCACATGCTGCGCGATGTAGCCGATCGTCAGCTGCGCCGGCGTCGGCTTGTAGCCGAACTTGGCGGCGGGAATCGAATCGAACGCCTGCGCAACGTTGCGCTCGAGCGCGGTGGTTCGCACGCCGAAGGCCGCAGTGATGGGATTGGTTGGGGGCGCGGTGGGTGCGGGCTGGGCAAGCAGTGTCACGGGCAGTGCCACCAGTACGAGTGCAACACGAAAGGGCTTCATAGCTCAAGGCTCCAGACGGGGGACGGGAACGACGCCTCAGAGTCGCGCATGGCACCGCGATACGCAACGCCGGGCGCGATTCCAGCCAACCAAGCCCGACCGTGACGTCAGAACCCGCCGAAGTGCACGCCGACGCCCGCGTACTGCACCCGTTCCCGAAAGAACTGCCCATACGGCGACGGTCCCTCGTAGAACTCCGCAAAGATCCCCCAGCGCCTGCCGGGCGGCTGCGTGCCGCGGGCCCGGTCGTACTCCAGCCCGGCGCGGGCGCTGACGCTGGGCTTCCAGTCGTGCTCGTCGGATGTCTTGATGTCCGTGGCCGCGAGGAACCGAAATCCACCGAGGCCGCCAAGTGGCACGATCCATGTCATCGGCCTGTACTCGATCCCGCCATGCAGGATCGTCCCGGCGAGGTCGGCTGGCTCGCGATTGATGAGGCGTTCGCCGCCTCCATAGAATCGGAGCGCGCCGGCATCGAGCGAAAGTGTTGCCTCGATCGCCTCGAACGAGAGGTTCTCGCGATCACGGCGTGCCGGTGGTTCACGCAGCAGGTACTCGTCACCGAGATGCGAACTCTGGTGATAGGCGCGAATGCGCGCAGACCCACGACCACGGCGGATCGTGAGCGGAATGCCGACGATGTAGTCGGCATTGAGCAGATCATACGACGCCGCACGGAGGTCGAACTGCGCGAACACGGCCGCCGACAGCGAGAGTTGCACTCCATCACCGGCTCGTGCGCCGGCCCATCGACTGAGACCGAACATGTCGCCGATGCCCACCGCGGCGATGTTCCCGTCGGTACGCGCGGGCCCACTGCCGGCCCGCTCCTGCAGGAGCGACGCGAAGGAATGCGGCGACTTCGGGTCGGCCACCAGCGGGCAGAAGACATCGCCGCTCGGCAGTGGCGTGTAGCCGGCGGTTTCCTTGGTCGGGAGGCCGGTTCCACAGCGTTCAGGGAACGACCCCTGGGCTTGCAGCGGTGTTAACCCAGCCAGGGCGAGCGCCGCCAACAGAGCGGTGACGACCGTGTGACGCGAGACAGGCGACATGGGCAGCTCCTTGCGCGGGGAGAGGACAGCGCGTGCCGAGTACGTCTGCTGCATCATATCGCGCGGGTTGCAGCTCGCGCGAGGAGTGCTGACTTTCTGGGCGTGGCACCGGCGACCATCGGGTCGGGGCCTCGTCCAGCGGGCGGAAACGGGCACACCGTCGGTGCCGGGATCGTCCCGTCGTCGATCGGCGGTTTGGACGGCATTGCCGCGCTGGATATATAGGTACGGCGCCCAACGCCTGCCGTCCCCTGCCCTACTGTGATGCCCGACGCACTGCCGACCGCTTCGACTCGCGCACCCAGCGCCGACGATCTCGACCTGCTCTGGTTCTGTCAGCTCGCCACTGACGGCGAGTTTCTTGGTGCGGGACCTCATCGGAAACCAACGCTCGCATACCTGTCGAGCCTCGTCGAGACCGCCGCCGAGATGGGCTTCAGCAGCCTGCTCACCGCCACGAACTTTCACGCCGAACATGATGCGTGGACCGCTGCCGTGGCCACACTGGCGCAGACGCGCGGCGCGGGCCTGCTGATCGCCGTGCGGCCCGGCATGTTCCACCCCGCGATCTTCGCCAAGATGGCCGCCACGGCAGCCAGTCTGTTTCCCGGCCGCGTTCAAATCAACATCGTGACGGGCTCGAATCCGGCCGAGAACGCGATGTATGGCGACACCGAGTCGCACGACACGCGCTACGCGCGCACTCACGAGTTCGTGCACCTCGTGCGACGCCTGTGGACGGAACCTGTGGTGGACCACGAGGGCATCTTCTATCGCACCACCGGCGCCGTGCTGGAA
>JANOCB010000080.1:0-25961 GCA_031411975.1 Gemmatimonadaceae bacterium
GCTACCACGCGTGGAGCGATCACGACGATTCGGACGGTATCTCGCAGCGAATCGGCGCCGATGCGCGGCGTGGAAGCCACGACGCCGGCCGTGCCGGCACCGAGTGCCGTGATCACGCCCGCGGGCGTGACGGTGACGGTCGCGGCAGCGAGTGACGTCCAGACCACGGGCGCCGCTGGCAGCGGGTCACCGCGCTGGTCGGTGACGGTCGCCGCCAGCGTGCGGCTCGTGCTCGGCTGCAACGTGTCGAGGCGCGGTGTGGCATCGATGGCAGCGGCAATACGCGGGCGCACGATCAACGAGACCGAGGTGCGGGCCCGATCGCCGAAGGCTGTCGCGACGAGTGTCGCTTCGCCGACACCGACTGCCTGCACGCGCCCGTTCGCATCGACCGTCGCGATCTCAGGGTGACTCGAGGTCCAGACGACGTCGGTTGGCTCTGCGGCACACCGACTGGACGCGTCTGCCCGGACCTGGCCCTGCACCCCGACATCGAGCGTGAGGCTTGCCGGTGATGGCGTGAGCACACGACTCGGCTCGATGATACCGTCGCACGATGCGGGGCTGCCCGCGCCACACGCCGTAATGAATCCTGTGAAAACAATGGACAGAAGAGTCCGTTGAACGACATGCATACGACGAGACCCGGCTCAGTGACGCTGCCGGCATGCATCGCACACATCGCGCGCTGTCGCTGCCGGTCAGGAAGACTGAGACACGCTCCTGCGTGTATCGTGCCGTCGTCGCGGCACAGCAGAGCTCCCCACCTGGAATGTCACTACGGCCGGGAGCGGTGCTTCGGAGCGTCCGAACGTGAGTGTATTGCACCACACCCTGCCCGTCGCACGGTGCGCCGCGACTACGGCGAGACGGTGATGGTGACGAAATCGTTCGAATTCGCCGCGCCGATCACGCGGACGCGCACCAGCTGACCGGTGATGACGTTGGTGTACGCGATCACGGCTTGAGCCCCCGCACCCGTCGCCACGGCGCGCTGCAGCAGCGCACCGCTCGTTGCATTCCGGAGTTCGAGCGTGACCGGAAAACCCGTGGCGACCCCGGTCACGCGCAACTGCTGCGGGGACGCGAGTGTCGGCAGGATGCGAATGTCACGCGCCGGGCACGCCGGATTGATGGCCGTCCGGAACGACACACCCAGCGAGACATCGGTCACCACGCAGGCCACTGCGGGATCGGGATCGAGCTGCGTGGTGAGTGTGTAGGCACCGGCGTTGGTGGCGGGCGCCGTCGCGAGCAGGTTGAAGGTGCCTGCGCGCACGACGACATGGGCGGTCACCGCAGTGTCGGCGGCCGGCAAGCCATGCTGCGTGCTGTTGATGGTGAGTGGCACGAGCGCCATCGGCGCAGTCGGCGCCATCCGCACCGAGAAGAAGAGCTGGGTTCCGGCGGTGACGCTGTACCGATCCACGGCGCGGTAGCCGGAGAAGTTCTGGCAGCTCGACACGTCGATCCGCCCCGACACCACGCTGCCGATCGGCAGTGGACGAACGAGGGAGCAGGCGGTGACGATGAATACCCGCACCGTATCACGGAGCGAATCCGCACCGGCGGTGGCCGTGGACGCCTCGATCAGGGCGGTGCCCGCCGCGATGGCCGACACCAGGCCGATGTTCGTCACCGATGCGAGAGTCGGCGTGAGTGACCGGAACGCAACGGGCACTCCCGCCAGCAAGGTGCCCGTCTGGTCGCGCACCGACGGTGTCAGGAGTCGTGTACCAAGGGGCGACAGGGTGTCCACCTGCGGCGTCACACGCAGCGTGGTGGCCGTGCGCGGGCGGACCGTGAGCGGAACACTGGCGGTGGCGCGGTCAGTGAACGCGGTCGCCGTGACGGTGGTCGTGCCTCCGGCAAGTGCGCTGACGCGTCCGTTGGCGTCTACCGTCGCTACGGCTGCGTTTCCCGTCGTCCAGCGTACGGCGCGGTCGTCCGATGCGCAGCCGCCGGTCAGCGTCGCGGTAACCACTGTATCCACACCCGCATTCACGCTCAGCGACTGCGGCGCGAGCGTGATGGTGCGGGTGGGCTCGATGATGCCACCGCAGCCCAGTTCGTCATCGTTCGAACAGCCGACCAACACGCTGAGCAGCAATCCTGCGAAGGTCGCCACGCCTCGCATCCGTCGGCTGGGCGTCATCGCGGATACCCGACGCTGACGCCGATCTTTGCTGTGTAGGTGGAGCGTGCGCCGAGCGGTAGAGCGCCGACATTTCCGAACTGCTGCCGGATGAGTTGTGCGCCGGCATCGAGATTGATCCGGCGCGTAAGCTTCACCGCGACACCGCCGCCGGCACCGAACGCCGTGCCGACGCTGCTGCCGCCGTCCGCGAACTGAAATTCGCCCGTCATCCGCTGCACGGCGAGCCGCGCCGAGAGATACGGGAAGAGCAGGCTGGACCCGGTGGCCGGCACCCATCGTGGCTCGATGAAGATGCCGAGGATGCTGAGCCGATCCTGCACCTTCGTGTGCACGGTGTACTGCCCGCCGAGCCCCAGCGAGACGGCGCCGATGGCTTCGGTGGCATACAGTCGGTTGAATCGCTGCTGCACTTCGACACCCGCACCGGCGACATCGGAGCTGCCGGCGCGAATCGTCGTGAACAAGGCGGAGAGTTGTGCCGCATATGGCTGCGCATTCTGAGCAGCGACGACCTGCGGCGTGCTGCACAGCACGATCGCTGCGCACTGCACTGTCACCAGGGCGGCCGCGAGCGGATGGCGAAGGTGCCTGACGGTCACGGGCATCGGGTCATTCAGTGGCAGGGAGAAGACAGCGCATGGCGAGCCACGGCGGGATCAGGGACGGCGCAGCGACCCGATGACCACCGCCGACGACGAGGGCTGACCGTCACGCTTGTCCACATCCATCGTGACCGGTGAGACGCGCGAGATGGGTCGGCCGCCACCGTCGAACTTGGTGAATCGCATCGTGAACGCAACGCGCACACTCGCGCCCGTGGTGCTGACCACGCTGGGGCCGTTGACGAGTGTGACACGATGATCGGCGCCATCGGCAAGGAATTGCGTGACGTCGACGTTGCGCACCGCGTCGCGGCGAACGTCGCGCAGGAAGCGATCGACGACGCTGCGCACGTCGCCGGCATCCGGCAGGTCGTTGCGTGGTGTGTCACGCACGACCGGTGCCGCAGCGGCGGTCGGAGCCGGTGCAGTGGTCGGGGCAGGTGGCGGTGTCGGTGCCGGTGTCGCCGTCACGATGCGCGGCGTCTCACTGCCGGCCTGCGGCGTCGGCGCGACGACCGACGCGGCGACGGCGGGGGCTCTCACCATCAGTTCGATGGAGCGCTCTCCCGCGGTGCCCGCATCGATGATGATGCGCGCCGTCCCAGGTGCTCGCGCCAGCACGAGTCCGGTAACCGGGTTCACGTTGGCGACAGCCGCGTCGGCGCTGGTGAACTCGACGCGGGTGCCCGTGACGGGGCGACGCGTGCGACGGTCGGTGACGGTCCAGCGGAGCTGCAGACGCTCGCCCGGTCGCAGCGTCGACGAGACGAGCGGTGTGAGCGTCAGGATCGGCGCGATGGCCGGCCGTGCGACCGTCACGGGGGTGGTCACCGTCCTCGTGGTGGCGCGAGCTGGTGTCGGTCTCGGTGCCGGAGTGGGTGCAGGAGGCGGTGCTGGCGTCGGTCTCGGCGCGCGGACCGCGGTCTCGACGCGCGGAATGGTCCGCGACAGCGTGGTGTCGCCGGATGAAAAGGCTGCGAGTGACTCGGCGCGGATGGCGTCGCTCCCAAGCGAGTCGGCAGGCATCGGCAGTGGCCGTGACGCCTCGATGACGGGCGGTGCTGCGCGGTCGCGGATGGCCACATCCGGCGCGACCGCCTCGGCGGTCGTGGCGAGTGGCGGAAGTGCCTCCACGTCGCGCTCGGGCATGTAGTACAGCACGGCGCCCACCAGCGCCGCGACTGCGGCGGTACCGACGGCGATCTTCGGCACGGACACGCGCTTCCGGACGACGTCAGCACTGAGGGCAGGGTTGCCGGGCAGGATCAACGGCGTGCGCTGCGACTCCGGCCAGAGTCCGACATCGGCGCCGCACTGGGTGCAGGAGCGGAGGTCGGCGCTGATCTCTGCCTTGCAGTCGGGGCAGCGGAGGGCAACGGAAGTGCGCATGCCATCGAGGGTGTGACGGGAAAACCTCTGGAAAGACGCCTCAGGGACCGGACGAGCCTCTTGACGATCTCATCCATTCACTGGCAGCAAGCGTGCTCAGCACGTCTATCCCACTCCTGCAATTTTCGGTCCGCGCCGGCCCGGGTGCAGCACCACACCACCCCACGAATCGTCCATGTCCCGAGCCGACACAGACGAACTTACATGGTGAGACGCGACGATCGGAGGGGCATTCCGCCGCCACCGTCGCGAGGGTGCATCGGGTCAGCAGCTTTCGTCGAGAATCTTCCGCAGTTGGACGAAGTCGATCGGCTTGGTCACATGGTGCTGGAAGCCGGCGGCGAGTGCGTCGCGCCGATCCTCGTCGCGTCCCCAGCCTGTCAGGGCCACGAAGATGGTGCCAGCGCTCCCGCATCGTTCCCGGATCCGCGCGGCCGCTTCGTAGCCGTTCAGTTTGGGCAGTGAGATGTCCATCAGGATGAGCTGCGGCAGAAACTCATCGGCGACATCGACCGCCTGCTGCCCATCGAAGGCCGTGCGGGTCGTGTGGCCAAGCATCTGCACCACGGCCGCAAGGCTCTCGCACGCGTCGACACTGTCATCGACGACGAGGACCCGGCAGCCGACGGCCGAGCCAGGGGAGGGGGAGGGCAACGGCACGATCCGGGCGATGACGGGGAGTGTGGTGACGCGCAGCCACAGAGGACCCGCGCGCGATGGCCGCGTGCGCGCGGACTCCGTGAGTTATTCGTACCATCATCCCACCGCAAGCGCTCGCGACCGCAGGACCGTGGGTGGCGGGTACGTCACCGTCGGCGCGCGTTGCGTATCGGGACGCGCGGCGGTGCACGCTGCTCATCGAGTGCGTCGCGAACTGCGGCACGTGTGCGGTCGAGTCTGGGATTGTGTCGTCCGGGCATGGAAAGCTCCGTCGCGGTGAAATCGGTGCGCAGGGCACGGCGCGCGACATGCGCCGTGCGCGCCGCGCTTCGATACAGACAAGTGCGCGCGGTCCGCCATGTATATGGGTCGTGGGGCTCATTCTGCGGCTGCCGGCATGGCCAGTGCTGCGTGCTGCAGCGTGTCTCTTCGATGCTGTAGCTGGCACATTTCCTGCGCTGCATTTCGTTGGTCCCGTTTTGGGCGCGGATCGATCCATCCTTATCACGCAGCGATCGTGGCTGCCTGTTGAAGGCGAATGCCGAATCCGCGCGTTCGCCTTTTTTGGTGTCCGCTGCGGCGTCACGTGCCGGCGTACGGTACAGCACAGCCGCAAACATGCCGCGGCACTCCACTGGCCCGTTCCCTGGCGCACGTCGCGTCTGCTGGTTCCTGCACAGGCCGTCGACTGCCGACCGCCGTTGGTGCGGCCTCCAGGCCACCGTGCGCACACCGTTGCGCGGCCTGAATGCGGCGGCGCAGACGAGCACGGTACTGCACAGGCGTACGACCACACGAACCAGCCGCGGGTTGCGAAGGCATTGCCCGGGGCGGGTTCGACCTACCCCGGGACATTCTCATGCTCAGCAACCAGTCCGGCGACCTGCTCGTGTTCTCCCATCTGCGATGGGAGTGGGTCTTTCAGCGACCGCAGCATCTGATGCTGCGAGCGGCGCGTGACCGCCGTGTCTTCTTCTTCGAAGAACCGATGTATGGCGCGGTGGCGCCCTCGCTCTGTCATCGCCATGTCGCCCCGAACGTGACGATCGTGACGCCGCACCTGCCCGACGGCATGACACCTGACGCCGTCACTGCGGCGCAGCGCACCGTGCTGGACGTCTGGTTGTCGCGGTCACGCATCACCCCATCAATCCTCTGGTACTATACGCCGGTTGCACTGGAGTTCACGTCGCACCTGAGCGCCCCGACCATCGTGTACGACTGCATGGATGAGCTCGCAGCATTCACGGGTGCACCGCTCGAACTGCGGGCGCGGGAACGGCAGCTGATGGCCCGCGCCGATGTGGTCTTCACCGGGGGGGTCAGCCTCTACGAGGCGAAGCGGTCGATGCACTCGAACGTGCATGCGATGCCGTCGTGCGTGGACCTCGATCACTTCCGGGCGGCGCGAGATCCGCAGGACGATTTTGGTCGTCAGGCACACGCGCCACAGCCACGCATCGGATTCTGCGGCGTGCTCGACGAACGACTCGACCTGCCATTGATCGGCGCACTCACCGCAGCCAATCCGGCGTGGCAGTTCATCTTCGCCGGCCCGGTGTGCAAGATCGACCCCGCGACGTTGCCGGGTGGCCCGAACGTGCACTACCTCGGTGCCTGTGCCTACGACGACCTGCCACGCATGATGAGTCACTGGCAGGTGGGTTGGATGCCGTTCGCGATCAACGAGGCGACCCGCTACATCAGCCCGACCAAGACGCCGGAGTACCTCGCGGCCGGGCTGCCCGTCGTCTCGTCACCCATCCGCGACGTGGTGCGCACCTGGGGCGACGACGGATTCGTGAGCATTGCGGGCACGGTACAGGAGTTCACCACCGCCCTGACCGAGCAGCTGACGGCCCGCGCAGCGCCGTCGCGTCTCGCGCGCATCGACCGGACGCTGGCCTTCCATTCGTGGGACGCCCTCTGGTATCGCATGGATGATCTGATGCGCAAGACGTCCGTCAATGCGGCCTGAGGTGGCCATGTATGACTTCCTCATCGTCGGCGCCGGTTTCGCCGGCAGCGTGGCTGCCGAACGTCTCGCGTCGGTGCACAACAAGAAGGTGCTGCTCATCGACCGGCGTTCGCACATCGGCGGCAATGCATATGACTGCCCCGATGCACACGGTATCATGATCCACCAGTACGGCCCGCACATCTTCCATACGAATTCGAAGGTGGTCGTGGACTACCTCTCGCAGTTCACCGAGTGGCGGCCGTACGAGCATCGTGTGCTCAGCTCCGTGGACGGCCGGCTGCTGCCGGTCCCGATCAATCTGGACACGATCAATGGCTACTACGGCATGAACCTGACCGAGGGCGAGGCGCAGGCCTTCCTCGACACGCTGGCCGAGCCGGTGGATCAGGTGCGCACGTCGGAGGACGTGATCGTCAGCAAGGTTGGCCGTGAGCTGTATGAAAAGTTCTTCCGCAACTACACACGAAAGCAGTGGGGGCTCGATCCATCCGAGCTCGACTCGAGCGTGATCGCCCGGGTCCCCGTCCGGACCAATCGCGACGATCGCTACTTCACGGATGACTTCCAGGCGATGCCGCTCCACGGGTACACGCGGATGTTCGAACGGATGCTGGATCACCCCAACATCACCGTCATGGTCGGGACCGAGTTCGTCGCGGTTCGGGATGCCATGCAGTATCGCGAGGTCATCTTCACCGGCCCGATCGACGAGTTCTTCCAGTATCAGCACGGGGCGCTGGAGTATCGCTCGCTGCAGTTCCGCTATGAGACCCACGATGCCGACCTGCTCCAGCCGGTGGCCGTGATCAACCACCCCAACGATCACGCCTACACGCGGGTCACGGAATTCAAGCACCTGACGGCGCAGCAGCATGCCAAGACCACACTGGTGTACGAATATCCGACTTCCGAGGGGGATCCGTACTATCCGGTGCCGCGGGCGGTGAACAAGGAACGCTACCTGCGCTACCGGACACTCGCCGAGCAGGCACCCGGTGTGTATTTCAGCGGCAGGCTCGGCACGTACCGGTACTACAACATGGATCAGGTCGTGGCGCAATCGCTGGCGCTCTGTGACCGGATCATGGGTACGCGCGGGGCGACGTCACTGCAGGGAGTGGACGGTGCCTGAGGTGTGGGGTGGGCTCGAGTGCACGGTGAATCGGATCGGTGATCGCTTCCATGACCAGATCGCCCGATCCGGTCACGCTGATCGGCTCGACGACATCGACCGGATGGAGCAGATGGGTGTGCGACGTGTCCGATATCCCCTGTTGTGGGAGCGGATTCAGCCGACCGAGGGCGGGTCGCCGCAGTGGGACACGCTCGACGCACACCTCGAACGGTTGCGATCGAAAGGCATCCAGCCGATTGCCGGCCTGGTGCATCATGGCAGCGGCCCGCGGCACACGAACCTGCTCGACCCCGGCTTTCCGGAGCAGCTCGCCGCCTACGCCACGCTCGTGGCGAGACGGTATCCCTGGATCGAGATGTGGACGCCGGTGAACGAGCCGGTGTCCACGGCGCGATTCAGTGGGCTCTACGGACACTGGTATCCGCACCAGCGCAGCGATGCGTCCTTCGTGCGAATCCTCCTGCACGAATGCATGGCGGCCGTTCTGGCGATGGAAGCGATTCGCGCCGTCATTCCAGGCGCGACGTACATGCATACCGACGACATGGGCCTGATCACGGCATCGGACCGGCTGGCGTACCAGGCACGGTTCGAGAACGACCGCCAGTTCGTCGCCCTCGACCTCATGGCCGGGCGTGTCGTGCCGGGGCACCCCATGCGACGCTACCTGCGACGGCACGGTGCGACCGTCGCTGAGCTCTCGTGGTTCGAATCGCACGCGATGTTGCCTGACGTGATCGCCGCTGACTACTACATCACGAGCGATCGGCATCTCGACGACGACACATCGCGATATCCCGGCGTGGAGATCGGTGGCAACAGACGGCATCGCTACGTGGATGTCGCGAGCAGTACACGCGAGGGCTGGACACCGGGATTCGATGGGGCACTGCAGCGCATGTGGCAGCGGTATGGACGGACGGTGGCCATCGGCGAGGTGCACATCAACGGCACGCGCGATGCGCAGTTGCGATGGTCGCGAACCTGCTGGGAGGCCGCACGGCGTGTCGAATCTTCTGGCGTGCCCGTCGCTGCGGTCACGTTCTGGGCACTCTTCGGCATGTTCGACTGGAACGACCTCTGTCGCTCGGAGCGAGGGCACTACGAGCCGGGGGCCTTCGATGTGCGAGGCGCCGTACCGCGGCCGACCGCGCTGGCCAGCGCCATCGCGTCGATCGCGCACACGGGACGGTTCTCGCACCCCGCCATCGCCGATGATGCACAATGGCATGTGCCGCTGGGATCTGCGACGGCGCTGCCGCTGCTCCGGCGCGCACCGCTGCTGATCCTCGGCGCGCGAGGCACACTGGGACGCGCGCTGGTCGACCGCTGCCGTCATCGCGGCATTCATCATGTGGCCCTTGGGCGTGCGGAGCTGGACGTCACGCGTCGTGTGGATGTCGAGCCGTTGCTGAGCGCCTTGCAACCCTGGGCCGTGATCAACGCCAGCGGGTACGTGAAGGTGGACGAGGCGGAGTTGGAGCCGGTCGAGTGCCGGGCCATCAACGTGCATGGTGCCGTGAACGTGGCGCAGGCCTGTGAGCGCATGGGCGTGCAACTCGTATCCTTCTCGTCTGACCTCGTCTTCGATGGCGCCAAGGCGTCGCCGTACATGGAAAGCGACCTGCCGTCACCGCTCAGCGTGTACGGACAGAGCAAGCACGACGGCGAGCTCGGGGTGCTATCGGTACTGCCGGGCGCGATGGTGGTGCGGACTTCGGCCTTCTTCGGCGCAGGGGACGAGTACAACTTCGTGGTACAGACGCTGCGGCGGCTGATGGCGGGTGAGCTGGTGCCTGCGTCGGGCGCGATCGTCTCTCCGACCGATGTCTCTGCGCTCGCTGACGCCGTGCTGGACCTGCTCATCGACGGCGCCGGCGGCATGTGGCATCTCAGTTCTCCCGCGCGCGTCTCGTGGACCGAGTGGGCCCGGACTGTTGCGCTGCACGCGAAGCTCGACGCATCGCTGGTGTATGAGGCCGGCGCCGGCGAGCTGGCGCTGCGTGGCGTGCGCCCGGAATACTCCGCACTCGGCACGGAGCGTGGTCAGCAACTCCCCGATTTCGAGGAGTCGCTGGCACGATGCGTCGCTACCTGGCAGGCGCAGCTGAGCTGAGTGCGCCGCCGGCGGTGGGTGGCAGCGTGATTCGGCACTCGAACGCCTCTCCATCGGAGACGCGCACTCGTCCGCCGACGCGGCGCACCTCCCACGAGGCGAGCGACAGGAGTTGCCGCGTGCCCGGCTCTGTTGTCGTGAGGCGGGGCGCCGCCGTGCCGAGGCGGAGCATGAATGCGCCGTTGGTGCCGACATCGCCAGTGACGCGCAGTCCGGCAAGCGTCGGGCGTGTCAGAGTGAGGAAGCCGGCACACGCAAGCGTGGCCCAGACGAGCGATTCGTACTGGTCCATTGCCAGTGCTACCTTCTGGACTGTGCCGTTCAATCTCGTTGAATCAGGGAGCATGTCTGCGGCAAACGGGGTGCAGAGTGACCACCACGCGGCTGTGTCCGGAATCGTCGTCGGGGCGAGGGAGCCCGCGGCGGCATTCCCGCGGAGCAGCCGGCAGATGGTGGTCGCGCGCGCCAGCGATGTGGCAACGAGCCGGAGTGTCCCGGCTGCCGATGCGGCGTGTCCGGCGTTCCCGTGCTCGACCACGTCGGCGATCAGCGCAACCGGACTCGTGAGATTGCCGAGTTCGTGTGCCAGTGTGCCGAGTGCCCGTTGCTGGATGAGAAATCGGGCGTTGGCGTACGGCAGCGACCGCATCACACGAATAGCGGCCCCATCCTGTGAAGCTGGACCAGAGTTTGCCATGAGACTATGTACTGGGTGTGAAGCCCTGCTGCCGTCGGGCACACGTCACGATCAATCGCGCAAGGGGCCATGCAGAACAGCATCAGAGTAATGCTCGTCGACGATCATCAGATCATGCTTGAAGGGCTCGCAGCCCTGCTGCAGGCCAGCGGCGACATCGAAGTGGTTGCTCAGGCTCGCGATGGTGAGACCGCGCTGCGGCTGTTCGACGAGATCCGCCCCGATGTGAGCATCGTCGATCTGCGGATGCGTCCCATGAATGGTGTGGAACTTACCGAGGCGATCCGACGGAAGGTATCGGATGCGCGAGTGATTCTGCTCACGACGTACGATACCGACGAGGAGATTTTTCAGGGGTTTCGCGCCGGCATCGCCACGTACCTGTTGAAGGACATCGACAGCAGTCGGTTGCTGACGGCGATCCGAGGGGTGCACGCCGGTGAGCGGATCATTCAGCCGGAAATCGCAGTGAAGCTCGCGGAGCATGTCGCGACGGAGTCGTTGACGCCGCGGCAGGAAGAGGTGCTCCGGTTGCTGGCCGAGGGAAAGTCCAATCTGGAGGTCGCCGACGCCATCTTCATCAGCGAGGGGACGGTCAAGGCGCACGTTCGCGCAATCCTTCGCAAGCTCGGCGCGCGTGACCGGACGCAGGCAATCATGGTGGCCATGAAACGGGGACTGGTACACTCCATGTGAGGGGCAGCGCCCGGGCATCAGTCGAGCTCGAGTACGAACTCGCCATCGCTGACGCGATGCAGCGCGGCGATCAGGCGTTCGGGGGTGACCCCCTTCGCGATGAATCCCGCTGCGCCGGCATCACGCGCCGCCTGCACCGCCGTGGCAGAAGGGTTGCCGGTCAGCACGATGACGCGGGCTGGGGAACCCTGCTCGCGCAGGCGCCGAAGCACGTCGATCGGACGTTCGTCGCCCGGCAGGTTGAGGTCGAGGAGTACGATACTCGGGGCGAGTGACACGATCTGCGCGACCGAATCGTGCAGCGCGTGTAACGGGGGCAGGCAGTCGATGTCACACTCGATGCCGAATCGGAGCGCGAGTGCGTCGGTGAGTGCCTGATTGTCGTCGATCATGAGCACGCGGAGTCGCTGCCGGTGCCGCACCGTGAGCGGGACGGCCGGCGCGAGGGGTGCGCGTGTACTGATCCATTCCGGTGACGAGGCGTCCTGATCGCCCTGCTCTACTTCCCGCCGTGATGGGGGCGCCTTGCGGTCGGCGGCGCGAAGACGGATGGCGAAGTGCGTGCCGCCGCCGGCTTCGCTACCGCTGATCAGCGCTGCCCCACTGTGCGCCAGCAGCGTCCGGACCAGCGACAGCCCCCAGTCCGTAGCGAGTGCGGCCGGCTGCATGACGGGTGCGTGCCGGGTGTCGCCCGCGGCGCCGTCGGAGATGCTGAGCGTGACGCCACGTCGAGTCTCCCAGGCGGTGAGCCGAACCTGCTGCGGGCCAGTCTTGTTCAGTCCGATGCGCAGGTGGACCACGAGATGGAGCAGGATCTGCGCGAGCACGTTCGGTTGCGTGAGCACGGGTGGGAGAGACCGCGGCAGTCGTGCCCGTAGCACGCAGTCGAGTGGCAGGGGCAGCCGAAGGAGCGGACTGACCGTCTGCCACCAATCCCTCAGCGGGATACGCTCCGGTGGTGTCGTCGCGGCGTGCGCTGCGATACGCAGCAGCAGGCCGTTGGCGAGGCGCAGCACGGTGTCGACGGGTGCTTGCAGAGCCGAGGATGGCCCCATGCTCCCGTCGCTCTGCAGCGAAAGCAGGTCGAGGTGCAGCAGCAGCGGCATGAGCGCATTGCGCATGTCATGATCGACTCCGGCGGTCGCGAGCATCTGTTGCTGAGCTTGTTGATCCCGATTCACGGCGCGGGGTCTGCGGCTTGTGAGGAGGAGCGTCTGTCGAGCGGCTCCGGTATCACGGGACCCGTTCGGAAGTTATGCGCCGATCGCACCTGAAGCACCCTCAACAGCGTTCGCTGTGGCACACCGATGCAGCTGACGTGTATGGCGCAACACCAAGGAGCGCGCCGCGTTCCTTCCAGCGGATGGCTTGCTGGTTCATGCTTCTGGTCGAGGGACGGGATGGAATCACAGCATCGATGTCGCGTGCTGGTCATCGACGACGACGCCGACGTGCGGGAAAGCACGGCCATGGTGATTCGGATGCTCGGGCATGATGTCGTGACCGCCGGTGATGGCCTGGCGGGAATGGAGCAGGGGCGACTGCTCGAGCCGCAGCTGGTGTTGCTCGATGTGGGTCTGCCGGGAGCGGACGGTCACGAGGTGGCGCGTCAGATGCGCGCGGAATCATGGGGACAGCGTGCCCTGTTGGCCGCGATGACAGGCTGGGTGGATGATGCAGCCAAGGCCCAGTCGACGGCGGCCGGGTTCGATCTGCATCTGTGCAAACCGGTGACGCTCACGACACTCCGTGATGTACTGACGCAAGCGTCGTCCGCGTCCCAGTCGGGGCACGACGACATACAGTCGTGATCGGCACCGGCGCGACGTATTGCATGCTGTGAATTCGTGCAATCTCCGTGGCCGGCTTCAGCCCGATCAGGCGCGGTACGACCAGGGGCATAACCACGAAACGGCCCGTTGACGAATTGTGCTGACCCCCTCCGACAGACGATCATCGACAGGGACCACAAATCGATGGAATCAAACCTCAAGAGTGGGAGTGCTCGCCATGGAATCGTATCCGAACAGTACCGCTGCCAGCTTCGACGATGTGATGGACGGCGGAACCGGGATGGAGCAGCAGGAAGTCGCGGTGCGCAACAAGGCTGGCGAAGTGCTGCACAACGTGAAGGATCGTGCGGAGCGCGTGACTGACGCGGTGAAGAGCAAGGTGTCTTCGGCGTCGAACTACGTGAAGAATGCGCAGGCTGCCGACATGTGGGGCGACGTGAAGGAACTCGCACGCCGGAACCCTGGCGCGTCGATGCTCGCGGTCGCCGTGATCGGATTTGCGATTGGCCGCTCCACCTCCAGCAGCCGCTCGAGGTAGAGATGACGACGGCGAGTGGATCGAATTCCATCGGGTACAATGTCCGGGGACTGCTGACGCAGGCTGAGCGGCTCGCCCGAACGGAGGTCGAGCTCGCATTTGCGAAGGGACGCGAGACTGTTGGAGCGACGGCGCGGGGCCTGGTGATGCTCGTCGTCGCCGGGGTTTTTGCTCTCGGTGGTACGGCCTTCCTGCTGCACGCGATCTACCAGGGCCTCTCCACACGGCTCGACCCGTGGTTGGCGGCGCTGCTGACAGCGGTCGCGGCGTTCGTCGGTGCATTCGTCTTCCTGCGCATCGGCGTGCACAGCAACGCGGATGACGACGCGGATGGCATGTCTGCCGAACGCGCCGTCAGCGTGGTACCGGCACGATGAGCTCGCAGACGGAACGACTCGAGCGGGTCGCGGCGGAAGAACGCGAGCGACTGGGAGAGCATCTCGACCAGTTACAGCAGAAGCTCGAGAAGGCGCTGGATCCTTCCGCGCTCTTCGATCGGTATCCGTTGCCGATTCTGGCCGCGGCGCTCGTCGGCGGGGTGGTCCTCGGCGCTGTCACACAGAGCGACGGACCATCCCGCGGACCCGTGACGCACGAGGGGGAACACCGGGCGCGGCGCAGTACGTCGGCGCATGGTGGCATGCTCCGTGATGGCATGGCGCAGCTGCGTGGGGCGATCGTCGGCATGCTGTTTGCGCGGCTCGCCGAGAAGGTGCAGGAACTCACGACCACGACTGACGCACAGCGGCCCAAGCGGTCGCCAGGGCGCCCGACGAGCCACGATAACGCCACCACGCCGCGCGCCACGGTCAGGGAGGCGTGAAGGAGAGCCGGGCGAAGGCTTTCGGCCACCCGATAGACGCTGCTTCCGGCTGCTGCTCAGGCCGTGTTTTGCCGCGCGGGAGGTATGTTACGGGAACGAACGTCGCACGTTCCACGTAGGCCGTGATGCATCGCCTGATGCGCCCGGACTGCACGGTGCTGGCGACCGCGGCTGCGGCACGGCCTGTGCTATGACACGGATGGCGAGGCCGACATCTGATATGTCATTCAGACACGGCCTGCGAGCCACCGCCGACGATGTCTTACGGAGTCTTGGATGACGACAGCAACCGCGCAGTTGCTCATAGGGTCGCTGGTGCTGACGATCCTCGTAGTGAGCGTCTTCGCCGGTGTCGCTGTATTTCGCCATGCGCGGTGCGCAGAAACGAAGTCCTCTCTGCTCGCGCGCCTGCTGCCGTCGCTCCAGCCTCAGATGCACTATCGCTGGGATCTGCGCAGTGCTCGTGTGGTACGCGACATCTCCCTGGTTGAGCGGTTGGGCTTCGGCTCGGCGGTGTGCGCGTCGTCATGGCAGGAGTGGGCCGAGTTGATCGTGCCGGAGGATCGTGGGGCCTTCGACGATGCGATGAGTGCGGTGGAAGCGCGTCGGATCGACCGATATCTGCTCGAATACGGGATCCGCACGCACGACGGTGCGGTGATCCGGGTGGTGGACCGGGGGGTGGCCGAGTCGCAGGTGGAGGGTGAGCGCCGCCTCGTGATCTTCGGAACGCTTGGTGTGCTGGAGGATGACCGCGTCCGTCCGCCGGACGCGGCCGAAGTGCCGGTCACGGCGACCGTCGCCACTGTGCCGCAGGAGGCCGATCAGGCGCTGTTCGGCCGGTCGGGGGGTGTACTGTTCGCCTCGGCAGGGCTGACGCCGTACCTGCTGGAGGACATGGACGACGGGCGATACGTCGGTGCCCGCACCCTGCGCGCGGCTACTCCTGGAGATCTGCGGTGTCTGGAGGATCTCTGGCGTCAGGCCGACCGCCGGGGCATTGCGCGGCGTCGTCTCTGGCTCAGCAGCAATGAGCGTCGTACCCGCCTGATGGATCTCACGCTGATCAGCGTCAAGTCGGAGTTCGCAAGATCAGAAATGTTGCTCGAAGTCCGCGACGTGACCGATGCGCACACCGAGGAGGGTGGGCAGGCGGGCATCCAACGGTTCGAACTCGTCTCGCGGTTCGCCCGACGGTTCGCGCATGATGTGCGCAGCCCGCTGGGCACGATTCGCAATCTTGCAGAGCTCATCCGACGTTCCGAGGCTGATCCCGATGCGCGCGAGCGATACGCCGCGCAGATCGCGCGGGCCGTGGACGAGGTTGCGGCGGCGACGCGTGAGCTCGGTCGGGTGGCCGAAGCCAACGAGAGCTCATCCGTCGGCAGCGATCTCGCGGTCGTGTTGGAGGATGTCCTCGGTGAATTCGGTGCGGAACATGACGTGTACGGCAGTTCGATCACGATTCCGCAGGACGCCAGACAGGTGGCGATCCCCGAAACGGCGATGCGCGTGGTGGCTCGCTCCTTGCTCCAGGAGGTGTACGAGTCTTCCGGCGGCACGGGTAGTGTACATGTGATGGCCGCGCGCGTCGATGACGATGTCGTCATTCGCGTCGAATCCGATGACGCGCTGCAGCACATTCCGGTGGCAACTCCCGGCAACGGTCGGGTGGGCGTCCCGCGTGAGAACAACACGCGCCGGATCCGTGTGGCATCGGAGGTGCTGAGTGTCTTCGGAGCGACGCTCGTCACGTCGAGAACACCGACCGGGAGCACGCTGTTCGAGGTGCGTTGCCCGGCGTCGATGCCGGTCGAGGAGGCGGGCGAAGGTTTGCCCTGAGGCACGTCAGGTAGGCTCACGCGAACCGTGCATTCGGCACGGTCGGTCGAGGCGGGGGAGTTCTCGATCCCCTGATTGCGACGTCCGCACACCGCACGGTGTGTCTGGCGTCGATTTTTTGTATTCAGGAGGTCCACATGCCCGATGGACGCGAACAGAGAGCGGCGAAGCAACGGCCGCAACGAGCCCAGACGATCGCCACGGCGATGGATGGGAACGCGATGACGGCCAGCCGCGCCTACAAGGATCTCGTGCGAGCGCTGGCTGACGGTGTCGTGAAGCAGTTGTCAGGCAAGCCCGCAGACGCCGGCGCGCGAGCGCAAGCGGACTGCGCGGCGTCGGAGGAGGCGCGTGGCAGCCTGGGCATGGGAGCGTTCGCTGACGGCGAGTTTTCCGGCGGAACGGGAGCAACAGGTGAGCCAGGATACGGACAAGACGGCGAACTCCGCGGCGGGTACGGTGAGGGCTCCGGCTACGCCCAGAGCAGCAGAATGGGCGGGTATGGTCAGGGCGCAGCACAGCAGGGCGGGCACGGCGAGAGTGGCTCAGATCAGCATAATGACGAACGCTTTGGGCAGTTGGACGACCGTGGTGAGCAGCGCGAGAGTCCCTATGGCTACGGCGGTCAGGGAACACACCAACCGGGCGGTCAGGAACTGCTGGAATCGTCGCGCAACAGAGGCCGGTCGGCAAAACAGCACGCTACCGGAAAGGGACGACACCGTCCAACGCCTTCACCCTGAGGACGACATGTCCGCATCCGACCGTTCAACCACGATTGACCACACGGCGCGCCGCCGATCGGACGAACGGGCGCCCCTTCTGCTGTACGACGACCAGTGCAGCGTGTGCCGGCGGTTCGTCTCGATGGTGATTGGTGCCGACCGGCGTGGGTCGTTGCGGATTGCGCCGCTGAGCAGCCCGATCGGTGATGCCCTGCGACGGGACCGCCCGGCACTCGATGCGCGTGACAGCGCAATCTGGGTACGAAGCGACGGCGTCATCAGTACCCATTCCGATGCCGTGCTGGATGCGATCGAATATCTCGGTGGCACCCTGACACCACTCGGCAAGCTGCTCCGGGGGATCGTACCCCGTGCACTGCGCGACCGCGCGTACACGGCGTTTGCGGACCATCGGAATCTGTTCGGTCAGCTTGGGCTGGATGAACTGGACGAGCGAGCAAAAGGCCGGATGATGCGGGACGGTGAGATGGCGCCAACGGACACACCAACGCGATGACGTCATCGCCGTCACTGCCGGGGCGGCTGACCGGTGATGATCGCCGTGCGTGTCAGGGACCTTTCAACGGTGGAGCACGACATGGCTCGGGCAATCTGGAAAGGCACGCTCGGTTTCGGGCTCGTCAACATCGGTATCGAACTGCTGCCGGCGTCATCCTCGGACACGCTCGATCTGGACATGCTGGACAAGCGCGATCACGCGAGGATCGGGTACCAGAAGATCAACAAGAGCACCGGCGACGTGGTGGAGCAGTCCGACATCGTGAAAGGGTTTGCCACTGAGAAGGGGCAGTACGTGATTCTGGAGGACGCGGACCTGAAGGCCGCGAACCCGAAGAAGACACAATCCATCGACATCGTCGGTTTCATCCCGCAGTCGGCAGTACCGCGCATCTTCTACGACAAGCCGTACTACGTGACGCCCGCAAAGGGTGCGGATCGGGCATACGCTCTCTTGCGCGATACGCTGGCTGGCACTGATCAGCTGGCCGTGGCGCAGGTCGTGATCCATACCCGACAGCACATGGCCGCTGTCTATGCGCATGAGCACGCCATGGTCGTGCAGCTGTTGCGTTACGCCGGTGACCTCAAGACGCCCGATGATGCCGGGGTTCGCAATGTCCCGGCCCTGCCGCGCAGCACGGCCAGCAAGGAATTCGCCATGGCAGAGCAGCTGCTGAACTCGATGGAAATGGAGTGGCAGCCTGACGCCTTCAGCGACACGTATCGCGACGATCTGATGCGCCTGATCGAAGCGCGCGCGAAGCAGGGCAGTATGGCCTCGCCGGAGTCGATCATCGGTGCCAAACCAGCGAAGGTGCTGGATCTCGTCTCGGCGCTTCGGCAGAGTCTCGAGTCGGGCCGCGGTGCCACCCGGTCCCCCGCTGCGCCAAAACGTCCCGCGGCGAAGCAGAGTGCGAAGCGTGCACGGTCGGGCGGAAAGGTGGCGTGATGGCTTCGTCGGACGCGGGCAGGTTGTGATGGCCTCCGGCGGACGCAGCACCGTGTTGCTCGCACCGGCCCTCGCCACGCGCGTCGATGCCGTGCCAAGCGGCGCTGACTGGCAGCACGAACCGAAGATCGACGGGTATCGCATTCAGTGTCACGTGATGCGCACCACCGCCACGTTGTTGTCGCGGAACGGCCTCGATTACACGGCCCGCTTTCCCGGGGTGGCCGCTGCGGCCGTTGCGCTGCTGGGCAGTCACGATGTCATCCTCGATGGCGAAGTCGTCGTCCCTGCCACGGATGGCCGATCACCGTTCCAGTCGTTGCAGGCGGCACTGCGCGCCGGTCCCGTGACGACGGCGGTGTACTGGGCATTCGATCTTCTGCAGGACGGGCGTGAGGATCTTCGTCAGAGGTCACTGCGCGAGCGGCGGGCACGATTGGCCGCAGTGCTCGGCCGTCCGACGAGGCGATCAGTGCTGCGCATGACACCCACCTTGACGGAGCCGCCCGCGTCATTGCTGCAGGCGGCCTGTGCTCGAGGTGAGGAAGGGGTGATCAGCAAGCGAGTCGATGCCCCGTACCCTGGTGGTCGGAACCGTGACTGGCTCAAGATCAAGTGTGGGCAGCGCGATGAGTTCGTGATCATCGGCTTCACGGAGCCCGAAGGGTCCCGCACGCACTTCGGAGCACTGCTCCTTGCCACGCGCATGCCGCGTGGAGGGAAGTTGCGTTACGCGGGCCGCGTCGGCAGTGGATTCAGTGACAAGGTGCTGGCCGCCCTGCACACCCGCATGCTGCCACTGGCACGTGACACACCCGTACTGGAGGTGCCTCGCGCCATGCAGCGCCGGGCGCACTGGGTGGAACCGGTGCTGGTGGCGGATGTCACCTTCGCCGAGTGGACGAGTGATCAGCTGTTGCGGCAAGCCACCTTTGAGGGACTCCGCGACGACAAGGAGATGCGCGACGTGAAACGTGAGACGAGTGCTTCGACGAAGAAGCCGGCGGGACGGTCGCCGCGAAGCGCGGTACGACCGCCCAAGGCGGCGCCGATGGACGCGCGGACGACATCGTCATCGGAGCCTGTGGCCGGTGTAAGGATCAGCAACGGCGACCGGGTCATCTATCCCGAGATCGGTCTGACGAAACGGGAACTCGCCGAGTACCACGAGGCTGTGGCACCGCTGATGCTGCCGCACGTCGCTGGCCGACCACTGTCCACGGTCCGCTGCCCGGATGGTCCACACCAGACCTGCTTCTTCCAGAAACACTGGAAGGCGACGCGAGGGACGCCTGTGCGGACGGTGCCGATCGACGAAGCCGATGGTGATGGCGGCGAGTACGCCGTGGCGCAGAATGCCCACGATCTCGTGGCGCTCATCCAGTGGAATGTGGTCGAGCTGCACACGTGGCAATCGCGCAGTGATGCGATCGAGTCACCGGATCGGTTGATTCTGGATCTCGATCCGGGGCCCGGGGTGGGGTGGACGACGCTGCGCGAGAGTGCACGGGTGGTGCGCGAACTGCTCGATGCCGCCGCGCTGAAGAGCTGGGTCAAGCTCAGCGGTGGCAAGGGGGTGCATATCGTCGTGCCCTTCGACCGGCGCATCTCATGGGACCAGCTGTCAGGTCTCGCGAGGCTGATTGCTGCCCGTCTCGTGCATGACCATCCGCGGACCTTCGTCGACGTTGCGGCGAAGGACCGTCGGACGCGCCGGATCTTCGTGGACTGGATGCGAAACAGTCGCGGGGCGACCGCTGCGGCGCCGTGGTCGGTGCGCGCACGCAAGCGTGCCCCGGTCTCGCTGCCGGTCGACTGGGCCGACCTGCCGCAGGTCGATGCGCCCGATGTGATGACGGTGCCGGCCGTCCGCGAGTGCATTCGCTCGCGTCCGCTCGACCCGTGGTGCGACATGCGCACGACGAGGCAGCGTCTCACCGCCAGGGTGCTGGATGTGCTGACACCCGCCGGTTTCTGACTGCGCTGCCCCATGGCTCGCCGCAGTCCGCTCACGTCATCCCCTCGGCCGTCCGACAGCGGGACCATCCGCGTGCGCGGCGCGCGTGAGCACAACCTGCGCGACGTCGATGTGGATGTCCCACGTGACGCGTTGGTCGTGTTTGCGGGCGTCTCGGGGTCGGGCAAGTCATCGCTGGCCTTCGGCACCATCTTCGCCGAAGCGCAGCATCGCTTCCTGGATTCCGTGGCGCCGTACGCGCGTCGGCTGTTCGACCAGGTGGGAGTGCCGGATGTGGATTCCATCGACGGTCTGCCGCCCGCCGTGGCATTGCAGCAGCAGCGCGGCGCACCGAGCGTGCGATCATCCGTCGGCAGTGTCACGACGATCTCGAATCTGCTGCGGATGCTCTACTCCCGTGCCGGACACTACCCGCCGCGGCAGCCGATGCTGTTCGCGGAGGACTTTTCCCCCAACACGCCACAGGGTGCCTGTCCAACCTGTCATGGACTCGGCACCACGTACGACGTGACCGAGGCGCTGATGGTGCCGGACGCATCGCTCACCATCCGGGAGCGCGCCATCGCGTCGTGGCCGCTGGCGTGGCAGGGGCAGAATCTTCGCGACATTCTCGTGACGCTCGGTCACGATGTGGACGTTCCCTGGCATCAATTACCGAAGAAGACCCGTCAATGGATGCTGTTCACCGAAGAGCAGCCCACGGTCCCGTTGTATGCCGGCTTCACGCCGTCGGAGACGCGGGTGGCGCTGCGTCGCAAGGTCGAGCCGAGCTACTTGGGCACGTTCGTGGGTGCACGGAAGTATGTGATCGACACGTTCGCGACCACGCAGAGTGCGCTGATGAAGCGGCGCGTCTCGCGATACATGCTCGGGACGCCATGCCCGGTCTGCAAGGGACGTCGCCTGAAACAGGACGCCCTCGCGGTGACCTTTGCCGGCATCGACATCGGCACCATGTCGCAGCGCACCCTCGACGACGTGGCTGCCAGGCTCCGTCCGGCCGCGTACGATGCCGATTCCGATACGGAGCACCTTCCGGAAGAGAAGCGGATTGCCGCCGAGCGCCTCACGCGCGATGTGCTGGCGCGTGTCGAGACGCTGACCTCGCTGGGATTGGGTTATCTGTCGCTGGACCGGTCCACCACCACGCTGTCGGCGGGTGAACTCCAACGCGTGCGGCTTGCCACGCAGATTCGCTCCAATCTCTTCGGTGTGGTCTACGTGCTGGATGAACCATCGGCGGGTTTGCATCCGGCAGACAACGAGGCGCTGTTCACGGCACTGGATGACCTGAAGGCTGCGGGGAACACGGTCTTCGTAGTCGAGCACGACCTCGAGATCATGCACCGGGCCGACTGGCTGGTGGAGGTCGGGCCGGATGGTGGCACGGGTGGCGGGCATATCCTGCATAGCGGCCCACCGGCGGCGCTCCGAGGCAACCGGCGCTCGCGTACCGCGCCGTATCTGTTCGACGAAGTCCGCTCGCCGGCGCGAGCGTTGCGCCATCCGGTGCGGTGGCTGGTGTTGCGTGATGTGTCGCGGAACAGCCTGCAGCAGCTCTCGGTGCGGATTCCTGTCGGAGTGCTCACGATGGTCACGGGCATCTCCGGATCGGGGAAGTCCAGTCTCGTCAGTCAGGCGCTGGTCGATCTGGTTGCCGCGCATCTCGGGCACGAGCCCGCCAATGGGCCAGATGGTGACGAGCCCGAGTCTGCGCTCGCAACGCGCACACGGGGGCGCATCGAGAGCGGTGCCGAGCATGTGCGTCGCCTGGTGATGGTGGACCAGAAGCCGATCGGACGGACGCCGCGGTCCAATCTGGCCACGTATACCGGGCTCTTCGACCATGTGCGCAAGCTGTTCGCAGCGACGCAGGCGGCACGACGACGGAAGTTCGATGCGGGGCGCTTTTCGTTCAACATGGTTGCAGGGCGGTGCGCCACCTGTGAGGGCGAGGGATTCGTCAGCGTCGAACTGCTCTTCATGGCGAGTGTGTATGCGCCGTGCAGCACCTGTCACGGTGCGCGGTACAAGCCCGCCACGCTCGCTGTGCAGTGGCAGGGCCGCAACATCGCCGAGGTGCTGCAGCTGACCGTGGATGACGCGCTGTCGTTCTTCGCGGATGAGACTGCGATTGCCAGACCGCTGACTTTGCTGAAGCACATCGGATTGGGGTATCTCCGGCTCGGTCAGCCTGCAACGGAGCTGTCTGGTGGCGAGGCGCAACGTGTCAAGCTGGCCACCGAACTCCAGCGCGCACAGCGGCGCGATACCCTCTACGTCCTCGATGAACCCACCACTGGCCTGCATCCTGCCGACGTGGATCGGCTGATGGCGCAGTTGCAGGGACTCGTCGATGCGGGCAACAGCGTGGTCGTGGTGGAACACGACATGCGCGTGGTGGCGTGCGGCGACTGGGTGATCGACATGGGGCCCGGTGCCGGGCAGGCCGGAGGTCGCATCGTGTACGAGGGCCCGCCTGCGGGGCTGCAGCACGTTGCGGAGAGCCGGACGTCTCCCTATCTCAACCGATGGCTGCATCGCGCCGGCACCACATGACGTGCTGAGTGCGACAGCCACATCACGACGCGAGGGAATGTCGTCGTGCCCAGTCAGCCAGCCTGAGCGTTTCCGCGTGGCCACAGGACGTATGCACGATCGGCACTGCGGACGAATTGTCGGCGGACGGCAATCGCGGCATTAATGAAGTAGTCCCCAGATGCCGCCCACGAATGCCGTGCGGCTGCGGCAATCGCCAGTGGACGCAATTCCTACGGAAGGAGAGAACGTGTCACCACTCAACGAATCGCAGTTTCGCCGCGATCGATACAATGACGAGCTTCGTGGCGCGATGCGCGCAGGCGATGCGTCGGCATACGACGAGTTCAAGCCGGATGGCGACCGGTCGGCGCACAACGGTGGCGGTCGGACTCCGGAGATGTTTTCGCGGGCCAAGGACACAGTGCAGCGCGGGATCAGCGGCGCCACCGATTATATGAAGTCACATGACGTCAAGGACGTGCTCGAGGACGCTCGTACGGTGGCCCGTCGCAATCCGCGCGTGGCGATCGTTGCACTGGTCGCCGTCGGATTTCTGATCGGCCGGATGATGCGTCGCCCGCGGTGATTGGTGGCGCACCCATACCTGACAACTGGAGACTTCATGCCTGAAGCACCGCACGCGCCCGAAACCGCGTTCCAGGAGTTCGATCGGACGGCATCGTCCTACGACACCATGGAACAGGTCCCCGAATCGATGCCCGGACGGACAGGCAGTTCCCGTCACCACCGGACCGACATGGCCATGCCCGATGTCCCGGCCGGCCGCCATTATCGACCGGCGCGATTGCGTGACCCCGATCAGGTCGTGAACTCGGGCATCGCCTGGTTCAGTGTGGCGCTTGGCGTCACGCAGATCGTCGCCCCGGACGCGCTTGCGCGGCTGATCGGTATGCGCCCCAGTGCAACGACGCGCAACACCATGCGCGCCATCGGTGTGCGCGAGATCACGACGGGATTCGGCCTGCTGTCGAATGCGAAGAGCAGCCCTTGGCTCTGGACCCGACTTGCCGGTGACATGGTGGACCTGTCGCTGATCGGGACCGGTGTGGGTCGCCGCGCCGACGACCGGACTCGAGCCGCGCGGACGGCGCTGGCCATGGGCGGTGTTGCGGCGCTCGATCTGTACGCCGCCACCCGCAGCCGCCGGACACAGCGCGAGCGACTTGCGGCCGATGGTTTCGCGCCGCAGGAAGAGACCGCAACCGGCCCGCTGTCGTACGAGCAGGGCGCGCGGCCCGTCGGCGACGAGGATCGCGCGCCGACCGAGGCCGAGGTGATCGTGCTCACGCCTGATGCGATCGAGGCGACGAAGCGTGGGCTGCGGAAGGTGCGTCACGCCGTGACCGTCAACCGGCCCGCGCATGAACTGTATGCGTTCTGGCGCGACTTCGAAAACCTGCCGGTCTTCATGCGTCACCTCGAGTCGGTGACCAATCTCGACGGGGGCCGGTCGCACTGGGTCACCCGCGGGCCCGGTGGCGCCAAGGTGGAGTGGGATGCCGAGCTCGTCGCCGATGTGCCGGGTGAGATGATCGCGTGGCAGTCGCTGCCCGGTGCCGATGTCCGCAATGCCGGCACGGTGCGTTTCATCCCGGTGCCGGCGGGTCGTGGCACCGAGGTGCATGTGGAGCTCGACTACAGCCCGCCCGCGGGATCGTTGGGTGCCGTCGTCGCGAAGCTGTTCCGCGCCGAGCCCGGGCAGCAGGTGCGCGATGATCTCAAGGCGTTCAAGTCGGTCATGGAAGCCGGTGAGATCCTGTATGCCGACATCACGGGCAAGCAGGACGTCGAGCGCGATGATCTGGCGCTCACCAGGGCAGATGCCAAGATGGCGGAGGTCCGGGGATGAAGGCCAATTGCTGGATGGGCAAGAACACGGTGGAAGTCCGGAACGTCCCTGACCCGCAGATCCTCAACCGCCGCGATGCCATCATCCGGATCACCAGTACGGCGATCTGCGGCTCTGACCTGCATCTGTACCACGGTGTGGTGCCGACCATGCAGCAGGGCGACATCGTCGGACACGAGTTCATGGGCGAGGTGGTCGAGGTCGGGCGCGGTGTGCACAATCTCAGCATCGGCGACCGTGTGGTCGTGCCGTTTCCGATTGCGTGCGGGCATTGCAGTGCCTGTGATGCGGGCCTGACATCACTCTGCGAAAACAGCAACCCGAACTCAGCCCTTGCCGAGACGATGATGGGGCACTCGCCCTGTGGCATCTTCGGCTACGGGCACATGACCGGCGGGTTTGCGGGTGGCCAGGCCGAGCTGGCGCGTGTGCCGTTCGCCGACTTCGGGCCGTTCAAGGTGCCGGAAGGCGTGACGGACGAGCAGGCGCTGTTTCTGTCGGACGTGCTGCCCACCGGATACATGGGTGCCGAGCAGTGCAACATCCAGCCGGGGCAGACGGTGGCCGTGTGGGGCTGTGGACCGGTGGGTCAGTTCGCCATCGCCAGCGCGTACCTGCTGGGTGCGAGCCGGGTGATCGCCATCGACAACGTCCCGTACCGACTGCGGATGGCGCGTGAGCGGGCTGGTGCGATCACGCTCAACTACGACGAGATCGACAACGTCCCGGCCGCACTCAAGGAGCTGACCGGCGGACGTGGCCCCGATGCGTGCATCGACTGTGTCGGGATGGAAGCGCAGGGGCACGGGCCGGTCTACGCCGTGGACAAGCTCAAGATGGCGTCGAAGCTGCAGACTGACCTGCCCTTCGCGCTGCGCCAGGCGATCCTGTCCTGCCGCAATGGTGGCGTGGTCTCGATCGTGGGTGTGTACGTCGGGATGGTCGA
>JANOCB010000081.1:0-27768 GCA_031411975.1 Gemmatimonadaceae bacterium
CGCCGGTCGTCACGAAGCGATTCGTTGCCGGGTCGAAGATCTCCGCCAACGGCGTCACGTTCCCCTCGCCGGTATACCCCCCGGTGATCAGTACCCGCCCATCCGGGAGCGTCGTCGCGGTGTGACTGTGCCGCAGCGTGACCATCCGCGGCAGGCGCACGAAGCGGCCAGTGCGCGGCTCGTACACCTCAGCGCCACTCGCTTCGCTGCTGCCGTCCGTGAAGCCGCCGGCAATCAAGACGCGCCCGTCGAACAGCGCCGTGGCGGAATGCGCGGCACGAGGGGCCGCCATCGGCGTCGTCGGTCGCACGACGCCGGGCGGCACGTCCCCACGCGCAACGCCAGGCGCCAGGGAATCACCAGCCGCCGCTGCAACGAGACACAGTGGCGCGACGAGACGAGCACTGAGCGGTATCGGCATGACAGCTCCTGAGCGGGTGATCGTGAGGCTGCGGAATCGCGATCGGCGCCGCAGCGTCTGCGACACGTTCGCTGATGCACACCGACTTGGCCAGCGCGCGGTGCGGCACACCTGTGTGGCGCCGAGCCGCAATACCCCTGCACGGCACAGAAATCAGGACGGCAGCCGAACACTCACTCCGTGACCGGCACCGGCTTCGGCCGCGGTGCATTGCTCACTGCCGCGTGCCTGTGCCAGGACATCGAGCGCGTCGCCGATCGCAGCGCCGAGCCAGCCCAGGACCTCCGCCGATTCGCCCCGCAGGACACCTTCCAGCGCGGCGGCGCCATCCGGGCGCAGACGGAGGCGCTGTCCTGCTGACGGCTACCTCACGAGCCCAGATACTCCCTTCGGAACGCCTCGTGACGCCGCGCCACCGCCGGCGCCCCAAGCTCGTACGTCGTCCCACTCGTACACCAACTGATGTGATCCGCCGCGTCCAGCAATGTCGGCACCTCGTGACCCGTCACCAGCACCGCCGTGCCGCCCCGAGCCAGCTCCTGCAGCACCGACGTGAGCACCTCCGCGTCCTTCGGCGAAATCCCCCGATACGGCTCATCGGCCAGCAGGCAGCGCGGACGTCGTACCAATACCGCCGCCAGTTCGGCACGGCGCAACTCACCACCTGAGAGCGCCGACGGACGCTGGTCGATCCGCGCCGCGATACCCATGCGCCCCGCTGACTGCATCACGTCACCTCCCGGGAACCGCTCCCCTACCATCTCCAGCTGCTGGCGCACCGTGTAGGCACGTGACAGCAGGTCGTGATCGGGCAGATAGAATAGGCCGAGTGACGCCAGCGTCGCGTGATGTACCGTCAGGTACGCCTCACCAGCGAAGTGTACCGACCCTCCGTCCGGCGACACGCGCCCTGCCGCGATCTTGAGCAGCGTCGACTTGCCGATGCCATTGCGGCCGAACAACACGCGGAACTCACCTTCCACAGCGCGAAGCGTCGCCGACGACAGGATCCGTCGGCTGCCATAGGACTTCGACACGCTCTCCGCCACGAGGATCGTCGTCATGCGAATGCCGCGACGACCCGGATGAGCAGCTCGCCGAGCACCGCCGGCACCAGAAACAACGGCAGCAGTGCGCGCCGCCTGATTCCGAGGTTGGCCAGCAGGTCACGCTCGTGATTGAGATGCACCTCGATATACCCCAACATCACACAGGTCACCACGAATACGACCGTCGTGATCGTCGGTACGCGCAGCGGATCGGTCTGCGAGAGCAGGAACAACGCACTCATGAGCAATCGCGCCAGCACCCAGAGCCGGAGTCCGCGACGCAGCATGGCGAGCGACAGCAGACGTCCCGGCAATGACACGACAGTCATCCTGCATCGGACGCAGGAACCGCACGCCCACCGCCACCATCCAGCGTCAGGCTCATGAACCGCGCCCCCGGCAACGGATTGTCGGTGTACGCCGGAATGTCCCGGAACCCGACCTGCTCGTACATCCGCTGCGCCGACGTCATCATCGCGAGCGTGTCGAGCACCATCTCCGCATACCCCGCCTCACGGGCCGCATTGAGGATCCGCGACACGAGCGCGCGTCCCACCCCCAGTCCCCGCGCCGAATCGCGGACGTACAGGCGCTTCATCTCCGCACGACCGTCTTCGGTGGCTCGCATCGCAATGCAGCCGACCGCGACGTCATCATGCCGCGCGAGCAACAGGCGCCCCCGCGGCGGCGCATATGCGCCGGGCAACGCCGCCAGCTCGGCCTCGAACCCCTGGAAGTCGAGACTGACGCCCAGCTGCACCTGATACTCGCGCAGCATCACACGGACGACCGCCACATCGTCGGCGGAAATGACATCCTCGATGCGAAGCATCATCTGATCACCCGGGGATTCTTCCGTTCACGCCACTGACGACACGATGGCGCCACGTCATCACTGCTGGCCGCCCAGTGCAATGCGGTCTCCGGTGCGGCACCATGGCGCGTATGCACCAGCGGAGCGTTCAGGTCGGCACCAAACGCCGCCAGCACGCCGATCATCGCGGCGCCGTTCGCCACATGCCCGGGCCAGTCGGCAACGAGATGCACGAGCGTGCGCGACACGCCCTTTGCGTCGACGATCCGTGTCGTTGCCGACACCTGACGATCCTGCAGCAGTGTCGCCAGCGCCTTCACATTCCCACGTGTGATCGCGGTGGTCAGCGCAACGGCAAGGGGATCGGATTCGGGAAGGACCGGCGTCATGGTGGGGTTTTACGGTGTCATCACGGTGCGCGTCCCGTCACGCCGGCTTCGTGGCGCGAATGCACACGAAGGCCGGCAGTTGCATCAGCGACTTGTAGCTCTTCGGATCCGCCTTCCGGAACTCTTCCGTCGGCCGCGGTTCGAGCACCTGATCGATGCAAAATCCCGCGTCGAAGAAGGGGTTCAGCGTCTCGGCCATCGAACGCCGATAGCTCGGCATCCGTACCCGCACCGGCGTGAAGCCACCCCACGATGCCACCACCGGCTCGATCTCGTAGTACTTCCTGGACCGGTAGTAGTTGTAGTCGCCGAACGGGTGTGTCACTGACACCACCAGCATCGCCCCCGGTCGCAGCACGCGATGAAACTCGGCGAAGGTCGCACGCCAGTCGCGCACGTACTCCATCACCAGCGGACTGAGAACGAGGTCGAACGTCGCCGAGTCGAGAAAGTCGAGCGGCTGGGCCAGGTCGTGCAGCCGGACGCTGGCGCGCCCGCCCGTTCGACGCGTCGTGAAGTCCACCATCTTCGGACTGGCATCCAGCGCCACCACCTCGCCCCCCCGGTCCAGCAGCCACTCGGCATAGACACCGGAGCCACAGCCCGCATCGAGCACACGCAATCCCCGCACGTCGGGGAGCAGCGACAGCGTGGCCGGTCGCTCGCAGTACGCGTTGTGCGGCTTGGTGTCGATGTGTGCGGCATACGCCTCGGCGAGGTGTTCGTACGCTTCGAGGGCGATTGGTGTGTCGGGCATTGCAGCAGGTGATCGTTGAGGGCGATGTGTGACGGCGCGATCACGCCGACGCACCGCAACGGCATCAGCGCCTCGGCAGGGAGAAGAGTACGTCGGGCGAGATCGCGGTGACACCCTGTCGCAACCATCGCATACAGATTTCGGCGGAGTGTCTGACAACGGAGCGGACCTTCCGAATTGGAATCGCAGGGCAGTTTGTGCTGCCGTGCGTCCCTCCCCACGAGCGCGGGGACTAGCGTCAGGGCAGTTGTACTACCCGCCGGCAAGCCACGATTCTGCGGCGAGCACCCGTCGCGCAGACGGTCCGTAGCCGAACCGTAGTGGCACCAACGCCCGCCGCGCCAGTGCCCTTGCGGCCGTCGAATCGCCGGCAGCGGCAATCGCGCGCGCCTCGGCCATCATCGCGTCGCCGACCGGCGCGCTGCGAGTCAGCGACAGACTGTCAGCCATGATCACACGTCGCGCACGCTGTGCGTACTGTAACGCGAGCGGCACCCTGTCCAGGTTGAGCGCGAGTGCGCTGGCACGCAGGCATGCGTTGTACATGTACACATCATTGCCGGTGCCGCGCCCGTTTCCCGCCGCCCGGATGAGTCGCTCCAGCGTGTCGAGACCAGCCGAGGGGGTGCGCATCCGCGTCATCGCCGCCGCGTCGGCAATTCCGGCGATGAGGTTCAGCCTGCGACTGGGAGGAACCTGCGTGCGCCACCGTTGCACCATCGTGTACTCCGCCTGCCCCGCCGATACCTCTCCCGCGTCGAACAGGGCGTTGGCGAGATCCGCGCGCGCCTCCAGTTGCAGCGGAGGAATTTGCGCGGCGGTGTCGCTGGTGACGGAGCGGCTTGCCGCGCGCAGTCGCGGCAGGTCGCCCAGCGCACTGTACAGCTCCACACCACGGAAGCGCAGAATGAGCGGGAGCTCGACCGCGCCGGTCGTGGTGTCACGAATGCGCGCGATCTCGTTCGTGAGTACAGTCTGTGCGGCGGCGTACTCACCAAGCGCGAGCTGCAGCGACACGATGTTGCCTCGGAGCACGACGATTCCCTCGGTATCGCCACGTCCGATCTTCTGTTCGGTTGCGACAGCCTGGTCCAGTGCCGCGAAGGCCTCACGATACCGCCCCAGACGAAACTGAATCTGGGAGAGTCGGTTCAACACGGTGCTGAAGTTCGTGCTCATGGTGTCGCCCGCCGATCGCAACAGCGCGAGATTCAGGCGTGACAGCGCAATCGCGGAATCCGGCTGCGCGCGGAACGTCATCTGGAAGGCGCGCATCTCATTGCACGCCACCATCGCGTCAACACTGTCAGTGCCCGCTTCGGCGAGCCTGACCTCACCACGCGCCATGAGGACTGCGCCTGAATCGACGAGTTCGCGCTCGGCAAGCACCAGCGCGGTGATGCAGAGTTCCTTGCTCTCAGCGGCAGCATTGCCCGACCGTGCGGCCGCCGACACCGACGCCAACTGCAGCGCTGTTCGCTGCTCGAGATTATTCAGTTCGCCGTACCGATCGGCCAGCAGGCTGAGCAAGCCGCTCAGCACAAGCGGCTGCGCCGCATACTTCACTTCAATGGCGCTGCGTGCCCGTCCCAGCGCTTCGGTCGGTGTGAGCTGACGACCGCCGGGCCCCTTGAAACTGAGCATCTGCGATTGCATCTCGGCCAACGCCATAGCCAGCTCGCGTGCGGATTGCGCGCTGGCGGATTCGATCCGTGCGAGCCCTGTCTGCCGCCAGGCGATCCAGGCGCCCAGCAGCAGTGCTCCAGCGACGAGCAACTCGGCACCGAGCCGCATGCGTCGGCGACGTACCACCCTCACGGTGCGTTCCACGACACTGGTTGGTCGTGTCGCGACCGGTTCGTCACGCAACACGCGATGGATCTCCGCTTCCAGTGCCTGCACCGTCGGATAGCGGTTGGCAGAGGCGGTTTCCAGGCACCGGCTCACGACCGCATCGAGGTCGTTCCGCACGAAGGCGGCGATGCCTTTCGCGGTACTGCCCCGGGACGCGGCCGTTGCATCGGGCAGCCGCAGTGCCGTGCTGCTCATCAGCGCCGCAGGGCGTGCCGGTACATCACCCATCAACAGCACATGCAGGAGCACGCCGAGGGCGTAGATATCCGTCGCCGGTGACTCGGCGCCCCCAGCCAGCTGTTCCGGGGCAGCGTACGCCGCGGTGAACGGCAGGAGCCCTTCCGCCCGGTCACCGTCCCCTTCCATCTGCAGCGTCGAGACCCCGAAGTCGAGCAACTTGACCTGCCCGTCATCGGTCACGAGAATGTTCGACGGCTTGATGTCCCTGTGCACGACGCCATGCGCATGGGCGTGCGAAATGGCGGCGCAGACCGCCAGAAACAGTGCCAGCCGCTCGGTGCCGGTCTTGTGGTGACGATCGCACCACTGATCGATGCGGACACCGCGCACGTACTCGAGCACCAGGTAGGGTTGTCCGGAGCTCCGTACGCCGGCATCCAGCAGCCGCGCAATGGTCGGATGCGTGAGTCGGGCCAGCGCCGTTCCCTCGCGCTGGAAGCGCTGAACGCCTTCGGCACCCAGCCCCTGTAACTTGAGCAACTTCACCGCAGCCTGGCCCGCGAAGTTGCCGTCGGCCCGATCGGCGAGCCAGACGAAGCCCATCCCCCCCTCGCCAAGTGGTGATGCCAGTTTCCAGTCGCCGATCACCGTGCCGACCAGCTCCGGCGCATCATCCGTCAGCGTGCGGAGCGCGCTGGTGACCGTGCCGGTGCTGCCGGTGCGGATGTCGCGTGCGATGAGCGCGCGCAACTCGGCCGCGCTGCGAGGGTCCGTCGTCTCGAGGTCAGCCAGCCAGCTGTCGCGGGAGGCGACGTCGAGGTCCAGCGCAACATCCAGCAGCGGGCTGAGAGTCGCCCACCGTGACGCCGTGATGTCAGTCAGCACCGTTCTGCCTCTGGTGTGGGATGGCCCCCGGGATGACCCTGAGCGGAACGAACTGCCGCAGTCGTGCGATCAGTCCAGTCCACGGCGCGATCGCCTCGTCCGACGCAGCGGGATCGCCTGCCGCAAGGATCCGTTCGACTTCCGCCACCATCATCGGCGCATCACGCCGCAGATCGTCGAGAAAGGCACGACGCTCCGACCAGTCCAGCCGCTGCGCGGTGGCGACGATCGGTGCGAGAACACGAGTGGGGAAGGGGGTGTTGGCCACGGTGCACATCCGGGAAGAGGGTCAGCAGACGTCGCTCTGTCCTCTCTCCATCGTATTTCACCGATTGACCCCGCCACGCACCGCCGCTGGATCGTCCGCCGAGCCGTCGGCAGGAACCGCAGTCCGTTCCACGGCATCGAGCTGAGCCGCAAGCAGGAGTCGGGCCTTGCGCCAGTCGCGCTGGGCCGTCCGCTCTGACACTCCACGCAGCTGCGCGATCTCGACGAAGCTGAACCCGCAGAAGAAATGCAGGTCGACCAGCTCGGCCAGCGCGGGATCGATCTGCGTCAGGTGGTCCATGGCCGCGGTGAGCGCATCGAGGTGCGGCGACTCGTCGGCGACGCTGACGGCAACCGGCGCATTACTGAGCGTGGTGAACTGGAAGCTGCCGCCGCGCTTGAACGCGAGCCTGCGACGCACGCGGTCGATCACGAGCCCGCGCATGACCTGGGACGCATACGCGAAGAATCGTGCGCGGTCCGGGAAGTCAACCGGGCTGCGTGACGACATCTGCAGGTAGGCATCGTGCACCAGCGTCGTCGTACCGAGTGAGAAGTCCTCGGACTGGCGTCGGAGGTGCGACTCGGCCAGGACATGAAGCTCAGTGTACAGCGACGCGAAGACCTCCCGGACCGAATCGGAATCGCCCAGGTCTGCGGCTGTGACCAACTCTGAGAACGATCTCGACATTCGTGCGTCGCGCGTCCGGAAATTGGGTGGTCAGGCTGGACATCACGTCAGGACACCCGCAGGACACGCCACCGCGCGTGGCAGCAGCTCCCACAGACGGAGGCGAGACAGGCGCGTGCGGGAAAGGCAAACCGGCACGGCGGAGGTGTGCGCAAGCCGACGCGACCGACTGGTCAGCCAGCAGAGTAACCACGGAGTCGCTCTGCCGCTCCCACCAGCCGTCACGGCTCAACGCGAGACCAGCCAAGCCGCGTGTCGCCTCCGACGGTCGAATCGCGATTGCAGGTGGTAGGCATTCATTTCAGGAGCGGAAATGTCGGTGACCCTCGCGTTGATCGTTGGTACAGTCGTAGTGACGGCGGCCACCGCAGCCGTGCTGGTCCTGGTCGCTCATCGATTCACGACGCCGAGACGCGCTCGCTCCTCGGTGACGGCAGCGGCGACACCGCCCACGTGCCGGGATGTCTCGCTGAAGGCTCGGGTGGATGGCGTGCGACTCGCCGCGTGGTATGCCGCCGTGCCGAATGCCACGGGCGCCGTCATTCTCGTTCATGGTCGCGATGCGTGGAGAGGTGACGTGCTTCGCGGCGCCATGGCGCCTCTGCTGGACGCCTTTCATCAGCGGAATCTCAACGTCCTGTTGATCGACTTGCGCGGTCATGGTGGCAGTGGTGCGGCACGCCTGACATTCGGGTCTCATGAGAGTCGCGACGTTCTGGCCGGCATCGACTACCTGACGCATTGCGGCTTCTCCCTCGCGTCCATCGGCCTGCTCGGTGCCTCCATGGGTGGTGCGGCTGCGATTGCCGCAGCAGCCGAGGAACCACGACTCGGCGCGCTGGTGACGGATAGCACGTATGCCGATCTGTACGACGTGCTGCGCCTGCAGTTCCGGCGCCTCACCAACCTGCCGCCCTGCTTGCTCAGCGGCGCGTTGCTGGCGGCACGAGTCCTCACGGGTGTCTCGATGTTGCAGTCGGCACCTGCACTCCGCATCGCCGGGCGGCGTGGATCTGCGACACTGGTCATTCATGCCGCCGATGATCCGTTCGTCCCGGTCTCACATGCGCACGCGCTCGCGGCGAGCGCCGAATGCGAGGTGTGGATCACGGCGGGGCGCAAGCATCTATCGTCGTACGGCGTCGAAGGATGCGTGTATCTCGACACGGTTGCGACATTCTTCTCGCGGCACCTGCAGACGCCGGTGGCCTGCACCACGGTGCATCACCACCGCTGGACGTATCCGGAGCCGCTGGTCACGTCATCGGCGGTCCCAGTGTCGTGATCCCGTACTTGGCATCGAGCGAGAGCAGCTGCTCCATGGTCGGCATCCCCCCGGGCGGGGTCATCGCCGAGATCTCGACGAAGAAGCCGGCGAAGTCCCCTGGCGTGGTGACGATCAGCAGCGAGGCGTTCCGGTCGGTGAAGTTCTGGTAGCGGTGCACCATGCCCCGCATGACGGCGACGCAACCGCCGGCCTTCACGGTATGACAGGCACCGTCGACCTCGAAGACGATCTCACCATCGAGTACATAAAAGCACTCGTCTTCTCGCGAATGGACGTGCAGCGGCGGCCCCGTCATCGGCGGGGCGACCAGGTGGAACAGGGCGTAGCGCCCCTCGCAGTCGTCCGGCCCGACTTTGATCAGCGTCGCTTCACCGACCACGTTCAGCGGTGCGGGGGTGCGTCCTTCGGCAGCGGCGGTGACGACGAGTTGTGCTGGCATCGATCCGGTCAGGTGGCGGGGGAGGGCGACGCGTCCGGCGCGGTGCCGGCAGCGAGCAACACGGCACGCATGGCCGAACAGGCAGCCTCGACCGCAGCCGGCTGCGAGAGCTGCCCGCGGTCGCGGAGCATCAGCCAGAACGGTGCGCTATAGATCGCAACACAGGTCGCAACGAGCTGGTCTTTTGCGGCGTCCGGCCACCCGGTGCACCGTGCGGCCAGCGCCTCCCGGAAGGCGGCGCGGCCTTCGACGGAGCCGGGTGTCGAGATGTTGGCCCTCGGTGCGGCCGCCACCATCGCCCGGGTGAGCGCCCCATTGCGCTCGAACTGGTCGAAGAGTTCGCGGATGTAGGCGTCGATGTCCTGCTCGCGTATCGGCCACCTCGTGCCGGTACTGTCGCGTAGATGCCGCCATACTGCGCTGACGAGGTCGTCTTGCGTGGGGAAATGGCGGTATGCGGTGCGCGCCGACATTCCGGCCCTGGCGGCCACGGCCTCATGCGAGAACGGCGCGTCCGGCGCCTCACGCAGCATCTCGAAGGCCGTCACGACGAGGCGATTCGACGTATCGGCCTTCAGGCGTTCGCGTTCATTCGGGGCAGCGGCTTCGTTCATGACAGTAAACTGTCATCCGATCGTTCCGGCGTCAATCCTCCCTGTGCCCCCTGTGCTTCCGTGCGCCCGGATTCGACAGTATTCCGGTGGAGTATTCCGGTGACAGTGCACAGCGCACGGAACACCGAGATGAGTGCACTGTCACCGCAATGCTGTGCCCTCTATGCCTCCAGCGAGATGAGTGCACTGTCACCGCAATGCCGAGATGAGTGCACTGTCACCGCAATGCTGTGCCCTCTGTGCCTCCGTGCGAGATGAGTGCACTGTCACCGCAATGCCGGCACCGGAAGCGCCCTACGGCTACCGGTCCGGGATCACCGTCTCCAGTCGCTTCGCCTGCAGATCGGCCGTGTGCGTGAGCGCACCCGTCGTGATGATGTGCGCCTGTGCGGTGCCGTCGAAGCTCACCGCCGCATGACCCGCCGTCGGCGTGGCCGGACCCAGCGCGCCCTGCCCGATCTCGTTCGACAGCTCCAGCACCACCAACCCCGTCAGGGGCCAGACATAGCGCGGGTCGGTCACCAGATAGCGCACGTTGGTGTAGCGGTTCACCCGCGTGATCCGCGTCGGGGCTCGGCCCGAATCGCCGGCAGTCACGCGCACGATCGAATCGGACCCCTGCATCACGATCCGCCCCTGCTCGTCGGTGGCGTAGCGCCGCACTTCCCGACGCCATTCGCGCACCCGATCGCCGGCCGAGCCCGGGACCGTGCGCGTCCGCTCGATCACCGAGCCGACCGTGCCGTCCCATCGATCCACCGCAGCACCCGAGGCATCGAGGAACCGCACCCGCGAACTGTCACTGTCGCCGCAACCGGGCTGCGCGTGGCAGGCCGCCAGCGCCTGCATCGACGGGCGATCATACGCCGCCTGCAGGCCGAAGAACTCGATCATCGCCGGCGTCAGCGTCGCCGACAACGGCATCCCCTGCTCCGTCGTGGCCGCCTGTGCAGCCGGCGCATTGAGGAGCACCGTCGCGCCACAGGCCCCGACGAGCGCGAGACAGAACAGGAACGGCTTGCTGGGCTTCATGGGCATCGGGCGAGAGGGAGTCTTCACCCGGAGACGACTGCCGCGACGCGCTGGTCACGGTCCTGCGACCCTGAAACGGCCTGACGCTGAAGCGCGGAGGAGCGCTGAAGGCGCAGGCGGGACTGACATGTTTCGGCAGGTCAGCGACGATCCGCCCGACAACATCCGAAAACTTCTGTTGACCGTATTCCAGTACGGAATCGAGTCACGAACCCATTCCCCATGACGACCGCGCCTTCTGCCGCTCTCTGCGCTTCTGCGTGACGCAGTGCAGACTGGTGGTGCAACGCCATGAGCATCAGCGCCCGCGCACCACCTCGCGCACGCAGTCCACGAACGCCCGTGCCTGCGGTGTCCGCGCCGCACCACGACGCCAGACCGCCACGATCTCGCGCTGCAGCGTGTGATCCACCAGCGGCACGTACGCGCACGTCGGCGTGTTGTGGCGCGACGCCGCCATCGCCGGCACGATCGAGATGCCCACCCCCGCCCCCACCAGCTCCAGCACCGTCGCCAGTTGTGCACTCCGGCACACCACCGATGGCGACACCTCGCGGCTGGTGCAGAACCCCGCCACCTGCTCACCGAGACAGTGCATCGGGTCGAGGGTCACGGCCGGAGCGTCGTGCAACTGTGCGAGTGTGATCCGTCCCGCACGCGCCGCGGGATGTGTGGCCGGGACGGCCACCACCAGCGCATCCGAACCCAGTCGCTCCGTGTCGAGATGCTCGAACGCATACGGCAACGCCGCGATCACCACATCCAGCGCACCATCCAGCAACAGCTTCGCCAGCACGACGCTGTAATCCTCGCGCAGTTCCACGCGCATCGCCGCATGTCGCGCACGCAGGCGCTGGATGGCCGAGGGCAGCACGTACGGCGCCACCGTGGGAATGGCGCCGACGCTGAGGGTGCCCGCACCGTCCGCCGCCTCGCGTCGCACCGCATCCTCGGTCTCGCGCACCTCGTCGAGGATCCGCCGTGCCCTCGGATACAGCGCCTTCCCCGCCTTGGTGAGCGTCACCCCGCGCCCATGCCGGTCGAACAGCGCCGTGGCCAGATGCTGCTCCAGCCGCTGGATCTGCCCCGTCAGCGACGGCTGCGACAGCTCGAGCGTCCGCGCCGCCCGACTCAGGCTCCCGGCATCAGCCGTCTCCAGAAATGCCCGCAGCAGTGTCATATCCATGCTGCACTATAGGCGCTTCCTATGGTTTGTATAGGTTTTGCCTGATTGCGGGCTATGACCGGAAGGCATATCCTCCAGTCTCTGCCATACCAAAAACACCGAGGCCGGGACCCTCTCCTCTGCGGTCCGGCCTGAATCACCGCCACGACTGGAGAACCCGATGGAAAGCATGTCTGGTGGGAACGGCGGCAAGTGCCCCGTCATGCACGACGCAGGAGCGACCAACCACGGCGCGTTGGCGGCGGATCCGGTGCCGCCGTCGCGACGTTCGTCGATTGTCGGTGGACGCTCCAATCGCGATTGGTGGCCCAACCAGCTTGACCTCGGCATCCTGCACCAACACTCCTCGCTGTCCACGCCGATGGGCGAGGGCTTCGATTATTCGGCGGCCTTCCGCACGCTCGACCTGGCGGCAGTGAAGGCCGATCTCGTCGCGCTCATGACCCACTCCCAGGAGTGGTGGCCCGCTGACTACGGTCATTACGGCCCCTTCCTCATCCGCATGGCGTGGCACGCAGCCGGCACCTATCGCACCGGTGACGGTCGCGGTGGTGCGTCGGCGGGAACGCAGCGTTTCGCACCGCTCAACAGCTGGCCCGACAACGGCAATCTCGACAAGGCGCGCCGGCTGCTGTGGCCGATCAAGCAGAAGTACGGGCGCAAACTGTCCTGGGCCGACCTGTTCGTGTACGCCGGCAACGTGGCGCTCGAATCGATGGGTTTCGCGACCTTCGGATTCGGCGGTGGTCGCGCCGACGTGTTCGAGGCGGAAGGCGACATCTACTGGGGTCCCGAGGCCGAGTGGCTCGGGGACAAGCGCTACGCAGGTGATCGCGAGCTCGAGAACCCGTTGGCGGCCGTGCAGATGGGCCTCATCTACGTGAATCCCGAAGGTCCCAACGGCGTACCCGACCCGCTGCGCTCCGCGCGCGACATCCGCGAGACGTTTGCCCGCATGGCGATGAACGACGAGGAGACCGTGGCGCTGATCGCCGGTGGTCACACCTTCGGCAAGACGCACGGCGCCAGTGTCACCTCGCATGTCGGCCCCGAGCCGGAAGGTGAGAGCATCGAACTGCAGGGCTTCGGCTGGCAGAACAGCTACGGCACCGGCAAGGGAGGTGACACCATCACCAGCGGTCTCGAAGGTGCCTGGAAGCCGAACCCGACGCAGTGGGACAACGGCTACTTCGACACGCTGTTCAAGTACGAGTGGACGCTGACCAAGAGCCCCGCCGGTGCACACCAGTGGACGCCGATCGATCCTGCTGCCGCCACGACAGTGGTCGATGCGCACGATCCGACGAAGTTCCACCCCCCGATGATGGCCACCACCGACCTCGCGTTGCGCATGGACCCCGCGTACCTCGAGGTGTCGAAGCGCTTCCATGCCAATCCCGACCAGTTCGCCGACGCCTTCGCCCGCGCCTGGTTCAAGCTCACGCATCGTGACATGGGTCCGCGCGTGCGCTACCTCGGCCCGCTCGTGCCGGCGGAAGAACTGATCTGGCAGGACCCGATTCCGGCACTGGATCATGCCGTGATCGATGCGCAGGACATCGAGGCGCTGAAGAGCCGCATCCTGGCGTCGGGGCTGAGCATCTCGCAGCTCGTCTCCACCGCATGGGCCTCGGCCTCGACGTTCCGCAATTCCGACAAGCGCGGTGGTGCCAATGGTGCGCGTCTGCGCCTGTCGCCGCAGAAGGGCTGGGACGTGAACCAGCCAGCCAAGCTGCAGCGCGCGCTCGAGATCTTCGAGACGGTCCAGCGCGACTTCAACGCCGCGCAGACGTCGGGCAAGAAGGTGTCGCTGGCCGACCTGATCGTCCTTGGCGGCACGGCCGCGATCGAGCAGGCCGCGCGCAACGCCGGTCACGAGGTGTCGGTGCCGTTCACGTCGGGTCGCATGGACGCATCACAGGAGCAGACGGACGCGGAGTCGTTCGCGGTGCTGGAGCCGATCGCCGACGGTTTCCGCAATTACCAGAAGGGCGTGTACACCGTCTCGGCTGAAGAGCTGCTGGTGGACAGGGCGCAGTTGCTGATGCTGACCGCGCCCGAGATGACCGCGCTGGTGGGTGGCCTGCGTGTGCTGAACGCCAACCACGGCGCCTCGCGCCACGGCGTGTTCACCACGCGTCCCGAGGCGCTGACGAACGACTTCTTCGTGAACCTGCTCGACATCGGCACCGTCTGGACGCCGATGTCGGAGTCAAGGGATGTGTTCGAGGGTCGTGACCGCGTGACCGGCGACGTGAAGTGGACCGCGACGCGCGTGGACCTGATCTTCGGGTCGCACTCGCAGCTGCGGGCGATCGCCGAGGTGTATGCCGAGAGCGATGCCCAGCAGGATTTCGTGCAGGCATTCGTGAAGGCATGGACGAAGGTGATGAACGCCGACCGGTTCGAGCTGGCCTGATCGCTCGGCTGGTTCGCGAGGAAACAGCAACGCCGCCGGGGATCGCCTCCCGGCGGCGTTGTCGTTTACGAGCCTATTTTTGCTCGCCAGCATTCCGAACCGACAATTTACAGAGGTGCAAAGATGCGAAGGCGCAAAACGACAGCTCCTCGCTTGCGCTACGCTCCGCATTCATGTCGCCGCTCCGTGCGGCACCGGCACCGGCATCGAAAAAGGGCTGGGGGAACTGCCGACCGAGCGCAGTTCCCCCAGCCTTTCACGCTCTCCCGAGTCACACCTCCGGCCGCATTACCGCGCTATCGCCACTGCAGTTTCGCGCCTCTGCCCCTTTGCACCTTTGCGTTTATCAGTTGCCGTTACCGCGAGTGCCTCTACTTCACCGGCTTCGGCATGACCGGATAGATCCCCGCATCACTCAACTGCTTGGCGAACGCCGTGAAGCGCGTAACGATGGCGTTCGTCTCGTCGACAGCCACGGGCACTTCGCGCCGGACTTCGTCCATGGTGCGGAGGTTCTGCGCGCTTGGCCCGGCCAGGAAGCCACTCAGGTCGCCCGACAGCCCGCTCACCTTGAACGGCAGGACGGCTCGGAACACCTCGGCCGAATACTCCATCTCTTCACCTTCATCGAGCAGCACGAACTTCTTCTTCAGTGGGGCCAGCGCCTTGGTGAGGGTGTCATGGGTGGCGCGGAAGGACGCCGGCACCTTCGTGGAATCGGCAAGCTCGCGCTTGATCGCGGCCAGCTGCATCTGCACCTGACGTGCCGAGGTGACGGCATCGCTCACCCGCCCGTTCAGTCCCTGGAGTTCCTTCAGCAGCGCGAAGTTCGCCGCACGATCCGCCGCGGAGATCTGCGATTCCGGATCACTGCGCACGACCACGTCGGTACGGCCGATCTTCACGCCATTCACGATCACCGTGGCGCCATATGTGCCCGGCAGCACCAGCGGGCCATTGCGCCCGCCGCCGCCGAACGGATTCTCCATGGCGACAGCACCCTTCTTCGGCTCAGGCAGCGGCTCCACACGCAGGTCCCACGGCACGAGGTTGAGGCCGACCATCGGACGTTTCGCTTTCGCCGTGTCACCCTTCACCTGGCGGATCACCGCACCCGTCGCATCGGTGACCTCGATACGGACGCTGTCGGGCTTCACCTTCGTCACGAAGGCGATCGTGGCGGCCATCGGCGGGTTCTCGCCGAGGAAGAGCATGTCGCCCTGGAACTCGCGGTTCTGCTCCGCCACCGGAACACGAAGCGTCGCACCGGCGCTGGCGATCACCGATCCCTGCGCGGCCTGTGATGCCGTCCAGGTCTGGATCGGCGTCATGTCGTCCAGCACCCAGATGGCACGACCATGTGTGGCCAGGATCATCGCATTGTCGCGGCTGTGCTGCGTGATCTCGTAGACCGGCACCGTGGGCAGGTTGGCGCGCAGGCGCACGAAGGTCGCGCCACGATCGACACTCACGAACACACCGGATTCCGTGCCGACGTACAGCACGTCGGGATTGCGCTGATCCTCGCTCACGGTGCGCACCACTTCGCCCTTGGGCAACGCGCCACCGATCGAGCGGAACGTCGCGCCGAAGTCGGTCGTGACGTAGAGATACGAGCCGTAGTCGCCCGTGCGATGGGCATCGAACGACACGTACGCGGTGCCTTCGTCGGCGCGTGAGGGTTCCACCTTCGAGACGTACGCGAACCGCGGTGCGCCCGGAATCTTCGGTGTGACGTTCGTCCATGCACGGCCACCATCACGTGTGACGTGCACCAGCCCGTCATCGGATCCCGTCCAGATCAGGCCAGGCTTCTTCCGTGACTCCGCGATGGTGAAGAGTGTGCCGTACTGGTCCACGCCATCATTCTTTGCGATGGTGATCGCCTTCCCCTTCACGCCCATCAGGTCCATCGTATCGCGGTCCATGCCGAGGGTCAGGTCACCGCTGATGACCGTCCAGGTGTGCCCGCGATCGGTGCTGCGGAACATCCGGTTGGCACCGACATAGATGGTGGCCGGATCGGTGTGCGACAGCATCATCGGCGTGTCCCAGTTCCACCGGTACGGCTTCTCGGTGGACGGCGCCTCGGGGCGGATGCTCTTCGCTTCGAACGTCACCCGGTCGATCCGGTTCATGAAGCCGTCCTGCGACTCCGAGTAGACGATGCGCTGGTTGGTGGGATCGATGAGGCTCACGAAGCCGTCGCCACCCTGCACCGTCTGCCAGCTGTCGTTGCCGATGCCGTACTGCGAACGCGTGGCACTGGGCCCGCACCACGCATAGTTGTCCTGCAGGCCACCACAGATGTTGTACGGCTGCGCCATGTCGTAGCCCACATGGTAGAACTGCCCCACCGGCAGGTTCGACAGCCACATCCAGCTCCGGCCCCTGTCGTAGGTGATGCCGACGCCACCATCACCGCCGATCATCATGTGCTCGCCATTCTTCGGATTGATCCACATGGCGTGGAAGTCCACGTGCAGCGTGCGTGCGCCGTCTGACCTGAAGGTCTTTCCACCGTCATCGCTCACCTGCAGCGGCGTGACCGGCGAGTAGACGCGCAGGTCGTTCTCCGGATCGACCTTGATGAGGCCGAAGTACATCGGGCGCATGTTGGTGCTGCCCATCTTGCGCCACGACTGGCCGGCATCGTCGCTGCGGTACACGCCGCCCTGCTTCGGATGTTCGACGCGGGCGTAGAGCACACTGGTGTTGCGGCGGAAGATGTCGAGGCCGATCCGGCCCAACGGCCCCTCCGGCAGTCCTTTCGCAAGACGGGTCCATGTGCGGCCCGCATCGGACGACTTCCAGATGCCGCTGGCCGGCCCGCCACCGTTCATGCCCCAGCTCGCGCGGCGGCGCTGGTAGGTGGCCGCGTAGAGCGTCTTGTTGTTCACCGGATCCATGATCAGTTCCGTGCCACCGGCATCGGGACCGGCATCCAGCACCTTCGCCCACGTCACCCCGCCGTCGGTGGTCTTGTAGATGCCGCGTTCGCCGCCGGTCTTCCAGAGATCGCCGAGTGCAGCCACGTACACCACGTCGTGATCCACCGGGTCGATGACGATGCGCGCGATCTGCTTCGAGTTGCGCAGCCCCATGTTGGTCCAGCGCGCGCCACCATCGGTGGACTTGTACACGCCGTCGCCCCAGCTCGAGCTCTGGCGATTGTTGTTCTCGCCGGTGCCCACCCACACCAGGTTCGGGTCATCGGCGGGAATCGTCACCGCACCGATCGACGACGTACCGGCCGAATCGAACACCGGAGTCAGCGTGACGCCGTTGTTGACGGTCTTCCACAGGCCGCCCGTGGCCGACGCGATGTAGAAGATGCGCGTGTCGCGCTCCGACACCGCGATGTCGTCGATGCGGCCCGACATCGAGGCGGGGCCGATGGACCGGAAGTGCAGCCGGTCGAACGGCCCCCCCGGTGGCAGACTGCTGTCAGCCACGGGCGTCGCTGCTGGCTTTGACCGCGCTGCCAACTGGGCGTGCGCAGCGGTCGGGATGCCGATCGCCAGCAGTGCGGCGGCGGCGAGACGGTGGGCAACAGCGATCACGGGGAGTCTCCTGGGGGATCGGTCGACGCGCATGGTTCGCCAGCTTGCTCCGACGCGTCCATGGGGCGGCACTCGCGGTAATATCATGTTCGGATCAGCACTGCGCTCCTCCTGCCCCGAACACCGATGCCCCGCGTTGTCGCCCTCATGATGGTCGGCTGCCTCGCCGCCTGCACACCCCGCGGTGCCACCGGCAGTGCGGCGAAAGACTACCTCTACCTCTGGACGGCGTCAGCCGACACGACGCAGCCCGACTTTCTGGCGGTCCTCGATGTCACCGAGGACAGCGCCGGGTACGGTCGTCTCGTCACGACGCTTCCGGTCCCAGGGCTGGACAACGGCCCCCATCACACCGAGCACGAAATGCCCGCGGACGGGCAGCTCTTCGCCAACGGGTTCGGATCGGGCACGTCGTTCGTCTTCGATCTGCGCGAACCTGCCGCACCGCGCATTGCCGCGACGTTCGGCGACGTCGAAGGCTATGCGCACCCACACTCGTTCCTCCGCCTCGCGAACGGCAACGTGCTGGCGACGTTCCAGATGACACATGCCAACGGACGCATGCGTGCCGGTGGGCTGGTGGAGCTCACGCCAGCCGGCACGCCGGTGCGCTCGTCGTCTGCGGACACTCCCGGTGCCGATTCGGCGCTGCGTGTCTACAGCGCGGCGATCGTGCCGGCGCTCGATCGGATCGTCTCGACCTCCACCGACATGATGCCGGGTCCGGAAGAGGCGTCGCGCACGCTGCAGGTGTGGCGCCTGTCGGATCGGACGCTGTTGCGACAGATCACACTCGCTGGACCGAACGGCACGTTTTCTGCCGAGCCACGCCTGATGGACGATGGCCGCACGGTGCTCGTCTCCACGTTCAGCTGCGGATTATTCGTCATCGACAGTCTGGACAGCGACACACCGCAGGCGCGGCAGGTGGCCTCGTTCCCGCAGAAGAGGGGCGATTGCGCGATTCCGGCGATCGTCGGGCACTACTATCTGGTGACGGTCCCTGCGTGGAATGCCGTGGTCAGCCTCGACATCAGCAATCCGAATGCGCCGCGCGAGGTGAGCCGGGTGGCTTTCGATTCCACCGACGTGCCGCACTGGATCTCGGTGTCGCCCGATCGGAAACGGGTCGTCGTGACAGGGTACGCGTCGATGGAGCACACCGTGCAGATCCTGCGCTTCGACGCCACGACCGGTCAACTCGCCCTCGACACGCGCTTCCGCGAGGAGGGCGCGACCAGGCCCGGCTTCCGCATGACGAAGCGGCAGTGGCCGCATGGTGGCACAGCGGCTGGTGTTCCGCATGGGGCGGTGTTCAGCCGTCGGTGATGGCGGAGCATGGGGTCGCCACCATGGATCAAGGGGTCCATGGATCAAGGGGTCAGAGTCCTTGAACGACCGGATTAAGGGGTCAGAGTCCTCGATCAAGGGGTCAGAGTCCTTGAACGAAAGGATACGATCAAGAGCTCTGACCCCTTGATGGACCCCCCGATGGGACCGGATGCGATCAAGGTCTCTGACCCCTTGAACGGACCCCTCGAACGACGGGATGCGAGCAAGGACTCTGACCACGTGTTCGACCCCTGCCTCGCCTTGTGGCGACTGCCGCTGGAACGTACCCTCTGTATACGGGTTGCAACCAAATCAGGCGCGGTAGTGGGCTCACGACGCGGCGGCTCCGGCTGATGCGGACTCAGTTGGACGGTAACTTCATGCGTCGAACGGCTGCTGCCACGAGTGTCTCCCTGTTGCTGCTGCTCCCGGCAGCCGCACCCCTCCACGCGCAGGCACCAACCGTCGCGCAGATCCGCGGCACGGTCTTCGACAGCGTCGCCATGGGACCACTGCGTGGTGCGCTGGTACGCATCGTCCGCGGGGACGACCCCTCGGTCGGGCGCAGTGCACAGACGGACTCGCTCGGCGCGTTCGTGCACGACAGCGTACCGGCAGGTGTCTGGCTCGCCTCGTTCCTGCACCCGGTACTGGATTCCCTCCGGCTGGAGCCCGGCATCGTCCGCCTCGAGATCACCGAAGCCGGCGTGCTGCAGCTCCCACTCGGCACACCCTCCGGTCGGACGCTGGTGGTGCAGGCCTGCGGCCCCGGCAGCGCCGATGATGCGGGCGTGATCTTCGGCACCGTGCGGAACGCCGATGATGAGACACCACTGATGGGGGCGACGGTCGAAGTGGAGTGGCCCGAGTGGACACTGGCGAAGAAGGCGTTGGTCACCGAACGCGCGCAACGCCGCACTGTGACCGATTCGCTCGGCGGATACCGTCTCTGCGGTGTGCCGCCAGGCAGCACGTTGCGGGCACGCAGCTGGACGCCGATCGACAGCGCCGGTGTGATCGAAGTGACGGTGCCGGCCTCGGGATACACCGTGCAGGACTTTGACATCGGTATCGGCGCTGCAGCACCGACAGGAACTGCGACGATCGGTGAGACGAGCATCGACAGCACCGCACCGACCGCCGTTCGCATCGGCGGCGCCACGGTGCGCGGCCGCATCACCACGAGCGCCGGCGCGCCGCTGCCGAATGCGATCATCCGTGTGCTCGGCAGTGGCAGCATGGTCCGGTCGAGCAGCAGCGGTGAATTCCGCGTGAGCGATGCACTCGCCGGCACGCAGACCATCGAAGCGCGCGCGATTGGCTACTCGCCCGTGCGCCGGACGGTGCGACTGCGAAGCAGCGTCCCCTCGGACATCAGCCTGACGCTCGCGACACGCAACGTGGAACTCGACACGATCCGCGTGGTGGCCGGGCGCGAGATTCCATGGGATGTGCGCAACATCGAACGGCGCTGGCGCACCGGGATGGGCCGGTTCCTCGACGGGAAGACGGTGAGGGAACGGGCGTCGATGTACCTCTCCGATGCGCTGCAGGGCATGCCCGGCGTGTTCGTTCGCTTCCCGAAACAAGGCTTCGGTCAGGACATCTACATGCGCGACAACCGCGGCGGCGAATGTCGCGCCATGCTCTTCGTGGACGGCATGCCGTTGGACGCTGCGGGTCGCGGGGGCCTGTCCATCGACGAGTTCGTGGACCGACGCGATGTCGCGGCGGTCGAGGTGTACAACCGCCCCACGATGGTGCCCGCTGAGTATCTCACCATGGCCCGGGACTGCGGCGTGGTGGCCGTCTGGACGAGATTCGGCACGGGGAACGTCCCGGTCCTGCCGCCGAAATCATCGCGCTGACCCATCGCTCGGCGACGCCGCCGGCCTCGCCGACACCGGATATCCTCCCGTAGGCCGTCGCATCCTTGACCGGCCACGGTCCCCCGCGCACGATGGAACCACGCACGCCATTCCCCACCGTGTGCGCGGCTCCACCTCCGCCTCGGCAGGCCCGCCTGAACTCCGCTCCTGCGCTTCGCCTGCACACCCTCGGCCCGGTCACGGTGCGCGAGCCCACGGATCCGGCCACCACATCCCGGATCAGTCAGCCGCGGCTGCTCGGGCTCCTCTGTTACCTCGCACTGGCGCGGCCACGCGGGTTGCACGCACGCGACACCCTCATCGCCCTGCTCTGGCCTGACGCTGACGAAGCCCAGGGGCGGAAAGCGCTGCGCAACGCATTGCACAGCCTTCGTCAGAAGCTCGGTGACGGCGCCATCTGCACGGCGGGCGACCAGCTCGTGGGAGTGGACTTCGCACTGATCTCGTGCGACGCGCACGATCTGGAGCGCGGCACATGGCCGGCCCACGCTTCACTGCAGACGCACGACGTCGAGCCATTGCACGGCTTCCACGTGCGTGGTGCGGCCGCCTTCGATCGCTGGCTCTCGGGTGAACGCGACCGGTTGCGCACGTTGCTGCAGCGGCGCGCCGACATTGCTGTGTCCATGCCGTCGCCGTCGGTCCACCAGCCGCGCGCCCAGTCGCCCGATGCGTGGGTCTTGCACGCACGTGGGCACTATCTCTTCCTCCGAACGGCGCACGGCGGCAGCACCGAAGACCTGTTGCAGTGTCGCGACTATTTCCATCGCGCGCTTGACGCCGACCCCACGTTCGCGCCGGCTGTCGCTGGCTTGTCGAACTTTTACGCCGTTGCCGCGCGTCGCCGCGTGCTCACACCGTTTCACGACGTGTTCGCCGAGGCCATCCGACTCAGCGAGCAGACGCTCACACTCGACATGACGATCGCCATTCCGCACGTGCATTTCGGCGTGAAGGCGCTCTATCTCGATGGGGATCTCCCGCGCGCCGAGCACGAATTCCTCACCGCAGTGGCGAAGGATCCGACGTATGCGGAAGGGCATCGCTTCGTTGGTGTGCTGCATGGGCTGCAGCGGCGCCACACCGAGGCGTTGCAAGCGATGGAGCTGGCCGTCGCACTGGAGCCGGACATCGCACTGTATCTCAGCAGCCTTGCCGCAGCCCGGCAGGCAGTCGGTGACGTCGGCGGCGCCGAGGAAGCGTTGCGTCGTACGCTGCTCCTGGAGCCACGCCACGGCCCCGCGCGCGACCGCCTGCTCGCCCTGCTCGAGAGTAGCGGGCGCTTTGCAGAGGCCGTCAGTGAACGTGAACGCCATCCCGCGATGGCTGATGCGGGCGCATTCCGGGCCGCGTTCGACGCCGGAGAGGCCGCCTATCGGCAACTCGCGCACGACGCGATGCAGCGCGAAACAGAACAGTTGCTCGTGCGCGTCAGCACACCCGATCCCGAGCGCGTGGACGACATCTTCGCCCCACCGGTCATTCGTCTCGTGCAACTGTATGCACGCATGGGTGATCACAAGCGGGTGCGCAGCTGGCGGCTGCAGGCACAGGCCGCGCGACCGGTGTTGTCACACTGGTTCGACGCACTCCCTGAACTTCAGCGCGCGCAGCCATAGCCCGCCTCGACGGCGCTGCATTCAGGCTGGCGCCGATGCCCGACGGCCGGATGATCGCTGGACGATTTGTGGACGCCGTCGCCCTACCCTCTTGCCGACTGTTGCATCCATCACTCGGACGAGGAACCGCTCATGCCCCGGATCAGGACGTCGTCACCGCGTCGCGCCTCATGCACCCTCACCGTGGCACGCGCCATCGCGCTCACATTCCCACTGCTCGCCACCGGCTGTGCGACCGATACCGCCGTACTGGCACCGGACATCGTGTCCGCATCCCACCGGAATGCAGCGGCACGAAAGGTGTCGGTGTGTCATACGCCTGCCGAGTCGCCGGCGATCCTCGAGGTTGCAGGACCCGCGCTGCGCGCCCACCTCGCGCACGGTGATTACGTGACCACGCTGCTCGTCAGGCGGGACGCCACGTCGGATGATACTGGCGTGCAATTCAATCGCATCACCGATGCACTCGGTGCCGCACGCGCCGGTCGCCTGGCTCGTGACGAGGCGACGAGTGCGGCCTGTCGCATCACCATCGACGTCTCCGCCGGACGCTTCGAAGGTACGGCGAGCCTCGCCACCGGAGCATTGGAGCAGTTTCCGCTGATGGTCGACGTGCCGGACATCACACTGCGCGGTGCGCTCGCCATGGAGATCGACCCGACCGGTCGCGCCACCGGGGCCAGCAGCACCGGCCACGAGACGGTGCTCGCCTCGACCACGCGCCTGCCGGTGATTGCCTCGGTGCAGACACCGCTGATCGTCGCGAACGCGCATCCCGACGGTTCCGCGGCACATGGACTGATCATCGAAGGATTCGTATTCGTGTCGGGACCGAGGCCCGCTACGGAGATCGGCGGACAGGGGATTCTCGCGCTCCGCGTGCAGGACATCGGCATTCGGGGCAACCGATTCGAAGGCGGGTTCAGCGAGTCGGTCGACCTGCGTGCGGGCTCCGGCGACGTACTGGAGAACCACCTCAGCGGACCGGGTGGATCGTGCGACATCTGCCTCGCCGCACCGGGTCGGTATCGCGCGATCGGTAACCGCATCATCAACGGCGGCATTCCTGGCATCACCACGTCGGCCGTGGTCGGCCTGCCCGTACCGGCGGGCGTGGAGCCCTACGCACTGCCGGCCACAGCGGAAGTCTGGTCCGAGGTCCGCAACAACGAAGTGCGTGATCACCTGCGCATACCCGTCGGCGTGGGCATTCGCGTGGAGACGGTCGGCACACTGGCTCCCAACGTGCACAGCACCGTGCATTCGGTCATTCAGGACAATCTCATCAGCAACAATCGCTTCGGCATCATCATTCATGCCGGATTCCCCGTCGTCGGCGCACCGCTCACTGCCACTGCCGACGTCACACTCGGCGGGAATCAGATCGAGGCGAGCTGCCAGGCGAAGGTGCTGGTCTCCATGTCGCGGCACCAGCGCAGCCTCGGACTCAATGCCACGCTGCCGTACCTGCAGAACTCCACCTACGACCTGACGTTGAACGGTAACGTCTCATGGAACGAGGTGTGGTTCGATCACCCTGCCGGTCGCGGCAACACGCTGGTCGTCGATGGTGCACCGATCGCGAACGGCAGTCGCCAGTTCTACAGCGCAGCCACATGCCCCGGACTCTGATCGGACAGCTGGATGCGTGATCGATGAGCATGCACCGGTCGCCGTGTTCGTGGTCCACGGCGACCAGTGCAGTCATACCATCACGAAGTGTTTCGTCTCCCGCGCCACCCTCGACAGCTCGGCGCGCACATCGGGATGTGCAATCGCAATCAGCAACTCCGCTCGCTCCCGCAGCGTCTTGCCGTGCAGGTTCACTGCGCCGTACTCCGTCACCACCCAGTGCACGTCGCCACGCGTGGTCACCACACCGGCCCCCGACTTCAGCTCGTGCGTGATGCGCGACACCGTGCCGCCAGCCGCGGTGGACGGGAGCGCAATGATCGCCTTGCCGCCTCGCGACAGCGCCGCGCCACGAATGAAATCCATCTGTCCGCCGATCCCGCTGTAGATGCGGTGCCCGATGGAGTCGGCGCAGACCTGACCGGTGAGGTCGACCTCGATGGCCGAGTTGATGGCCACCACCTTCGGGTTCTCCTGGATCAGCGCCGTGTCATTGGTGCGATCGCAGGGATGAAACTCGACCGTCGGAGAACATCTCCGTGTGCACGCCAAGGCCCACCTTGTTGCCCAGCCGCGCCAGCACGGCATCGGGAATGCCGCCGATGCCCATCTGCAGCGTGGAGCCGTCCTCCACCAGGTCGGCGATGATCTCACCGATGCGATCCTCCACCGCGCTGGCGGCCGATGGCGTGTGCGTGTGCAGCGGACGATCGGAGGCCATCCACGCCTGTACCCGTGCCAGCGGCACCGCACTGTTGCCGGCGGTGCGCGGCATCTGCGTGTTGATCTCGGCCAGCACCGTGCGTGCATTCAGGCTGGCGGCCAGGGCGCTGTCCACCGAGGTGCCGAGGGTGCAGTAGCCGTGACGGTCCGGGGGCGAGAGCTGCAGGATGGCCACGTCGAGGTCACACGACATCGCTACGGTCACGCCACGTCACGATCGTCACGCTCCGCGCTGTCCAAAAAGCGACCGGCCATCCACCGGACATCTGCCGTCACTCGGCGCACATCGATCGTCGGTTGCGTCAGATGACTGAGGACCACGCGGACGATTGCGTCGGCGGTCACGGCGCGAGCGCGGGCGCTGACGCCAGGGTAGCCCTGCAACCGGCCAGCCACCACCGCAATCGACGTGCCGAGCACGGAGCCAGCGTCGGTGGTGAGCAGCGGCAGGAGGTCGGTCTGTGCGCCCGCGTCCGATGACACGATCGCGCGCAGCAGCGGGTGCGTGGCCCCCCGGGAGAGCACCGCGGACGTCGCTCCGGCGATCGCTGCGACGGGATCGACGGGATGCCGATCGAACTGCGCCTCCACCTCGGCGAGAAACCGGCTCAGCTCGTCGAGCACCATCGCCTGGGCGAGCGAGTCCTTGCCGCCGACCTCGTTGTAGACCGTTTGACGGCTCACCCCGACGTCCTCGGCCAGCCGCGACATCGTGAGGCTGGCCCAGCCGTGACGGGTGGTGAGGTGGATGGCGGCGGCGACGATGCGTTCGCGCAGCGCGGTCACGGCGTGGCCATTACGACGCGAGGGTCAGCGGTACGAAGTCGGCCTTGTCGCGCACACCACAGTCCGGGCATGGCCAGTCGGCGGGGATGCTGGCCCATGGCGTGCCGGCCGGGAAGCCTTCGCGCGGGGCACCGCGGTGCGGGTCGTAGGCATACCCGCAGCCTGGACACTCGTAGGCACCCGCAGCGGGTGTTCGGGATGATGCCGCGGTCGCTGACTCGGAGTCACCACCGCGCGCGGACTCCGAGTCACCACCGCTCGCGTCATTACCGTCGCGCGCCAGCTGCGAAACAGGCACGGGGTAGCGCGCCAGCAGACGCTCGCGGGCGTGCGGTGCCACGTTGGCGAGGCGCACGTCGCCGCCGTAGTGGGCCAGCACCCGCGGATCGACGACGCGCGACCACATCGGCGGTACCAGCGCGAGCAGGATCATGCCTGCGTAGCCCGTGGGCAGCACCGGGGCCTGATCGTGGTCGAGCAGGGCCTGGTAGCGGCGCGTCGGGTGGGCGTGATGGTCGCTGTGCCGCTGCAGGTGATAGAGCAGCACGTTGGTGGTGAGGTTGTTGGAGTTCCAGGAGTGACGGGGTTCGACGCGCTCGTAGCGCTCGCGGCCCGTGGGTGAGCCGACGCGCTGGCGCAGCAAGCCGTAGTGCTCAAGGTAGTTCACCGCTTCGAGCAGCGTGAATCCGATGACGGCCTGCAGCAGGAGATAGGGTATGATGCCTGCGCTGAGCCAGACGATCATGCCAGTCCAGAGCACGGCGGACATCAGCCAGGCGTTGAGGACGTCGTTGCCGAGCCGGAAGGGGTGCTGGCCGTTGCGGGCGTAGCGCCGTGCCTCGAGGTGCCAGGCGCTGCGCAGTGAACCGATGACGGTCCGCGGCCAGAAGCGGTAGAACGATTCGCCGAGCCTGCTGCTGGCCGGGTCTTCGGGTGTGGCGACGCGTACGTGGTGACCGCGGTTGTGTTCGATGTAGAAGTGGCCGTACCAGCTCTGTGCGAGGGCGATCTTCGAGAGCCAGCGCTCGACGCTTTCCTTCTTGTGGCCGAGCTCGTGTGCGGTGTTGATGCCGAGTCCGCCGATGAAGCCGACGGTGGTGGCGAGTCCGATGGACTCCGGGATGGAGAGTCCGCCGTTGGCGATCATCCGGAAGCCGACGGCGAATCCTGCGAATTGCAGCGGCAGGAAGAGGTAGGTGACCCATCGGTAGTAGCGATCACTTTCCAGCACGGCCATCGCGTCGGCGGGTGGGTTGTCCCGGTCGAGGCCGGCCACGAGGTCGAGGATCGGGACGACGCCGAGGATGACGATCGGGCCGAGCCAGAGCCAGACGCTGGCGCCGGTGGCGGCATGGAGGCCGATGGCCAGCCAAGGCAGCAGTGGCATGGTGAGCGCGACCGCCCACAGGTAGCGCTTGTGATCCCGCCAGCTTGCCGTCGTCATTTTACAAAAAGTATGCGAATGTCAAATGGCGTCAAGGACTGCGGTGAAATGACAGCACGATCGCAGACGGCGTCCATCGTCAGCGCCGGTCTGTTCACGAACCGCTGGCTCTGGATGGCCGTGATCGGAAGTGGGACGTCGGCCGTGGCTGGCGGCCGCACGCACCAGCCGTCACGCCATCAGTTCCACCAGATGCCGGCGGTTCTCCGCCGGCGCGAACGGCTCCGGCCAGTATTCCACCAGGTGCACGATTCGACCGCTGCGCACGGTGAAGAACGACACCGGTGTCGCCGACTGTGTCCCATCGGTCAGACTGACCACCGTCACGACCTCGTCGCCACCGCAGACGAGACGGTCGATCCGGAAGGTCCACCGTCCCGTGGTGGGATACTCGGCATTCATCCGCACGAACGTCGCCGCACCGCGCATCCGTTCGCGCGATTGCGGCCACTCGACGACCACGTCGGGGTCGAGCACGGCGGCGACCGCATCGAA
>JANOCB010000082.1:0-31976 GCA_031411975.1 Gemmatimonadaceae bacterium
ATCGGCCGCCACCTGTGCGGCACCGCGATCGAAGTCGTCGGGCACCGTCCACGGCTCGGTGGTTGGTGCGTCGATGCCGTGCGGCCTGAGCAGTGCGTCATCGCGACTCACGCGCTCGGCGAACACGAGCCCTTCCAGCAGTGAGTTGGAGGCCAGCCGGTTGGCGCCGTGCACGCCGGTACAGGCCACTTCGCCACAGGCGTACATCCCCGGCACCGTGGTGCGACCATGGAGATTGGTGACGATGCCGCCCATCATGTAATGCGCCGCCGGTGTGACGGGAATCAGGTCGGTGCGCGGATCCACGCCCCGCGCACTGCAGAGCGCAAAGATGCCGGGAAATCGGGTGTCGAAGTCGGTCAGCGCGCGCGCATCGAGGTGCACGACGCCGGTTCGCTTCTGCGCGCGGAAGATCTCGCGCGCCACGATGTCACGCGGCGCCAGTTCGGCCTGCTTGTGAATCTCCGGCATGAAGCGCCGTCCGTCGCCGTCGAGCAGCGTGGCCCCTTCGCCGCGCACCGCCTCGCTGACGAGTGCGAGGGGGTTCTCGCTGGTGGCCAGCGCCGTGGGGTGAAACTGCACGAACTCCATGTCGGCCATGCGCGCACCGGCGCGATGCGCGATGGCAAATCCGTCGCCGGTCGCAACGGTCGGGTTGGTGGTGTGGCGGTACACCTGCCCCAGGCCACCCGTCGCCATCACCACCGCTTCGGCGTAGACCTCGACCGGCTTGCCGTAGATCGAGGCGCGTACGCCGATACACCGTCCCTGCACCAGGATCAGGTCGAGCACACGGGCTGTTTCGAGCACCTGCACGCTCGGCGATTCGTGCACCTTCTCGATCAGCGCGCGAGAGACCTCGGCGCCGGTCTGGTCACCCTGCGCATGCACGATCCGTCGGCGTGAGTGCGCCGCTTCCTTGCCGAGCTTGAAGTCGCCGCGTGCGTTGAGATCGAAGCGTGCGCCGGCTTCCACCAGTTCACGCACGCGGTCGGGGCCTTCGTGCACCAGCACGTCAACGGCGTTCACGTCACAGAGCGCGGCACCGGCGGCGAGTGTGTCGCGACGATGGAGTTCGGGACTGTCACCCGCACCGAGTGCGGCGGCGATACCACCCTGCGCCCACATCGTATTGGAGTCGCGCAGGGTGCGCTTTGTCATCAGCAGCACCGGCCCTTGCTCGGCGCAACGCCAGGCGGTGAAGAGTCCGGCCACACCGCTGCCGATGACGAGCACGCGGGTCGTGAGACGCTCGACCATCAGCGGCTTCCTTCGGGGATGGGTGACGTGGGCACCACGCGACCGCGGCGACGGAGCGTGGGGCTGATGCGTGCGAGTTGCACGGCGGGCTGTGCGAGTGCAGCCGGTTCGGGCGCACCGATGGCTTCCGGGGCTTCGGTCGCAACGAATCGGTACAGTTGTGCCGGTCGGCCGCTCCCGGTGGCGCGCTGTTCGCGGGTCGGCTTCACGATGTCGAGCAGTTCCACCTTGCGGCGGAAATTCCGCTTGTCGAGATCGCGTCCGAGGATCACCTCGTAGACGCGCTGCAGCTCGGAGAGGGTGAACCGGGCCGGCAAAAGCTGAAAGCCCACGGTGGTGTAGGCGAGCTTGTTGCGGAGCCGCGTGAGGGCGTAGTCGATGATGCGGCGGTGATCGAGCACCAGCAGCGGGAGGGTGGCCACCGGCCACCAGCGGGCGGCCTCTGTACCGGTGGCGGAGAGCACGTCGGCCGAGACGAGGGCGTAGTGGGCCACGCTGATGACGCGGGCGTCGGGGGCCCGCGCCACGTCGCCGAAGGTGTAGAGCTGCTCCAGCCAGACCTCGCCCGGGCCGGCGGCAGCCGCGAGGGCGCGGCGGGCGGTGGCGTCCACGGTTTCGTCGGGCCGGATCAGGTCCGCCGGCAGCGACCACTCCACGCCGGCGGGGGCGAGGAGCACATGGAGGGCGTCGTCCCGGATGGTGAACACGACCACGTCCACGCCGATTCGGATGGCGGTGGGGTTGGCGGCGTTCATGGTCCGGTTAGTGTCAGGCATACACGAGGATAGTGTATGGTAAACACCATGGCAACCTCATGGATTCGGGTGTATCTGCTACGAAGTCCGTCGCGCTCGCCTACCCTTGCCGCCCCGCCTGCTGATGCGCTCCCCTCTCGTTCTTGCACTGCTGCTGACACCGGCCTTCCTCGGCGCCCAGGCCACCTCGCGGTGGACGCTGGGCTGGACCGACGGCTCGTATCGCTACGTCGGCAACGAACGTGTGCCCGTGGGTCCGCAGACGGCGACGCTGACGGTCGTCACAACCACCGGCGATTCCGTCGTCGCGACGTTGCCGACGGCCAACCCGACGATCGTCGACACGCTGGATGGCACCCTCACCGCGACGCGCATGGTGCTGAACGCTCGCCGGCGGTTTGCCATCGCACGGCGCGCGGGCGACGGCGCCGTGGGGACGTCAGATGTGTCGTGGGTGATGCGTTTCGAGTTCGACATCACGGGAGACACAGGCTCGGGAACACGCATCCGCAAGGTGAGCCTGCCGGGCGCCCGTTCATCAGATCCGGATATCGTGCGGGTGTCGTTACGCCGGGAGGATTGATCGAGAGGGGTTCGGGGATGGCGCGCGGGGGGAGCGGTGATCGGGTGCACAGCGGCACGGCGCATTGAAGCAAATCACCGCCGCGACTCGTAGTGCCTCCTGAGCACGGCATCGATATCCGCCGGCTCTCCCCTCACCGGACTCTGCCATGACGTTCCTGCTCAACATCGCCTGGTTCATCTTCGGCGGCGGCTTCTTTGCCGGCATCGGCTGGCTGTTCACCGGCGGCCTCCTCGCGCTGACGATCGTCGGATTTCCCTTCGCGATCGCCGCCTGGCGTATCGCCGGCTTTGCCGCCTGGCCGTTCGGCCGGACGCTGGTGGATGTGCGTGATCTCGGTGAGCGGCAGATCATGGGGACCGAGATCGCCAACGTGCTCTGGGTGATCTTCGCCGGCATCTGGCTCTGGATCGGGCACGTGATGGCCGGCATCGGCCTCTGCTGCACGATCATCGGTATTCCGTTCGGGCTGGCGCATTTCCGTCTGGCGGCGGTGTCGTTCGCGCCGTTGGGGAAGCGGGTGCAGGAGACCTGACGGCGGCCGGCCGGGGTTGTCAGTACACTGTCCATGTGACAGTATACTGACATCACCTCACACCGAGCTGATCATGCCGTTCCTCGACAGCCCTGCCGCCGCTCCCATCGTTTCCGCTCCCATCTCCGCGCGTGATGGCAGCCGGCGAACGGACTTCGCCACCCCGGCACTCGCACCATGGTGGTTGGGAGCGATTCTCCTCCTCACGATGGTCGGGTTTCAGCGGGTCATCCTGTCCGGCGGCGCCACGCTCGATGTGGCCCACGCCGTCCACGGCTCGGCCGCGCTCGGCTGGTCGCTGCTCCTGGTAGTGCAGGCATGGCTGGCGGAGCAGCGGCGACGCGCGCTGCACCGGCAACTGGCGGTGCTCGGCAGCATTCTCGCGATCACCATGGTCGCTTCGGCGCCACCGATGCTGCAATCCATGGCCCGGGGCGCTGCGGCGAATGCCGGGTTCCGTCCGATCGGGCACCGCCTGCTGGTGCTCGACGTGCTCACGTTGCTGATGTTCGTGGGGCTGTTCGCGCTCGCCATGGCGAACGTGCGCCGCCCGCAATTACACGCGCGGGCGATCGCTGCGACGGGGCTGGTGGCGCTCCCGCCCGGACTGGGGCGGGTGTTCATGCGAATCTTCCCCGTCACGCCCCCGGTCGGTGGCTACCTCGCGGCTGGTGTCGCCGTGGTGCTGCTGCTGGCGCTGATCCGCGCGGACCGGAAGGCAGGTGTACGGGATCGTGTCCTGCCGGCGGTGGCCATCGCGTTCATCGCGGCCGTCGTGCTGACCGAGGCCGTCGCCGATTCCGCGTGGGTCGCGGCGCTGGTGCGGCAGGCGTAGGATGAGGCTCGCATCGCTATCGCTCGCGCCGGGCGCGGCAAGGTTGAAGATTGCGTCGTCATGGTGCCCGGCCTGCCGCCGGCCACCGCCTCACGCCGTTGACGGGTGGCTGGTCCACCCAGGAATCCGCCGATGCAGGGTGACGGACCGATGTCGCGCCGCGCGTTCTCGAAGGTGGCCGCTGCCATCGCAGTGACACCGGCTCTCGCCGGACGACTGGGCGCCACGAGCCCTGCGTCCGAACCGACGGCCCGTGCCTGGCCCCGCTACGACCGGGCGATGGTGATCGATTTCCTCGCCAGCCCCGGCCCGTTCAACACGCCGGTGCAGGTGGACGCGCTCACGCCGGAGATGATCGCCAACGTACGGGCGTCAGGGATCACCGCGCTCAACCTCACCATCGGCGGCCGGACGCCGGAAGCGGTATTCGGCACCATGGCGAAGTGGGAGCGCGATCTGGCCCGGCACCCGGATGTGCTGATGAAGATCCGCACGGTGGCCGACCTCGCCACTGCCAAGCGGGAGAAGAAGCTCGGCCTGATCTACGGATTCCAGGACGGGGTGGCCATCGACACCGACCTGTCGCGGGTGGCCACGTACCACGCCTTCGGGCTGCGGATCGTGCAGCTGACGTACAACGTGCGGAACATGTTCGGCGACGGCTGCCTGCAGCGGGAGAATGGCGGGCTCACGCCGCTTGGCCGCCAGCTGGTCGAGACGCTGAATGCGCAGGGCGTGATCGTGGACCTTGGACACTGCGGCCAGCGGACCACCGCCGAGGCCATCGCACACTCGAGCAAGCCGGTCGCGATCAGCCACTCGGCCTGCCGTGCGGTGGCCGACCGGCCGCGGAGCAAGCTGGACTCCGACCTGAAAGCCATGGCCGACAAGGGCGGTGTGGTCGGCATCTACCTCATGCCCTTCCTCACGATGCAGGGGCAGCCGAACACCGAGGATGTGATCCGGCACATCGAGCACGCGGTGAAGGTGTGCGGCGAGGACCATGTCGGCATCGGCAGCGATCTGTCGATCACGCCGCACGTTGTCGACGAGAAGTATCTGGAGATCCATCGGACCTTCGTCGAGGGCCGCCTGCGGGACGGGATCGCGGCGCCGGGCGAGGATCCGGCGGTGCCGATGTTCGTGAGCGACCTGAATACGCCGCGTCGTCTGGAGCGGATCGCCGAAAAGCTGGCGGCGCGCGGACACTCGGCAGCGCGGATCGAGAAGATCATCGGCGGGAATTTCGTGCGGCTGATGCGGGAGACGTGGTCAGCCTGAGTCTGGCCTAACGTGCCATGGCTGATCGTGCGCAGGCTGCGGTCCGGCGACTGCGGGGCGCGAAGCGATCCTGAGACTATCGTCGCGATACGCGCGCGGATCCTCGCGCAGCTCCCTGTTGCCCCGCGTCAGCGGTTCGTGCCGCCACCCGCACGCATCACCGATTGCCAACCGAGCCACACCTGCACCCCCTGCGAGGCGCGGCTCGTGGTGCTTTCCCTCCGCACCACGACGAAATGCTCACCGTCGGGGAAGACGTCGTACGCCGCGAAGCCGTTGTACCGACGATACATGTCGGCAAACAGCAAGTCGCGCCGCGTCACGGTGGGAACGGCACCCGTCTCGATCCGCGCCGCCATGAAGTCGCTCGGACCGCGGTAGTAGAGCGTGCGACCGTCACGCGACCACGTCGGCTCCAACCCGCCACCTACCGACACGGGGATGCGTGGTCCGGGGCCCGGGAGCGGCGTGAGGTACACCTCGGGGAGGCCTGACTCGTCGGAGGTGTACGCCAGCAGCTTGCCATCGGGGGAGATGCGCGGCTCCAACTCGTTGAACGGAGACGCCAGCAGGGGTCGCAGCGCGGCGAGAGAATCGGTTGGCGCGATCAGCAGGTCCGGGTTCTGCCCGGCGGCTCGCGACCCGATGCGGATCACCGACCAGCCTCCCTTCGGCCCGGGGGCAATGGTCTGGAGCATCGAGCGTGGCCCCGTCTTCTCAGCCGTGAGCAGCACGCGCGCCGGGCCACTGCGATCGGAGGGCATTGCGACGAGGTCTGCTCCGATGTCGGGACCGCGCAGAAAGGTGATTTCCTTTCCGTCCGCACTCCACTCCCCTCGCCACGATCGGCCGTCGGAGGTCAGTCGGGTGCGGCCGCCGCTACTGACTTCGTACAGCCAGAGATCGCCGGACGTCGCACCGCGTCCGGTGCGCACGAGCACGTGGCGACCATCCGGCGAGACACGCGGCTCGGTGAAGAGGTCTGATGGCCCGAGTTCGCGCGCGTGCCCTCCGGCGCGATCGACGATCAGCATCTGACTCTGACCGCCACGCCCGCCGCCACGCCGCCAGGCGAGCGCCCCCCCGTCGCGCGCTACCGCGAAGTCGGAGCCCGACAGTGGCCCGGAGCGCACACCGCTGACGACGCGGCTCGCCACCCCGGTGATCTGCCGCTTACGCAGGGAGAAGGGGACCGCGGTGATGTCCTCGTTCGTGCCCTCGTACACGAGGAAGCCGGGCGCCGCATAGCGGCCCTGTGACCCGCGCACGCCGAGCGTGTCGAGGTGCCCGGTTTCGAGGTCCACGACCGCCAACTGCCGGGCACTGCGGGCGATGCTCCCTGCACTCACGGTGATCAGCGCGTGGCGGCCACCGGGGAGGGAAGCCGGATTGTGCACCCTGCCGGAGTCCGGTGCGGCGACGAGTCGCGGCTGGCCTCCGGAAACGTCAACAGCCCACAGCGTATCCTCACGAACGAACAGGATCTCGCCACGGTCGGTCCAGTCGGGCGGGGAGGGATCGGCGCGGCTGACGACCAACTCCGGCGTGCCCCCGGCGATCGAGACGCGCTGCAAGCCGGTTCGCGAGCGGAAGAGCAGTTGCGAGCCGTCGGGTGAAAACACCGGCAGATCAGCTCCACTCGTGCCGTCGATGCGGCGCGGTTCTGCCTGGGCGAGATCGCGCACCCAGATGTGGATCTCGCCAGCACCCTCCGCTCGCCCGAGGAATGCAAGGCGCTGTCCGTCATGCGACAGCGCGACGGTGGGAAAGCTGGTGTAGATGCTGTTCGTGAAGAACACGCTGTCTGGCATCACGACCGTCAGATTCGCCACGACTGGCGCGGACTCGCGGCGCGTGGCCATCCATGCTGCCGAACCGAGCCCGACGAGGGCCGCCGCCGCCAGCACTCCGTCGCGTACCCGGCGGGCTCGCGTCGTCGCGGGTGCGGGCCGTTCGGCGTCCGGCAGCGTCGCCGACAGTCGCCCGCTCAACGCCTCGGCGAACTCGCGTGCGGTGGTGAGCCGGTCGGCAGGCAGCTTTTCGAGCGCCTGCGCGACCGCCGCGTCGATGGACACAGCCACCGCCGGACGCGAGGCGCGCACCCGGCGCGGCACCTCGGTCACCAGGCGCGCGATGATCGCCTGCGCCGTGCTGCCCGTGTGCGGCGGCTCGCCGGTGAGCATCTCATACGTCAGGGCACCCAGCGAGTAGACGTCGGTGCGCGCGTCGATCGCGCGATCACCGGTGGCCTGCTCGGGGCTCATGTACTGCGGCGTGCCGAGCGAGAGGCCGGTCTGCGTGACGCGCGCACCGCCTGCTTTGCTCACCGCCAGCGCAATGCCGAAGTCGGCGACGAGCGGCTGCCCCTCCTGCAGCAGGATGTTCTCGGGCTTGAGGTCGCGGTGGATGATTCCCTGCCGGTGCGCGTAGTCGAGGGCGCCGGCGATAGCCGTGGCGAGGCGCACCGCCTCGTCCACGGGCAGTTGCCGCTCACGATCGAGGCGGGCCCGCAGCGTCTCTCCCTCCACGAAGGGCATGACGTAGTACGGCACCCCATCAGCCACCCCACTGTCGAAGAGCGGGAGGAGATTGGGATGCTGCAGCGTCGCCGTGGTGCGGATCTCGGCAAGGAAGCGTTCGGCACCGACCACCGCGCCGAGGTCGGGGCGGAGCAACTTGAGCGCGACGCGGCGGTCGTGGCGCACGTCGCGCGCGAGGTAGACGATGGCCATCCCGCCCTCGCCTATGCGTCGCTCGACGACGTATCGGCCCGCGAGGGCGGTGGTGAGTTGGTCTGTGGTGCGCATGGGGGCAGGGGTGACTTGGCGCGAAGGTAGTCTACAGGGATCGGCGCGGCCAGCGACGACGGCAGCCGGCTGCGGTGGCCGCGACATGCCCGGAGCGGCAACAGAGTCTGCGGCCAATCGCGATTGGCGCACCCCATTCGCTTGCCGCACCCATCCACGGTGACGACCTTTCGCGGTTCATGCGCCCCCTCTTCGCTGCATTGGCCGTCCTCTCGCTCACCCATGGAGCGCTGCTGTTCGTCACGCCAGCATCGGCGCCCTCGGCAGAGGCTGCTGGCGACGGTCCGAGGGTCGGTGTGGTGTTCGACCTGGGCGGCCGCGGGGACAAGTCGTTCAATGACGGCGCCTACCTCGGCGCCGACTCGGCCACGAAGCAGCTCGGGGCCAGGGTGCAGTTCATCGAACCGGGCGACGGCTCCGACCGTGAAGCCGGCCTGAGGCTGCTGGCCGCCGAACGCGCCGACCTGGTGGTGGGTGTCGGATTCATCTTCACCGATGACCTGACGTCACTGGCCCGTGAGTATCCCGACGTGAACTTCGCCGGCGTGGACTTCTCGGTGGCCACCGATTCAGCCGGCAAGGTCATTCCTCCCCCGACGAATGTGGCGGCCCTCAAGTTCCGCGAGGAGGAAGGGTCGTTCCTGGTCGGGGCGATGGCGGCCTTGGTCGGCGGGTCGAAGAAGGTGGGATTCCTGGGCGGCATGGACATCCCGCTGATCCACAAGTTCGAGGCGGGCTACAAGGCCGGCGTGCGGTACGTGTGCAAGGACTGTACGGTGATCGCGCAGTACGCGGGCGTCACCCCGGAGGCCTTCCGCAATCCGAGCAAGGGGAAGGAACTGGCGCTCTCGCAGTACCAGCAGGGCGTGAAGGTGATCTTCCACGCCAGCGGCTCGACGGGGCTGGGCATGTTCGAGGCGGCGCGCGCCATGGGCCGCGGGCACTACGGCATCGGCGTTGACGCCGACCAGTACGGCGAGGCTCCAGGCTTCGTGCTGACGTCGATGGTGAAGGGTGTGGCGGAGTCGGTGTTCGACACCATCCGGCGCGTGAAGGGCGGCAGCTTCGAAGGCGGGGTGTATTCGTACGGCCTGAAGGAGAAGGGCGTCGGCTACATCTACGATGACAACAACCGCGCGCTGATTCCCGACAGCGTGCGCACCCGCCTGCTCGAGATCGAGCGCGACATTGTCGCCGGCAGGATCACCGTCCCGAGTACACGAGAGTGAGCAGCGGCGTGTCAGGTCAGGTCGCCGTGCGGATGACGGGCGTACAGAAATTCTTCGGACCCGTGCGCGCCAACAGCGATGCGTCGCTTGTCGTGGGTCAGGGCGAAATCCACGCGGTGGTGGGCGAGAACGGCGCAGGCAAGAGCACGTTGCTGCGGGTGCTGAGCGGCATGTACGCACCGGATGGTGGCACGGTCGAGGTGTTCGGCCGCGACGTCACCGGCTGGAGCACGGCCGATGCCATCGCAGCAGGCGTGGGTATGGTGCATCAGCACTTCATGCTGGTGCCGACGCTGACGGTGGCCGAGAACGTGGTGCTGGGTCGTGAGCCGATGGCGGGGCTGACGTTCGATCGTACGTCGGCGGAGTCCGCGCTGGCAAAGCTCAGCACCGAGACAGGGCTGGCCTGTGTGCCGTCACGCCTCGTGTCCGAACTGAGCGTGGGCGAGGCGCAGCGCGTGGAGATCCTGAAGACGCTCTATCGCGGTGCGAAGCTGCTCATTCTGGATGAACCGACGGCGGTGCTGTCGCCACCGGAGGTGCAGGAGTTGTGGCGGGTGCTGCGAACGGTGCGCGCAGCGGGGACGACGGTGATTCTCGTCACGCACAAGCTCGATGAGCTGATGGACGTGACGGATCGCATCACGGTGATGCGGCATGGGAAGACGGTGGGTGGGATGCGGACGCGGGAGACCACGCCGGCGGAGATCGCGACGGCGATGGTGGGGCGTGCCGTCCGACTGGATGCGAGCGGGATGCCGGTGGGCACGTCGGGGGCGCCCCCCGATTCCATGATTGCCTCCAGCGCCCGCGATCGCATCACCAGAAACATCCCCGCCGCCATCACTTCCACCCCGCCCCCCACCTACACCGACACTCCCCGACTCCGCCTCACCGCACTCACCGTCGCAGGCCCTCGCTCCCCGCGCGCCGTGGACGGCGTCTCCCTCGCCATCGCCCCCGGCGAAATCCTCGGCCTCGCCGGCGTCGAAGGCAACGGGCAGACGGAACTCATCGAAGCCATCGCCGGACTGCGCCCCGTCGGCAGTGGCACCATCTCGGTCGATGGCACCGACGTCACCCGCTACTCCATCGGCAAGCGCCTCGCACACGGCATCACGCACATTCCCGAGGACCGCCACGCCCGCGGCCTCGTGCTCGACTACTCGATTGCCGACAACCTCGTGCTCGGCCGGCAGAAGCAGTATTCGAACAGTGGCAGCATGAACCGCGCGCGCACCATCGCGTTCGCCGAAGACCGCATCAAGGCCTTCGACATCCGACCCACCGATCCGAACACACCGGCGCGCGCCCTGAGCGGCGGCAACCAGCAGAAGATCGTCGTCGCACGCGAGATGCCCGCCGACTTCCGCGTGCTGCTCGCCGCACAACCCACGCGCGGTGTCGATGTCGGCGCGATCGAGTTCATTCACGACCAGCTGCGCGCCGCGCGACGTGCGGGCAAGGCGATCCTGCTGGTCAGCGCCGAGTTGCACGAGATCCTCGCCCTCAGCGATCGCATCGCCGTGATGTACCGTGGCAAGCTCGTGACCGACATGCCTCGCGCAGATGCCAGCGAAGCCGTGCTGGGCGAGTGGATGACCGGAGCGCGCGCATGAACGCGAAGACCACCGCCGCGTTCGAGGAAGGCGTCCTTCCCACCGTCACCGCACTGCTGGTGGCCCTCGTCGCGGGCGACCTGCTGATCCTGTCGTACGGTCAGGCACCGGGCGAAGTGTGGCGGCTGATGCTGAGTGGCACGTGGGGCAATGCCTACGGCATCGCGCAGGTGCTCTACAAGGCGACCACGCTCGTGTTCACCGGGTTGAGCGTGGCCATCGGGCTGCGCGCCGGCCTGTTCAACATCGGCGCCGAGTCGCAGCTCGCGGCTGGAGGTTTCTGCGCCGGTGCGCTGGGCTTGTTGCTGCCGGCGGGGATCACGCCGTGGCTCGCGATTCCGATGTGCATCCTGGCCGCGATGATCGGCGGTGCGCTGGTCGGCTTCATCCCCGGCGTGCTGCGCGCACGATTCGGCGCGCATGAAGTGATCGCGACGATCATGCTGAACTTCGTGGTGCTCGCCTTCCTCAACTGGGCGATCTCCGCCACTGGCCTCGCCGTGCCGGAGACGCTGCACACCCCCGCCGTCGCCAGCAGCGCGATCCCGCGCCTCGCGGCCTACTTCCCGATCTTCCACGGCTCGGCGGCGAATGGCACGATCCTGCTGGCACTGCTGGCGGTCGTGGTCAGCGCGTGGCTGCTCTTCCGCTCGCGCTTCGGCTACGAATTGCGCGCCGTGGGGCTGCAGCCGATGGCGGCGGAGTCGGCGGGCATTCGTGTGCCGCGTGTCTGGATCATCGCGATGGTGCTTGGCGGCGCGATTGCTGGACTGGGCGGCACCAACTTCGTGCTCGGCTACAAGAACTACTTCGAGGACGGATTCAACGGCGGCGCCGGTTTCCTTGGGATCGCCGTCGCCCTCGTCGGTCGCAACAACCCGTTCGGCGTGCTGCTCGCCGCGTTGTTCTTCGCCACGCTGAGCCAGGGTGGCCTCGCCATCCACGCGCTCGTGCCGAAGCAGATGGTGGAGGTGCTGGAGGGTATCGTGATCCTCGCCGTGGCTGTCAGCGTGCCCGAGGTGCGCCGACTGCTGCGCGCTCGTCCGCCGAAGACGGTCGCGGCCGCCGCGGTGGAGGCGTAGCGCGATGAAGATGACGCTGCTGCTGCTGTTGCAGACGCTGCGCATCGCGGTGCCATATCTCTTCGCCGCGTCGGGTGGCGTGCTGGCGGAGCGCGCCGGGATCGTCAGCCTCACGCTCGAAGGCTTCATGCTCACCGGCGCCTTCTGCGCCACGCTCGGCAGCTTCTACTTCGGCAATCCGTGGGCCGGTGTGGCGATGGGTCTGCTGGGCGGCGCCCTGTTCGGCGCGGTGCACGCGCTCGCCACGATCCGGTTCAAGGCCGACCAGATCGTCAGCGCCGTGGCCATCAACCTCATGGTCGTCGGCCTGACGCGATTCTTCCTGCGACTCGCCTTCGACAGCTCCAGCAACTCGCCCCGCGTGGCGGGGTTCGGCAGCGAAGGCTCGGCCGGGATGCTGTCGACGTTCACCAACCCGTTGATCTGGCTGGGCGTAGTGGTGATGCCGGTACTGGCGTGGGTGATCGGCCGGACGCGCTTCGGGCTCCGTGTGCGTGCGGTAGGCGAGAAGCCGGAAGCGGCCACCACGTTGGGCGTGAGCGTGGATCGCATCCGGTATGGGGCGGTCATCGCGTCGGGAGCGCTGGCGGCGCTGGGTGGTGTCTACCTTGCGCTCGACCAGCATCAATTCACCGACCAGATGACGGCAGGCCGGGGGTTCATTGCGCTGGCCGCGGTCATCTTCGGTCGTTGGACCCCAGTACGCGCCGGGATCGCCTGCCTGCTGTTCGCGTTCGCGGAGGCACTGCAGATTCAGGTGCAGGGTGCGGGGGTGTTGCCGTCGCAGTTCGTCTCGATGATCCCGTACGTCCTCACTCTCGTGGCGCTTGCCGGCGTGGTTGGCCGAGCGGTGCCACCGGCTGCGCTCGGGCGCGCCGAAGGATGATGTCTTGGTACTGAACGAAGTTCCGGCTCCGTCGTTTGCCGATGTCGGCGTGCCGCTCTGGGTGGTCTGGACCGTCGGCGTCACCCTCACAACAGCCACCGTCTGGCAGCTGCGCAAGGTGCCGCGTGAGCTGGTGATCCTGATGATCACGGCCATGGTGGACATGGTCGGTGTGCTGATGATCCTGCCGCTGCTGCCATTCTTCGCGCAGCGACTGGGGGCCGGCGGACTGATGGTGGGCCTGCTCGTCTCGAGTTTCTCGCTCGCGCAATTGCTCAGCGCGCCGCTCTGGGGCCGGCTCAGCGACAAGTGGGGGCGGCGGCCGGTGATCATGGTCTCGCTGGCGGCCAGTGCGATCTCGTATGCCGTGTTCGGCTTTGCACACTCGCTGCTGGTGCTGTTTCTCTCGCGCATCGTGCAGGGCGCCGGCGGAGGCACGGTCGGCGTGATTCAGGCCTACGTCGCCGATGCGACGAAGCCGGAGGAGCGCACCAAGGCGCTGGGCTGGCTCTCGGCGGCGACGAACTTCGGCGTCGCCATCGGACCGGTGCTGGGCGGCTACTTCGCCACGGTCGGCAAGCAGCAGGTGGCAGCCGGAAACTGGGCACAGTGGGGCGGCGATGCGGCACCCGGTCTGGCCGCAGCCGCGATCTGCCTGATCAACATCGCGTTCGCGTGGAAGTACCTGCCGGAGACGCGCGTGAAGCCGGTGCCGGTGCAGGTAGCAGAAGGCGAGGCGGCGCGCCCGGTCCGGAAGACCGGCAACAGCCTCAGCGCGGTGACGCGCGTCGTGTCGCATCCGGGGGAGGCGGCATCTCGCCTGATCTGGATCTACTCCATCGCCATTGGCGCGTTTCAGGGCCTGACGTCGATTCTCGCGCTCTTCCTGTTCAAGAAGTTCAACGCCAACGAAGCGACGATGGGGCTGCTGTTCGCCTACGTCGGTGTGATGAGCGTGATCACGCGCGTGTTCGTGCTCGGTCGCATGGTGGACTGGCTGGGCGAGGCGAAGCTTTCTCGCCTGGGCACGGTGCTGCTGGCGTTCGGCACGGCGGCATTGCCTTTCGCACCGAGTGTCGGCTGGGCCGCGGCATGCATCGCCTTCTGGCCGCTCGGCACCGCGTTCACCTTCCCCGCCGTGACGGCAATGCTGAGCAAGGTGATCAGCAACGAGGACCGCGGGCTGTACATGGGTGTGCAGCAGACGTTCGGGGGCGCCTCGCGGGTGATCTTCCCGATCGCACTCGGCTGGGCGTTCGACCATCTGGTGCCCGGCGCGCCGTTCTGGATCTCGGCCACGCTCGTGATCATGACGCTCCTGTTCAGCTTCGCGCTGCCGGCCAGCGTCACCGCGAGGAAGGTGAAGGTCACCAACGGCTGACCGCGCTTGCGTTTTCGTGCGCGAAGATTGGTGTTGGCGTCGCTGCGCGTACGACTCTCCGATGGTGTGTCCGACATCGATGGCCCCGTGCCTCGCCGCTGGCGGCGCGAACGGGGCCGTCGTAGTCACCCAGGAGCCCATGTGATGCGGTCGCGCGCGTCGCCCCACCATCGGCGGGGCGACACGCACACCTAAGCGCAGCCCCTGCACGCCCACCAGTCCGGAGCCTGCGATGAAAACCTTTCGTGCCAGTGCAATCGCCGCTGTATCCACTCTGCTGCTCGCCGCGTGCGCGAGTGAGACACCAACCGGCTCCGCCGTCGCCGCGAAGCAGGCCACCGCGCCAGCCGGCGGCCCCACCGTCGTGATGAGCGGGCTCAATGCGCCGCGCGGGCTCGCCTTCGGTCCCGAAGGAGCGCTCTACGTCACGGAGTCCGGGACGTCGACCGCCAGCGCGTTCTGCGTGACGCTGCCACGTGCGAGACCCTGCTTCAGCGGCACCGGCTCCGTCTCGCGACTGTTCCACGGCACGCAGGCGCGGATCATCAGCGGCCTCCCGTCGGTGTACGACGGCGCCGATTTCGGCGGCCCGAGCCACATCGATTTTCAGGGCCGCGGCAACGGATTCCTGACGATCGGTCTTGGGGCGCCACCCAGCGCGCGCGCGGGCTTCGGTCCGCGTGGTGCGGAACTCGGGACGCTCGTCCGGTTCACGCCCAACGGAGACTGGAAGGTCGTGGCGGATCTGTCGGCGATCGAGGTCACCGATCCGGACAACGGCGGCCCGGATTCGAACCCGTACGGCCTGCTGGCGGAGCCGGGTGTGCAATACGTGGCCGACGCCGGCGGCAACTCCCTGCTGAAGGTCGTGAACGGCTCGGTGAGCGTCATCGCCACCTTCCCGACACGTGCCGTGCCACCGGGACCATGGCCACCGTTCTTTCGGGTCGCACAGGCGGTTCCCACCGAGGTGCGTCGCGGACCTGACGGTGCGCTCTACGTGAGCACACTGAGCGGCGCGCCCTTCGTGCCGGGCGCCGCGCGCATCTTCCGCGTGGTGGAAGGCTCGGCACCGACGGTGCATCTCGACGGCCTCACACAGTTGACCGGCTTCGCCTTCGGCCCGGACGGCTCGATCTACGCCGCGCAGTTCGGGTCCTTCCCGTTCTTCGGTGGTCCGGGCTCGGTCGTGAAGATCACGCCCGCCGGCGTGAGGAGCACCGTCATCTCGGGGCTCACCAATCCGACGAGTGTGATCGTCGGCCCCGATGGCGCCATCTACGTGACGAACAAGGGCAACTCGCAGTCCGTCGGCGAAGTGATCCGCGTCGCACCCTGAGCGCAGCGAAGACGCGGAACGGCATCGCCGCCCCGCGTCTTCACTGCGGTCGTTCCGTTTCGCACCGCGACAGCAATCAGGGCACGGTCAGCGCGAAGCTCACGTCGATGTCGGTGTCGTTCGTGCACGACGTGGCGGTGGCCGGCTTGGCCACGTCGCCGTAATGACAGAGCACGACGCGCATCGTACGCGCGCCGACGGGGGCGGTGGCGCCCGCAGCCACGGTGAAGGTCACACCGAGCGGGCGACCGGCAGGATCGCGGTCGGTGGTGGTCACGGTCACGCCTTCACCGCTGACGGTGTACAACACCCGGTGCTCATTCGCTTCCGCGACGACTTCATCGGTGATGTTCTCGATCGGGGTGACGAGGCGGTTCTCGAACCGGACGGAGCCGGTGTACGTGGCGCCGCGCGCGACCGTCAGCGTGCCGACCTGCGCCGATGGAGCGCCGGGACCATTGCCGTCGGCGTCTTCGATGTAGGCCGATGCGGCGGCACCTGTTGCCGGGGTGAGCGACAGCGTCACCCGGCTGATGACTTCGTTTTCACCGCCAGGTGCGGTGACGGAGTCGCCCTTGCACGCGCCGAGAACGAGGACGGAGACGGTGGCGAGGGAGAGCGGAGTGCGGAGGCGGAACGATGACAGGCGCATGGTGCAGACGGGTGAAAGGAAACTGAGGGGAATCACGATGCGGCTCGGGCTCCCTCGTGCGCCGAGCCGGAGGCGTCAGATCGGAATGCGAAGCCGGACGGCAACGTCCCGGCCGGTGTCGTTCACGAAGAGTCGGTACCGGCTCAGGTAGTCGCGGTACCGGCGGTCGAACAGGTTGTTGACCGAAATGGACAGATCGACATGCCGTCCGACGAAGGCGGTGTGCGTGGCGCCAAGTTCGAGTGATGCAAGGCCATACCCGTCCGTCGGGAGCTGGTAGATGGTGCCTTCGGGCACACCGGTCTGTTCCCGCACGAGGAGTCCACCGAGTCCGACGAACCACTCGCCGAGGCGGGCCTGCGAGCCAACCACCCGGGCCTGCATCGTGAGCCGATCGGCCGGCATGTCGAAGAGCGGCCCGCCGTTGATGCGATCGGTTCCCCGCACCGCGTTGGCCGTACCCTGCAGTCGGAGCCAGCCGACAGGCTGCACCATGCCAGAGAGCTCGAGGCCGTTCAGACGGGCATCGGTCTGGTTGTAGCTGTAGGCCGGGAAGGTGCCACGGATCGTGAGCACCGGCTCGCGCGGCTGCAGGTAGATGAACCCGTCGATGCGATTGCTATAGGCTGCGGCCTCGAATGAGCTGATGCTGTTGCGATACCGTACCGTTGTTTCCAGTCCAGAGGACTGTTCGCTCGCGAGCGTGGCGCGGCCGAGCTCGTACTGGGCGGTGCCGTGGTGCACACCCTGAGCGTAGCGCTCGTTCACGGTGGGCGGGCGCCACGCGCGAGCCACCCGCACCGACGCGGCGAGGGCGTCGGAGATGCGCCATTCGGTACCGAGGGACCCTGAGGCACCGGTCCACGAGCGGGTTCCGGCGGGGCTGCGAATGCCTGCGTCCGCGTACGCGAGGGTCGTCTGGGAGAAGCGGTCGGTGCGTGCGCCGGCACTCAGGGTGACCCGCCCGATCGAGTACTCCTCCTGCGCGTACACGGCGACCTGCGAGAGGTCGAACCCGGGGATCAGGAACGCCTTGCCCAGCGTCTGGTTGCCTTGGAGCATGCCGCTGGCGCCGATGGTGCCGGTGATGCCGCGGCGGGTGCCGTGATTCCAGCGGATATCCAGTGCGTTGGTGAACAGCTTCAGGTTGAACGCCGGGACGCTCCGGTTGCGGAGCGGTCCGTGGTTGTCGAACTCCCGGCGGTGATTGGCCTGGAAGCCGTAGACCACTTCCAGCTCGCCGGCGTTTTCCATGAGAAACGACGTGCGGAGCCTGACGGTGTTGTGTTCGACGCGCTGGTTCGGGCTGCCGATGCCGTAGCTGAACGCGGAGTCCGGTGGCGGGCTGTTGAGGCTGCGCTGGAGGTCGTCGAAGTTGCCGACATGCGCCTGGCGCAACACGCCGAGCTCCGTCGCAAACCGTGACACCATCAAATCAGCATTGCCCCATTTACGACGCACACCTACTGTCGCGCTGCCATTGAGCTCGCGGAAGCCAGTGTTCGACAACGCGTAGTCCGGCGCCTGCCCGTTCCCAGCAACCCGCGCCGTGCCACGGAGCCTGAAGCCCGTCTTGCCGATCCACGGCAGCCTCAGATCGCCACCCTCCGCACTCAGCGACATCGCACCCTGCCGGCTGTTGGAAAAGCCGTTCAGTGCCAGATCGCCACGCACCCCGCCACCGTCGGGCACCGGGTTGTGCTCCACGCGCACCACCCCGCCGATCGCATCCGGACCGTACAACACCGTGCCGGCGCCTCGCACGACCGTCACCTGGTCGGCGTCGAAGCTGTCGATGTTGGGGGCGTGCTCGGTGCCCCACTGCTGATCTTCCTGACGGAGACCGGCATTCATCACCAGCACACGCTGTGAATTCAGGCCGCGGATGACCGGCTTGGCGATGCTCGGGCCGAACTGGATGACCGACACGCCCGGCAGAAACTTGATCGTCTCACCGAGTGTCTGGCCGCGACCTGCCGCCAGCGCCTGCGCGTCGAGCGTGCTGGTGGCCGCGACCCGGGCCAGTGCATCGGGCAGCGCCTGTGCCGTGACGGCGACCGACTCCAGCATGACGCTCGACGACCGCAGCGCGATGGTGACGTTGAGGTCGGCCGTTCGCGACAGGTCGAGCACTCGCTCCAGCGGAGCGTAGCCGATCAACCGCACGCGCAGCACCACACGTCCCGCGGTGAGCTGCGTGAACAGGAAGTGCCCCTCGGCGTCCGTCCGGCTCCGCCGTTCGAGGCCGTCGACGACGAGGACTTCGGCGCCGCGCAGCGGCGCGCCGGAGGCGGAGTCCCGGATTTCACCACGCAGCGTCCTCGAGCCGACGGCTGCCCGAGCCACGCCCTGCGCCGATGACGCGCTCGACAACGCTGCCGACGCCGCGATGATCGCGACAGTCAGGAGACTGGCAGCGGCGACGTGTGATCGGCAGATCAGCGGCACGGGGTGACGGTGAGGCGTTCAGAACGGCACGCGGCGGAGCATGCAGGGTGCGCACCAATGGTAGTCATAACCCATTCTCAATAACAAGGTCAAGGGCCCGATCGTGCACGGATGCCGAGTCGAGGGCAGACTTAGGAAAGCATTTACACCACAGTCCAATTCTCACGCCTGCCGCTCATGCTCCGACCACTTACCGCAGCGCTGCTCCTCACCGCCTCCGCCGTGGCGCCAACCCTCGAAGCCCAGCCTGGCGGTGGGGCACGGGGCACGCCGATCCAGCAGGGGGAGGCGTGTCCAGCCGGCATGACGGAAATACGCCCCCGGAACTGCCAGGCCCCCACGTTGCCCGCGCCGAGCATCGTCGATTACCGGCCGCGCTCGACGCTGGTGGCGCCGGGGCATACCGTGCCGCGCGCGAAGTTTCCCGCCATCGACTTCCACGGCCATCCCAACGCGCAGTTGAATTCAGAGGCAGGCCTCGCCCAACTCGGCCAGGAGCTCGACGGGCTCAACGTCCGGATGATGATTGCCGCCAACAACGTGTCGGGTCAGGCACTGGTCCAGCAGATGGCCGTCATCCGGGCGTCAGCCACCATGCGTGACCGCGTCCGCATTCTGACCGGCGTGAGTTTTGGTGGGGTGGGACCGGGGTGGGCAGAAAAGGCGGTGGCACAACTCGAGGCAGACGTCGCCGCTGGCGCGGTCGGCATCGGCGAGATCGGGAAAGGCCTCGGATTGTCTACGCGCAAGGCCGACGGATCGCGACTGCAGATCGACGATCCTGCGTTGCAGCCCATCTGGGAGGCCGCCGCACGGCTCAAGCTCCCCGTCTTCATTCACACGGCCGACCCCCAGGAATTCTGGCAGCCGCTGGACTACGCCAACGAGCGCTGGCTCGAGCTCGCACTCTTCCCGGGGCGACGCTATCCGTCGGAGCAGTACCCGTCATTCGAGACGCTGATGACGGAGCGCGACAACCTGCTCCGCCGCAACCCGAAGACGACGTTCGTCATCGCTCATCTCGGCTGGCACGCCAACGATCTGGGGCGACTCGCGAAGTTGATGACCGAGCTGCCGAACGTGCATGCGGAGGTTGGCGCCGTGCTGTACGACATCGGCCGCCAGCCCCGTGCCGCGCACGACTTCTTCGTGCGCTTCCAGGATCGCATCCTCTTTGGCAAGGACTCGTATCAGCCCGAGGAGTATCCGTACTACTGGCGCGTGTTCGAAACCCGCGATGACTACTTCGACTACTACCGCGATTATCACGCGAGCTGGAAGCTCTACGGCATCGATCTGCCCGACGCGGTGCTGAAGAAGGTGTACTTCGGCAACGCGCTGCGCATCACGTCGCGACTGCCGCAGGCCGGGTTTCCCCGCTGACGGAAGACCGCGTTACTGAAGGTGCTGCCGTTTCTCTGCCATCGCGCGGTGACCACCATCATGTCTGTGGTCATCACTGACCTGACGGCGCAGATACGGTGCCAGGCGCTGGATTGGGCGTGCCAAGCATACCGGTCACCAAGATGGGAGGTGCACGACGCGTACAAACATCCGGCGCCTGCTGACGCTGTCACAGCAATCGGTTACTATTTCCCAGGCAAGCGACCTCCGCTGCCCCCTCATTGCGTCGCACAGCCTTGGAGATGAATCGCATGAAGAAATTGGCGATGGTCCTGACTGGCCTCGTAGCGTTGGTCGCGTGTTCCGACACCGAAGGCCCTAACATCAGTGGTGTCGACGGAAAGGAGATCCTCACGCTGCAGATTCAGCCGGCCGCGGATACCATCTTCGTCCCTGACACGATCCGCGCGACCGACCGTCTGCAGCTCAGGGCGACCGCTTTCGATCCGAATCGCCGGGAACTGGTGATCACGCGATACGTCTGGACCTCCTCGGACAGTGCGGTGGCAGTGGTGGACAGCTTCGGCCTCGTCAGGCCGGTCGGCATCGGGAGTGCTGTCATTTCCGCGAGTGCCTCGCGCATCGCCACCGCCGCGGTCGTCGTCGCCCGGATCACCAACCGCGTCTCACTCACGCCGCGCAACGACACAATCCTCACAGACGATCCCATCGGGCCGCGTGACTCCGTGCGGTTCGTCGCGGCCGCCGCCGACGCGGGCGGCGCGCGGATCACGGGGATCCGTCTGGTCTGGAGCACGTCCATCCCAACCGTCGCAACGGTGGACTCGACGGGTCTGGTGCGTGCGGTCTCCCTGGGCAGCACGGCAATCACGGTGCGCAGTTCAGGCTCACAAACCGTCGGTTCCATCACCGTGCTTCCGGTCGTGAAGAGCGTCGTCGTGGGTGATCCTGCAACCACGCAGGTGCTCGCCGGCGACGCCGTCACGCTGGTTGCCCGCGCGCGCGACTACAGCGACGCCATCGTCACGCGTTCGTTCACATGGACGTCGCTGGCGCCTGGCGTTGCCAGCGTGGACAGTGCCGGGCGGGTGGTTTTCCTCGATCCGGGCAGCGCCAGCATCATTGCCACCACGGCGTTCCGCAGTGATACCGTCACGTTCACGGTGCGCTCTCGCGCGCTGCAGTCGCTTGATGTGGGCAACGACTTCGCATGCGGTGTCGGAACCACAGGGCGCGCGTGGTGCTGGGGCAAGGGCACCGTGGGCCAGCTCGGAACTGCGGCCGACTCCACATGCTTCGACGACAATCCGGCGACGCCACAACGGATGGCATGTGCTATCGCCCCGAAGGCCATTTCGGGTGCCGAACTTGTGTTCGCGCAGGTCGCGGCCGGTGATTCCACCGCCTGCGGCGTGACCGTGCAGCAGCAGCTCTACTGCTGGGGCGACGACACGTTCGGCCAAATCGGCAACGGCAACGGCGGCGGCGGGGCAACCCCGCGTCTCGCGACCGTCGGTAGCGAACGGTTCACCTCGGTCACCGTCGGCAGTGCACATGCCTGTGCACTGAATCTCAACGGCAACGCCTACTGCTGGGGACAGGACTCGCTCGGGCAACTCGGCAACTCGCGACTGGTGAACAGCACGACGCCGATCCCCGTGGCGGGACCGGGCGCCGTGGGGTCTGCCGCACTTCGCTTTTCGTCGATCTCCGCCGGCGGCTTCCATACCTGCGGCATCACCGTTGGTGGCGCGCTCTGGTGCTGGGGTGACAACGCCGTGGGGGCGGTCGGTGACTCCGCCGTAACTGGCATCGCGGATGCGCCGGTGCAAACGTTGAGCAACGAACGCTTCGTACAGGTGTCGGCGGGTCGCCGACACACCTGTGCGCTCACGGAGCAGGGCGCAGTGTACTGCTGGGGCTCCAATGCCTCGCGGCAGCTGGCCAATCCAACGGTTGCATTCCTGCGCGTTCCGACGCCGGTGCGCGGCGGCTACACGGGTGTAACCGTCGGGACCGACCACAGCTGCGCCTTGCTCGCCTCTGGTCAGCTCGAATGCTGGGGCAGCAACTCGCACGGGCAACTCGGTCGCGGCGACCCGCGCCCATCAGGGGTGTCCGCCGAGCCCACCGTCGTCACCGGCGCCCGCCTGTTCAGATCCATCGCCGCAGGGCGGCGGAGCACCTGCGGCATCGACACCACTGGCGCAACGTTCTGCTGGGGATCGAACAACCTCGGCACGCTGGGCAATCAGTTGCAGGCACTGGTGCAGTCCACGCCGCAACGTCTCGCACCATTGCGCTGACTGCGACCCTGAGTGTGCTCTGATCCCGACCTCGTGCTGGCAGGAGGTCGGGATCAGTGTCACGGGATCTTGGGCGACGTGCTCCGTTGCGGGGTAGCCGTCGTGGCCGGCACCACCGGCACGAGATCGGCCCGCTTCACCGTCGCCTGCGCTGCCTGCAGCAGACCAGCGAGTCGCGTGCCGTTCATCGGCGCGCGCAGCACGCCACCGGCACCGCCAAGGCTCGAAAACAGCAGCTCGCCGGCCTGCGTGAAGATGAAGCTGCCGGCCCACTTCCGCTGCAGCGTATACAGCTTCGCCACGCGCACGTTGCCGCGCGTGGCCACCGCCGCCGACCACGCGAGCCAGCTCCCGCGACCGTCGACTACCGCATACAGCGCGAGACGATGCGGCTTCTCGTCGGCGGGAACGGTCATCAGCGCGGGCACGAGCATTTCCTCGAATCCATCCAGCGCGAGACTCCACGGTGGTGACGGGATGGCGACGCTCGAGTCCTTGCTGCCGGAGTCGAAGAGAAAACCCTTCTGAACACGGAATGGACGCCAGTACGGACCGGGAGGTTGCACCGCCGACCCGGGCTCATACAGCGAGGCACTCACCAGCCCCGAATCACGCCAGACGGAGCGGAGTTCATTCCGCCATCCGGTGCGCCGCACCATGCGCAGCACCAGCGTATCACCACGCCATTCGCGGTAATGCAGCGCCGCGGTATCGCCGCCGGCTGCGCTGACGGTGACGTCTCCGCGGCGAGAAAAATTCAGGACGCCTGCGGCCGCCGTCGAATCGACGACACGCTCGATGCTCGCACTTTCCATGCGCACCGGGACAGTGTCGGTGATGTCGTGCGGCGGAGCCCAGCCGCGTCCCGAGAGTCGCCGCGCCTGCTCGCGGAAGATCACCGCACCGTCGGCCACGCGCACGAGGTGCCGCTCGAGTTCCTCACCCGACATCGCGCTCCACGGCCGGACGGTATCGGTTGGCTGGTTGACCTGCTGCCGCAGCAGGAGCCCGCTCGATGTATCCGTCATCGCACGACGAACGAAGACGGGCAGCAGGGTCATGCCGAGCGTGTCGATCGGTACGCCGACCGTGGCCGAATTCGCGGCCAGCACACGGGTGATGCTGCGCTGCGATGGCGACCACGTCGAATCGGTCCGCGCGCCGCGGTCAGGCACCGCGGCGCCGGGCTTGATGTCGCTGCAGCGTGTTGCCAGTAACGGACCCACATCGCGTCCGAGGGCCTCGGCGTCTCCGGTGATCCGGGTCACGAGTCCCGTCGGTCCGAACTCGACGCCGATGTCCACGGTCTCATCGCGCAGACCCAGCTTCGTGCGGCGGATGTCGAGCTGATATCCACTGGCCGTGCGGCGCATGGTGCGACGATCGACGTACTGTCGCTCGACGGCGAGCCCCTGCACGTTCTGCCCGCTGCCGCTGACCTGTTGCACCCGGAGGCTGCCGATCTGCCACCAGGTGCCGAGCCGCGTGCATGGCTGCTGCGCCTGCGCAGCGAGCGGCAGGCTGAGCGCGCCCAACAGGGCGAAGGCGGTAGTCCTGACCATCATCTCTCTCGGCGACCGGAGGTGAGCCCGCGCACGTGCGCGGTGCCCTGTCTGCCTACAGGCTAGCACGATACCCCGGTCCCGGTGCAGTGGCGAGTCACGCTGTGATGACGCGCCGAACGCGCTCAACCGATCACGACGGCCTGCGCGCGGGGTGGGCGCCGTCCCATCTGCGGCAGGCAGACGCCACTCCACGAAAAACTGCCGGGGTGGCAGGGCGCGTCACAGCGACGCCCTCGCCACCCCGGCAGCGAAACCGCCGCACTCAGGCGACGGGTTCCGGCTTCTTCGCTCCCGGCTCGCTGTCGATCACGGCCTGCGCGATCTGCGACATCGGGACGGAATTGTCCTGCGAGCTTCGCTGCATGATGCGATACGCTTCCTGCTCCGTGCTGCCGGTGCGTCGCATCAGGATCCCCTTCGCTCGTTCGATCAGCTTCCGCTCTTCGAGCTTCTGCTTCCAGAAGGCGGCGTCCTGACGGCTTTCCGAGAGCTCACGGGCGCGCGCAACCGCAAGGCGCAGCGTGCTGTCGAGAATGCCCGGCGGGGCCGGCTTCGGGAGAAACGCGATGGCGGCCGTGGTCCGCGCATCGTCGGCGCTGAGTGAGACCGACTGATCGCCGCTGAAGAGGACGACGGCAGTCGGTGCGCCGGTCGCCGTGATCGCCTTCGCGGCGTCGATGCCGCTGCCATCGGGCATGTGCACGTCGAGCAACACCACATCGGGCAGCACGTCGGACGCCACCGCGATCGCTTCGCGACCGGTGCCGGCTTCGCCGACGACGGCGTAGCCCATCGAGACGAGCAGCTCACTCAGGAGCGGCCGCGCGTGCACATCATCATCGGCGAGTACGACCCGGATCGGTGAGTCAGCCATTACGTGCCTTTGCGGAAACGCGGTGGGAAGGGAGCCCAGCAGGAGCAACTGCGCGTCAATGTAGCCACGGTGCAGATGCCAACAGAAGCGGTCGGCCCGATGTGCACCATGAGTGGCGCCTCATCGCGGTCACCGAGCAGAAACCTGCGCCAGCAATTCCTCGGCGACGAGCGGCTTCCGCAAGGCGAAATGGGCATCGGCCATCGACTCGGGCCGCATCTCCCAGCCCGTGATCACACCCACGCGGATCAGCGGAAAGCGACGCCGGATGCGCGTGGCGAGTTCGGTCCCGACGCCATCCGGCAATCCGATGTCGGTGACTACCACGTCGAACGGTGGAGCCTCGGTATCGAGCATCGCATCGGCGGCCGCCATGGTCGCCACCGCGACGACGTCATGCCCCGCCATCTGCAGCACCTGCGTCACCAGTTCGCGCCCGTCGACATGATCCTCCACCACGAGAATCCGCCGCGGCGGGAGCTTGTGCGGATCGACGGTGGCCACCGCCGGCGGCGTCTGCGTGAGCGGGTCCGCCACCGGGAAGAGCAGGCGGACGGTGGTCCCGCGGCCAAGCTCCGAATCGATCTCGACACGCCCGTTGTGGCGCTTCACCACGCCATACACTTCCGCCAGACCGAGCCCGCTGCCGTTCGCTCCCTTGGTACTGAAGAAGGGTTCGAACGCACGTTCCCGCACTTCGGCGCTCATGCCATGCCCGGTATCGTGCACCTCGACGATGGCGCTGCTCCGGTCGCGGCGGACCGTGACGCCGAGCGTGCCGCCACCCTTCATCGCATCGAGAGCGTTCTGGATCAGGTTGAGCAGTGCCTCACGCACCTCGCCGGCCACCGCGCGCGCCAGCACCCCTTCGGCGAGCGACCGATCGAGCATCACCGCCCCGCCACCCACCCGCTCCGCCCAGATCGGGCGGGTCATGGCGATGACCTCGTCGGTGATCGCCGCCAGATCGATCCGGGCGTCGGGCGCCAGGGTGATCGGATCCTGCCGCAGGAACCGGCCCACGCGCGACGCCGTGGCCGCGCCGGTCTCGGCAGCCCGCGCGATGCGCACGGCGTAATCGCGGACCTTCTCCGGATTGTTGGCGTGCAGCTGCAGCAGGTGTGCCGCCGCGACGATCGGATTCAGCGCGTTGTTCACGTCGTGCATCACGCCGGCGGCGAGCTGCCCCACCGCTGCCAGGCGACGCTCACGGCTGCGCGTCTCCTCCAACCGGTGGATCTCGGCCGTCCGCTCCTTCACCTGCTGCTCGAGACGCTCCGCCTCGGTGGACACCACCGCATACAGCTCGTTCGCCCGCCGCACCTGCTCGGCGAGTTCGCGGGCGAGCCGGGTGCGTTCCGTGACGTCGCGCTCCACCGTGACCGCACCGACCACGTGGCTGCCCGCATCGCGCAGCGGATTCGAGTTCACCTCGATGATCTGCTCGCCCTCGACGCCCCGACGCACCAGCATCGTCTCGTTGCGCACCGCCTCACCGCGAAGTGCGCGCGCCGTGGGATGTTCGTGCACGAACAGCGACGTCCCATCGGCGCGTCGTGGCAGGTCGGCACGCCACAGCTCACGCAGTGAGGCCAGATCCTGCGCCGTATGCTCCGAGGCCGCCGCAGAGTTCTGGCGGGTGACGACACCCTGCTGATCGAACACACGCACGCTCTCCGGCAGCACGTCGAAGATCGCTTCCAGCTGCGCCACGCTGCGCGCCAGGGCCTGGCGCAACCCCTCGATCTCCGTCACCTCGGTGCCGACGATCAGCAATCCACCCGAATGCAGCGGTACGAACGTGAGTTCGACCATCTGCAAGGCGCTGGCGGTGTTGCGGAAGGCGACGCGCCGAGTGCGCGATTCCATCCGGATCGTCGCCGCGTCGATCTCGTCGCTCAGGTCGGCGAGTGCATTCGGGAAGGCATCATACGCGCTGGGACGCCACCCGGCCGGTACCAGCGCGCCGATCAGCGTGCGATATCGGAGATTGGCGCGCATCAGCAGCAGATCGGCGTCGAACTCGGCGACGGCCAGCGGCAGCGCATCGAAGATGTGCTCGAGCCGGGCGACGGTCGCGAGGGGCGACGACGACGGATCCGCGAAAAAGGGCGTGGTACTCGGCATCGCCATGCGTGAGGCTACGCGCCCGGGGCGATGGCGTCAACGAGCACTGCGCAGGTCGGACGGCCGACACATCCACCGTCGCAGCGCCGATGCGACCGGCACACCACCCAACGGGTCGATGTGCCGACCGTGACGCCAGCCGTCAGGCCGCCGCGTCGTGACCGGCGCCACCCGTGGTGCTGCGCTCGCGCTCCCGCGCGCGACTCGTACCAAGCAGCCGGTGGGCCGTGGTCCCGGTGATCAGACGGACACCGCGCTGGTAGGTGAAGTACTGGAAGGCCCACTGCACGAACACGGTCAGGCGATTGCGGAACCCGGCGAGATACATGATGTGCACGAACAGCCATGTCAGCCACGCGAGCCCGCCGGTCATCTGCAGCGAACCGACGCTCGCCACCGCGCGATACCGGCCGATCGTGGCCAGATCGCCCTTGTTGAAATATTTGAACGGGGTGCGTGCGCGGCCGGCGAGGTCCGCGATGATTCCGTGTGCGGCATGGTCGCCCATCTGATTGGCCGCCGGCGCGACGGCCGGCACCGGACGACCATCACCGGTCGCCACCGACGCCACATCACCGACCGCGAACACCTGCTCGTGACCAGGCAGCGACAGATCCGATTCCACGATCACTCGACCCGCACGATCCAGTGGCACACCGAGCTGCCTGACCAGCGGTGACGCCTGATTGCCGGCTCCCCAGAACACCGTGTGCGCAAGGATCCGTTCACCGGTGGCGAGTGTCACGCCGGCATCATCCACGCCGGTGACGGCCGTGTTCAGCCGCACCTCCACACCGAGATCGTCGAGATCACGCCTGGCGCGCTCACTCAGCGCGACGGGAAATGTCGGAAGCACCCGCGGTCCACCCTCGACGAGGATCACTCGCGCCGTGGCCGGGTCGATGCGCCGGAAGTCGTGCTTCAGCGTCTTGCGCGTGATCTCGGGGATCATGCCCGCCAGCTCCACGCCGGTCGGTCCGGCGCCGACGATCACGAAGGTCAGCAGCGCATCGCGCTCACCAGCCGCGCTGGCCCGTTCGGCCGCCTCGAAGCTGAGCAGGAACCGTCGGCGCATTTCGAGCGCGTCCTCGATGCTCTTGAGCCCGGGCGCGTTGCTCTCCCACTCGGGATGCCCGAAGTAGGCGTGCCGCGCGCCGGCCGCGATGAGCAGATAGTCCCAGTCCACCGTGCTGGTGCCGGCATCGAGCGTCAGCGTGTGCGCCGCCAGGTCGATCGCCTCCACCTCCGCCATGATGACGGTCGCGTTGTGTTGATGACGGAGCATCCAGCGAATCGGCACGGTGATGTCGGCCGGGTTCAGGACCGCCATCGCCACCTGATACAGCAGCGGCTGAAAGAGATGGTGGTTGGTGCGGTCGATCAGCGTGACGCGGACATCGGAGTTCGCCAGCGCGCGTGTGGCACTGAGGCCGGCGAAGCCACCGCCAATGACGACGACGTGCGGTCGGGGATCGGCGGCGTGGGTACTCGTGATGCGCGTGCTGGTGTGCGGCTCGGCCTGCATGGTGACGCTCCATCGCGCCAGGGCCGGAGACACTTCGGGTCCCGGGACAGCGCTCTAGGGGAAACACGCAGCAGTGCTGCGCTTGTGAATCTTTTCACAAGACGGCGCCGCTGGCAACCCGACCGTGTGGAATTTCCTGACGAGCTCATCCGAAGAAACGGTCTTCGTGCGCGTGTGCCGCTGCGAAGGTGTCGTGATGTTCTGCCGCTCTCGTCCATTCACTTTCGAGACGGCGAGCCCGAGAAGTCAAGCCGCTGTGGCCCGTTCCATGCGTTTCTGGAGCTCACGACGTCTTTACACCGACGCAGCGAACCGGTGAAAGGTTCGCCATCTATCGAAGTCAGCCTGTCAGCATGCTGCGGCGCGACGCCCCGGCAAAAGAAGGAGCGCGTATGCAGTCTCGCACCATTCGACGTGAAAAATTCGGTGTCGTTGCCGCAATCGCCGGTGCGTGCGCGGGCACATTGGGCACCTTCCTGCTCGCTCAATCGAGCCGGACCTCCGGCTGGTCATTGCTGACATTTGCTGCTGTAGCGGCCTCGGCCGTATGGTATTTGCAGGCACAGCGTACGATGCCTGCCGCAGAAACTTCCGTGGACAGCATCGACATCTCCATCTGGGGCGTTCGCCACTTCCGCAGCCATCTCGTGCAATCGGCGATCTCATGGTCCGATCTCGAGGAAGTACTCGGAGTGACGACGCTCGACGGCGAGGGCAAGGAGACGCTGTACCTGGTGCTGAACGGCTCCAGCGGCACGTCGGTCGCCCTGCCGCATGCCGTGGCCGTGGAGTCCGGTCTGCTGGAAGAACTGGAGCGACGCTTCGCGAGCTGCGACACGACGACGTTCTACGACGCGGCGCTCCGGCACGGCACGCAGGTGTTCATCCTGTGGCGTGGTGACCGTGACGCGATGCACACACCGGCGTCACTCGCGTGGCAGGTCCGCTCCCCCACCGTCTGCGCGTCGTAGTTTTTCAGGTCGCGCAGGCACGTGAGGTGGAGCGGAATCGAAGTGATGGGTGCAGTCGCCAGCCAGGCTCTCCCGGCTGGCTTTTTTCATCCCGACTGCATTTCCGCTCGATCAGGGCTTGAGGTAGCTCCATTCCTTCGAGAACGGGACGCTGCTCATCAGCACGCCGCGATCCCGGGTGACGAGGAGGCGGTCGCTCGGGTTGATGCCGATGCCGCGTGTGGCATCGTACAGTCCCGGTTCGACCGAGAACGTCATCCCTTGCTGCACGATCGTGTCGTCGCCGAGTGCGAGAAACGGCGCCTGATGGCCCTCGAAGTTCGTCCCCTGTCCGTGACCAGGGCGGTGATAGATGAAGTCCTGCATCCCCGCCTTGATCTGGTAGGCGTGCACCTTCTGCGCGATCTCCGAGCAGACCGCGCCGGGCTTCGTCTCCTCGACCATGATCTGCACCGTGTCCGCCACGACCTGCCACATCCGGTCGTGGTGCGTGTCGCTTGGCGTGATGATGTAGTTGCGATAGCCCTCGCCACCGAACCCGCCGAGGAGGATGTCGCAGTTCACGTAGACCGGCTGGCCGCGCTGGAGCTTCGTGTGAAAGAACTGGTTCGGGTGCGGGTACGCGGTCGCAACGCCGGCGCGGACGTAATTCCCCGTCACTTCCATGCCCACGGCACTGTGCGGTTTCCCGTCACGGCGCACGTCGCGCATCATGAGGTTGATGCCGTATGCACTCAGCGCCTGCCCCACTTCGTAGTCGGTGGCGTTGGTGCCGCGCTCGAGGATGTAGTCGCGCGCAAAGCAGTGCACCTTGTCGAAGTAGCGATAGGCGCGCTGGATGAGCGCGATCTCCTCCGGCGTCTTGATGATGCGCTGTGCGAGACAGAGGTCACTGATGTCGACGTTGCGCGAACCGGGCAGCGCGGCGTTGAACACGCGCTCGGCGCTGGGCGTGAGCTCGCGTTCGAGCCCGATGGTCCTGCCCGAGAGCCCGCGGTCCTTCAGGTGTGCGAGCACCCACGTCCACAGGTCCACCCGATTCCCGCGAACGTTCTGCCCCCGGTTGGGAAAGCCACCCTCGGCGTGCGGATAGCAGAAGTAGTAGGTGTTCTCGGTGCACCACCACGAGGTGATCAGGTCACGGTCGATGGCGGGGGAGTACCAGTAGAGCGTCTCGGGCTCGTCCACCATCAGCAGCGCCCAGGTGGTGCGTTCGCCGCTGCCGCGGAAGCAGCCGGTGAAGTAGACCAGGTTCGTGTCGGTCTGCAGCAGGATGGCGTCCACGCCGCGCGCCTTGGCGGCCTGACGCAGCCGGTTGCAGGCCGCCTTGTACCACGCCAGCGGGAGCCGGTCCACACCGACTGGGGCGGGTGCGGGGTGATGCGGGTTCGGGACGAGCAGTCGTTCCGAGTCGCCGCGAGGGGCATCGCTGAGCGCGGCCAGTTCAGCCGACGCGGCGGCGGATGCGGCGAGTGACACGCCGATGGTGCGGACGAAATCGCGGCGGGTGGACATCGGGGCTCTCGGTACGAGTGACGGGGCGGGGTACGTGGGACGGCGAAACAGCGAACGGCGAAACGCAAAACAGCGACGGACACGCAAAACGGCAATTGGGGGGGGAGCGCTGCCAACTTGCTTTGGAGTGCGGACCGCCACCAGATAGAATGCCATGCCATCCGGATGGAGACGAAACATGCAGCGAACTGCGGTCGTATCACTCGTCACGTACGCGTTGCTGGGTCTGGGCGCGTCGCACCTCGTTTTGCCGGCGGTCTCGGCGTCGGCGGCCACTCACCGGGAGCAGATCGTGCCCATGCACGCGCGCGGAACGTTCGAGGTCCAGATCACGCCGATGCCGGCGGACGCATATGCGGACGGCGCGGCGATGGGGCGCATGACCATCGACAAGCAGTTCAGCGGTGAGCTCACCGGGACCGGAAAGGGGCAGATGATCACAGGGATGGGTGGCCAGAAGGGATCGGCCGCCTACTCGGCGATCGAGCGGGTGTCCGGCAGCGTCAACGGGCGCAGTGGCACCTTCATGCTGCAGCACACGGGCATCATGCACGACGGGAAGCAGGACCTGACGATCACGATCGTACCCGCCAGCGGCACGGGCGAGCTGACGGGCATTGCCGGCACCTTCGCGCTGACGATCGAGGGCAAGGTGCACCAGTACGACCTGTCGTACACGCTGCCCGACGCACACTGAGGTGAGGGTGGCCGCCACACGCTCGCTCACGCGCACCTCGCGCAGCGTCACCCGGTCGCTGAAGACGCAGGTCACCACGCTCGGTGCGTCGGTGACGGCGCTGTGGGCGTCATTCGGTGTGAACGTGCTGCTGGGTGGAGCGCTGTACCGCTTCGGCATCGTGCCGCGCACGGTGGACGGGCTGATCGGCATCGTGGCCGCACCGTTCCTGCACGCCAACCTGGCGCACCTGACGGCGAACACGGTGTCGTTCCTGCTGTTCGGCTGGATGGTGATGCTGCGTGACCGCCGCCATTTCGGGGTGGTGACGCTGTTCGCCGTGTTGGGCAGCGGACTGCT
>JANOCB010000083.1:0-9179 GCA_031411975.1 Gemmatimonadaceae bacterium
GTTCGGGACCAAAGTCACCGTCGGCGCCGCCGGATCGGCCGGCATCGCCATCGTGATGTTCGCCGGACCGCCGATGTACCGGCTGATCGACCGGCTCACGGTGGTGCCGACATTCTGCGTGATCGTCACCCGCTGCTGGTCGCTGGCGATCAGCACCGAGGACGGGAAGCCCTGATAGGTGCTCGCCACACCCGATGACAGCGCACCGATCTGGAGCGCGGCGCCGGTGTTGGTCGCGGTCTGGAAGTTGGTGCTGCCGATGAGCGTTCCGTCGTTCGGGGCCGTGATCGTGACGGTGGCACTGGCCGGTGCGAACGAGGTGCCGGCGGCCAGATCCAGCGGACCGGTGGAGCCGTTGTCCGCGATGTTCGTGGCGCGAAGCAGGAGCAGGCGTGACGTGCTGTTGGTGCCCACGTTCACACGAGCCGAGATCAGGTCACGGGGACCGTTCTGCACCCGCAGGATCGAGAAGGTCGGGCTGAGCTGTGACGCGATCGACGACACGGCATTCCCGATGGCCACGTTCGCCGTCTCGGTTGGCGAGGCGAACCCCGTCACCGAGCCGTTGATCGTCTTCGTGCCAGTCACCGGATTTTCGGTGCATTCGGCGGTGGCCGCCGCCTGCAGTTCGCTGAGGCCGAAGTACCGGACCTCGGTCACGGTGATGCCGCGATCGGTGGAGACCGACGCGATACCCACCGTCGGCTGGCCGACTGCGAAGTCGAACTGGCCCGCCGAGGTGGCGGTGACACGCTGCCAACTGCCATCGGTGCCATCCTGATAGGCGAACCACGACGGGGTGCGGTCCGCGTTGCAGTAGCGCCACGAGACGCTGTTGCTCGGCACGGCATTCACGGTCAGCACGTACGTCGTCGTGGCTTCGGTCAGACCGGTGGCGTTTCCACGAACCGTGAGAGTGTACGGTCCCGGCACCACCGAGGTCGCCGCGCTGAGCGTCAGCGTGACGCTGTTGGCGGTGACGGGGTTGGACGTCGAGAACGCGAACGTGAGACCCGTCGGCGCACCAGTCAGCGTCAGGTTCACGCCGCCGGCGAATCCGCCGCCACGCGTGATGGCCACGGTCGACACGGCCGTCTGACCTGCCGTGATCGTGCTGGCCGCGGGAGTGAGGGCGAGGCTGACGGTGCCGGTTGCGGTGGCCGTGATCGTGAGTGCGACGGACGTGGTCACGTCGGTCACCCCGGTGCCACGCGCGCGCACGGTGATGGTGGAGGTTCCGGCGGCCGCCGTGCCCGAGACGGCGAGTGCGAGGCTGCTGGTCGTGGAGCCCGCGGCGACGGTCGCCGGCGTGAAGGTCGCGGTGACACCCGTCGGCACGCCCTCAGCCGTGAGGGTCACGTCACCGGTGTAGCTGGTCCGGGAGACGGTCAGTGCGGCGGTCCCGGACGCTCCCTGCGCGACCGTCAGCGTCGGTGCGCCCGACGACACGCCGATCGTGGCGGGGGGCTGTGTGGTGCCGGTCGGCGTCTTCTTGCCACTGCACGCGCCGAGCGCCAGCACCGAGGCGGCAAGCAGGACGCGCGAAAGATTCTGGATCATCGGGGAGGGTGACGGGGACTGCACGGCAGTGATCGGTCGCCAGCCGACCAATCGATCGGCACACTAGTTGGGGCAGGAATGATACCAGCGGACCGAACCATAGGTCCCGCAAGAGACGATCCACACCCCGGTGTGTTGCACCGATCCCGCTGGCGGGCGCCGATGCCCCGCCCGGTGCGCTTCGTCAGCCCGAGAGTGCCTGCGTCAACGCCCCGGTGACGAGCCGTACACAGGCTTTTCGCGCCGGGAAACGGGCTACGCTCGCCAGTGCACGAAGGTCACCAAGCGTTTCCGCCTCACCCGACGAGGCGCCTTCGATCAGTCCCTCGACCTGGCCAATCAGCTCGGCCGCGTGGCTCACGCTGCCGCCGATGACCCGTTCGAGCAGCATCGAGGCCGTGGCCTGCGTGATCGAGCAGGCCCGGGCGGAGAAGGCTGCGTCGACGATGGTGTCGCCTTCACGCCGCAGGTGCAGCGTGAGTACGTCACCACAGAGGGGGTTCCGGTGCTCCACCGAGGCCGTCGGGGCGGCGAGCACTCCCTTGTGCTGTGGTGCGCGGTAGTGCGCCAGGATGATCTCCTGATACAGCGACGCCGCGGTGGGGTCGTTCGGCGCGGCCCCGGTCAGCGGCCCTGCCGGGGGCAGGTCAGCGGACAGCGCCATCGGAGAACAGGACCTTGGCGTGCTGCAGGGCGCCGACCAGGGCCGTCACGTCCTCGGGTGAGGAGTGCACCCAGACCGACGCGCGTGCCGTGGCGGGTACGCCGAGCCGGCGCATCAGTGGCTGCGCACAGTGATGCCCCGCGCGCACGCACACCCCGTGTTCATCGAGGATCGTCGCCAGGTCGTGGGCGTGGACGTCGTCGAACGCGAAGCTCACCACGCCGCTGCGGTCGTCGGCGTTCATGGGACCGAAGATCCGGATGCCCTCGAGCGCCTGCAGTTCCGACATGAGGACGGCGGTCAGCGCCCGTTCGTGTTCCCGTACGGCGGGCATGCCGAGTGCCGTGAGATAGTCGCAGGCGGCGGCGAGTCCCACCGCGTCGGCGGCGTTGGGCGTGCCGGCTTCGAAGCGATGCGGCAGTGTGTTGAAGGTGGTCTCCTGATCACCGACGATCTCGATCATGTCGCCGCCGAACTGCCACGGCTGCATCCGCTCCAGCAGCGCGCGTCGTCCCCAGAGCACGCCGATGCCCATCGGCCCGCCGACCTTGTGGCCGCTGAAGGCGTAGAAGTCCACGTCCAGTGCTTCCACGTCGACGCTGAGATGCGGCACCGCCTGCGCGCCATCACAGACCACGACGGCGCCCACCGCGTGCGCCATGGCCACGATCTCCGTCACCGGATTGATCGTGCCGAGGGCATTCGACACGTGCGGGAAGGCGATCAGCTTCACACGCGCATCCAGCACCGATGCCAGCGACGCCATGTCGATCCGTCCATCGGCCGTCAGCTCCGCGATGCGGAACTCGGCACCGGTGCGGCGTGCCAGCTGCTGGAAGGTCACGAAGCTGGCGTGGTGATCCATCGCCGTCACGACGATGGCATCGCCGACACCGATGTTCGCATCACCCCACCCGTACGCCACCAGGTTCATCGCCTCGGTGGTGCCGCGCACGAAGAGCGTGCAGTCGGCGTCCGTCGCGCCGATGAACCGCGCGATCGTGGTGCGCGCGTCGTGATACCGCTCGGTCGCGCGTGCGGACAGCGCGTACGCGCCGCGATGCGGGTTGGCGTTGTCGTGCGCGTAGAAGTGCTGCATCGCGTCGAGGACCACCTGCGGCTTCTGCGCCGTGGCGGCAGAATCCAGGTAGCGCAGCGTCGGGGCACCGGCGAGCAGGGGAAAATCACTGCGTGGAGCAAGGGACGTCATGTGTGACCACTCGTCGGGGCAATCAGGATCGTGTCGCCATCGACACGCACCTCGTATGTCTTCACGTCGTCACCGCCGGGGCCGGTCAGCATCACACCGGTGGCGGGATCGAACTGCGCACCGTGCCACGAACACTCGAGCAGCCCCGATGGTGTCACTTCCCCGGCCGACAGCGGGAAATCCCGATGTGAGCAGCGATCGGCCAGGGCGCAGAAGCCGGCGGCGGTGCGCACCAGGCAGACCTTGTCGCCGTTGCTGAGCACCACGGCCTGCAGGCTGTTCACCGGGAGGTCGTCGGTGCGCGCCACCGCTTCGAATCCGGTGACGGGAGCGGCATCACTCACGCGGCACCCTCCGACTGCAGCAAGGCGTTGCGGAAGGCGTGCCAGCCGAGCGAGGCACACTTCACGCGGATCGGGAAGCGCGACACACCACCGAGGGCTGCGATCTGGCCCAGTGTCTTGCGTTCCGCCATCGGGTCGGTCCTGCCGGTGAGCAGTTCATGCACCCGGTCGAACATCGCGAGCGCCTCGTCGCGCGTCTTACCGCGCACCGCCTCCGTCATCAGTGACGACGACGCCTTCGAGATGGCGCAGCCCTGCCCGACGAACCGGATGTCGGTGATGACGTCGTGCTCGACACTCATCCAGACGGTCACTTCATCGCCGCACAGCGGGTTGCGCCCGCTGGCGTGATGACTGCAGCTCGCCGGCTCGCCGTAGTTGCGCGGCCGGCGGTTGTGATCGAGGATGATGCTCTGGTAGAGCTCGTCGAGATCCGACACCTCAGCCCTCGCGGGTGGCGTGGGCCGGTTGGGCACTGCTGCCGGCGTAGCGCTCGAGTGTGAGCTGTTCCAGCGCGTCCTTCACCGCCTCCACCTCGATCGTTTCCAGCACGTCGGCGGCGAACGCATAGGTCAGCAGCTTGCGCGCGGTCTCGGCCGGCACGCCGCGGCTCTTCATATAGAAGAGGCCCGCTTCGTCCATGCGCCCCACCGTGGCGCCGTGGGTGCACTTCACGTCGTCGGCGAAGATCTCCAGCTGCGGCTTGGTGTCGATGCGCGCTTCGGGCGACAGCAGCAGCGTGTGGTTGCTCTGCTTGCCGTCGGTCTTCTGCGCGATCGGATGCACGTACACCTTGCCGTTGAACACGGCACGCGACGACCCGTCCAGGACGCCCTTGTACAGTTCGCGGCTGAAGCAGTTGGGCTGCGCATGTTCGATGCGCGTCTGGTGATCGGTGTGCTGCGTGCCCTTGCCGAGGTACAGGCCATTGAGCGTGGCGCCGCCGTTCTCACCGTCCAGCACCGTGTAGACGTTGGTGCGGCTCAGCTTCGCCCCCACCGCCATCGAGAAGTTCACGAAGTGGCTGTCACGCCCCTGGTGCGCTTCGGTGGTGCTCACGTGCGTGGCCTGGTCCGACTCGCGCTGCACCTTGAAGTGATGCACGGTGGCACCGTCGCCGAGCATGACCTCGGCCACATGGTTCGTGAAGTAGGCCACGTCGGCGAGGCTGACGAAACTCTCGAGGACCGTGAGGGTCGCGAGGCGATCGGCGACGATCAGCGTTCGCGGGAAGGTCGCGGACTGCGCCGCCGCCGCATCGGTCACGTGCAGGATGTGCACCGGCGTTGACGCGACGGTGTTCGCCGGCGCGTGGATGAACACGCCTTCCTGCATCATGGCCGTGTTCAGCGCCGTCATCGCATGTTCGCCGATCGCCACCTTGCCGAGGTGCTTCTGCACCAGCCCGGGGTGGTCGGTCCACGCCTGTGCCAGCGGCAGCACGGTCAGGCCGGCGGGCAGCGTGTCCATCGACGACAGCGACGGCGAGAAGGTGCCGTTGAGCAGCACCAGCGTCGGCCAGTCGGCGTTGATCATGAACGGCGTGAGGTCGGCCACCGAAGTGGACGAGGCACCGCCGCCCACGGTGAACGGCACTTCGGCGATCGACGACAGCGACGTGTAGTGCCAGTCCTCGAGGGCCGGCGTGGGGAAGCCGAGGGCGCTGAACGAGGCCATCGCGGTCTGGCGCATCGGTGTCAGCCACTGTGGGTCGCTGCCACCGGCGCGGGCGGCGAAGGCCGCCTGCCAATGCGGGATGGTCACGCCATCGCCTCCTGCAACAGCCAGTCGTAGCCCTTCTCTTCCAGTTCCAGCGCCAGCTCCTTGCCGCCGCTGCGGATGATGCGGCCCTGTGCCAGCACGTGCACGTAGTCGGGCACGATGTAGTTCAGCAGGCGCTGGTAGTGCGTGACGACGATCGCCGCGTTGTCGGGACGGCGGAGCTTGTTCACCCCCTCGGCCACCACGCGCAGCGCGTCGATGTCGAGGCCGGAGTCGGTCTCGTCGAGGATCGCGAGCTTCGGCTCCAGCACCGCCATCTGCAGGATCTCGTTGCGCTTCTTCTCACCACCCGAGAAGCCCATGTTCACGCTGCGCGAGAGCATGTCCTCGGTCATCTCGACGATCTTGAGCTTCTCTTCCATCACGTCGAGGAACTCCATCGGGTCCACTTCCTCGCCGCCGCGGGCCACACGCATGGCGTTGTAGGCACTGCGGAGGAAGTAGGCGTTGCTCACGCCGGGGATCTCGATCGGGTACTGGAAGGCCAGGAACACCCCCTTGTGGGCGCGCTCCTCGGGCTCGAGTTCCAGCAGGTCCTCGCCCTCGAACTGCACTGTGCCGCCGGTGACCTCGTACGAGGGGTGACCGGCCAGCACCTGCGCCAGCGTGCTCTTGCCGCTGCCGTTGGGGCCCATGATCGCGTGTACCTCGCCGGCGTTCACGGTGAGGTTGATGCCCTTCAGGATGTCCTTCTCGCCGGCGGTGGCCGTCAGATTCGCAATTTCCAGCATGATGATGTCTCGGTGGTGAATGATCGGGGCCGGCTCAGCCGACGGAGCCTTCGAGGGTGATGCCCAGCAGCTGCTGCGCTTCGAGCGCGAATTCCATCGGCAGTTCCTTGAATACTTCCTTGCAGAAGCCGGCGACGATCATGCTGACCGCGTTCTCGGCGCTCATGCCGCGCTGCTTCAGGTAGAAGATCTGGTCTTCCCCGATCTTCGTCGTCGACGCTTCGTGTTCCAGCGTCGCCGTGTTGTTGTTGATCTCGATGTACGGGAAGGTGTGGGCGCCGCAGGCATTGCCGATCAGCATGCTGACACACTGCGTGTAGTTGCGTGCGCCGCTCGCCTTCGGCAGCACCTTCACCATGCCGCGATAGCTGTTCTGCCCGCGGCCGGCGCTGATGCCCTTCGACACGATGTTCGACTTCGTGTTCTTGCCGACATGGATCATCTTCGTGCCGGTGTCGGCCTGCTGCATGTTGTTCACCACCGCGACCGAGTAGAACTCGCCGATGCTGTTGTCGCCCTGCAGGATCACGCTCGGGTACTTCCAGGTGATGGCCGAGCCGGTTTCCACCTGCGTCCACGAGATCTTGGCGTTGCGCATCGCCTTGCCACGCTTGGTGACGAAGTTGTAGATGCCGCCCACGCCATTCTCGTCGCCCGCATACCAGTTCTGCACGGTGCTGTACTTGATCGTCGCGTCGTCCAGCGCGATCAGTTCCACCACCGCCGCGTGCAGCTGGTTGGTGCTGCGCTTCGGCGCGGTGCACCCTTCCAGGTAGCTCACGCTCGCCCCTTCCTCGGCCACGATCAGGGTGCGCTCGAACTGGCCCGTGTCGGCGGCATTGATGCGGAAGTAGGTGCTCAGCTCCATCGGACACTTCACACCCTTCGGGATGTAGCAGAAGCTGCCATCGCTGAAGACGGCCGAGTTGAGCGCGGCGAAGAAGTTGTCGCTGTAGGGCACGACGCTGCCGAGATACTTGCGGATCAGCTCCGGGTGTTCGTGCACGGCTTCGCTGAAGCTGCAGAACACGATGCCGTGCTTGGCCAGTTCGGCCTTGTAGGTGGTGCCCACCGAGACGCTGTCGAAGACGGCGTCGACGGCCACGCCGGCCAGCATCTTCTGCTCATGGAGCGGGATGCCGAGCTTCTTGTAGGTGTCGAGGAGCTTGGGGTCCACCTCATCCAGCGAGCCGAGCGGCTTGGCCGTCTTCGGTGCGGAATAGTAGCGGACCGCCTGATAATCGATGGCCGGGTAGTGGACGTTGGGCCACGTCGGCTCCGTCATGGTCAGCCAGCGGCGGTACGCCTTGAGTCGCCACTCGAGCAGCCACTCCGGTTCCTCCTTCTTGGCGGAGATCAGGCGGACCACATCCTCGCTCAGGCCCGGCGGGATCGTGTCGGATTCGATGTCCGTCACGAAGCCGTACTGGTACTCCCGGCCAACGAGGGCCTCGATTTCAGTGCTCATCGCGTCACGCCTCTCCACGCCGGTCACCGGCGTTGCTTGTTGCCAGCTCTGCGGGTGCGTGCTGCGCACGACCCACCACGTATTCACAGGTGTTGCACCCCGCCAGAATGTGCTGGCGACGTTGGGCCGGGATGCCGATCACGTCGGCGATGAACGCCGCCTCGGTGGCACAGATCTCCGGGTACTGCTCCGCGACGGCGCGGATCGCGCAATTGTGCTTCCGCAGCACCGGCAGCCCCGACTCGGCATCGACATCGGCTTCTGCCATGTAGCCCAGCGAGGTCCACAGCTCGGCGAGCAACTGCACCCGCTCGGACACCGGCAACTGCTGCAGTGCCGGCGCCGCATCGGCCGCCAGCACCGTCCACTTCCGGCGGAAGAAGTCCGACACGCCACCGCGCCCATGCTCGGCGGCGATCGACTCCAGTGTCTCGAGCAATACGGCGGCGTATTGTCTCGGGAAGAGCTGCTCGCCGGCACCGGTGAGCGTGAAGGCATGCACAGGGCCCCCCACACCACGAACCTCGCGGGTGTGCCGGACGATCCCGGCGGCCTCGAGCGTCTCCAGATGCCGGCGCATCGCGTTCGGCGTCAGGTCGAACCGCGCCGCCAGCTCCCGCGCCGTGAGCGGCTGGTGCTTCTTGAGCGCCAGCAGCAGTTCGGCCTGAATGCCGCGGTATCCAACGAGCGACGTCCCCATCTCTTCCATGGCGAGCAAACTAGTCGGGTATCTGGATTCGTCAACAAAACTGTTGACGAATGGCATCGATGGTTACGTGACCGGATGCGGGTGGCGGCGGTACACACCCGAACGCCAATCCCGCGGAGGACGACGACCCATGAGCTCCGATGTGCGCCGCCGTTTGTATCTCGTCGTGGCGACGCTGCTTACGGCGTGCAGCCGCGCCGATCCCACGGCGCCGGTTCCACAACTGCGGCGTCTTTCTGCGGCCGAGTCCGCATGGAAGGAGGCGCGGCTGACGAACTACACGTTCGTCGGCACCGTATACTGCTTCTGCCTCAGTGCCGGTCAGCCGCGACTCGTGAGCGTCCGCAACGGCATGGTGGTGACCGTCACCAATCGCCGGACCGGCGAGTCGGAATCGACACGATTCCAGCTGCCCGTGGACTCGCTCTTCGCGCTCATCCGGCGCGAAGCCCGCGACCTGCCGTCGCGCCTGGAGGTCACCTACGACGCCAAGCTCGGCTACCCTCGGCGCATCTCCTACGGGCAGCAGGAAGTGGACGCCGGCGGGGTGATCGTCATCGATAGCCTGCGCGCGGAACCGTAGCCGGGCAGCAGACGCGGGCTCGATTGCCTACGCTCGACCGGGGTGGCTCGGGGTACCCGCGGGTTGGGGGGCGCCCAGGCACCCCCCCACAGTCCCCCCCGCAGAGTCACCCCCCCAAAGAACACCCC
>JANOCB010000084.1:0-22840 GCA_031411975.1 Gemmatimonadaceae bacterium
CGCCATCGACTGCGCCAGTCCCTTCTTCGCCTGAATCGCCGTGATCGCCGCCGTCAACGTCGTCTTCCCGTGGTCGACGTGCCCGATGGTGCCCACGTTGAGATGCGGCTTGTTCCGCTCGAACTTTGCCTTGCCCATGACTGCTTCCTCTCGTCCTGTGTAGTGATCAGTGCAGCCTTACGGCTTCTGCTTGTTGATGATTTCTTCGGCCTTCGACTTCGGCACTTCTTCGTAGTGCGAGAACTCCATCGAGTACACCGCACGGCCCTGCGACATGCTGCGGAGGCGGGTGCTGTACCCGAACATCTCCGAGAGCGGCACGGTGGCGTCGATCACCTGCGCCTCACCGCGCTGCGTCATGCCACCGATCTTGCCACGACGGGAGCTGAGGTCACCCAGCACGTCGCCCATGTAGTTCTCCGGGCTCACGACTTCGACCTTCATCATCGGCTCGAGGATGATCGCGCCGGCCGAGCGCGCGCCGTCCTTGATGGCCATCGAGCCGGCGATCTTGAACGCCATTTCGCTCGAGTCGACTTCGTGGTACGAGCCGTACACCAGCTCGACCTTGACGTCCACCATCGGATAGCCGGCGAGGATGCCGCCTTCGAGTGCTTCGCGGATGCCCGCTTCGATCGGCTTGATGTATTCGCGCGGAATCACGCCGCCGACGATCTTGTCCTCGAACACGAAGCCCTGTCCCTGCTCGGCCGGCATCACGTTGATGACGACGTGACCGAACTGGCCCTTGCCACCCGACTGACGGACGAACTTTCCCTCGACCTTGTCGACGCGCTTCTTGATCGTCTCGCGATACGCCACCTGCGGCGCACCGACATTGGCCTCGACCTTGAACTCGCGACGCATGCGGTCCACGAGGATCTCGAGGTGCAACTCGCCCATGCCCGAGATGATCGTCTGGCTCGTCTCCGGGTTCGTCGCGACGCGGAACGTCGGGTCTTCCTCGGCGAGCTTTTGCAGCGCGATGGCCAGCTTGTCCTGGTCGGCCTTCGTCTTCGGCTCGATGGCGACGTCGATGACGGGGTTCGGGAACTTCATCGCTTCGAGGATGATCGGATTCTCCTCGAAGCAGAGCGTGTCACCCGTGCGCGTGTCCTTGAGGCCGATCGCGGCGGCGATGTCGCCGGCGCGCACTTCCTCGATTTCCTCACGCTTGTTGGCGTGCATCTGCAGCAGGCGACCGACGCGCTCCCGCTTGTCCTTCGTGCTGTTGTACACGTACGAGCCGGCGTTCAGCACGCCGGAATAGACGCGGAAGAACGTCAGCTTTCCGACGAACGGGTCGGTCGCGATCTTGAACGCCAGGGCCGCGAACGGCGCTTCGTCGGTGACGAACCGCTCTTCCTGCTGCTCGTCCTGCCCCGGCAGGTGGCCCTTGATGGCGGCCACTTCGGTCGGCGCCGGGAGATAGTCGATCACGGCGTCCAGCAGTGCCTGCACGCCCTTGTTCTTGAAGCTCGCACCGCACAGCACCGGCACGATCGTATTGGCGATCGTCGCCTTGCGGATGCAGCTGCGGATCTCGTCGATCGTCAGCTCTTCACCACCGAGGTAGCGCTCCATCAGCGCTTCGTCCTGGTCGACCACGGCGTCGATCACGTCGGCGCGCGCCTTCTCCATCGCCTCGACGTACTCCGTGGCCGGCTCCACCACGGCGAATGTCTTGCCCATGGTGGCGTCGTCGAAGATGTACTGCTTGCGCTCGATGACGTCGATGTGCCCCGTGAAGAGCTCACCCGAACCCACGGGGAGCTGCAGCGGATAGGCGGCCTTCGTCAGGCGGTCGCGGATCATCTCCACGCACCGCTCGAAGTTCGCACCCACACGGTCCATCTTGTTCGAGAAGATCAGGCGCGGCACACCGTAGCGGTCAGCCTGGCGCCACACCGTTTCGGTCTGCGGCTCCACACCGGCCACGGAGTCGAGCAGCGTCACCGCACCGTCGAGGACGCGCAGCGAGCGCTCCACTTCCACGGTGAAGTCCACGTGACCCGGCGTGTCGATGATGTTGATGCGGTATTCCGGACCTTCACCCTTCTCGTGGCTCTGGCCGTGACGCATCCAGAAACAGGTGGTGGCAGCCGAGGTGATCGTGATGCCGCGCTCCTGCTCCTGCTCCATCCAGTCCATGGTGGCAGCACCATCATGCACTTCGCCGATCTTGTAGCTCTTGCCGGTATAGTAGAGAACGCGCTCGGTCGTCGTCGTCTTGCCGGCATCGATGTGCGCCATGATGCCGATGTTGCGGTAGTACAGAAGCGGTGTGGTGCGAGCCATTCTCGGAAACTCTCAGATGAGGCTTGATAGCCAGTTGACTCCAACAAAAAACCGAATGGATCCAGGCACCCCGATGGGGCCGATATCCATTCGCTGCCGCCGGGTACACGCGGACTGCGTGGGGACCCAAGGCGCGCCGCCAGTGGCGACGTCTCATTTGGTGATGCCGCAGCAGCCATAGGCGCCGCCGTCATCTTTTGTGCGAGACAGATTGGTGAAATTAGCCGCAGAGGCCCCCAAGTCAATGCCCGGCAGATACATGCGCCGAGGGTTCAGCGCCTCAACTCTGCAGCAGGCGCAGCAGGTGTCGGTGCCAGTTCGACCACCGGTTCCGCGAGAGGCGGGCGGCGGCCGGCGCCTCCTCAGACGGGGTCGGCATCACCACGGCCCGGCCCGCCACCCAGGGCCACTGGCCCGCCGCGTCACCCAGCCCCTGCATCGCGCGCCGCCACCAGAATTGTGTCCATTGCACCGACGGACTCCCCGCCGGCGAATGAAACGCCGCCAGCACCCACTGCCGCTCCACCATCCCGTCCCACGCACGCGCCGGCCCCCGCAACCGGTGCACCACCGCCTCGCTCACGGGCAGGACGGCCAGCCGGTGCGCGCTCCACACCCCCCACCCCACCGGTCGCTGCGCGCCGATCCGGCCGGCGTGCTCCAGCACCGCGTCCCACTCCGGCCCCTCGGGCTTCCAGCCCTCCGTCAGCCGGTGCATGTCGTGGAGATACTGCCAGCTCCCCACCTGACCGCTGTGGTTCCACGCCCAGTGGGTCGAGGCATGCACCACATGCCACGGCCGCGGCAGCACCCGAACCCGACGCTCCCCCCACCGAACCTCCTCACCCCGCGACAGCCAGTCGTCCGCCGCGTCGTCGGCAAACGGATGGTTTGGCGGAAAGAGCGAAGAGTGCAGTTCGAGCCGTGCCCCGCCCGACCGGACCATCGGCGCATCGTGATGGTGCCACTCGTACCCCGGGACCGCCGGCGTCGTCCAGCCCGCCACCGAGAGGGCGGTCCGGGCCCGGGCCTGATCCGCCGGCGCCACCAGCAGGTCGACGTCACCCATCCCCCGCACACTGAACCCTTCCGCGCGCTGCATGGCGAGCGCCGCCCCTTTCAGCCAGAGCACCGGCACCGACGACGCCTCCAGCACGTCCACGACCTCGGCGACCGCATCGCTCAACGCCGCGGCCCGGAAGCGTGACACCCGCGCCATCCCCTGCACCGCGCCGCGCACGTCCTCCGGCACCAGGTCAGGCACACGGCGCAGCAGGTCCCACACCTGCGACTCGGCTCGCTCGTAGACCATCAGCGACACCAGCGTCGGCCAGTGCAGCTCCACCCATGGCAGCGAGCGCGGCTCGACGCCTCCGGGCTTCGCGGCTGCCGCCAGCACACGCGCTGAAGGCGTGAGCAGCGCCAGCGCCATCGGCGCAGTCAGCGGGGAGAGCATCGGGCCGGTCAGTACTGCGTGAGTGTCCCGTTCCGGCGCGCATGCTGCAGCGCCAGATGAAACACTGTCCCACCGATCACGGCGCCGCTGACGGCCCACAGCAGCAGCTGCAGCACATCGGGCATCACCTGCATCAGCGGCGCATCGCGCAGCAGCACCTGACGGGCCGCCCGCAGCGCCGGGGTCATCGGAATCCACGCGGCGAATGGTGCCACGGCTGGCGGCAGCACACCGGCCGGGAAGTACACGGTGCCAAGCAGTGATGAAATTGCCGCCACGGCCTGCGGCACGAAGAGCGATGAGCGCACGCCCAGCACCAGCGCGCCGGCGAGCAGTCCCACTCCGGCATACGCCACCGCGAGCAACGCCATGATCAGCACGAACTCCAGCATCCGCGGCCACGCAATGGTGGATGTTGCCCACACCCATGCCGTCACCAGCAGGACCAGCGCACGCAGTGCCACCCAGCCGTAACCATATGCGCTGAGTCCACCGATCAGTGCGGGCCAGCGGATCGGCGTCGTCAGCAGCTGTTCGAGCGTGCCCGAGGCGATGTAGCTGTTGATCAGCGACGGGATCGCCGACACCGACTCGGCAATCACGAATGACGCCACCGTCCCCACGATCAGGTAGGTAAAATATTCGGTGGACTCGGAGGCGATCGCCTTCGCGGCCAGTGGCTGCAGCGCGCCGGCCACGAAATACACCGGCACCACCGCCACCAGCACCGACAGCAGGCTCACGAGTGTTCGCGTCCGGTACGTGACCATGCTGAGTGTGTAGGCGCGCGCCACGGCCAGCAGCCTATGCATGCTGCACCACCTCGGGCACGTACGCCGGCGTGGACACCGCGTCGAGCATGTCGGCAAGCGTCACCGGCACGGGGGCGAACTCCGCCACCCGGACACCCGCGCGCACCAGCGCCTCCACCACCACGGGGGCATGCCCGAGATCGGGCAGTGTGGCGGCCAGCGTCACGAGCCCGTCCTGCGCCGTCGAGATCACATCCACCGGCAGGTGCAACAGCGCACGGGCCCGTGATTCGTGCTGTGCATCGACGCGCACGCGCACGCGTGCACCACCGACTGCGGCATGCAATCGCGACAGGGTGTCGGTGGCGACCACGCGCCCTCGCACCAGCAGCGCGGCGCGATCGCACAACTGCAGCGCTTCCTCGGTGCTGTGCGTGGCGAGCAGCACCGTGGCGCCCAACTGCGTGCAGAGCACGTCGCGAATGAACGTGCGCAGCTCGCGCGACGTGATCGGATCGAGACTGCGCGTGGGCTCGTCGAGAATCAGGATCGGCGGTCGGGTCACGAGCGCCCGCGCGATCAGTGTGCGCTGTCGCATCCCGGACGAAAAACTGCCGACCTGCTGTCGTCCGGTGCTGCCGAGCCCCACCAGGTCGAGTGCGCGGGCCACCGCCTGATCGCGGTCGGCGCCCGTCATGCCGTACATCGACGCGAAGAGACGGACATTCTCGGTGGCGCTGATGCGCCAGAACAGTGCGCGCTCATCGGCCGGCACCACGGCCAGCCTGTGCCGGACCTGTGCCGGATGTGCGAGCGCATCGACACCGTCGATGTGCACGGTGCCATGATCCGGCAGCAGCACGGTGGAGAGGATCTTCAGCAGCGTGGTCTTGCCGGCACCGTTGGCGCCGACCAGTCCGAAGATTTCGCCACGCGACACGTCCAGCGAGACATCGTCGAGCACCGCACGAGGCGCCGTGCCCGGCGCGCCACGCAGGCGACGCAGCAATGCGCGATCCGCACGGAACGACTTGGTCACACCGCGCAGCGCGACGACGGCGTCGGATGCAGCGCTCATAGGGACAGCGAGCTGGGACGCGGTGCGACATGCCACTGGAGCAGCGCCTGCACGACATCGGGCAACCGCGCGAGGTCGCGCGGCACCGCCAGGTCGAACACCGGCGCCAACCCGGCCAGCCTCACGCAGCGACCCAGCGCCTCACCTGCCGCCACGCCGCCGAGCAACTCGGTGATCTTGCCGTTCGTGAACAGCGCAAGTGCCGCGGCGCGTGTGCCGCGCTCCACCCGCTCCACCGGATCTTCCGGCGATGCCGCGCTGAGGAGGTACACGGCAGCCAGCGGCAGGACCGAATCAGGACGCGGACCCGCCACCCGCACCTTGCCCCAGCCATCGGCATCATCGGCGTGCACACCGACGTGACGCGCGGTCTCCGCGCGCAGTCGCAGCGGCACCCCCGACGGCGTGACGGTCACCACTCCCGCCTGTTCGCGCAGCACCACGACATCGTCAGCCACCAGCGCGCACCCGGCCTGCACGCAGGCGGCAGCGAGTGTGGACTTTCCGGTGCCACGCGTCGCGACGAATGCCACCGCGCCCTGCGGCGTCTGCACGGCGCTGGCGTGCATGCACCACGCACCCTCGCGGTGCATGGCATACGGCAGCACCACGCCGATCAGATCGAGGGCCACGGCGGCGCGATCGACGCCCGCTGGCGCGAGGTGGCGGATGATCCGGGCCTCGGTATCGATCGTGAACCGGCCGGTGTCGCTGATCAGGAGTTCCGCTGTGGCGCGGTGCTCCGAGAGCGTGACGATCGGACCGCTCGCATACGTCAGTCGGCCGGCGATCATCGCTTCCGGCGTGTGTGCGGGTGCGGCGTCGGTGTCGTGGGTCACCAGACACCAGAACGGAAACTGCCCGTCGTCCGCAGCAGCGGCGACAGGCAGGCCGGGAAGTGGGCGGTCACTCTGCAGCACCCCGCCGAACGCACGAAACCGCCCAGGCGCCAGATCGGCAGCCGGAGCGGTCAGCATCACATCAGGAACGCGCGCCACCCGGAGGCGGCTCGCCCGGGATGCAGTCGCACGACGCCACTGTCCCGTTGACGACGTTCGCATTCATGGCGAACGCGCCGAGATTCAGCGACACCTGCGTCAATTCGCGAAACGTGCCGTAGCGCTCGAGGCGCGGACGTTCGTACATGGGATACCTCTCAGTAGGCAACCAAAAAGTGTCGGACGCGCGGCGAGGAGACAAGCCCCGGCGACCACCCTTCGACTCACTGACGCTCCGGCTACCGAAGGGTCACACCGTCCAGCGAGGCGAAGCCACCCTGTAACCTAACAGGCTCGGCTATTGGAATGCCATCCTGCTCCACCCAGGCGTGCGCCGCGAAGCCGTCGCTCCCGCGGCGGACCCCGATCCGGACCGTGGCGCGGGGCAGACCACGCACCACCACGAGGTCCCGGAGAGCGCTGGCCCGCACCAGGCAGGCGGAGTCACCGGGGGTCCAGCGGAGCGCCCGGTCCACGGCCGCCCCCCAGCGCGCGGCCACCCGTTGCTCTGCGGCGTCGAGCCGCGACACCACGTCCGCGGGCATGTCGGAGGGCCCTGGCTGCACCAGCCCACCGAGCGGGGTGCGGGACACGGCGCGACGCGCCCGATGAACCGCGACCGCGGCATGGAGGAGGTCGACCGCCGCACGCGTCTTGCGAACCGCCGCGACGATCACCCCGGGGCGACGGCGGTGTCGATGAGCAGCCCTTCGATGGACAGGTCGGCCAGCAACTCGCGCACGTGACAGAACACATCGGTGCGCGGCGCGTCGGGCCAGCGGCCAAGCACGGCGCCGACCAGCGCTTCCTCGGTGGCGGCACCGGCAGCGAGCGCGGACCAGATCACGGTCCCCGTCTCGTTGAGGCCGAAGTAGACCTCGGTCTGGGGATGAAAAAGCACGCTGCCATCAGGCAGGGTGCGGGCCACCACATCAGGGTGCGGCACCGGCAGGGTCATCACGGCAGTCTCGGGATTCGACATGATCGCTGTCTCGACGCACAGCGTCCCGAAATGGAAACTCAAGTTGTGTGCCACCCGGCGCCCTGGCCGCTGCGCCGATGCCGTCCGCGCCACCTCCTCGCACCGGCGATGCCGAACTCAGCGATTGGCTCCCGTGGCAGCCACTCCCGTGACCGTCCGGCCATCCTTCAGCACGAAACGCACGCGCTCGACGGCCGTGATGTCACGCGTCGGATCGCCCTCCACCGCCACGAGATCGGCCAGCATGCCGGGGGCCACGGTACCCAGACGGTCGCCCATGTCGAGCACCTTCGCGGCCACGCTGGTGGCCGAGACCAGCGCCTGCACGGGTGTCATGCCGTACTCCACCATCATGACGAGTTCCCGCGCGTTGGTGCCGTGTGCGAACACGCCGACGTCGCTCCCGTTGGCGATCGTCACACCGGCCTCCATCGCCGCCTTCACGCTCGCGCGCTTGGACGCGATCCGCGCCGGCTCGGGCGCACTGCCCTTCTTCCAGCCGCCGTATTGGAGCACCGCGTCGCCGGCCGAGACGGTCGGCACCAGTGCCACGCCGCGTTCCTTCATCAGCCGGAACACGTCCGGCGTGCCATCATCGCCATGATCGATGGTCTTCACACCAGCCATGACCGCACGACGCATCGCTTCCGGCGAGTTGGCGTGCGCCACGACATGGCGTCCGCTCATCTCCGCGATCTCGACGACGAGCGCAAGCTCCGACTGCGTGAACCCGGGACGCGTCGCACCGTTCGGCCCCCAGCGATAGTCGGCGTAGATCTTGATCCAGTCGGCTCCGCGGCGAATCTGGTCGCGCACGACCTGCGACAGCTCCTCGGGTCCGCCGGCTTCCTGCGCCCCCTGTGGCACGTCCACTTCCGGCGCAAAACCACTCGGCCCGTAGCTGCCACGCATGACGATCGCCCGCGTGGTGACGATCATGCGCGGCCCCTCGATGATGCCCTGCTCCACGGCGCGCTTCAGTCCCACATCCGCATCGCCCGCGCCTTCGGTACCGAGGTCACGCAGCGTGGTGAAGCCGGCGCGCAGCGTGCGCTGCATGTGCACCGTGGCACGGGCCACGCGCAGTCCGAGCGACTCCTTCAACACCTGATCGTTCCAGTTCGTCTCGTTGTACGGATGCAGCAGCACATGTGAGTGCAGGTCGATCATGCCGGGCATCAGCGTCATGCCGGGCAGATCCACGATCACCGCATCCGACGGTGCCTTCACACTGGCGGCCGGACCGACGGCGGTGATCCGTCCATTCTGCACGAGCACGACCGCGCCGCTCACGGGCGCAGCACCGGTGCCATCGAACACACGCGCAGGACGCAACAGCATCGTCGGTGCCGGCGCGGCCGGCTGCTGTGCTGCCAGCTGCGACGACACGACGGTCCATGCCACCACGGCACCAGTGCGTGCAAGCCGACGGGCGGACATCCTGAGGTACGAGATCATCGTGAGCAGAGAGAGGCGGTGGTGGCAGGAGCCGCAGCACTGCGCGGCCAGACGTTGTCGGACGGATCGCGGTCGGGGAAACGACACCCGGGATCGAACAGCACCTGCTCGATCGGACGGCGACCGAACTGCAGCACCGCATCGAATGTGCGGCGGCCGCTGAACCACACATCCACCGGCCAGGTCACCTCGGCGGTGACGCTGTCGATCATCACGGCGTTCTTCATCGGCGTGATTTTCGCACCGGTCGCGGCGAAGCGAACGCGCAGCACCACCGGCGAGGGCATCTGTCCATCCTGTCGCACGGTCACGGTGGTCTGTGCACCGCGTGTCCGCATGTCGGTGATCGAACCGTCCACACGCTCCGTCGTGAACAGCCAGGCGTTCCAGAACCAGCCCAGGTCGCGGCCGAGTGCCTTGTTCATGAAGAACATGTAGTCCCAGGGCGACGGGTGCCTGAACAGCCACGCGGTGGCCCACTCGCGATGCGCGCGCTGCACGGCACTGTCACCCACCACGCCTCCGAGCATGGAGAGCATCAGTGGCGTCTTGCTGTAGGTGGTGAAGCCGTACGAGGGGCCGGCGAAGTTGGCATTCCACATCATCGGCGGCTCCGACTCGCTGCCGCTGATCTGTCCGTACGACTGGCCGAGCCGATCGAGATTGGCGGGCTTCTTCGCGGCATCGGCGGCGGAGAGGATGTTCATGTACTGATTGAACCCCTCGTCCATCCAGCCGTACCACGTCTCGTTGTTGCTCACGACCATCGGCCACCACTGGTGCCCCGTTTCGTGATCGGCCGCACCCACGTTGGAGTTGATCACCATCGGGTACTCCATGCCTGCGCTCGGCCCATCCTGCAGCGTGAGTTGCGGGAACTGGTACGGGAACCAGAGTTGCGAATAGAACTCGAGTGCGTGGCGGGTGACGGGCAGCGCATTGGCGAACAGCGACGCGCGGCCGGGGAGGAAGTACTGATGCACGGGCACCGGCCCCTTGCCGGGAATCGTCGCGCGCGTGGCCTGCCAGACGAACTTCTTCGCGGTGGCCCAGGCGAAGTCGTTCACACTGTCGGCCACGAAGCGCCAGCGCAGCCGATCGCCGACGGCAGTCGCGACACCGGGCCCGATCTCGGCGGGGCCGACGATGGTCACGGTGGAGTCACTCTCGAGTACACGAGCAAGTCGTCCGCGCGCCGTGGCCGTGAGCACCTCCTGCGGATTCTGCAGCGTGCCGGTGCCACTCACGATCCAGCCTGCCGGCACGTCGATCGTCACGTCGTAGCGGCCGAAGTTGTTGTAGAACTCCGATGGGCCGAGGTACTGCTCCGGGTCCCATCCACGCAGGTCGTCGTAGACGGCCACGCGCGGAAACCACTGCGTCGGCTGGAAGAGCGAGTCGGCCCAGCGCTGCGTCATGCGGTGGCCGGAACCGGGCCCGCCGGGAATGGCGTGATTCCACTCGATCTCGAGCGTCGCGGTGGTGCGTGGCGCGATGGGGGTGGCCAGCAGCAGGCGCGCCAGCGTGGCGCGAAGATTCACCGCCACCGGCACGGCAGGGCGAGCCGCGCGTGACGGCGCGGCATCGAGTTGTACCGGCGCACCGTTGATGCGGATGCCGTTGATCACCATGCCATCGGTGAGCTGTGACGGCACCCAGGGCAGTGCGCGCGGGTTGGACGCGATGAAGTGGTTGGGATCGAGCCGCAACGCGACCTGCGTGAGCGAGTCGGGGCTGTCGTTGTGCAGCGTGATGGTGGCCACTCCGCTGAGTCGCTGCGCCGGCACGTCGAGCCGGGCGCGGATGACGTAGTCGGTGCGGAGCCGCCAGTACTTCGGGCCGGGGCGTCCGGACGAGTCCCGGGTGCCGGCGGCGTGGGCCGCGCGAATCGCGTTGGTGAGAGGGATGTCGCGGCGGATCGCGCGCTCAGGCCAGCTGGGCGCAGCGGCCTGCGCCGACAGCGTGGACGCTACAGCCGATATCGCGGCACAACTCAGGACCGCGAGGCGCGGTATATAAAAACGGGTCATGGCGAATCGTCGGTGGTGTGGCACCCGGGCGCAAGGCTCGCACGCCGTGGTCCAAGATGGCACCGGTCGGGACATGGCATCAAACGCAAAACGCCCCCCGATCCGGGAGGCGTGTTGCTGACTGCACAGTCTGCACCGCTTACCAGCGGTAGTGCGCGAAGGCCTTGTTGGCCTCGGCCATGCGGTGCGTGTCTTCCTTCTTCTTGACTGCGTTGCCTTCGCCCTTGCTGGCGGCGATGACTTCGGCAGCCAGACGCTCCGGCATCGACTTCTCGTTGCGGTCGCGCGAGTAGCTGATCAGCCAGCGCATCGCGAGCGCCGTGCGGCGATCGGGACGGACTTCGACCGGCACCTGATACGTGGCACCACCGACGCGGCGGCTCTTCACTTCCACGACCGGCTTCAGGTTGGTGAGCGCCTGCTTGAAGATGTTCACGCCAGGCTGGCTGGTGCGTGCTTCGACCAGGTCCATGGCGGCGTAGAAGATCTTCTCTGACGTGGCCTTGCGGCCCTGCAGCATCAGGTTGTTGATGAACTTGCTGACAGTCTGGCTGTCGTAGCGGGCATCAGGCAGGATGATGCGCTTGACGGACTTTTTGCGGCGGCTCACTTCTTCTTGCCTCCCTTCGCGGCGGTCTTCGCCGGCTGGCCCGCCTTGGGCTTCTTGGTGCCGTACTTCGAACGGCTCTGGTTACGGCCGTTCACGCCCGAGGCGTCGAGCGAACCGCGCACGATGTGATACCGCACGCCCGGGAGGTCCTTCACGCGACCACCGCGCACGAGCACGATCGAGTGCTCCTGCAGGTTGTGGCCTTCGCCCGGGATGTACGCGATGACTTCGATCTGGTTGGTGAGGCGAACCTTGGCGACCTTGCGGAGCGCGGAGTTCGGCTTCTTCGGCGTCGTCGTGTACACGCGCGTGCAGACACCACGCTTGAACGGGTTCGACTTGAGCGCCGGCGACTTGCTGTTCTCCACCACGTCCTTGCGGGACCGGCGGACGAGCTGATTGATGGTAGGCATTGCCTCTGAGTGTTCGGACCCCGACATCTACGTGGATCGCTCCCCGGGGGCGGGGGCGGCACGGAACAAGCCCCAAAACATACCGTTCAGCGGCCCGGTCGTCAACCCGGTCGAATCCGGCCAGCGCACCCTGGCCCGGGGCGCTGACGCCGTCCACGTGGCTCAAGAAGTCTCCCCGGCGCACCGACCCTCTGGGCCATGGGCGGAGGGACCAGACGCCGATCACGCCGTTCGACCACGCATCGTGCACGCCATGGACCCATCCGTCCGACCGACCTCCAACTACAACATCACACACCTCGGGCGCAGCTACGCCGTTGGTCTCAGCCTCATTGCCGCGCTCGGCATCGCGGCGGCGTGGATCATCAGTCTGCATGCGTCGCAGGAGCGCGACTCGGCACGGCGCACGAACCTGACCGGCCGACAGCGCATGCTGACGCAACGCGTCATCACCGAGGCTGTCCGCGCGGCGCACGGTGGCACCGAGGCATCCGCTCCGCAGGCGCGCGCGATCGCAGCACTGACGACGGAGGTATCGGCGTTGGAGGCCGGATTCGACGCCCTCGTGCAGGGGTCCCAGCCCACTGGACTGCAGCCCATGCACGCCGCCGACGCACCGTCCCTCGACCGGATGCAACCCATCCGCCAGCAACTCGCGACCACCGTGGGCCGCCTCACCCGGAGCCGCGAGCCGGCGGAGCGTGCCGTGCTCGCCGATTCCGCGGGTGCAACCGGCGCGCGCCTGATCGCACAGCTCGACAGCTACATGCAGCGCCTCGACGCTCGGCACCGACGATACGTGCGGACGACGCAGCAGATTGCCGTCGGCTTCGTCTGCCTGCTTCTCGTCGTCCTCGCCCTCGAAGCACGATTCGTGTTCCACCCTGCCACGCGTGCCATCGGCCAGCTCATCGCGGACCAGGAAGCCGTGAAGGCGGAACTGTACGCGAAAGCGGAAGAGATGTACCAGAACTCCGTGCAGCAGGAGATGCAGAACGACACGTTGCAGACCCAGCAGCAAACTCTGATGGAGCAGCAGGAGGAGCTGATGGCGCAGCAGACCACGCTCATCGAGCAGCGGGACCACATCGAGGAGCGCGCCAACGAACTGTCACGCCTGACGGCGATTCTCGATGCCACGCCGGACGCCGTGGCGGTGTTCTCACTGATGGGTGAGGTGCTGTACGCGAATACGGCGGCGGAACTGCACCTGCAGCACGTCCGTCGCCGCGACTGGACCCACGCCGCACATCTGCTCGCCCCCGCGTCCGTGCGCCAGCTGCGCGACGTGGGCTTCCCGCGTGCCATCCGCCGCGGGCTGTGGCAGGGAGAAGTCTCGATGCGCAATCGCGGTGGCGTGGCGCGCACGATGGTGCAGACGCTCATTGCCCATCGCGGCCCTGACGGTCGGGTGGCCACTGTCTCCACGCTGCTGCAGGACATCACCGAGCAGAAGGCGCTGCAGGTCAGGCTGGCTGAAGGCGAGTCGCGCAACCGCGCGATCATCGATGCCCTGGCGGAAGGGGTGGTGGTGCAGGACCGCGCAGGACGAACGATCACGTGGAATGCCAGCGCCCGTCGCATTCTCGGGCTCACCGACGAGCAGATGGCTGCCGGTGCGATGCTCGACGCCCAATGGAGCGCCGCCGAGTCGCCTGGCGACCGCGAGCGACATCCGATCACACGGGCGCGACTGGGCGCGGTCTCGGTCGATGGTGAGGTGATGGAGCTGCGCCGCGATGACGGACAGACGGTGTGGCTGTCGGTCAATGCGCGCCCGATGGGCGCCGAGCAGGAGCTCTCCGCACCGGCAGCGGTGGCGACCTTCAGCGACATCACCCGTGCGCGCGCGGCGGCCCGAGAACTCGAGACACTGTCGGTGGTGGCGCGGCAGAGCGATTATGCGATCACCACGACCGATACGCGTGGCCGGTTGACCTGGGTGAACCCGTCGTGGGAACGCCTCACCGGCTACGCGCTCGACGAGGTGCTTGGCCAGCGCCCCGGCGACCTGCTGCAGGGCACACACACCAACGTGGAGACGGTCTCGCAGATGCGCATGGCGCTGCGTGCCGGTGATGGATGGAGTGGTGAGGTGCTCAATTACCGCAAGGATGGCGCCCCGTACTGGATCGAGCTGACGATCACGCCATCGCTGGACGAGGACGACGTGATCACCGGCTACGTCGCACTCGGGCATGACATCACCGCACGTCGTAACGCCGATCGCGAGCGACAGCAACTCGCCGCCGCCGTGGCCGTCACGGCCGACGGTATCGCCATCACCGGCGTCAGCGGCGCACTCGAATTCGTGAACCACGCGTTCGCGCGGATGCACGGCCACAAGGCGGCCGAACTGCTGCAGACCCCGTGGTCCGCACTGTACGAGTCGGACGAATCACAGCGCCTCGTCCGAGAGGCGATCCCGGAAGTGACGCAGGTGGGCTTCTGGCAGGGCGAAGCCACCGGCAGGGCGCGAGACGGGGCGCTCTACCCGCAGGAACTGTCACTGACGCTGCTGCCGCATGGTGGACTGGTCGCCGTGGCGCGGGACATCTCCGATCGCAAGGCCACCGAGGAGCGGCTCAAGCATCTGTCGGTGCGCGATGAGCTCACCGGGTTGTACAACCGTCGTGGATTCCTCGAGCAGGCCGACGCTGCGCTGCGGCTCGCGACACGACAGGGCGAACCCTGCGCCCTGTTCTACGGCGACCTCGATTCGTTCAAGTCCGTCAACGACGGCTTCGGCCACAACGCCGGCGACGCGGCACTCAAGACCATCGCCGCCATCCTCACGACGACTTTCCGCGAAACCGATCTGGTGTCACGACTGGGCGGAGATGAATTCACGATCCTCGCGATCGACGTGCGCCCCGAGGACGTGTCGATCATCATCGATCGCATCAACGCGGCGGCGGGCGAGTCGAATGCCGAACGTGCACCAAACGCCAGCGAGGCCTGGCACCTTGGTATCAGCCTCGGCGTGGCACACTTCGACCCGGACGTGCCGGAACAGGTCGAGGCGCTCCTCCGGACCGCCGATGAAGCGCAATACGAGCAGAAGCGTCTGCGCAAGGCCATGCGCGCGCAGGCGGCCTGACCCCACACGCCGACCGCCGCCGTGCAGGCAGTGATGGCAGCGGTGGGTCGAGCCCCAGTGCCCTGATGGGTGTGCCCGGCGCATGCACGCCCCGGAATCGGTAGCTTTCGCCGAGGCGCGCGTTGCGCTTCGCCACCCGAGTCCGAGTCCATGACCGCACCAGTGACCTCCGCCACCATCGCCAGCACCATCGAGCGCCGGCGGACCTTTGCCATCATCAGTCATCCCGACGCCGGCAAGACCACGCTCACCGAGAAGCTCCTGCTCTACGGTGGCGCGATCCATCTGGCCGGCTCGGTGAAGGCGCGTCGCGCACAGCGGCATGCGACGTCCGACTGGATGGCGCTGGAGCAGGAGCGCGGCATCTCGGTGACCTCCAGCGTGATGCAGTTCAACTGGGAGGGGTACCACATCAACCTGCTCGATACGCCGGGGCACGAAGACTTTTCCGAGGATACGTACCGGACCCTCGTGGCCGCCGACAGTGCCATGATGCTGCTCGACAACCGTAAGGGTGTCGAGGATCGTACGCGGCAGCTCTTTCAGGTCTGCAAGCGGCGCCGGATGCCGATCTTCGCCCTCGTCAACAAGTGCGATCGCGTGGGCGAGGATCCGCTCAAGCTGGTGAGCGACGTGGAAACGGACCTCGGCATCAACTGCCATCCCGTCACCTGGCCGATCCATCGCGACGGCAGCTTCGTCGGCGTGTACGACCGCCGCAAGGAACAGATCTATCTCTTCGATCGCAGCGAAGATCACGGCGCCAAGCGCGCCACCGGCCACGAAGGCCGGCTGGACAGCCCGGAGATCATCGAGCTGCTCGGCCCCGAGGCGCATCAGCAGCTGCTGCACGACCTCGAACTGCTGGAAGCGGCGGGCCACCCGTTCGACCACGAGGAGATCCTGTCCGGTGACCTGGTCCCGGTGTTCTTCGGCAGCGCGCTGACGAACTTCGGTGTGGAGCCGTTCTTCCGCGAGTTCCTCGAACTGGCCCCCGCACCGACGTCGCGCGAATCGACGATCGGGCCGGTGCAGCCGACGCAGGAGGAGTTCACCGGCTTCGTGTTCAAGATCCAGGCGAACATGGACCCGAAGCATCGCGACCGCATCGCCTTCGTGCGCGTCTGCAGCGGCAAGTTCGAGGCGGGGATGCCGGCGATGCACGTCCGCACCGGCAAGACCGTGCGCCTCAACGCACCGCAGCAGTTCATGGCCCGCGAGCGGACGATCATCGAAGAGGCGTGGCCGGGTGACGTGATCGGCATCATGGACCGCGGCAACCTGCGCATCGGTGACTCACTCACCGAGGGGGAGAAGCTCGAATTCAGCGACATTCCACGCTTTCCGCCCGAGCACTTCGCGCGCGTGGTGCTGAAGGACCCGATCAAGCGCAAGCAGCTCGACGCCGGCCTGCGCCAGCTCACCGAGGAAGGGGCCGCGCAGGTGTTCTACACGTCACAATCTGATGTGTCGCAGCCCACGCCGATCGTTGGCGCCGTCGGTGTGCTGCAGTTCGACGTGATGCTGCACCGCCTCGAACACGAGTACGGCACACGCTGCAAGCTGGAGCCGATCAGTGCGCGCTACCCACGCTGGGTCACGGGCAAGGACGCCGACATCGATCGTCTCGCCGCCGAACCGGGTCGCCTGCGCATCTACGACACGCTCGGCAACCCGGTCATCCTCTTCGAAAGTGAATGGGCGCAGCGCTGGACCGTCGACCGGGTCACGGCACTCGCGTTCCACGAATCGGCGCCCTGAACTGCGATACGCGGAATCGCCGAGGGACGCAGGACACGCAGAGGACAGCAGGATGATGGGAACTGCTCTCAGCCACTCGGGAGCAGTTCCCCATCAATTGTCTGCGAATTCTGCGCTCCTCTGCGCTTCCGCGTAGAGCAGTGCCGCGTCAGGATCTCACCAGCTGCGCAGGACCTCGGCGGCGGACATGCGCGTGGGGCCGGGGTACGGCACCTTCGTGCCCTTGATCGTATACCAGAGAATGCGGTTGAACGCGTCTTCCTCGGCCACGTCCTCGTAGCGCAGGTCGAGCTTGCGTGACTCGATCGCACCGGTGCCGCGCGACGGATTCTTCTCCGTGAGCGGCGTCGCGGGGATCAGCGCGGCGTAGGGGCGCAGGTCGGGTTCGGTGCGCCAGATCTCGCGCAGCGGACGGCCGTAGTGGTCGTACGGCGACAGCGACTTCAGGTCGAGGATCGATTCCATCGTGGCGATCACGTCGGTGGTGTTGACGAAGCGGTGATGCGCGCCCGCGCGGGCCCACGGTGAGATCACGAGCAGCAGCGACCGGTGCGAGTCCACGTGATCCGGACCGTTCTGCGCATCGTCCTCCAGCACGAAGATGGCCGTGCTCTCCCAGAACTTCGTCTTCGAGATGCCCTCGACGATGCGACCGAGCGCCAGGTCGTTGTCGGCGAAATGCGCCTGTGGTGTGGGCTTGTTGGCCGACGCTCCGGCCGTGTGGTCATTGGGGAGCCGGATGATCTGCAGCTGCGGCATCTCACCCGTCGTCACGAAGCCGGCGAGCTCCTTCAGGTACACATCGGCCCGACGCTGGTCCTGGATGTCGAGGTTGTAGCCCGGGAACTCGCGACTGGTGTGCTTCAGCAGGAACGGCTTCACGCCGCGATAGCCCTCGGGCGCTGTTCCGGTGGCACCTTCCGGGGTCACGAACTCGCCGAAGTTGCGGAACGTGATGCCCTTTCGCTGCGCGAGATCCCACAGGTAGCCATTGGCCGGCTCCGCCACATCGTCTTCGTCGTCATCCATCGGCACACGACCACGGTTGGTGCCTTCGTAGTCGTACGAGCGGCCGCGGCCCGAATAGTTGGACGGGACGGTTTTCTGCGTGTAATCGGTGGTGTACGCCGCCGTGCTCCATCCATGACCGTCAGCACTGACCTCGGCGTTCACGAAGAAGCGATCGAAGAGGCCGAAGCGTTCAGCCAGTGCGTGATGATTGGGTGACGACACGTTGCGCGGGAAGAAGAGCAGCGTCGTGTCGCCGTCACCACCGGGGATGTCGGAGAACACCTGGTCGTAGGTGCGGTTCTCCTTGATCACATAGATCACATGCTTGATCGGTGGCATGCCGCCACGCGCGGCTGGTGCGTCCCAGTTGTTGGCACGTGCCACGCGACCGGAGAGCGCCGCCAGCGCGGACGGTGCGAACTGCGAGACCGCCAGCCTGGTGATGGTGCCCATGATCTGCCCGGAGGTGTAGCTGATGGCACGATCCTCAGGCTTTCCGGTGCGTCCCGGCTGCGCCAGTTTCGGGTTGGGTGCGGTACCGCGACCCTTCGCGTCGATCACGTGCAGCGTATCACCCACCTGCACCAGCGCCGATGGATACCAGCCCACGGGAGCGCGGCCCAGCAGGGTGTCGCGCATTCCGCTGCCTGTGCCGGCGGTCTTCGCACTCAGTGCAAACAACGCGACCGCGTTGTTGTCGCCTTCGGTGACGTAGAGCTGCGACCCGTCACCCGAGAGATGCAGCCCGATCGGTGCACTGCCCTGGCCAAGGTTGGCCGGCGTGGGACTACGCAGCGTGCTGACCACGGTGTTGCTGCGGGTGTCGAGCACGCTGATGGCATCGGTGGAGGCCGACGTCGAGAAGAGCCGCGACCCATCGGCACTGAGCAGCATCGTGGATGGATGACGAGCCACCGTGATCGGCGCCCGTTCGCGCAGACGGTCTGCATCGGGGGTATAGACGTGAAGCTTGTCGGTTCCCCAGCTCGACACGTACACCGTGCCATCGCGGTTCACGATCACACCGTAGGGATAGCTGCCGGCCGCGAGTCGTTGCGTGACGTTGCCAGTGGAGACATCGATCACCGCCAGTGAATCGGCGAGGTTCTCCGCCACGTATAGCAGGCGTCCGTCACGACTCGTCGCGATACCAGCGGGATAGCTGCTGCCGTTGCTGCGCGGGTTGGGTCGCTGGCGGACGATCAGCGAGTCGCGCAGCGTCAGTGTCGGTGAGGCCCAGTCGTAGCGATAGATGACGTCGGTGTTGCCACCGGATGCGTAGACGGTGCGGCCGTCAGGAGCGAACGTCAGCCCGATGAACGCGGCGGGTTGTTCGAGCGTCTGCGAGATACGGCCGGACTTCCGGTCGATCACCTGCACGCCCTGCTGGCGCCAGCCGTTCAGGAGCAGCAGGATGTGCGCCGAGTCGGGCGAGAGGACGGCGGCCAGCGGGAGCGCGCCGACATCGATTCGAGGGCCTGCAGGGTCGAGTCTGGTACCGATCGGAAGACGCGGCGCGTCCTTCGGCGCGGCGATCCCCTCCGATGCGGGATTCTTGCAGCTGGCGAGCGCACCGACGGCGACGGCGGCAACGGCGGCGAGCTGAACGAGTCGGGGCATGAGTCGAATGCGCATCCTCGAACATGCACGCGCGAACCCCAGTCTGCACCTGTTCTGGGCCATCGTTGCGAGGCGTTTACTGCGGAGGGGTGAGATGCGGCGGCGCTGTGCGCTCTTTTGGTGACGCTTCCGGGGCATCCAGCGCACATCTTCACGGCATGACCCACACGGACGCATCGCGCACTGCCAGCGGGCAGAAGACCGCCGAAGACCTCTACGCCAACCCGGTTCCCGGCAAGTGCACGGAACTCGTGGCCGGACGAATCCTCGTGCGGGAGCCGCCAGGCTATCGGCACGGATTCGTGGCGAGTCGGTGTCTCGTCGCAGTCGCGACCTACGTCAATGCACGTCGGCTTGGTCACGTCCTTGCGGCTGAGACCGGCTTCATCCTCGCCCGGTCACCGGATACCGTCCGCGCACCCGACGTCGCGTTCGTGAGCACCGGTCGTGTACCGCTGCATCAGCCCGCGGCGTATCTCGAGCAGGCTCCGGACCTCGTGGTCGAAGTCACGTCACCGTCGGATCGCCCCTCGCGGGTTCGTGCGAAGATCAGTGACTGGATCGGTGCAGGCGTCCGTCTCGTCTGGCAGATCGACCCCGAGCGCCGCACGGTGCACGTGTACCGGCAGCGTGGCGAGCCATCAGCGATGGACGCCAATGGCATACTGGACGGAGAAGACGTCCTGCCCGGGTTTCGTGTGCGCCTGTCCGATCTGTTGGACTGAGGGTCGCAGTTCCGTCTTGTAGCGGTGTCGCCAACGGCCAACCGCTCGACGCCGAAGCGCAGAATTGCGCAGAAGACGCAGGGCGGTCAGGAGACATGACTGTTCCCCCTCATTCGCTGCGTCCTCTGCGTTCCTCCGCGCTTCGGCGTCACGCAGTTGCCGTCGCGTCGCCACAATCGACAGTGGTGATAACGAAACGGCCCGGAGCGTGATGCCCCGGGCCGTTCGCTTCATTCGGTACTGACCGCCTTACTCCTCGTCCGCCACCGCAACCGCCGCAGCGGGTACCGAGAGGGGCGTGGTGGCCGGCGGCTCGAGGTACGACGCACTCGCGTCGTACTGATTCTCCGGCGCCGGCGGCGGCTCCATGCCGTCGATCTCCACATCGTTGTACCGGTACATACCCGTACCGGCCGGGATGAGGTGACCGATGATGATGTTCTCCTTGAGGCCGAGCAGGTCGTCCTGCGAACCGCGGATCGCGGCGTCGGTGAGGACTCGTGTCGTCTCCTGGAAGCTGGCGGCCGAAATGAACGACTGCGTCGTGAGCGACGCCTTCGTGATACCCAGCAGCAGCGGCTCCGCCTGCGAACCGGTCTTGCCGGTCGCCTCGACCACTGCGTTCTCCGCCAGCCAGATCGCGCGCTCGACGTGCTCCCCTTCGAGGAACTCCGTCTCGCCGCTTTCGGTGATGCGCACCTTCTGCAGCATCTGGCGCACGATCACGCCGATGTGCTTGTCGTTGATCTTCACACCCTGCAGACGATAGACCTCCTGCACTTCGTTCAGGAGGTACTCCTGCACGGCGCGCGGACCCTTGATCGCGAGGATGTCATGCGGGTTGACCGGGCCTTCCGACAGACGGTCACCGGCACGCACGCGGTCGCCCTCGTGCACGCGGAGATGCTTGCCTGACGGCACCTCGTACTGCTTCGGCTCGGCCGACTCGACTTCCGTCCAGCCGGTCTTCGGATCGGCCGGATACACGCGGATCTCACGCTTGCCGCGCTTGATGTCGCCGAACCGGACCACGCCGTCGATTTCGGTGATCGTGGCCGGATCCTTCGGGCGACGTGCCTCGAAGAGCTCGGCCACACGCGGCAGACCACCGGTGATGTCGCGGGTCTTGTAGGCCTCGCGGTTCACCTTGGCGATGATCGTACCGGCGCTGATCGCCTGACCATCCTTCACTTCCAGCTTCGCGCCCACCGGCACCACGAAGTCGCGGACACGCTGGCCCTTGGCGTCGATGATCTCGATGTGCGGATGCAGCTTCTTGTCACGATCCTCGATGACGCGGCGTTCGCGCATGCCGGTCAGTTCGTCGAGCTCGTCCGACATCGACTCGTCCTCGACCAGGTCGACGAAGCGGACATGCCCGCTGACGTCCACGATGATCGGGTTGGAGTACGGGTCCCAGCTGAAGATCGTGTCGTCCTTCGAGACGACCTGCCCTTCGCTCACCATCAGCTCGGCGCCAAGCGGCACCAGCAGTCGGGCACCAACACCATAGCTGGCATCGGCCGATCCCTTGATGGTCAGTTCGCCTTCGTACGACGTGACGATGCTCTTGCCGTCCTTGTCCGTCACGAAGGTGAGGCGATCGCCGAACTCGACGACACCCGCGACCTTCGTCTTCTTCACCGTCTGTTCGGCGATACGTGCGGCAGCGCCACCGATGTGGAAGGTGCGCAGCGTCAGCTGCGTGCCCGGCTCACCGATCGACTGCGCGGCGATGATACCCACCGCCTCGCCGAGGTCCACGACCGCCATGGTGGCCAGGTTGCGGCCGTAACACATGCGGCAGAGACCACGCTTGCTCTCACAGGTCAGCACCGAACGGATCTTCACCTTCTCGATGCTCGACTCCTCGATCACCTTCGCGAGGTCTTCATCGATCATCATGCCGGCTTCGACCAGCAGCTTCGGACGGCCGCTGTCATCCCGCTCGAACGGATCGTACACGTCCTCACCGGCGAAGCTGCCCACGATGCGCTCGCTCAGCGACTCGATGACGTCCTCGCCTTCCTTCAGCGCCTCCGCCTCGATCCCGAGCAGCGTGCCGCAATCCTCCTCGGCAATCGTGACATCCTGCGCCACGTCGCAGAGACGACGCGTCAGGTAGCCGGCGTCTGCCGTCTTCAGTGCGGTGTCTGCCAGACCCTTGCGGGCGCCGTGCGTCGAGATGAAGTACTCGTGCACCGACAGCCCTTCACGGAAGTTCGACTTGATCGGGCTTTCGATGATTTCACCGAGACCACCGGTGAGCTTCTTCTGCGGCTTCGCCATCAGGCCGCGCATGCCGGCGAGCTGACGGATCTGGTCGCGCGAACCACGGGCGCCCGAGTCGAACATCATGAACACGGGGTTGAACCCGCCCTGTGACGCGCGCATCGCATCGATCATCGAGTTGGCGATGTCGGTGTTCGCGTGCGTCCAGGTGTCGATGACTTTGTTGTAGCGCTCGCCGTTCGTGATGTTGCCCGTCTGGTAGGCGCGCTGGAAGCGATCCACGCGCTCCCCTGCTTCCTTCAGGAGCTCTTCCTTC
>JANOCB010000085.1:0-8371 GCA_031411975.1 Gemmatimonadaceae bacterium
CTCGATGCATGATTATCTCGGCTGCCGCGACATTTGCACCAGAAATCCGCTCGCCAGCGCGCCGTTTCGCTCGAACACCGCGCTTTTTCAGCAACCTGCTAGCCAGAAGGGTGATCTGCACCGAGGCCCGTGCCCTTCACAAACTTCACGTTCCGATGCCACGCCAGATACGCCCCATGCCCCGCCTGCACTCCCACCACCCGGCTCTCCACCGTAATCCCCAGCACCCGCCGCGCCGAGGACCGCTGCCGTGCCCTGGTGGGCGTGGAGGCGGAGCGGCACGCGTGCCGACTTCGGGCCCATCGCGAAGACCTTCAGGCACCCCGGGTGCAGCGTCCCGTCGGCCACCATGTCCGGCATGGGGGCGGCCGGCTCGTAGCGAGGGTTGAGCTGCAGGAGGGGTTCCGGCCAGAACCGGCTGCCGGCGTACTCGCCGTCCACGGAGGCGCTGATGTCCTCGGCGCGGATCCGGGTGAAGGACCGGGTGAACTGCTGGTAGTCCTTGAGGATCGACGAGCGGAGATCGAAGACGTTCACGGCGATGGGTGGGGTAGAGACTCTGGTCGGCGCGGAGGCTCGTCACGGAATAGATCTATTGTATCCCCCTGACACACAGCCCGCCTGCGCCGAGGCGTCACCGACTGCGCCGCTTTTTGGCTGGGGGCTTGACAGCTCCGGCGTGCGTAAGCGCGGAGGCAGGCGCGACCCGCTTGGCGGCAGCTTTCGCCTTCGTTTTGGAGGACCGCCGTGGACTTTCCACTTCTGGACTCGCAATTTCGGCGCTGACGACGACGTCGCCTTCGATTGCCTGCTTCGCAACGTTTGAGATGCCGAAGGGCACGTGAACGGACCTGACATATCTCGCTGCAGACTCGAGATGGCCGAGCTGATCGTCGAAGTAGATGTGCGGCTTGAGCGCTCCCAGGATCGGGCCCTTCTCGATACCGCCAAGGAACACCGCATCATTGACCATGACGCCCCAGCTCTTCAACGTCTGCACGGCGCGTTCGTGCGACGGCGCGTTTCGGGCAGTCACGATCGAGACGCGGAGGCGAATCTGATATCCGGAGTCGGCGCGGCGGCGTTCCTCTTCCAGCCGCTGAATCCTCGAGATACGAACGAGAAACTCCTTGAGCGGACCAGGCACGTGGTGGCGACCCGCGTGAGCCTGCTCGTGGACATGAAACGCCTGAGTTCCGCCCGTCTGATACACCCGTTCTGACTCATCGCTGGCCGAGACGCCGTCGAAGTCAAACGCGATCCGAAGTCCGATGTCAGCCGGATCGTCAATGGCCTCGGACGCCATCACGTGCCCGGCAGGAAATCCTCGCTCGACGGCAGCCCTCACACCAGCCGCATCGCCGCTGAGGAACAGGGCGATGTGCAGCGGTTCGATGAACTCGAATGGCGTTCTCCCCTGTGTGAAAACCGCTCGCGTGATGTCGAGGCCGTGATGCTGGATGGAGTGCATCACGCGCAACCCGGTGTCCGGATCATTTCGTGACAGCAGGATCACCTCCACCAGCGGACCGTCGCCACCATCCACTGCGAGATCGTTCAGTGACAGCAAGCGTTTCACGAAGGGAAACGCCGGTCCCTCAGCGAGAGGAGTCCGAAGGTGGGCCTCCTGGTACTTCCTGTACTCTTCCTCGCCCTGCTGCTTGAAAACGGCGTCAGACTCCGCCAGATCGAACACTGCGCTGGAGGCAACGCCGACGACGAGTCGATTCGAGAGATCGTAGGGCAAGTGAGAGACTTTGGCAGAGCTGATCCCGTAGATCGCTGGCAGGCAGCTCACGGGCAACGCGACTAGACCGAAAGGGACGAGTGAATGCGCCGCACGATCTCGCGCTATGGGCCCTCACCCGAAACATAGAGCATGGGTCTGAAAGCGAGTCCGGCGGCCAAAAAAAGCCGTGGGCCAAGCGCGTGACCGCCGTGGCGGGTGTCTGCCGGCAGGTCGTCGTGAAGCTTGGCTACTGCCGCTTTTCGAGTGTTCGTTGACGAAGTAGCGCGTCGGTCTGCTGACGCCACCACCTGCGGCCGACGCGACGTCGCAAAGCATTTACTTGAAGGTGGTGGCAGCGACCGAGGCGGACACCGCTACCGCACGGGCACGGGTACTTGTTGGCGTGCCTTCGCCGGAGGCCAGCGAGGTGAAGGAGGCGGAGAACGTCCGCGCGGTGCGGCATTCCGAACACGCGCCGTAGGTCGCGCTCGAGCCCCGCAGCGCCGTGCTCAAGCTCACCGAAAGGCATTACTCCTGACCGCACGTGGCACGCGTGTCCATAGAGATACGGTAGCACGACGGCATCGATGAAGCCGCCGATCGTGCGGTACTCATCGAGCACGAGACGGAGAGTCGTCGGTGATCCGAGACACAGCGCGCCACTCGCGAGGTGGTGGAATGATCGAGGGATTCGCCCGCCAGTCTCGAAGACGAGCGGCACGCTGTGTGGGTAATCCGATGGAATCCACAACTCGACGGCATACACCTCGTCAACGACACCACCCGCGCCGTCAGCGCAGCAGCGAACCGCACCGGCGAGCACAATGACGTCCGCGCTTCGCGGGCGCAGCCGGAGGCCGGGATGCTGGCGGAGCACATCGGCGAGGCCCCACTCATCTGGCGCAGCAAGCGCTCGCGGTACGACGCGCGGTCCGTCGGTCACGCCCCCCACGGCCTCGGGGCGTCGCGGATGACCTGCGGGACGACCGCCGCGGCGCCCGCGTTACCGCTGACAGCGCGGGAGCTAACGATTGCTGGGGCCCGCGGGGCCAGTCGCGCCGCCTCTTCAGCGGTAAGCGTTACGCCGAAGCGCTCCTGCAGTGTTCGGGGCTCGATGCGAGTCAGCGGCCCTGAGAGCGACTCGACGTCATGCTGCACCTGCGTGTACCACAGCCAGAAGTTCTGCTCAAGCAGCGCGTCACGTGACCACTTGTCCGCGTAGTCTTCCTGCGGGTGTGTCGGATTGGGCACGCGCGGACACAACGGCTGCACGAACTGGCCCATTCGCGCCACGATGCCAGCGAGTGCGTCCGCCAAGTCGACCTCACCGCGGTAGGCGTGAGCGGCCAAGTTCGTGATGATCATCGAGATCGGTGCCAAGTCTGCACTATCCGCGAACATCATGTCGCGATGGCGCTTGAGCAACTGGATGCTGCGCTGCAGTGGCGTCCGCCAGTCGTAGGGTGGTACGTCCTCCACAGCACCAGCGCGAATCCGCTCTAGCAGTAGTGGATCCCGGCCTAGAGCGGCGCGCGACTCGAACCATCGCGCGAAGCCTCGCGGGTTGCTCGTCAGCCACTCAGAGATCGGTGCCACATAGCCAGGGCGGCGGCGGTCGGTAATCGCCACTGCGCGCAGTGCGTAAGGCTGTTCGACGCCCGAACGAATCAGCGCCTCCTGCACACCCGCCTTGGCAGGCACGCAGGGGAGCGAGTCGAGGTGGAAGGCGACCTCGTCGCGGTAGTGGAGACGCCAGCATCGGTGATGCTCTGTCGGCGGCTTCATGCCATGCACGCGCGCGTACTCGCGCAGCTCCGCGCCCAAGAGCTCCTTTAGAGCCATCTGACTCATCGCGCTCGTGTTCAACCCGTCGAACAGAACGACGTGGTCTAAGTCGTACTCGGCGTCGGGATTGATCGGACGGATCACCGTACCGAAGCGGAAGGATCCCTGCGGTCGCACGTTAGGCCGGTACGCCGCGACCGACGAGGCAGGCCGGCATAGCCACTCGCCAACGGCTCGGTGCCGGGCAGCCGCACGGTCATAAAGCGAGCGTGGGATGTCCAGCGCATCGGACGTGATCGTCCACAGGTGCGAAGCTTGGGTGTTCTGAGTAGACATGATCAGTTGTCTCCGAGAGGATCGTCGAGAGTGAATGCGTGCACAAAGCCGCCGAGAGTCCGCTGCTCGTCGTAAAGGACCCACGGCATATCGGCCTTTGGCATTCGGATTCGACCAAGTTCCACCGCTAACGACACCGGCAGCGCCGGGAACACGTGTAGCTGCGCGTGGTCACCGTGCCGGGCTTTGATCTTGTCCAGCAGAAGACGCATGCCTTCGCGAAAGCGCGTAAGCGTCTCGCGCGACTTCACGCTGTCGTTGTGTGGCGATGGGACGGTCACCGTCCACACAGTGACATCGCCGCCGAGCACTCGAGTTATGCGCTCCAGCGCGATCGTCCCGCTGACCGAGAGAACCAACGCGGCAGTCGCACCGCAGCTGACGGACTCCGTCATCTCGAAGTCGGATGGCATTCCTTCGGTCGGCCAGGACCACGTCGCGGGCTCGCGGTGCCTTTGGTACACGTCTGCCGGCGCCACGTCGCCCAGCAGTGTACCCAATTCAATGAGCAGGGGCTGCGGCGCCAAGGCGAAGATCGAGACATGCTCGATCAAGCGCCGCTCAAGTGGCACGCGAACCTGTCGGTCAAACTGAAAGGCCAGCTGCTGCCGCTCATGTCGATAGAAGTGCGGCATGTCGTCACGCTCTGCGCCCGTCTCCGTGCCCAGCGCGATCACTTCCTGCGACGCCGGGTATCGCACCGGGAACAGTGCCTCGGCCGCGTCGGCGAAGGTCGGGAGCGCCTGATGGTGTCCGACGAACGTACCGTAGGTCACGACGTGGCTCGCCATCCCGGGCGCGACGGCCGTCACGATCTCGATCCGGCGCTCGTGCCGCTGCTTCATGTCGCGAAGCCGCGTCGCCGTGTACCGCTCCGGCCCCGTTACGCGGTCGATCGTCACATGGCAGGCATGACAAAGGAGCAGAAGGTTAGCCGGGTCGTGCACCGCCAACTCCGGCCACGACGGGTCGTCCGCACGCGGACCTTCGCCGCTGAAGGCACGGATGTGCGCCTTCTCGGCAATGTTGCGTGTCTCCTGCGTGACGTCGGACTTCCAAAGCGGCCGGTTGCAGCCCGTGAACTCGCACCGGCCTGCTGCGCGTCCCCACAGTAGTGTTTGCACCCAGCTCGGGATGTGGCGTGTCACGTCGCCGGTTACGTCGCTCCCCAGCGGTGCGATCGCCCCCGCATTTCGGCGCCGCGGTTGACGATTGGTCATTGTCTTCGGCATGTAGTTCTTCATCGGCGTGCGGCCGCCGGAGGAGAGTGGGAGGCGCAGAAGGGAGACGAATTTCCCGTCTGCCGACGGAGGGCACACAACTGCTGCGGCGATCGCGAACCGACCGTCGCTCGCGACGGGGAGGGGTGCGATCTGCAGATTTCGCGGCGGAAGGACGCGAGCAGGGACCACATCACTATCGAACGAACGGGTCGCTTGCGCGGGCGGCGGGGTGGGTGGGCTACGGGCCCCACCCACCTAGTCGGCTCAGCGATTTTTGTCCTTCGGAGGGTTCGGGTCGTTGCCGTAGCTGTTCCGTCGTCCGATCTGCCCGTTCTGATTGTGGATCAGGTGCTCGGACTGAGTTTGGCGGGCGATGTCGCGCCCCCTGTCTACCGCGTTGTCCTTCAGGCGGTGGTTGCTGACGACCTCCCCGCCGACCTTGTTGGCCCAGCCGTTTCCGCTGGGGACTGTGTGGACGTTTTTCCGCGACGGCATGATTTACTCCTTGCCCTGATCGGGCTCCACGAACAGATTTCGGTACGACGAACATATAGCATTTGCTATAGCCCATGGACAAACAAGAACCGCCGATCGGCGGTATAATGAAACTATACGAAGTAGTAGAGTTGGTCAATGCCTGAGCCGTCAGTATTTGGCCGGAGGCTCAGGCAGGCACGCGACCTCCGTGAGCTCACCCAAGCGCAGCTCGCGGAGAAATCGCGCGTCAGCGCCGTCATGATCTCTCACTTTGAAACAGGCGTCCGCCCCAGCGCTTCCGCCGACAACCTGGTGAAGCTGAGCAATGCGCTGGAGGTCTCGATCGACTATCTCCTCGGGCGCACCGACGACACGATTCCCTTCAGCGGGCCCATTGAGGCAGCGCTGCGATCGCTGCATAGGGCGCCCGGGCACGTGCTGGACACCGTAATCACCATCGCAGAATCGCTCGCCCACGGGCAGCGCGGTGACGCTGGCGGGCCACCCCAGAAATCTCCGAAGCCCGTGCCGGGCGCCGACGAGCAGCCACCACACAAGCCAGACCACTGATCCCATGGCGAGCCCAAACGAGGAAGGCGCCCGCCGAGCGGCTCGTGAGGTTCTGACGGAACTCGACATCGGGAGCTACCCAGTCGACCCGGACGCGATCGCGAGCGCGAAGAAGCTGCCGGTCGAGGCCAAGGAGGGTTTCCCCGACGGCGTGTATGGCGCACTGTGGCGATCCGGCAACGAGTTCGGGATCCTCGTGTCTAGCGATTGCCCTACGCCTGGACACCGCCGCTTCACGCTCGCGCACGAACTCGGGCACTACCATCTCGACGGCCACGTGGAACAGCTCTTTCGGAGCGGCGACGGACTGGCGGCCTCTCTCGGTGGACATTTCCGAGGCCGGAAGGATCCGATGGAAGTAGAGGCCGACGCGTTTGCCGGCGAGCTGCTCGTTCCCACGATGTTTGCGCGCGGCCTACTGCGTGGTGCGTCCATCGGGATGCACGCCGTACTTCGCCTCCGCGACGCGTTCGACGTGTCACTGAGCTGCGCCGCCGTCCGGCTCGCGCAGCTCGCGGACGAGCCACTCGCCGTTGTGCTTTCAAAGGGCGGCGTGATCGAGTGGACGGCGCGCTCGGAGGCGCTATGGGCGCAGGGCGGCTGGGCCCGGCGATCTTGGAAGCAAGAGTGGACCCCTCGTCGCTCTGGCACCCGTCGCCTTGCTGGCGACGACGCTCGGCGGCACACCGGGGCGGACGACGGCTCGGAGCTCCTGGCGTGCGAGTGGTGCGAGGGGGCGCCTCCGTCGGCCGTCGCCATCGAGGAAGCTGTCGGATTAGGCATGTACGACCGCGTCCTGACGGTACTGCGCTTTCCCGACCTGCCGGATCCCGACACCGCCTACATTCGCGAGGAGCGCGCGGAACGTGAGGCGAGGGAGGAGCGCGACGACTCTGGGCGCCGCGGCGACTGGCGCGTCGGGCTCAGGACGTACGGACTCGACGCCATCGACGACTAGCGCTCGGCACCGCATTCGTCGACGCGAGTCTGCGTCGACGCCTCCATCGCGTTCGATCACTCTACCGAGACGATGCGCAAGCGGAACAGCGGTTGACACTGACGTAACGAGGGCGGTACCGGCGGCCGGTGCGTCGTCGTCATCTGGACGGTTCGGCCAACCACCGACATCAAGAGCGCAACATCGTTCGACGCTAATCCTCTTGGACAGAATGGCGTCGACCTTTCAACCGCGCTCGCCGTGACCGAGCTTACCGTGGGCTGATGGCCCGTTGCGCTAGAGAGCAAGCTCGACGACGGTTAGCGCGGTTTGTCCTAGGCGATGTCGTCTGGCGGAGACACCGGCTCCGCGAGCACTAGCCGCGTCCCCGAAACATGCGTTGCCAGCGCAGCCGCTTCAGCAGCCGCATGATAGGCTGCGTCGAACACGTCCTTCCGCAGCTGCTGCTTCTCTCTGTCGCTCAGTGGAGTGCCCTTGGAAGCCTCGAGTGATCGCCGCCTCACGCCGTCCGCCGCGTCACGCGAGTACGTGAGGACCTGCCTGAGCTTAGGGCCAAGCGCCGCTACCGCTTCCTCGAGGCGAAGATGCTCACATTTCAGGAGGTACTCGTCATCGCTCATCGGCGGCTTCTCTAGGCCAACCGCGTGCGCGGCCAAAGCGGCGAGCACGTCGTCTCCGGACCACTGCGCGAGAGCCACCAGGAACACGTCGGGCGTTGCGACAAACAGGTCCTGCTCTGCCATGGCCTCAACCGGGAAGTCTCGGACGTTCGTAGTGACAACGCCCACTCGGGGCGGCGCGGTTGGCGAGATTCGCCTCCTGCGACGCATGGCCTCACTCGCTGGCGTGCCATTGAAGCCGAGCGATAGCCGCGCTTTGCGGGCAGCTGCGGCTACGTGACGGTCTTTCGCGTCAATTCTGGGGAATAGTGCCTCCTCGTCCGCCCCGACGTCGGCAAGGAGCGCCTTGGGGTGATGGAGGTCCATAAGGACGAACGGCCTCTCTGCAGCACCACGTGTCAGAATTGGCAGGCGTGGGTTCTCCTCGTGTCGTTCCTCGGAGCGCCTCACCATGTTGCGCACCGTCTCCTCAACAATCCGCGGCGTCCAGTGGACCACGACGAGGCCACGGCCCGCCAGGTGGAGGAGCATCTCGCGGAAGAACTGCGAGAAGAGCACGCACGCGTCGATCACGACCACCGGGGGTCGGGCGAATACCAGCGCGGGCGCCCCCCCAGGGGGGGCCGCGCGGGCCGGGGGGGGGGCGGCCATAAGCGGGGCGCGCCAGTGTGGG
>JANOCB010000086.1:0-5289 GCA_031411975.1 Gemmatimonadaceae bacterium
GGGATTGAGCAGCGATGCCAGCACGAGGGTACTGGATTCGATGGGCGAGGTCGCGGTGAAGACCTTGAGGATGTTCGTGCCTTCGGTCGCGTCGGCGCCTTTCCAGGCCGGGACCTTCAGGCGCAGGATCTTGTTGCCGTAGGCGAAGGCCGTGCCACCGGCGGGGATCCAGTCGTTGAACCACACGTCGCAGCCGAACGACTCGGGGAGATAGGCCAGCACCACATACAGCCGGAGCGGCGACGTATTGCGGAGGCGGAACTTGGCCCGGGCGACGTTCGGCGTCGGGTACTTCACGTCGACCACGCCGTTCGCGGCAGGCAGCGGTGCGCGATCGTCCGGCACCAGCGCCTCGCCCTCGGCCGCGGGGATCACGTCGATCGTCACCACGTCGTTGAGTGACGACGTCACGGGAGAGCGATCACGCGTACCGTACCACTTGGCCAGGTGCACCACCGCGCCGATGAGCGCCCGCGTCCCACTGGTGTCGTGGGAGAAGCTCTGCTTGCGGAGCGGCGAGCCGTCGGAGTCGAGCAGCTGTGTGGCGCCCTCGGTGACCTGTGCGATCACCGACGGAATGCCAGCTGTCGGCGCTGTGGCGAGCGCGTACAACCCACTCCGCTGCTGCAGTGCATCGCGCACGATCCCGACCACCACATCCGGCGACCCCTGCACCGCGACCGTCATCTGCGGCGTGCCCAGCCTCGTGATCACACCGATGTGGGCCTGCGCCGGATCGAGCGTGGTGGTACCGGTGAGGCGCAGTTGCGAGCGGTCCACCCTGGCGTCGCTGACCGTGGCGGTGGCGATCGGAAGCGGCAGTGCCGCCGGATCGTCGAGCGCACCGCGACGGTGGATTGCGATCTCGGTGACGGCACCATCCTTCGGTTCGCCGATGCCGTCGGCTGTGCCCGCGGAGAGCCAGATCACACCCGTGTCGTCGATGTCGATCGTGAGGTCGCGACGGCCGGCCTGCCCACCCATGAAGAGTGTGCGGCCATCCGCCGTGCCGCTGACCGTCAGCAGCGGCACCTGATCGCGTGCACGGGTCAGCACGCGCGCGCGCACGGAACGCACCAGGTCGATGTAGGTGGCCGACGGACCGAGCGCCCTGAGCACCTCTTCGAGCGCCTGCGTGAAGGTGCCGCGACGTGGCGGCTGCATCGGTGATTCCTTCGCCGTCTCGAAGTGCTGGCAGGCGGCGATGGCGATGTGGCTGGGGGTCGGCGCACCATGTGTCGCGATGCGTTCGGGTGCGTACAGCGCCACCGCCGCATCCAGATAGTCGCCGATGCTGCGCACCGAGGTGCGCGCCGGTGTCATGCGCGACATGCTCTGTGCGAGTGGATCGTCGCCCACGTCACGTGTCACACCACCGGAGTGACAGGAGTCGAAGATCGTGACGACCTGTGCGCCCGTGTCGGCCACCTGCTGGATCAGCGCGCTGAGTTCCTTGTCGGCGATGTCGTACACCCCGTTCGCCCGCGCATCCACCGGCACGATCGTCTGGTTCATCCCGCTCGGCTCGAGCGCCTTCCACTCGGGCGGGCAGGGTTCCTGTGACCCGTGCCCGCAGAAATAGAACAGCGCGATGTCGCCCGTCGAGGCCGCGCCAAGGTGCTGCTGGAACCCGTCGATGATCGCGGCGCGTGTGGCCTCCGCGTTGGTGAGCGTGCGCAGGTCGAGCCTTGTGCCCACTCGCGACACGAGGACCTTCTCGATGGCGCGCACGTCATCCACACAGCCGTGCAGTGGTGTGACGTTGGCGTATTCGTTGATGCCGACGAGGAGGGCGAGCACGCGCGGCGCGCGGATGGGGGCAGACGTCATGTTGCGAGCCACCGTGCGATCTGTGTCGTGGCACGCGCGTCACCGAAGAATCCGGTGTGCGGAATGCCGTCCGTGCCGTCGAACGCCACCATGTCTGTGATCGGGAACGCCGAGGAGCCATTGGCGGCGAACACACCGTCGGTGGGCACCACCAGGTCGTTGCGTGCTCCCTTGAACACACGACCGGCCAGCACGTAGGTGGCCAGGCGTGCCAATGCGAGATCGGTGGGCTTGAAGTTGGACGTCAGCGCGAAGTACCGCGTCTGTTCCGCGCGCGTGCCGGCGTTGAGCCACGTGCCGAACAGTCCTTCGGGCTGCATCGAGTGAATGCCGGTGAGCGCGGAGTACAGGCCGGCGGCACCGATCTTGGCGAGCATCACGATGCCGGCGACGATGTCCGCCGCGCCGGGAAGCGGGTAGGCCGAGAGCAGGTTGGTGAGCGTGTCGAGGTAGTCGGTGATGAAATCCTCTTCGCAGAGCCGTGTGCCGGCGTTCGGCGAGCCGACGAACACCACCTTGTGCACCCGTACCGTGCGTCCGGCGACCAGCACCTGATCCTGCCGTTCCGCCAGCACGCGGCTCACCAGCCCGCCGCGTGAATGGCAGATGATGTCCACGTCGAGCGTCGTCCCCTCGGGCATCGCCGCCAAGAAGGTCTCGATGTTCTCCTTCGGCGTGTGCGTCAGCGTCGGATGGTCGAAGGCGAAGACACGCCCCTCGTACTGCGCATGCAGCGCTTCGACATACTCGCGTGGCAGTGCGGAGAAGGCGCTGTGCGAACTGCTGTTGGTACCATGGATCATCAGCAGCGCACGACCTGCCGACAACGTGCGCCATGCGTCACCCTCGATCACCGTCGCCCGTTCGCGCGAGGCGTAGTCTGCGGGTGTGAAGCTGCGCACGCGGTACGGCGTCCGGCGCAGCTCGATAACGTGGGCGTACATCCCGATCACGGTTCCTGCCACCGCCTTACCGATCGGGAACAGGTACACGTCGATCAGCTTCTTGCCGATCACGCCCAGCAGGCTGCGTTCGCCTTCCACGGCGACGCTCTCCGCCGGGATCACGAAGGTGCGCGTGCGAAGCTGCGGCACCGACCCGTCGCGCGTGGGCGGTGCTTCGTCGAGTGCGGTGGCGAAGTGCCAGTGCACGAGGCCATCGGCATCGCGGCTCATCGCGAGCTGCGCCATACCCTCGCCGGCATCGGGCACCTGTAGCTCGATGGTCGGCGGAGCGTCAGCGCTCCGGCTGCCCTCGGCATCGGCGGTGGCATCGGTGAGCATGAACGACTGCTGCGGCACCAGGCCTTCGGCGGCGAGTGCCGCTGCGAGTGGATCCTCCGACCCACGGGTCGCCTCGGCGGCACGCACCGGTACCGGCACGAGCGTACCGCGCAGACCGCGGGCCGTGACGGTCGCACCACTCACATCCACCGGGGTGTCGCTGGCAAGTGTGGCGCTGCCATTGAGCGTCACCGCAGCGGTCACGGTCGTCCAGTCGTCGGAGGTGGCGAGCGGCATCCCGGCCGACTCGCGCGCCGCTTCACCGAGCCGCTCCAGATACCCGAGGTCCACCTGCGTAGTGGAGGCGAAGAGCTTGAATGAGGCGACGGCACTCTCGCCGTTCCACCGCAGCGTGAGCTTGCCACGATCGGCGGTGCCGATGTCGAGCGAGCCGCCGGGTGGGACGAGGTTGGCGTTGCCCTTGCTCAGCTGCGAGATCGTGCCGCGGGGGCTGAAGTAGAACAGGTTGGCGAACACCGGCATCGACGACGCATTCGTGATGCGGAGCGCGATGCGTTCACCGGAGTCGAAGGACGGACGGGATCCGTCGGCTGCCGCGTCGATGGGTGCGAAGACGTCGTCGGCACCGCGGCGCAGGATCGTCAGGGTGACCCGGCCGTTCAGCGCACTGCGAACGTTCGTGTTCTCGATGGCCAGTGCCATCGCGAACGAATCGGTGGCCGACGACACGGCGCGTGTGCCTGCCGTGATCGCACCCTCGGCGGCTTCACCGAGGATTCGCGCGCGTGAGGTGGTGCCGCGCACCTGCGTGACCTGTACGCGGCCCAGCGACGGATTGTCGTCACCGGCCTTCGATCCTTCCGGGTAGACCACGAACACCGTGCCTCTGGTGACACCCTGCAGTGCGCCGGCGTTCAGCAGCACGTTCACCCGTGCCCGTTCGGTGATGCGGAATGGGGAGACCGGGGCGAATTCCTCCAGCCCGAAGATCACGCGGTCGGAGCGTCCCTCGATCTGCGGGTCCTGATACCCGTCTTCCTTGCGGGCGAGGGCGTTCACCTGCGGCGCGACGCGTTCGAAGATGTCGCGCCAGGTGTCGCCATCCTTCGCCGCGCGCAGTTCGCGGCACAGCACCAGCGACAGCGCACCACTGGTGGCGGTGCGCGTCTCGTCGAGGAAGGTTTCCGACGCGAGCTGATCGTCACGACAGGCCGCGATCAGCGTGTGCGCGCTGGATGCGACCGTCGTGATGCTGCGTCGTGGTCCTGCACGACGGCGTGTGGGCCGCACGTCGGGGGCAGGTGCGGACGTGCGCCGGACGAGTGGCGAGGCGACGGCCGAGTCGGTGCCGTCGCGGGTGATGGTGCCCGAGTGACAGCAGTCGGCGATGATGACGACGTTCTCGGTGCGCTTGGCGAGTGTGTCGAGCCATTCGCCGAAGTCGTCGTCGTACAGATCCTCACGCGGATTTTCCTGCAGGCAGAAGGTGGTGCCCAGCCCCGTCGCTTCGCTGCCGTCACTCTGTTCGAAGACGGTGCCGTGACCGGCGTAGAAGAAGCAGACCGTATCGCCTGACTGTGTGACCTCGAGCAGCCGGGCCATCTCACGGTTCACGCGCTCGAGCGACGCCTGCCCATCCAGCAGCAGGGTGATCTCCGCCGCATCGAAGCCGAATCGTTCGTGCAGGAGCGTCGCCATGGCCTGTGCGTCGCCGACGCAACCACGGAGAGGCTTGTCGGAATACGCGTTGATGCCGATCAGCAGCGCGCGACGCACGCCACCAGGAGTTTCACGTGGTGCCATCAGATCAGTGCTCACGATGGGGGTGCGGTTGTTCAGCCGTGCGTCGGGACGGAATCAGCGCTGCTTTGGGGCCGACTTCTTCAGTGCTGCCGCCTGCTTCGCGGGTGCCTTGGTCCCGGCGCGCTTCGGTGCTGCGGACCCTTCACGCTTCGGTGCAGCGGACCCTTCACGCTTCGGTGCGGCGGACCCTTCACGCTTCGGTGCGGCGGATCCTTCACGCTTCGGTGCAGCGGATCCTTCACGCTTCGGTGCAGCGGATCCAGCAGTCTTTCGTGCGGGCATGTCTGATCTCCTGTTGTCGTGGCGGGATTCCGCCGGTGGAACTACGGCGCTCGCTTGAAGGCTGCGAGACGCGACCGGAACTGCCGTTCGGACGCTACATCACCAACCATTCGTGCCGCCGTGGCCCGCA
>JANOCB010000087.1:0-8698 GCA_031411975.1 Gemmatimonadaceae bacterium
TGGTCTACGTCTTCTCGCAGGACTTCACCGTGCTTGGCGGCTCGCTGGCCGAGGCGCATGCGAAGAAGATCTGCAAGATCATGGATCACGCCGTCCGCAACGGCGCCCCGGTCATCGGCCTCAATGACAGCGGTGGCGCGCGCATCCAGGAGGGCGTGGTAGCCCTTGGCGCCTACGCCGACATCTTCCTGCGCAACACCCTCGCCAGCGGCGTCGTCCCGCAGATCTCGGCAATCCTCGGCCCCTGTGCGGGCGGGGCGGTGTATTCGCCGGCCATCACCGATTTCATCTACATGGTGCGCGGCACCAGCTACATGTTCGTGACCGGGCCGAACGTGGTAAAAACGGTCACGCATGAAGACGTGACGATGGAGGAGCTGGGCGGTGCGGACACGCACGCGGGCACGTCTGGCGTGGCACATTTCGCCTGCGAGTCGGAAGTGGCGTGCCTCAATCAGATCCGTGAGCTGTTCCGGTTCATTCCATCGAACAACCTCGCCGATGGTCCGCGCGGCACCAGCTCTGACCCACGTGACCGTCGTGATGAGGCCCTGGTGGATGTCGTGCCGGAGAACCCCAACAAGCCGTACGACATGCACGACGTCATCCGGCGTGTCGTGGACGATGGGGAGTTCTACGAGGTGCACCGCGACTTCGCCGGCAACATTCTCTGTGGGTTTGCCCACCTGGGCGGTACCAGCGTCGGCATCGTCGCCAACCAGCCAGCCGTGCTCGCCGGCGTGCTCGACATCAACGCCTCCACCAAGGGCGCGCGCTTCATCCGCTTCTGCGATGCCTTCAACATCCCGATCGTGACCTTCGAGGATGTGCCGGGCTTCCTGCCCGGTGTGAGCCAGGAGCATGGTGGCATCATCCGTCACGGTGCCAAGCTGCTGTATGCGTACTGTGAGGCAACGGTGCCCAAGCTCACCGTGATCACGCGCAAGGCGTACGGTGGCGCGTATGACGTGATGAGCTCGAAGCACATCCGCGGTGACTTCAACGTGGCGTGGCCCACCGCCGAAATCGCCGTCATGGGCCCGAAAGGCGCCGTCGAGATCATCTACAAGCGCGAGATCGCCGAGGCGCCGGATCCCGTCGAAGCCACCGACGCAAAGGTCGAGGAGTACCGGCAGCAATTCGCCAACCCGTACATGGCTGCGGCGTGGGGCTACGTGGATGACATCATCGATCCGCGTGACACCCGCCCGCGCCTGATCGATGCGCTGGAGTCACTGGCAGGGAAGCGCGACCGGAATCCGCCGAAGAAGCACGGCAACATTCCGCTCTGACATCCATCTGTCTGTGCGCCCGGTCGCCGGCTCCACCCTGGGGCAGTGCCGTTCGTGCGGCACCCGGGCCGATCCCGGTGGTCATCCGGCTAAGTTGGATGACGCCACGTATCATACGCCCGGCGTCGATCCCACTGCCCGCCCGTCTCACGTGATTTCCAAGCTCCTCGTCGCCAATCGTGGCGAGATCGCCCTGCGCGTCATTCGCGCCTGCCGGGAACTCGGCGTCGCCAGCGTCGCCGTCTACAGCGACGCCGATGCCACGGCGCCACATGTCCGCGAGGCCGACGAGGCCGTCCACATCGGGCCTGCCCCGGCAGCGCAGAGTTACCTGCTGGGGGAACGCATTCTCGACGCGGCGCGCCAGACTGGTGCCGAGGCGATTCATCCGGGGTATGGCTTCCTCTCCGAGCGGGAGTGGTTTGCGCAGGCGGTGCGCGACGCCGGTCTCATCTGGGTCGGGCCGCCTGCTGAAGCGATCGCCGCGCTGGGATCGAAGACCGCCGCGCGCACGCTGGCCGTCGCCGCGGGGGTTCCCGTGGTGCCTGGCACCACCACCGCACTCCGTGATGCCGCCGAGGCTCTCGCCGTGGCCGCGGAATTCGGCTTTCCGGTCCTGCTGAAAGCGGCAGCCGGCGGCGGCGGCAAGGGCATGCGCGTGGTGCGCACCGCCGATGAAATGCCGGGGGCACTGGCTGCGGCGCAACGCGAGGCACAGAACGCCTTCGGCGACGATGCCGTCTACGTCGAGAAGTACATCGAGGGGCCGCGGCACGTGGAGATCCAGGTGCTGGGAGACATGCACGGCACCATGCTGCACCTTGGCGAACGCGAATGTTCGGTACAGCGGCGGCATCAGAAGATGATCGAGGAGGCACCCAGCATCGCCGTGTCGGAATCGCTGCGGGCGCGGATGGGTGCAACCGCGGTCGCTGCCGCGAAGGCCGCCGGCTACGTGAATGCCGGCACCTGCGAGTTCCTGCTGGACCGCGACGGGAACTACTACTTCCTCGAGATGAACACCCGCATTCAGGTCGAGCATCCCGTCACGGAACTGGTGACGGGGATCGATCTGGTGCAGTGGCAGATCCGCATCGCCTCCGGCGAACGCTTGCCGTTTCGGCAGGAGCTGATCGTGCCGCGCGGCTGGGCAATGGAGTGCCGCATCACGAGTGAGGATTTCCAGAACGGATTCCTCCCGTCCACCGGTCGCATCACCTTCATGCACGTGCCGTCAGGTCCTGGCATCCGCTGGGACGGGGGCATCGAGGTTGGCAGTGACGTCGGGCTGTTCTACGATCCGATGCTCGCCAAGCTGATCGTCTATGCGGCCACGCGCGAAGCGGCGATAGATCGCATGCAGCGCGCACTGCTCGAACTGCAGATCGAGGGCGTCGAGACATCGCGCGAGTTTCATCTGCGGATGATGGCGGACGAAGAGTTCCGTCGCGGTGACATCACCATTCAATGGCTGGAAGCAAAGTTGCCCGAATTGAGCGCACTGAAACCGCCGGCCCACGAGATCCGCACCGCCGTCATCGCGGCGGCACTGATGGCCGAGCGTGATCGCACGGCCGTGAAGCCCGCCGCCGCCGCGACACCGATCGCAGAGACGCCGTCCACCTGGCAGCGCGCCGCACGGCTCGAGGGACTGCGCCGCGCATGAATGAATCTGCGACGGTGACGATCGAGCGGATCGCGGCGGGTGGTGATGGCGTGGCACGACATGACGGGATGGTGGTGTTCGTTCCGCGCGCCGTCCCCGGAGATGTGGTGACGGTCGCGCTGCAGCGACAGCGCACATTCGCGCGGGGGCGTATCCTCGATGTCGTCACGAGCTCCGGCGATCGCGAGCCGGCGCCATGTCCGCATTACGAGGGCGATCGGTGCGGCGGCTGCCAGTTGCAGGGCCTCTCGTACCCGGCCCAACTCGCCATCAAGGGCGACCTGATCCGTGATGCACTGACCCGGATCGGGAAACAGCAGATCGGAACGGTCTCCGTCACGGCCAGCCCGTCGCCCTGGGGATACCGCAATGCGCTCACGCTGGCACTCAAGCGCGATCGACTGCGTCCCAACGGCTGGATGGCCGGCATGCATGTGGCCGGCGATCCGGCGGTACTCTTCGAGCTGAAGACCTGCCTGATCGCGATGCCCGAGGTCATGGACGGCTGGACACGGATCCTCGCGGCCGCCGAGAGTTTTCCGCGGTCCGCCGAACTCCGTGTGACGGTGCGCCTGCTGAACGCGGGCGGTCTCGCCCTCACCGTCGAGGGTGGGTCGCAGTGGAAGCAGAATGCCATCGACACGCTGGTGGCGGCCGTCCCGTCGTTGCATGCCATCTGGTGGATTCGCGATGACGAGGTGCGATCACTGCGGTATGACCGACGCACCGTGCAGGAGGCAGGCGCCAGCTTCGCGCAGGTGAATCCTGCCGTGGCGGAGCTGCTGCGCACGTACGTGGTCACGCAGGTGGAGGCCGTCAATCCCGACGCGGTCGTCGATGCCTACGCCGGCAGCGGTGCGCTGTCGGCGCGTCTGTTGCGCCCGGGTCGTCGCGTGACTGCCATCGAGCTCGATGCCGATGCGTCTGCCGTGGCGGGGGCCGCGCTGCGCAGTGATCCGTTGTCGCGCGTGCTCACAGGGCGAGTCGAACACCTGTTGCCGCATGGCCTGCCGGCGTCTGTGGTGGTTCTCAATCCGCCGCGCGCCGGCGTCGATGCCGTCGTGCCGCAGCTGATCGCCGCCGCCACCTCCGGTGTTGCACGCGTGGTCTACGTCAGCTGCGATCCAGCAACGCTCGCGCGGGACATCGCACGACTCGGCGGAGGCTGGCGGATCACTGCCGTGCAGGCGTTCGACATGTTTCCGCAGACCGCGCATGTGGAGACGGTCTGCACCATTGATCGGGAGGGCGCGGCATGAAGTACGTCGTCGAAGTGCTCGGCCAGCGGCACGAGGTCGAGATCGGCCCTGATGGTGTGACGTACGACGGAAACACGGTCGCGGCATCGCTCACCGATGTGCCCGGCTCACCGATCCGGCAGGTGAAGATCGGCGACACCGTCCATCGTGTGCTGGCTCGGCGTGGCGCCACGCGGGGGCAGTACACACTGACCCTCGGCGCTCACCGATTCGAGATCGAGGCGCTCGACGCACGTGCCCGGGCGATCCGCGACCTGACCGCGGCCGCATCCGCGAACACCGGTCCGGCGCCGCTCGTCGCACCGATGCCGGGCATGATCATCCGGGTGTCCGTCGCCGTCGGCGATGTCGTGGTCGCAGGGCAGGGACTCATCGCGATGGAAGCGATGAAGATGGAGAACGAGCTGCGCGCCGCTGGTCCGGGAACGGTGACGGCAGTGCGCGTCGTCGCGGGCACGGCCGTCCAGAAGGGTGCGGTCCTGGTCGAGTTGTCGTGACGCACTCACGGCGTCACTGTGCGGCTCAGCGCCCGAGCCAGTAGCTGGCCTTCACGAGGAACACGTTCTTGGGCCGCTGCGTGAAGAGCGCATCGAACCCCGGCTGCACGCCGCCGAGCGCCGGGTCGTCGGTGAAGGTGTCGCGGCCCTGTGTCCAGACGAAGAAGAGGACCGAGCCCGGGCGATACTCCCAGCGCACGACGTTGTTCGTGCGCAGTTGCCCGAAGCGGAAACCGTCCGGGGCGCCACGTTCCGTGTAGGGCCGAAACCGCGTCGCCACATCAGCCGAGCGCCCATTCGCGATGGCGCGCCAGTTGGTGTATGCACCGGTACTCACGAACGGCTGCAGATAGCTCTCGAAGCTCAGCCGGGGCGTGATCGTGTAGTTCACCCGCATGGTGACCGAACCCGTGGCCTGGTACAACCGCGCGAAAGTGTATGAGGTCACCCCCGCATCGGCGAAGTTCCCGATCCACTGCTGGTCGTCGATGTTGCGCCCGTAGCCGAGTCGCAGGCTGCCGTTGAGCTGCGAGCCGAGGCGCAGGGTCCCACCCACGCGGAGATCCCAGTTGCTGCCGAGGCCATCGGTGCGCCGGCCGCCGAAGAAGCCGAGGCTCGGCGTGAAGGTCTTGCGGTCATCGCCGTCCATTCCCATCCACATCTGGACGCGCTGCGGTGAGCGTAGCACGGGTCCACCGCGTGAATCACGATCGGAGTACGACGTCGTGACGTTGTTGATGCCGATGCCACTGTACGCATTCCAGAAGTTCACGAACTGCCCGTTCGCGTTGATGTTGGCACCATTCTGCAGCAGCATGCCGCTCGTGTTGGCGACACCGAAGGCGTTGAAGTTCAGCTGCCCACGTCGCATGATGCCGAAAGGCTTCGTCGGGCGCAGCGCGAACCATAGGGACGACCCTGCCTCGTCGCTGCGCGTACGGAAGCCGAGGTCATTGATCTCGAAGCCCGGTGTCATGTACCATGCGCTGGCGTTGAAGCGCGTGATCCCGCCCCCCTGCTTGTCGAGGGACATCTGCGCCAGCATGCCGGACAGCGCCGTGCGTGTGCTGTCGAACGTCACATGGTCGGCATCGCCGCGCTGGTAGAGATGTACGTTCGAGCGCTGGGTCGCCGCGATCGCCGCCGCCGAGCCGCTGACGCGGCTGCCGGCGAGCTGCGCCGACACCTGATACTTGTTGCCGCCGAAGCGGTGCCGGGCGTCGAGACCGCCGGTCCACGCGTTTTCGCGCAACACGTCCGTGGTCCACGAGTCGAGTCGGCGCGCCGTATTCGTCAGCATCAGTCCCACACCGGAATTCCCACCGCGCAAATCCTGCTGCAGGCGCACGACGCCGTAGTTCGTCATCGGCTCGATGGTCCGGCCTTGCGTGCCTTCCATCCGGTTGGTCACGGCATCGATCAGCCCGATCGACAGGCCATTGCCGAGGCGACCGGTGACCTTCGCCGCACCAAGGATTGTCGATTGCTGCGGGGATGCGGCGTCGCCGAACCGTCCGCTCAACTGCGGTGAGCGGCCGATGCGGCGGGAGTAGAACAGCCCGGTGCACTCGCCGTCGTTACAGTCCACGTCATAGCGGAAGATGCCGCTTCCCTCGAGAAAGAACGGGCGGCGCTCGGCGAAGAACTGCTCGAAGGCACTCAGGTTCAGCACACCCGGATCTGCTTCAACCTGACCGAAGTCCGGATTGATCGCCGCATCGAGCGTGACGTTCGATGTCAGTCCGAGTTTGAGGTCCGCCCCGAACTGCGTCTTCGCCGCGTCACGCGCCGTACCGTTGCCGAGGGGCGCGTAGCCGTAGCGTGCGACGGAGTAGGGCATCAGTTCAACGCGCCGCGGAGCCGTCAGGCCGGTGAAGCCCGGCACTTCGGCCCATTGGCTGACCATGCCCGTCTTCGATCGTCGGATCAACGGCCAGACCGGTCGTTCGCCCCGCCGCGCGATGCGGCGCATCACGCTGATCCCGAAGGTGTTGTCGCCGTTGGGGACGTACCGGAGCTGGCTGAGCGGGATGCGGTACTCGGCCGTCCAGCCGAGCGAGTCCACCTTGGCCGCGCCATCCCAGACCGCGTTCCAGCCCCAGTCCTCCTCCTGCCCGTCGTTGAACATGTAGCCGTCGGCCATGGCGCCGGCGGCGGTCAGGCGGAAGAGATATCCCGTCCGACGGTCGTGGTAGCTGTCGACGCCGATGATCACGTCGTCGGACAGGGCGAAGGCATCGCGGCGCTGGAGCACGGCCAGGATGCTGTCCGGCCGCGGATCGAAGGCCCGCACGAAGACGTACAGGTGCCGGTTGTCGTAGGCGACGCGCGCTTCGGTGCGGAAGCTGGGCTCGGCGCCTTCCGTCGGTTCGAACTGCTTGAAGTCGGTGATGACCTGCGCCGTCTTCCAGATGGGGTCGTCGTCCTGCGCGTCGATCTGGGGCGCGAGGACGGCGCGGCTCGGGCGGAAGGCAACGGGACCTTCGCCTGTCGCCTTCCGCGGCGGCGTGGGGTCGATCCGGGTCGCTGGCGGGCTCGTCAGGGCCAACTGCAGGAGCAGGGTGGGGATCAGCATCGGTCGTTCCTGCGGTGTGGGGAGAGGTGCCGGGAGGCGACACGGCTCTTGGACTCCCCCTACGTCGTGACGGTTGCCGTAGGTTTCTGCCGGCTCCCGCCGCGGCCCTTCACAACCGATCTAACCCCTTGCGTTGACACGACTTCAGCGGCTGGCTATGCTTCGGGTCTGTCCAAAACACCCTCCCAGAGGGGGCCGAAACCCGGGTTGCAATGTGCACCGGTGAGGCGTGTGATCATTTTCGTCCGTAGTGTCAGATGCATCCGTCGCAGAAGACGTACAGCCCGAAGCCTGCTGATCTGAATCATGCATGGTGGGTGGTGGACGCCGAAGGCATGGTCCTCGGTCGTCTCGCCGCCGAAGTCGCGAAGGTCATTCGCGGCAAGCACAAGCCGATGTTCACCCCGCATGCCGACACCGGCGATTTCGTCGTCGTGATCAATGCGAACAAGGTGCGCGTCACCGGTCGCAAGGCCGAGCAGAAGACGTACTTCCGTCACACCGGCTACATGGGTCACGAGAAGTACACGGCCTTCGCCGACATGATCGAAAAGCACCCTGAGCGCGTGATCGAGAAGGCTGTCTACGGCATGCTGCCGAAGACGGACCTCGCCCGCCGCCACCTCCGTCGCAAGCTGCGCGTCTTCGCCGGCCCGACCCATGATCACGTTGCGCAGAAGCCGCAGCCGCTCACGCTGACCGCCGCGAAGGGGACCAAGTAATGGCTACCGAACAGCTCCACGCCGTCGGTCGCCGCAAGGAAGCGGTGTGCCGTGTCTACATCACGCCGGGCACCGGCAAGTGGGAGATCAATGGTGGCCGTACGCTCGGCGACTATTTCCCGCGTCCCTCGCTGGTGACGTCCATCCAGCAGCCGTTCACGGTGACCGACACGATCGGGAACTTCGACGTGAAGGCGAACCTCACCGGTGGTGGTCAGGCCGGTCAGGCCGGCGCACTGCGCCTCGCCATTGCGCGGGTGCTCGTGCAGATCGACGCCGACCACAAGAAGAAGCTTCGCGAGTTCGGTCTCCTGACGCGCGACGCCCGCTCGGTCGAACGCAAGAAGCCGGGCCAGCCGGGCGCCCGCAAGAAGTTCCAGTTCAGCAAGCGCTAGTCGGTCTCGTCGTGGCACGGCGCACTCTGGTGCCGTGCCATGACACTGCTCGTATCTCTCACGCGCCCTGAGTGCCCGCTGGTGCCGGCTGATGCCGGTTGCGACGCACGATGACGGACGCGGTGGATCCAACCCTCTGAAACACAACACGACACATGTCGCAGCCCACGATCGAACAGCTCCTGGAGGCCGGTGTACACTTCGGCCACCAGACGCGCCGCTGGAACCCGAAGATGCGCAAGTTCATCTTCGCCGAGCGCAATGGCATCCACATCATCGACCTGCAGAAGAC
>JANOCB010000088.1:0-99781 GCA_031411975.1 Gemmatimonadaceae bacterium
GGCAGCGAAAACGCTGCCGTGCACGTTCGTTCGGAGACGCGATTCCCCCGGGGGATCGGGTGGCGGCAGCGGTGCGTCACCACGAGTAACGTGCAACATGACCAAGTCCGGGCGTCGAGAAAATTCGTTGGACCGTCTGTCCGACGGCCGAGTTCCATCCACCGTGTCACGCGATCATCCATGATTCCTGCTCGCCCGCTGAGCGGCCTCCTGCGCCTGCTCTGCCCCGCGCTGCTGCTGGCAGCCCCGCTCCATCAGGTCGTCGCGCAGGGTGGCATCCCGTCGCCATCCGAGGCCCTGTCGCTGCCGGTCGGTGCCGATCGCACGCTGGCCGAATGGCCACAGATCCTGCGCTACTTCGCCATCCTCGCAGCGCGGTCGCCGGCCGTCAAGCTCGACACGCTGGGTCTGACCACGCAGGGTCGCCCGATGATCGTGGCGGCGATCTCCACGCCGGAAAACATCCGGCGACTGGATGCCATCCTGGCGGTGCAGAAGCGGCTCGCCGATCCGCGCACGCTCAGCCGTGCGGCGGAAGACTCGCTGGTGAAGTCATCGCCGGTGGTGCTGTGGATCAACTGCAACCTGCACAGCACCGAGATCGCCTCGAGCCAGATGGCCATGGAGCTGGCGTATCAGCTGGCGACGGTGGACTCGCTGCAGCAGTCACTGCAGAACGTCGTGGTGGCGCTGGTGCCGTCGGCCAATCCCGACGGGATGCAAATGATCACCGAATGGTACAAGAAGGGGCTGGGCACACCGTTCGAAGGCGGGGCGATGCCGTGGCTGTATCACGAGTACGTGGGCCACGACAACAACCGTGACTGGTACATGGTCACGCAGAAGGAGACCCGGGCCATCAGCGCGGCGCTCTACACGAAGTACTTCCCGCAGGTGTTCTACGACGTGCACCAGCAGGGCAGCAACGGCATGCGCCTGACCGTGCCGCCACACATCGATCCGATCAACCCGAACGTGGACGTCCGCATCGTGCGCGGGATCAACCTCGTCGGGCAGCGGATGTCGTGGGCGTTGCAGCAGGCGGGCAAGACGGGTGTGGGTGACGGCATCACCTACGACCTGTGGTGGAATGGCGGCGCCCGCTCCACGCCCACGCGGCACAACATGATCGGCCTGCTGACCGAGGCGGCCAGCGTGCGCATCGCCACGCCGATCACACTGAAGCCGGAAGAGGTGGTGGCCAACCGTGGCATCCTGCGCAACGAGCCGCGCGTGAACTATCCGAGCCCATGGCCCGGTGGCACCTGGCGGCTGCGTGACATCATGGACTACGAGCTGATCGCGGCGCAGGCGCTGGTGCGCATGGCGAGCGAGATGCATGGTGACATCGCGCGCTCGATGGTGCAGGTGGCGCGGACGCAGGTGGAACGTGGCACGGGCATGCAGTACGTGATCGACGCGAAGCAGCACGACCCGGCCGCGGCCTACGCGCTGGTGCAGGTGCTCCGTCGCGGTGCAGTGGAAGTGCAGGGCGACGACGATGCGATCCGCGCGGGCGGTGGTTCGTGGACCGTTCCGCTGGATCAGCCGTACGCCGCGCACGTGCGCGACCTGTTCGAGGCGCAGAAGTGGCCGGCCAGCGCCGGTGACCGCCCGTACGACGTGGCTGGCTGGACACTGCCGTACCAGATGGGTGTGTCGGTGCGCCTCCAGAAGCGGGAGGCCTCGCCAGCCGTGGCGTCGGGTGGCTCGTGCGCCCTTCCCTCCGGCGGCAACGTGACGCTCGACCTGCGCGACTCGCGCGCCTTCCCGGCCACCTTCGCCGCACTGAAGAACGGCGTGCGCGTGGACATGCGACGCGCCGCCAACACGGCGTCGGTGACGATGCCCTCGTCGTTCACCAAGGGCTACACCCCCGATGGCGGCTGGTGCGGCACGGCCACGATGCCATCGGCCGCGGGTGAGCGCACCCGCATGACCAAGGCGCCGCGTGTGGGCCTCTACAAGCCGTGGACGGCGAGCATGGACGAAGGCTGGACGCGCTGGCTGTTCGACACGCAAGGAGTGACCTACACCAACGTGACCGACAGCGTGGTGAAGAGCGGCACGCTGCGCGCCCGGTACGACGTGCTGATCATCCCCGACCTGTCGCTGCGCGAGGCCAAGGATGGCCTGGCCGCCACCGGTGCACCGGCGGAGTACGCGGGCGGGCTGGGAGCTGCCGGCGTGAAGGCGATCGGCGAGTTCGTGGCCGCGGGTGGAGTGCTGATGACGTTCGACAAGGGGAGCGAGCTGGCGCTGGAAGCCGTGCCCGGGCTGCCCGTTCGCCGCATTGCACCGGCACCGCGCGGTCGCGGCAGTGACGACGCCGAGGGTACGCCGGGGGGGTCGGGGGTCGTTGCGCCGGGTTCGATCCTGCGCACGCTCTCGGCCGCCGGACACCGCCTGACGATGGGCATGCCCGACACGGTGCCGGTGTACTTCACCAACTCGACGGCGTTCGACGTGGCGCAGGATGCCAACGTCGAAGTCCCGCTGCGGTATCCCGGCGAGACGTCGTCGATCCTGATGAGCGGCTACCTCGCCGGCGGCGAGGCACTCGCTGGCAAGGCCGCCGCCGTGGACATCACCGTCGGCGCCGGACGTGTCGTGATGTTCGGCTTCCGGCCGCAGTACCGCGGGCAGAGCTGGGGCACCTTCAAGCTCGTCTACAACGCGATCCTGACCTCCGGCGAACGGTCCAAGGCGCGGGCGCTGGTGCCCTGACTTTTTCAACTGCACTGCGCAGAAGCGCAGGGGGGCGCAGAAGGCGCAGAGTCGCGGTTGAGAACCGCCACAGCATCTGCGTACTCTGCGCCCCCCTGCGCTTCTGCGTAGTGCAGTCGTCAGGGTGCTGCGCTTCCTCTACTCGCGCTGTTCGGTCGGATCGATGGCGGTTTCGAGTACGCGCAGCATGTTGCCGCCGATGATCTTCTTCACGTCAGCGTCGCTGTAGCCGCGGTCGAGGAGGGCCTGGGCGATACGCGGGAGGCGGGTGACGTCTTCCATGCCGGTCGGGAGCGCGGTCACGCCGTCGAAGTCGGAGCCGATGCCGACGTGATCCACGCCGGCCACCTTCGCGATGTGATCGATGTGGTCGATCAACACCGAGAGCGGCGTGTTGGGGATGGAGTCGAGCAGGCGCTGACGCAGCGCAGCCACCTGCGTGCGGATCTGCTCGTTGGGCGTGCCGGCGTCGCGCAGCCGGCGGTCCTCGGCGCGAAGCCGCGGCTCGATGGCGCCGAAGCGGTTGATGTAGGTGGAGTCGATGAACTGGCTGAAGAAGTTCACGTTGACCACGCCGCCGGTCTTCGCCACGGCGCGCAACATGTCATCGGTGAGGTTGCGACGATGCACTGCCAGCGCCCGCGCGCTCGAGTGCGACGCGATGACCGGCCTCGTGCTGGTGGCGACGGCATCCCAGAACGTGCTGTCGGACACGTGCGAGATGTCGACCAGGACACCGAGCCGATTCATCTCCCGGACGATCTGCTTGCCATAGTCGGTGAGCCCCTGCGTGCGAGTGTTATTGGTGCCCGCCGCCGCCCCTGCCCATGAATTGCCGTTGTTCCAGGTGAGCGTCATGTAGCGCACTCCGGCGGCATGCAGCCGCCGCAGGTTGGCGATGGAGCCCTGAATGGCGTGACCACCCTCGACGCCCACGAACACCGCGATTCGCCCGTCACGCTTGGCGCGTCGGAGATCGGCCCCGGTGGTGGCGAACAGCGTCCGCTGCGGATGCCGGCGCACGAAGCGCTTCACCTGATTGGTGAGCATCATGGCGCGGGCGAACGAACTGTCGGGCGTCATGATCGCATATGGCGCATCGACGAAGGCCGACATGAACACGCCGGTGACGCCGCTCTGCAGCAGGCGGGGATAATCCGTGGACCCCTTGCCTGGGCCGAAGCCGACGGGATTGCGGATATCGGCGTCGTAGCGCTCGTCGGCCACCTTGGTCGGCATGTCGTTGTGCGTGTCCACCACGATCGCCTCACGCCAGAGCTTCATCGCTCGCGGCGACACGTCGGTGAGCGAGTCGATCTGATCGGCCACGGGGCGTGCCGTGCGGGCGGGACGCGGCTGCGTGCCCGGGCGCTGTGCCTGCAGGACTCCAGCCGCAAGTGCCAGCGCGAACGTCGTGCGGACGGTGATGCTCAGGCTTCGGCGCAGCGTGATGAATGCAGTCATGGGGTGTACGAGGTGACGGCGAAAGGCTTCGGTGTGGTGGACACGAACGGATTGCCTGCCTCAAAGAAACGCAGCGGCCAGTCGGCCGCACGGGTGATGCCGATGCGGGGTGACACGGCCACGCGGGCGGTATCGAGCGGCGCACCGGTCACGATCCGCACGGCACCGCGTTGCAGCGAGCTGCCGTCATGATCACCCGTGATGCCGTACGCCGCACAGAGCTTGCCCGGCCCATTGGTGAGGTCACGATCCCGTCGGGCCGCCGGTCGCCGCCGTCGCAGCGCGTGCAGGTCGCCCAGAGGCTCCACGCCGCGCAGCAGCACCGCCGACCCGACGCCATCGGGCAGCGTGACGGCATTCAGGCACCAGTGCATGCCGTAGATGCGATACACATAGGCTCGTCCGGGCGGTCCGTGCAGATGCTCGGTGCGACGTGTGCGGCCCACCACGGCGTGGCAGGCAGGATCGTGCGGGCCGAGGTACGCCTCCGTTTCGACGATGCGCGCACGGCGCACCGCCCCGTCGGGATCATGCACCTCGAGCAGCATGCCGAGCAGTTCGCGCGCCACGAGAGCGGGATCGCGATCATAGAACGGTGCGGGCAGAACGGCAGGCATGCGGGAACGATGAAGGCTGGAAAGCAGATCGTCCGCGCCACCGGAGTGCGGCGACGCGGACGATCGGGTGCGACGGTACGCGGTGATTACCGCTTCGCGCCCTTCTTCGCGGCAGTCTTCGCCGGAGTTTTTGCCGCAGCCTTCTTGGCGGGAGCCTTCTTCGCCGCAGGAGCGGCGGTCTTGGCAGCAGCCTTCTTCGCAGCCGGTGGCGGCGGTGCCGACTTCTTCGCGGCAGGACGGCCGCCGTTGCGACCAGCCGGCTTCACAGCCGGTGCAGCAGCCTTCGGCGCCGGGGTTCGCGGTGCTTCAGGTGCCGGCGGTGCCACCACCGGTTCAGGTTCCGGTGCCGCAGCGACCGGTGCGGCGATCGGCGCCGCATCATCCACCACGCCGACCATCAGCAGGCCCGGCGGCGGTGCGCCAAGTCGGCCACCGCGACCACCACCACGCGAACCCATGCCACGCGGTGCCGGCGGACCGGCGGTGGGCTTCGGTGCGTTGGCAGCTTCGTGCTTGGCGAGCTGCTCGGCCACTTCGGCAACTTGCTGCACCGGCGCCACTTCCCACGAGTCGCCACGCTTGCGCAGGTCGACCACGTCGGCATCATGTGCGTCCTGCAGGATGCGAACGAAGTTGCGCTCGCTGAGGCTTTCGCTGTCGCGGCCGAGCAGTGCGGCAGCGCTCTCGCGCACGGCGAGCATGGCGGCCGGCGCATCGTCCTTCGACGTGGCGGCGACAGCGCGACGCACGAGGTCGAAGGCTTCGCTGCGTGTGAGCCGTTCACCGGCGAGGCCGATGGTGTCGCGACCCTGTGCCGCACGCGGGGGTGCGCTGCGTTGCTCGTGACGCGGACGTTCCGGACGCGGGCCGCGCTCGGGGCGCGCCGGGGCCGCGACCACTTCGGCCGGTGCCTCGACGACCTCGTCAGCCACCGTCTCTTCTGCAACGTCGGCCGCCGGCTCGCTGGCTGCCACGGCGGTCGCCACGACATCGGTGAGCAGACGCGGTTCACGCGGCTCGCGATCGCGGCCACCACGGCCACGCCCGCGTCCACGACGGCGACGGCTGGAGCGCTCCTCCGTCTCTTCCTTCTCGGCGGCTTCATCGAGCGCGCCCGCAACATCAGCCGAGGCAACGACCGGTGCGGCAACCGAGCCCTTGGCGCCGGGCGGTGCAATCTCGAACTGGCCGTTCTCGAGGCGCGTGAGCGACAGCAGCCCCTTCTGCGCCGCCTCCTGCACGAACTTCGAGAACTTCGACATGCCGAGATCCTTCTCGTCGAAGCCGTTGTCGATGTCCTGCATCACCTGCTTGAGGCGATCGGCGCGCATCACGTCGCCATTGCGCACCATGCGGGCGAGCGACTCGGTGACGAGGTCCCACGGGTCACGCTTGACCGTTTCCTCGTCGCTGGTCTTGACCAGTCCGGCGAGGGCGTTGTAGCTGTAGTATTCGTCGCAATTCATCACCAGCAGGTCGCTGGAGCTTTCGCGAATGCCCACGCCGATCACGTACTTGCCGTACTCCTTGAGCTTCATGACCATGCTCGAGAAGTCGGAGTCGCCGGAGAGCAGGATGAATGTCCCGATCTCGGGGCGCGTGAACATCAGCTCGACGGCGTCGATGGCGAGGCGGATGTCGGTGGCGTTCTTCTTCGAGCTGCCGTACGCCGGCGCCATGATCATGTCGATCGACGACTCGGCCAGTGGCACCACGTACTGCGGGTAGCGGCGCCAGTCGGCGTAGGCGCGCTGGACGGCGACCTTGCCCTTGATGATGTCCGACGAGAGGAGGTTCTTCAGCTCCGTCTGCAGGTCGGAGCGGATGCCCATCGTGACGTTGTCGAAGTCGATGAGCAGGGCGGCGTTGGGCGCCTGGCTGTACTGCGAATAGCTGGGGGAGGCGGCAGCGGTCATGCTGCTGGCCTGAGGTCCGCGGTGCACCGGGGCAATGGGCCCTCGGGGTGCGTGCGGACGCGGCGTACGTCCGTTCATGTAGCTGGGGATGTGGAGAAACGAGTAGGGCACGCGCCGCGGCGAGGTGCCGGCGGCTGCGCGGTCGCTCACCCAGGCGCCCCGCCCAAGGTGTTCAGGGCAAGGCCAGCCGGGGTCCGCGACAGCGGAAGTGCGAGGAGTAAACTAACGAGGTCACCGCGCAACGGCACCGGCAGGCCGCGCGGCGACTGGTCGTGTGGCTACTATGCCCCGAGTATCGTCCCGTCCCGCTCCCTCCAGCGCTTCCGTGTCGCGACTCGGCTACCGAGCCCGTCTTTTGATCATCCTGATGGCCTTCGCCACGCTGCCGGCCGCCGTGCTGGCGACGGCGGGGCTGATCGCGGCCGATCAGGTGCTGCCGCTGCTGGCGTCGGGTGGGGCCTGGTCGCGGGTGGCGGAGACCGGCAATCGTGCGTTGTCCGCCACCCGCGGCGCTGCTCCCGCGGCCGAGACGAAAGCCGCCCTCGATGCCCATGAAGCCGAGCTGCGTGCGTCGCTGGATCAAGCGAAGCGGCTGGAGTTTCTCGCCCCGCGAATCATCAAGCCCGTGCTGGTGGCGGTGCTGATTCTCTTTCTGGTGCTGGCGATCGTGGCCGCACGGGTGGCGGGTCACCTCAGCCGTCAGCTCAGCCGCCCCCTCGACGAAGTGGTGGAATGGACCGGACGGATCGCCCGGGCCGAGCCGTTGCCAGAGGGACCGCCGAGCCGCGGCGCGCCCGAGTTCGAGGTGCTGCGCTCTCGCATGCGCACCATGGCCGCGCAGCTGGCCGAGGGACGCGCCGCAGCCACCGAGGCGGCACGACTCGGGGCCTTCCGCGAAACGGCGCGCCGTGTGGCCCACGAGCTGAAGAACCCGCTGACACCGATCCGCTTCGCGGTGTCGCGGCTCCGACAGGGCGCAGGACCGGAGCTGCAGGAAACCATCGATGTGCTCGAGACGGAAACCCAGCGGCTGGACACGCTCGCCAAGAGCTTCGCCCAGTTCGGCCGCCTGCCGGACGGCCCGGTGGCCGATGTGGATGTTGGCGAACTGCTGCGCTACGCGGCACGCACCGCGCTGCCCCCCACCGCGACCGTCCGCCTCGAGATCCCCGACGCACTGCCGTTCGTGCCAGGGCACCACGATCCCCTCGCCCGCGCAGTCAGCAACCTGCTGCTGAACGCCGCCGATGCTGCCGGTCCGACGGGGACGATCACGGTCTCGGCGCAGGAAATCGGCGGGGCGACACCATCCGTGCGGATTTCCGTACATGACACAGGCCCCGGCATTCCGCCGGAGACACTGCGCCGTATCTGGGAGCCATACGTGACGACGAAGCCGGGTGGAACAGGACTCGGACTGGCGATCGTGCGCCAGACAGTGCTGGCGCATGGTGGCAGCGTCGAGGCGGAGAGCGCACCGGGACGCGGCACCACGATCGGGTTCACGGTGCCGCGCGCCGGCACCTCACCGCTGACCGGCTCATCGCATGAATGAAGACATCGTCGTCCCCGCCCTGGGTTTCCTGACCATCATGGTGCTGTCGCTCGGCATTCCTCTGGTGCGCGCCTACGTGCGGCGCATGGAATCGTCGCCGCTGCAACCGCGCGTGCCGGCGGATCTCGAGGCGCGCCTCGACCGGATCGAGGCAATGGTGGAGACGGTCGCGGTGGAAGTGGAGCGGCTCTCGGAGGGACAGCGATTCACGACGCGGCTGCTGAGTGAAGGGGCGCTACCGCCGGCGGCATCCCTCGCGCGGCCAACAGATTCCACGCCGATCCAGCAAGGAGTGCAGCATGCCTGAATACGTCCAGGGACCCGGCGCGCCGGCCCAAAGCGCCCAGACCACCGCCGAGAATGCACAGATCGACGCACGACTGGAGCTGGCGGCCAAGAAGGCCGCCCTGCGGACCCTCGAAGCCCAGGCCGCCGGAGTTGGTGCGGAAGAAGGCGGCGGACTACCGGCGCCACCCGCACCGCCCGGGGGCCGTCGCAACACCGTGATCATCGAGCAGGATGGCAAGACGACCGTGCTGGAGAATCCCACGGCACAGCAGCTGTCGCAAGTCGGGATCGGTACGCAGCAGTCACCGTGGAATCCGTTCAGCGGCATGGAAGGGGGCCAGAAGATGACACTGATCACATTCGCGTTGGCGACGGTGTTGGGTGTGACCTGGATTCTGGCGCATTTCCTCCGTCGCGGACAGGCTGCGCCGGCGGACACACGGGAGCTGAACGCACGCATGTCACGCCTCGAAAGCGCGATCGAGACAGTGGCGATCGAAGTCGAACGTGTCAGCGAAAGTCAGCGCTACACGGCGCGGATCATATCGGAAGGTGCTGCGCAGCCGGTGGCACCTGCCGCGCATGGCGAACGCGTGATGCGTTCCAACGGGGAGGGCTGAGGAGATGCGGAAGACAACGGTGCAGAATCCCCGCGAAGTGGCTGCGGCGCAGGCCGCGCAGGCGCGTGGGGCCGCGCAGGAAGCGGCCCAGCAAGCACGGGACGCCGCCGAGAACGCGCGCGACATCGCCCGAGCCAATCTCGAGGCCGCGAAGGCCGAGCGTGACGCAGCACAGATCGCTGGCGGCGGAACCGGCGTGGTGACCATCACGAAAGACGGTGTCACGACCGTGCTCACCGATGCGTCGCCCGAGGCGATTGCCACTGCTCTCGGGCTGCCCGACCCACGCGACCGCGGAGACGGCGACGCGCCGTTCGTGGTTGGTGGACTTGCGATCGTCTCGACCGCCCTCGTGTTCATCGTCGGCATGATCCTGTATCACCGACGGCACTCGCGTGGTGGCGGCGCAACGGCCGCGCTACCGAAGGATACGACGGACAGGCTCATGCGCATGGAAGCCGGCATTGATTCGATGGCCGTGGAAGTGGAACGCATCAGCGAAGGGCAGCGCTTCACGACGCGGCTGCTCTCCGATCGCCCTCTCGAGGAGGTACGCCGTGGTTGAGCACCTGTCCGTGATGCAACGAGGGACTCCCCCGGAGCCACCACCAGCCGCAGGGCCCGAAGCGCCGGTGCCGCCGGCAACACCGGCGGTGTCAGCGGGGGCTGAAGCCCCGCAGCCGAACCGGATCATCATCAACGGAAAGGACGTGACGGTCGAGGGAGGTCCCGGCGAGACGGTCACGACCACCGCCTTCCCGTTCCCATCCGACATTCCGCCCGGCGCGCAGTCAGTCGCCACCACGGCGATCGTCAGCTTCGCGATGATGATCGCGGCGTTTCCGTTGTTCGGACTGCTGAAGGCACTGGTGAACCGCCGCGCCAGCACACAGGCCGCGCTACCCTCGCGCGACACCACCGACCGGCTCCAGCGCATCGAAGCCGCCGTGGACGCGATGTCGGTGGAAGTGGAGCGGATCAGCGAGGGACAGCGCTTCGTGACGCGTGTGCTTGCCGAGCGCAGTTCCGCTCAGTCCTGATCGTCTCGCATGCCCAGCGTCCTGATCGTCGACGACGAGCCGAACATCCGCCGCATGGTGGGGGCGCTGCTCGCCGCCGAAGGGTACGAAGTCCGCGATGCGCCCGATGGGCACGCGGCCCTCGCGCGTGCGCTGGAGGCAGAGCCCGACGTGGTGCTGATGGACCTGATGATGCCGAACGACACCGACGGACTGGAGACACTCGCGCAGTTCCGTGAGCGGTTTCCGGAACTGCCGGTGGTGATGATGAGCGGACGCGCGGGGCTGAGTGATGCCGTGAAGGCCACACGACTGGGCGCATTCACGTTCCTGGAAAAGCCGCTCACGCCGGAAGGCACGCTGCTGGCGCTTGGCTCGGCGCTGGAACTGCGCCAGACGCGTCGTGCCGCGCGCACGCTGCGCGAGGATCTCGGGCTGGCCGGCGGGCTGGTGGGCGACAGCCCAGCGATGCAGCAGGTACGTGCACTGATTGCCCGCGTGTCGCCGAGTGATGCACGGGTCCTGATCAGCGGCGAGTCGGGCACCGGCAAGGAACTGGTGGCTGGCGCACTGCATGCCGGCAGTCCGCGCCGCGACAAGGCCTACGTGCGCACCAACTGCGCAGCGATTCCACGCGATCTGGTCGAAAGTGAAATGTTCGGCCACGAGCGTGGTGCGTTCACCGGTGCCACCGACCGCCGCATCGGCCGCTTCGAGCTGGCGCATGGCGGCACGCTCTTTCTCGACGAAGTGGGCGACCTCGGCAGCGAGGCGCAGGCGAAACTGCTGCGGGCGATCGAGGCGCGCGAGATCGAGCGTGTGGGCGGTGGCAAACCGATCAAGGTGGATGTGCGCATCGTGTCGGCCACCAATCGTGATCTGGTGGCGGCGGTGGCCGATGGCAGCTTCCGCGAGGATCTGTTCTTTCGCCTCAACGTGATCCCGATGACGCTGCCGCCGCTGCGCGAGCGCATCGAGGATGTTGACGCGCTGGTGCGCCACTTCACGGCGCTGCACCGCACGCGCACGGGCAAGGCGGCACCGACCTTCACCGACGAGGCGATGACGGCGCTGCGTGCCCACCGCTGGCCGGGTAACGTGCGCGAGCTGGCCAACATCGTGGAGCGGCTGGCCATTCTGCATCCGGGGCGCGAACTGCGCGTGAGCGATGTGTACGAGGTGCTGCCGGCCCCGCGTGGAATGGAGCGCACCGCCGCAGGGGCGTTGCACCGCAGCGATGCCCCGATGCTGCCGCTCAGCGACGCCCTCGACACCTACGAGCGCCAGCTGATCGTGCGTGCGCTGGACGACACGGCCGGCAACGTGGCCGAGGCAGCGCGCCGGCTGCAGACCGACCGGCCGAACCTCTACCGACGCATGAAGCGCCTGGGCATCGGCGGGGGCATGCACGACACCCGGGGGGAGACATGAAGGCACGCGTCGCCGCACTGCTGTGGGCGGGGGCACTACTGAGTGCCGCTCATGCGCACGCCCAGCAGCCGACCTGGTCCACCTGCGGCAACGGCGTGGGGGGCAAGGCGTGCGGCGCCGAGGGGCTCACCCGTCGTGAGCGTGAGGATGTGCAGGCGTTGTACAACGCGCCGGCCACACGTCGCGAGGCGGCCCCCTTCACGCTGCCGCGTGATTCGGTGGTGCAGGGATCGCTGGCGGTGCTGGGCGGACCGGTGCGGATCGTGGGCACGATCAACGGCGGGCTGTTGGTGCTCAACGGCGACGTGGAGCTGACGCCGACGACGATCGTCACCGGCGACGTGGTGGTGCTGGGCGGGCGGGTGACCGGGGCAGACAGCGCGCGCGTGGGCACCCTGCGTGTGGAGGCCGATTCGGTGCGGTATGCGCTGGATGATGGCGTACTCCGGCTCGAATCGCCGTTCGACGAGGTCTGGCGCCTGATCGGCACCGGGCAGCCGAAGGCCGGCATCGGTCTGCGGCTGGCGCTCACGCGCACGTACAATCGCGTGGAAGGGCTGCCGGTCGAGTTCGGACCGCGACTGCGCTATCGCACGCCAGTCGGCACCATCGCCGCCGACCTGTTCGGCATTCTGCGCACCGGTTCGCGACTGGAGTGGACGGGCAACAACGTGGGGCACAGTGCACGCGCCGAACTGCGGGTTGGGCAGAACGAACACTGGAGTGTTGGCGGCCGGCTGTTCGACGTGGTGTCGTCGGTGGAGGACTGGCAGCTGAGCGACGTCGAGGTCGGCCTGGCGACCTTCCTCGCACACTCCGACTATCGCGACTACTTCGACAAGCACGGCGGCAGCGGGTTCATCGGGTTTCGTGACGGGCGTGCGTTGCGCGGCTCGGTGGAGCTGAGTCGCGAGAACTGGCGTCCGCGCCGCACGCTCAGCCCATTCACGCTGTGGCGGAACAACGAGGCGTGGCGCGAGAATCCCGACTTCGATCGGGCACGGTACACACGCATGCTGGGGCGCCTCAGTTACGACACACGCACCGATCCGGTGCGTCCGCGATCGGGATGGTGGGCGCAGGGCGAGTACGAACTGGGCAATGGCACCCACGAGACGTTCGGCACCGAGATCGCGGCTCCGGTGCTCTCGAATGACCGGGGCGTGCGCTACGGCCGCGGCATGCTCGACATCCGTCGCTACAACCGCCTCTCGCCGACGGTGCAGCTGAACCTGCGCGTGATGGGCGGTGGCTGGCTGCACGGTGATCCGCTGCCGCTGCAACGCCGTCTGTCGATCAGCGGCCCCGGCGCCAATACGGGCTTCGCCTTCCGTGAACGCATCACGGAGCCCGATCGCCTGCAATGCTCCGGCGCGGTGGAATTGGCGGGCCGTCCGGCGCTCTGCGACCGGATGTTCCTGATCAGCGCCGATTACCGTCACGACATCCGTTGGCTGGTGGACCTGTTTGGTGGGTCGCGGATGATCCAGCCGGATCGCAGCGGCTATGGCGCGTGGGTGCTGTTCACCGATGTGGGCCGCGGCTGGCTGCGCGCACCACGTGCGCCGCAGTCGCCGCTGCCGGCGGATGCACCGCGCGGATTCGAGGCGATGCAGACGAGTGTGGGCGCCGGGCTCGAGATCGGGCAGGGCGGCGTGTACATGGCCAAGGCACTGGGCGCCCCACCATCACGCGGTGTGCAGGTGTTTCTGCGACTGGTCCGGCGCTACTGACGATGCGTCCGTGCTCCCGTCGCGCGTTCCTGCAGGTACTGCTCACGGCAGCACTGTCCATCATGGCCATGATGGGCAGCGCGACCGGTGCCTGGGCGCAGTCTGACGCCCGGCTGGAAGTGATGCTGCCCGCGCGCGCGGTGGCGGGCGGTGAAGGACCGGCGTTCGCCCCGCGCTCGATGCTCGCGACCCGCGAACTGCGCGACCTGCTGCGCGGCGGTTTCCCCGCGCGCCTGCATTTTCGCTGTGAACTCTGGCGCAACGAGCGGCTCAACAACACCCTCGACGCCGCAGTGGAGTGGGACATGCTGCTGCGCTACGACCAGCTGAGCAAGAAGTACGACGTCTTCCGTGTGGTGGGGGATCAGGCGAGCCGGCTCGGACGGCTCGACTCGATCGAGGAGGCGGAGGCGCTGCTGGAAAAGCCCTTCCGCATCATGGCGCCGCCGATGCGCCGCGGCCGCAGCTACTACTACGACTCGAGCGTGGACGTGGAGGTGCTCAGCCTCTCCGATCTCGACGAAGTGGAGCGCTGGCTGCGCGGCGAGGTCCGTCCGGCGTTGCGCGGGGATCGCAACCCCGGCACCGCGGTCACGCGCACCGTCCGCACCTTCTTCGTGCGATTGCTTGGCGGTGAGCGCCGGCACTACCAGACGCAGACACGGTCGTTCACGGCGGAGTAGGCGGGCGACGCGCTCAGGATGGTCGCGCCTGCAAAGTGCGACCTGCGGCCGGTCAGGGCGTGGGGACCGGAGCGCTGACCGGCTCGCCTTCGATGCGACGGATCTGCGCCAGCATCTCGTCGCCATAGAACACCTTGATGTAGCGTGCCTGCTTGGGCGTGAGCCGGCGGACGGCCCAGCTCAGGTGCACGAAGTGCGGCTCAACCGGCACCGTCATCGGATGCATGTTGATCTCGTGCGGCAGGCGGTTGGCCTTGCGGGTGTTGCAGGGGCTGCAGGCCGTCACGACGTTGTTCCACTCGTTCAGGCCACCGCGAGAGATCGGAATCAGGTGATCGCGGGTGAGCTGTTCGCGCGGCTTCAGGTCCACCTGCGTCCGGCCGCAGTATTGGCAGCGGTACTGGTCGCGGGCGAACAGGAAGGTGTTCGTCACCTGCCTGCGGAAGCGTCGCGGCACGTGCACGAACTTGGTCAGTCGGATGACGACGGGCCGCGGGAACGAGAGCTTTTCGGAGCGGACCACTTTCCCGTCATCCGATTCCACGATCTCCGCCTTGCCGTCGAGCAGCAGGCGAAGTGCGCGACGCATCGGCACCAGCGTGAGCGGTTCATACGAAGCGTTGAGCGCCAGACATCCAACGTTCACGTGCCCTCCGTCCGTCAGGAAAATGAAACGCCTCTCGCACACGAGGCGTGGCGAGAGGCGCAGCGCGACACCGTTGCGGTGTCGGAGGAGGAGCGGGCGTGGAGCCGACTGGAGTGCCAGTCGGCCCGGTGGCATCGTTCGATGCGACAACACCCACTTCCCTGTCTCATTGCGCAGCTCCCGCCGGAACAGCCACCGGGGTCAGCCAGCCGTGCCGGTCCGTGATGGTTCCGCGGGCTAGCCCAAGGAACTCCGTCTGGATCGCGCGGCAGATCGGGCCGGGCTTGCCACTGCCCACCGGAATCCGGTCGATGGACCGGATCGGGGTGATCTCAGCGGCGGTACCCGTGAAGAAGACTTCGTCGGCGATGTACAAGAACTCCCGCGGGATCGCCTGTTCCCGCACCTCGTACCCCAGGTCGCGCGCGATGGTCGAGACCGAGTCGCGGGTGATCCCGTTCAGAATGCCGTGGGCCAGGGGTGCGGTGTACAGCACCTCGTCGCGGATCACGAACAGGTTCTCGCCACTGCCCTCCGACACGAGGCCGGAGTTGTCGAGCATGATGCCCTCGACGTAGCCGTCCAGCCGGGCCTGCATCTTCGACAGCTGCGAATTGAGGTAATTGCCGCCCGCCTTGGCCATGGTCGGAAAGGTGTCAGGCGCGGCGCGGCGCCAGCTCGACACACACACGTCCACGCCGTTCTCCAGCGCCTCGGGGCCGAGGTAGGCGCCCCAGTTGTAGGCGATGATGAACGTCTCGGTGAGGGCCGGGTCGTGCGACGGCAGCACACCCATCTGCTCGCCCGTACGCGCCATCAGCGGTCGCAGGTAGCACTGCGAGAGCCCGTTCGCGTTCACGGTGTCCACGACGGCCTGCATCAGCTCGTCGATGCTGTACCGCACCGGCATGCGATAGATACGGGCACTGTCCACCAGCCGACGCATGTGATCGCGGAGGCGGAAGACGGCGCCGCCCGCCGGGGTCTCATAGCAGCGGATCCCCTCGAAGACGCTCGAACCGTAGTGGACGACGTGCGACATCACATGGATGTTCGCGTCCTCCCATGCGACGAGATGGCCATCGCGCCAGATCTTGTCAGTGCGTCCGGGCTGCGTGGCGGCCATGGTCGGGTCGGGAAAAGGGTGACCCGTTATAGTAACCTGTTCGGCGCCCTCGTCGCCACGGGCGACAGGGGACGCTACGGCTGTGTGCTATTCAGGCGGCGATCGAGAAGACGGGCCACGATGTTACGAAAACCGGTGCGATCGTCGGCGTGCCCCTCGGCATCGACCAGCGTCCCATCGCGAACCTTCATGACACCCGACGCCACCGTCAGCCGCGCCGGAGTTCCGGCCACCCCATGCACGAGCGCATCGCAGACGTCGGCCACCGGCAGCGCCGCCAGCCCGTCGAGCGGGAACGCACACAGATCCGCCGGCGCACCCGCGACCAGCGTACCGAGCGAATCCCACAGCCCCAGCGCCGCCGCACCACCGGCGGTGGCATGCCACAACGCCTGCCCCGCCGGAAAGGCCCGCCACGACTGCGTCCGCGTGCACGCCATCAGGTGTGCCACACGCGCCTCGTCGAGCAGGTCCATACGGTTGTTGCTGGCCACGCTGTCGGTGCCGATGCCGACGCGCAGGCCGGCGGCGAGCATCTCGAGCAGTGGTGCGATGCCATGCCCGAACCGCGCATTGCTCACGGGACAGTGCGCCACCGCGCACCCCGCTTCCGCCAGCAGGGCGATGTCGGCGGCATCCACCCGCACGCCGTGAATGATCAGCGGCTTCGCGCGCAACGCACCGGCGTCGTGCAGCAGCGCCACGCTGGACCGCGCCCGTGCGTTCAGTGGATCGATGCCGCGGCTGCGCCAGTTATCGGCATACGGCCCCTCACCCATCGTGACCAGCTGCTCCTCGAAGGCACTCTCGGCGAGATGGACGGCCATCGGCAGCCGTTCTGCGATCGCGTAGTTGGCGACCGCACCGAACAGCGCTTTCGAGACCGAGTACGGCGCATGTGGCGACACGCCGATCCGCACGTGGTCCGAGGCGAGCGGGCGCAGGTCACGCACCGCATCACGCAGCGTGACGAGCGCGTTGGCGCACTGTTTCGGATCGGGTCCGAACACTTCCTTGTACACCACGCCGCGCACACCCATCGTCGTCAGGGCACGCAGCACCGGCGCACCGGTGTCGGTGGTGTCGGCGTATGTCGTGATGCCGCGCAACAACCCTTCGGCGATGCCGATGCGCGCACCGCACTCCACGTCGGCAGGGTCAGTGAGCTCTGTGCGCCGGAGATGGGTGAGGGTGCGGAGCCACTGCGCGAAATCGAGCCCTTCCAGCAGGTGCCGCAGCGGCGTGAGTTCGAGGTGCGTGTGCACGTTCACGAGGCCCGGCATGAGTGCACTGTCACCGAGATCGACGACGTGGCCTGCGGGCGCACCTGCCGCCGCACCGACGAAGGTGATGCGATCGCCCTGCACCGCGACCGCCCCGTTCGCGATCGGCGACTGCACCATCGGCAGCACCCAGCTGGCGCGGTAGACGGTGACGTCAGCCATGCCGCGTGCCGTGCAGCAGGGGATCGAAGAGGGCCGTGTCGGCCACGCCGAGTGAGCGCGTGAGGGCCAGCGACCACTCGATGTTGCCGATCTGGTCGGGCTGGTGGCCGTCGGAACCGAGCGAAATGCGGACACCGTGCGCCACGGCGCGTTGCACGAACCGCGCGTGGGCGCGGTACCGATTGGACACCTCGAAGGCGATGCCATTGCGCTTGAGCGCAGCCACCACCCGCTCCTCGTCCTCCTCCGACCAGAGATCGTCCCCCGCGATGGTGCGCAGCGGATGCGGCACGAGCGTGGGATGGGCGAAGATCTCGATCGGCATCCTGTCGGCGAGTGCCTCGACGGCGGCGACGTGCTGCGTCATGTAGGCCCGCGGCGAGAGTCCGGCTGGCATCTCCTTCTGGAACATGCGCACCAGCGAGCCGTCATCGAGCGTGAACGCATGCAGCGAGCCGATGCGGTGCGTGAGCCGCGACATCTGCGCCGGTGTGAGGTCACGCCAGAGGGCATCGTGCGAGCAGAACTCGGCGCTCCGATACGGAAGATGCGCGATCGTCTCCATGTATTCGTCCATCGCCCCGGTCGACTTCACTGCGAAGCGGACGTCACGGCTCGCGTGATCACTGACGGTGCCGCGCACACCACGGGCGGCGGCGGTGGCGATCACGTCATCAGGACTCAGGACGCCATCGGAGCAGGTGCTGTGCGCGTGGCAGTCGAGGGGCTGCCAGAGACTCACGGGAGGCGGAACGGATTGGCGGAATCAGCGGCCGACTTCTTGCCACCCTTCGGCGCAATGGGCACGGTCACCGGCCCGGCCCCAGGCAGCAGGAAGGTGCTGTCGGTCGCCACGGGGCCCATCAGCGTGCCGTCACACTCCTGCGTGGGCTCGGTGCCCGGGACGAAGTAGTCGATGACGATGCGATCGGCGGGGCAGAGCGGGCCAGCGCGATAGCCCGTGAGGCGATCGACCGGCACGGCCACCAGGCCACCCGGGCCAGGGAAGTCGATCTCGGTGGAGCGCCGCCGATAGACCTCGGTCATGAACGCATTCCACGCCGGAGCGGCCAGTTCACCGCCCTGTGCGTTGCGCATGATGCTGCGCGGCCTGTCGAGCCCCATCCAGACGCCGGCGACGAGATCCGGCGTGAAGCCGATGAACCAGACGTCGGCGCCGTCGTTGGTGGTGCCGGTCTTGCCGCCGGCCGGCACCCGCAGGTTGGCGCCGGCGCGTGTCCCGGTGCCGCGGCGCACCACGTCGCGCAGCATGTCGGTCATCAGCCACGCCTCGCCGGTGGAGAGCACCGCCGTGCGATTTGGCGTGGGAGCCCAGAGCACCTCGCCCTTGGAGTTTTCGACGCGCACGATGCCGGTGGGCTTGGCACGAATGCCACCGGCCGCGAAGACGCTGTACGCCGCCACCATCTCCAGCGGGTAGACGTCGGCCGCGCCGATGTGGAGGCTGGGATACTGCGGCATGGGGGTGCTGAGCCCGAAACGACGGGCCATGCTGGCCACACTCCCTTCGCCCAGCGACATGCCGAGCCGCACGGTGGCCTGGTTGCGGGAGAGGTAGAGCGCGCGGCGGAGTGGGATGTAGCCCATGCTGCGTCCGTCGAAGTTGCCTGGCGACCAGTTCCCTCCACCCTGCTGCGGCACGCTGATCGGGCTGTCGTCGAGCGCCTCGGCGGTGGTGTGACCGTTCTGGATGGCGTCGGCGAAGACGATCGGCTTGAAGGTGGAGCCCGGCTGCCGCAACGCCTGCGTGGCACGATTGAACTTCGAGTCGGTGTAATCGCGGCCACCGACCATCGCACGCACGCCACCGGTCTTCGGGTCCATCGCCACGAAGGCTCCCTGCAGGTACGGCGTGATGCCGGTGCTGCTGCCGGGGCGATCGTCATCGGCCGAACGGGCGAAGTACTGCTCGTAGGTGGTGAAGGTGTACTTGCCCATCTTGCCGCCCTCGATGGCGCGGAGCTGCTGCTCCAGCGCACGCTCGGCGGCGAGCTGCATGTCGATGTCGAGGGTGGTGTACACCCTGAGACCCTGCTCGTAGAGCTGCTTGCCGAACTGTTCGTCGAGCTGCTTGCGGATCCACTCCACGAAGTAGGGCGCGACGTCACCGGTTTCGGTCTTCTGCGCAAGTTGCAGCGGATAAGCCTTGGCGAGCGAGGCATCGGAGTCGCTGATCACGTTCTGCGAGCGCATCAGCTCCAGCACGGTATTCCGTCGCTGCACGGCGCGATCGGGCTCGACGCGGGGGTTGTAGCGGTTGGGCGCCTTGGGCAGAGCGGCGAGCAGTGCGGCTTCGGGGAGGTTCAGCTCACGCACGTTCTTGCCGAAGTAGCGCTGCGCCGCCGACTCGACGCCGTAGGCACCATTGCCGAGGTAGATCTGGTTCAGATACAGCTCGAGGATCTTTTCCTTCGAGTACTTCCGCTCGATGGCGAGGGCGACCTTCCCTTCGCGCAGCTTTCGCACGATGGACTTGGCGCGCTCGAGCCGCTCGGGGAAGATGTTGCGGGCGAGCTGCATGGTGATGGTCGAGAAACCCTGCGCAAAACCGCCGCGCACGACGTTCACGGCCACCGAGCCGAAGACCCGGATGAAGTCGATGCCGTTGTGGCTGTAGAAGCGCTTGTCTTCGGTGTAGATGAAGGCGTTGCGCACCAGCGGCGGGATGTCCTCGAGCCTGGCCACGGTGCGTCGTTCGAGCCCGAGCTCGGCGAGGAAGCGGCCGTCGGCGGCGTAGAGCTTGGAGGTCTGGCGCGGCTGGTACAGCTCCAGCACGTCCACGCTGGGGCACTGGCCACCGGCGCACACGAGCGTCCAGCCGGCAGTGAAGGCGCCCAGCCCGAGCGACGCCCCGAGGGTGCCGAGGAGCAGAGCGGTCCGGACGAGGCGATGTTGGAAGAACCCGGTGGCTGAAGCCATGGAGGAAAGCTAGTTGGTGCATCGGGAACACCGGGACGCGACGCGCGCCGGGACTCAGGGTCCTACCCCGCTTCCCCGGGCGCGGAGCGCCGTGGCGGGCGTGTGTAGGTTTGGCCGCATGACCGCCACCGCTTTTCTCGACGAACTCGCCTGGCGCGGGTTGCTCTTCCAGCACACCGAAGGCGCGGCTGCCGCGCTCGCGAAGGGGCCGATCACCGGCTACTGCGGCTTCGACCCGACGGCTTCCAGCCTGCACGCGGGCAACCTGGTCGCGATGATGTCGCTGGTGCACCTGCAGCGGGCGGGCCATCGCCCGGTGGCGCTGGTGGGCGGCGGCACGGGGATGATCGGCGACCCGAGCGGCAAGGCGACCGAGCGGCAGTTGCTGACGCCGGAACTCGTCGACGAGAACATCGCCGGCATCAGTGCGCAGCTCGCCCGCGTGCTCGACTTCGACGGGCCACGCGGGGCCCTGATGCGCAACAACGGCGACTGGCTGCGCCCGCTGGACCTGATCGGCTTTCTCCGTGATGTGGGCAAACACTTCACGGTGAACTACATGCTGCAGAAGGACAGCGTGGACTCACGCATCGCCAGCGAGACGGGGATCAGCTTCACCGAATTTTCGTACATGCTGCTGCAGGCGTACGACTTTGCGGAGCTGTACCGCCGCGACGGGGTGACGCTGCAGGTGGGAGGCAGTGACCAGTGGGGCAACATCACCGCCGGCACCACACTCGTGCGGAAGATGCATGGTGTGGACGCGCACGGCGTGACGCTGCCGCTGCTGACCACGTCGACCGGCACCAAGTTCGGCAAGAGCGAGGCCGGCGCCGTGTGGCTGGATGCGGCGCGCACCTCGCCGTACCAGTTCTACCAGTTCTGGATCGGTGCCGACGACCGCGACGTGGGGCGCTACCTGCGGACGTTCACGCTGATGACGCGCGCCGAGATCGAGGCGCTGGACGCGGTGACCGCGGCCACGCCGGAGAAGCGCGAGGCACAGCAGCTGCTGGCCCGCACGGTGACGACCATGATCCATGGCGCCGAGGCGGCGCAGACGGCGGCCGAGGTCTCGACGCTGCTGTTTGCGAAGGGTGACCCGACAGCGCTGTCTGCGAGTGCGCTCGCCGCCCTCGCACGGGAAGTGCCGTCAGCGGAGGTGGAGCGTGTGGAGTCGTTCGACACACTGTCGCTGTTCGTGAGCGCCGGCCTGACCGCCAGCAAGGGCGAGGCGCGGCGGCTGCTGCAGCAGGGCGGGCTCTCGTGCAACGGGGCGAAGCTCTCGGCCGACGACACGTCACTCGCGGCCGATCGCCTGTTGCGCGGGTCGTACTTCCTGCTGCGGAAGGGCGCACGGGACTACGCCCTGATCACGGCTACGGCGCGGTAGCGACGATCTCGAACGCGAACTGCTGCTCACACGGAGACGCGGAGGCTCGGAGGACTGCGAGAACCTTTCATGCAGAGAACGCAGAGCAGCGCAGGGTGGGAGGGAGAGCGAGGCTGGCCGAGGGGGAGGCAGTATGTGGGAACGACGTACGTAATGCGCACGCAGTTCTCCACAATCATTTTTGCCACCTCTATACCTTCTCTGCCTCCGCGAGAAGCAATTGCTGTTTCTCCGTGCCCCCGTGCCTCCGTGTGAGCAGCAGTTGCCGTTTCTGGTCGTCCCCGAGCCTCGGTGTGAGCAACAGTTGCTCTACGATCAGGAAAGCAACGACAGCACCCGCTCCCACTGTGCCGGTGTGGTGTACCAGTGCGGCGCGAGGCGGATGCAGCGCTCGCGGACGGAGTGGATCACCTGATGTGAGCGGAGGCGCGCCGACACGGCATCGAGGTCGGGGGGCTGCACCGCGAAGACGCCGGCCCTGTGCGCACGATCGCGGGGCGTGACGAGGCGGATCTGCGGGTTGGCGTCGCAGAAGTCCACCAGGCGATCACCGAGCGACGCGAGGTGTTCGGCGATGTTCGCGACACCGAGTTCGAGGAACAGCTCGAGGCTGGCATTCATTCCCGCGAACTCGGGGAACGGCAGTGTGATCACCTCGAACCGCCGCGCATCGTCGAACCAGACCGGGTCGTAGGTGAGCATGTTGAAGAAGTCCTCGGACCCTCGCGTCGCCATCCAGCCCACGTTGGGCGGTTCGAGCTGCGGGATCAGTGCGTTGCGCACGTAGGTGAAGGCCGAGCCCCACGGTGATTGTAGCCACTTCTGCGCACCGCAGGAGAGGATGTCGATCGGCGTCTCTGACACGTCGAGAGGGACGGCACCCAGCCCCTGGATCGCATCGACCACGAAATGGATGCCGCGCGCGCGGCAGGCGCGCCCGATCGCCGTGAGGTCGAGCCGCGCACCGCTGCAGAACGACACCCAGCTCACCGTGACCACCTTCACCTTCGGCCGCGTCGCAATGGCGTGCAGCAGCGCGGCCTCGTCGGGGACCTCGTTCACACAGGGCAGCCGCACGATGGTGGCCCCCGTCCGCTCCGCGCGCTTGATCCACGGGAAGACGTTCGCCGGGAACTCGCGATCGACCGTGAGGATCTCGTCTCCCGCGCTCAGTGGCAACGCAAACGCCGCCAGGTTCAGCCCATGCGACGTGTTGGTGGTGAGCGCGATCTCTCCCGCGCTTGCGCCGATGAACGACGCCACCAGTTCACGGGACCGCTGCAGCACCGGGAAGAAATGCGCCGCTTTCAGCGTATGCGGCATGTGCCGCAGCGACACGTAGGCCTGCACCGCATCGGCCGTCGCTTTGGGATACGCGCCGGTGCTGGCGTGGTCGAGGTAGATCACCTCGGAGCCGGTCATCCACGGATACTCGCGCTGCTGCGCAGTGATGAAGTCGGTCATGGCGAGGTGGTGCGGGCGAGGCGACGGGTGAGCTGGCGGGGGTCGGTGGCATCGCGCAGCGCGTCACCGAGCAGGTTGAAGGCGAGCACCGCACATCCGATCGTGAGGCCGGGTGCCAGCGAGGTCCACGGCGCGCGGCGCAACTGCGACAGGTCGCGCGCATCGGCGATCATGCCGCCCCAGCTCGGTGTCGGGGGCTGCACACCAAGTCCCAGAAAACTCAGCGACGATTCGGCCATGATCGCCGCAGCAATGCCGAGCGTGCCGACGATCACCAGCGGCGCGGTCACGGCGGGCAGCACATGCCGCAGGATGATGCGCATGTCACTGCCGCCGAGCGCACGGGCCGCGTGGACGTACTCCAGCCCCCGCACCACCATGACCTGCGCACGCACCAGTCGCGCCACACCGGCCCAGCCCACGATGCCGATCGTGACCGTCACCACTCCGAGACTCGGCTGGAAGGCCGCGACCATCGCGATCAGCAGCAGCAGCGTGGGGAAGGCGAGTGTCACGTCGGCGACCCGCATCACGACCTCGTCGACCCAGCGACCGTAGAATCCGCTGATGAGTCCGAGGGTGCCGCCGATGATCAGTGCGATGGCCTGCGCCCCGAGACCGACCGACAGCGAAATGCGTGCGCCGAAGAGCAAACGTGCGAGGATGTCGCGGCCCTGAATGTCGGTGCCGAGCCAGTGCGCAGACGAGGGACGCATCAATTGCTGCGCGAGATCGATCGCGGTCGGGTCCCACGCGGTGAGCAGCGGCGCGGCGATGGCACACAGCACCAGCGCGCCGATCAGCATCGTGCCGATGATCGCGCGGGCATCACGCTGCATGATGTGCAGCGGACTCCGCACCGACGGCGCGGCGGTGTTCACATGCCCGCCGGCAGCGGCGGCGCGCCCTCGGGCTGGTATTTCCAGCGGCGATGCTGCCAGAAATACTGCCCGGGGAACTGCGACACCCAGTATTCCATGCGCGCGGTGTACTGCGCGACCAGTGCGATCACGTCGGCATCACGGTCACCGGTCTCCGTCACCTCGAGCCGTTCGACGACGAGACGGTACCGGCCTGATGGCAGCCGCACCGGCACCACGAACAGCACCGGCACCTGGAGCTTGACCGCGAAGACCGCCGGACCGCGCGGCGTCTTGGCCAGGCGGCTGAAGAACGGCACATACGCCGACGCGAGTCCCGCAACGCCCTGATCAGACAGCATGCCGACCACACGATTGCTGCGCAGGCTGCGCGGAATGTGGCGTACTGCAGCCTCGTCAAAGACCACCGTGACCCCGAACCGCTGGCGCACACGGGTGAGATACCGCTCGAATACCCGGTTGCTCATGTGTCGCGCGATGGCATCCACCGGCACACCACGTGCAGCGATGTAGCTGCCGCCAAGCTCCCAGTTGCCCAGATGGCCCGTGATGAGCAGCGCACCGCGTCCTTCGCTCAGCGCCATCCCGAACTCGTCGAAGTTCTCCACCTGCTCGAACAGGTCGAGCAGGTCCTGCGGGGAGCGACGTTCCATCAACGCCGCCTCGAGCGAGGTGCGTCCGAGGTTCTCGTACGATTCCCGCGCCAGCCGCTTCACCTCATCGCTCGACTTCTCCGGAAAGGCGAAGGCAAGCTGCGCTTCGGTGACACGGGCGCGGATACCGAGCCGGTAGCCGAGCACGCCGAGCCACGCACCCACCTGCGACCCGAACCGGAACGGAAACCAGCCAAGGATGAGCACCACGATCCGGATGGCGACGTACTCGATCCGGTGTTGCAGCGTGGCTGGTCTTTCAGCCGGTACGGATGCGGCAGCGGCGCTCAGGCGGCGACCCTCGCACTCGCGGCGTCCTGCAGCGCGGCCGCGATGGCATCGGCCGTGGCCGAGAGTCCACGTTTCGCACGGACTTCGGCCTGTGCCGCCTCGCCGATGCGCGTGAGCAGTGCACCGTCGGCGCGCAGCAGCGTGATCAACGCCGCCGTGGCGAGGGCGTCATCCCGTTCGGCGATCATGCCGGTCTCACCATGCTTCACGTAGCGTTCGGCCATCGTGCCGCGGGTGACGAGGACCGGGACGGCAAGCGCCATCGCATCGAGTACGGCGAGGCCACCGTCATCGTGATCGGCGACCACCCAGATGAGCTCCGCTGCGGCGAGCAGTGGAGCGCGGTCCACCGGGTCACCCACGAACACCACCGCGTCGCCCAGGCCCAGTGCCGTGGCGTGGACACGCACCTCGTTGGCGTCGTGCGGGGTCCCGACGAGCAGGGTGTGGATCGCGTGGCCACGCTGCCGCATGGCGGCGATCGTGCGGAGCGCAGCGGCGGTGGCTCGTGCAGCACCGGGATCGGTCACGAGCGCGATCGTGCTGGTGCCGATCGGTGTCGGTGCGCCGGTGATGCGATCGAACGGCGCCGGGTCGATCGCCAGATCGGCGATGACACGGCCGCGCAGCTTCCGCACCGGTTTCGAGGCCTGTGCCTCGGCGCTGGAACTGTGGACGAACCAGGTGGGCGCGAGGCGCACCGCCAGACGGGTCCGGATCGTCAGATCGGTGGCGACACCGGTGCGCATGCGGCGCAACACGGCACCGCGACCACTGCGGCGCAACGCCAATGCCGCCAGCAGGTGTTCGTCTTCACCGGTCACCATCAGCGCGTCACAGCCGAACTCGCGAAGCGTCACGCTGAGGCGCATGGCGTCGGTAAACCAGGACCCACGGCCCTCGAAAGGCAGCACATTCATTGCAGCGCAGGCCGCAGCGACGGCCGATCCCGGCGGGCAGATGATCGCCACGGTGATCCCGCGCGCGGCCAGTGCCTTGCCGATCTCGAGGCAGACACGCGCCTGACCGTCCCACTCGGGCGACGGATGGAAGAAGGCGATGCGGCTCATGCGTCGGCCGTCACGGTGTCGGGGAGTTCACGCTCGCGGAACTGCAGCGTGTAGAGCCGATGGTACGCGCCGCGCTGTGCCAGCAGCATGTCGTGGGTGCCCCGCTCGGTGATGCGCCCATGATCGAGCACGAGAATCTGACTGGCATGCTCCACGGTGCTGAGGCGGTGCGCGATCACGAACACGGTGCGCCCCGCCAGCAATCGATCGATGGCTTCCTGGACGAGACGTTCACTTTCGGTATCGAGGGCCGACGTGGCCTCGTCGAGAATCAGGATCGGTGGATCGCTGAGCAGCGCTCGGGCGATCGCGACCCGCTGGCGTTGCCCGCCGCTGAGGCGCGTGCCGCGTTCACCGAGCACAGTGTCATAGCCCTGCGGCAGTTGCAGGATGAAGTCGTGCGCGTTGGCGGCACGCGCCGCCGCTTCCACCTGCGCCTGCGTGTACACAGCCGGTGCCCCGAAGGCGATGTTGGCGCGGACCGTGTCGTTGAAGAGCACCGTGTCCTGACTCACGATGCCCGTCAGCTTGCGCAGTGACGTGAGCCGGATGTCCTGCAGGTCGATGCCGTCGAGCAGGATGCGACCCGATGTCGGCGCGTTGAAGCGTGGCACGAGGTCGACCAGTGTGCTCTTCCCCGCCCCACTCGCACCGACCAACGCCACCACCGCACCCTTCGGTGCGTCGAAGGAGAGGTCACTCAGCACCATCTCATCGCCATAGGCGAAGGTGACGTGCTCGAAGCGCACGCCATCCCGCAGCCCATCGACTGTGCGAGTCCCACGATCCGCGCCGGCTTCGGTGGTCTCGTCGAGCACCTCGAACAGTCGCTCGGCGCTGGCCAGCGACGACTGGGCGGTGGCCGGCACCTGCGAGAGCTGCTTCAGGGGCTGGAGCATGCGCAGCACGATCAGCAGGAAGGTGATCAGGTCCTCACCGCGCATCGTGCCATCCACCAGCACCTGCCGGGCACCGATCCAGAGCACCAGCACGGCGATGGCGGTGCCGGCGACTTCCGTGACCGGTTGCGACAGCGCACCGAGTGCCGCCACACGCGTCATCGCCTTGGCATACCGTCCGCTGGCGTCGGTGAAGCGCACCGACTCGTGCGGCTCGGCGCCGGTGGCCTTCACCAGGCGGATGCCGCTGACCGCCTCCTGCACGATGCTCGTCATCTCGCCGTACTCGTTGGTGAGCCGACGGTGCCGCTTCCGCAGCTTGCGCAGGATCGGCTGCAGCGCGGCGATCAGCAGCGGAACCAGCACGAGCGAGACCAGCGTCAGTTGCCAGCTCAGCGCCACGAGATAGGTGATGCTGACGATGATCGTGGCACCGCTCTGCAGCGAGCGGGTGACGAGCTCCGTCACCAGTGCCTTGGTCTGCTGCGTGTCGGTGAGAATACGCGTGACGACCTGACCGACCTTGGTCCGCTGGAAGTAGCCCAGCGGGAGCTGCACGAGATGCCGGTACACCGCGTCGCGCAGGTCGCGCGTGACCAGCTCCTGCAGACTCGCCCCGAGCTGCCCACTGATCCAGGCCAGCAGGTTCTTGATCGTGACCACGGCGAGAATGACGAGCACCACGGTCTGCAGCGATCCCATCTTGTCGGCGGGGTCGAGGAACCGGCCGAGGAGATCGTCAAGCAGTCGCTGCACACCACCGGCGACACCGGCCGCCGTGGATTCCGCCGCACCCGGGGTGCCTCCGAAGAGCAGCCGCAGGAACGGGATCAGCAGCGTGATCGAGAAGACGTCGAGCGCCGCGACCAGCAGGTTGCAGACAATCGTGACGGCCATGCGCCACGAGTGCGGGCGCAGGATGCCCAGCAGTCGGCGATACACGTCAGCGGCGGGGAACGAGTTTCACGAGCGGCAGGATCATCTCTTCGGGACTGACACCACCGTGAAAGAATCCGCCACGGTACCGGCCCTGATATTCACGCAGTTTCGTCGGATAGACAAAGTAGCAATCCCCCGCCGCCAGCAACGTGTTCTTCCCCAGCCCGCGTCGTGGCAGGCGCAGCGCGTCGGCGTTCGGGAACAGCAAGGCCTGCTCCAGCTTCTCGGCCCGCAGATCTTCACCGAACTTGTAGCGCAGGTTGTGCGTGGCGTCGCGGCGGGCGAAGACCGTCGCCGGCGTCTGGCAAAGGATCGAGCCGTGATCACTGGTGAGGATCACCGTGATCTTCTTGCGCGCCGCCTCCTTCAGCACCGAGAACAGCGACGACCGCTCGAACCACTGCCGCGTGAGCCGCCGCAGGGCCACCTCGTCCTTGGCCACCTCCAGCAGCACCGAGTTGTCTGACCGGCTGTGCGTGAGGAGGTCCACGAAGTTGAAGACGAACGCGCTCACCCCTTCCGGCACCACCGCCGAGGCGACCTTGCGCTCGAGCTCTTCCGACTCGTGCGGGGTGCTGATCTTGTGATACCGCACCGGCACGTTGTGCCCCAGCTCCTTGAGCTGCAGCTCCAGCAGCTGCCGCTCGTGCGCATTGAGCGACTCGTCCTCGCGCTCCTTCCACCAGTCGGGATGCATGCCGGCCATCTCACCGGGGAAAAGCCCGCTGAAGAGCGCGTTCCGCGAGTAGGGCGTGGCGGTGGGGAGAATGCTGTAATAGTGCGAGCGCTCCTCGTTGAACCACTGCCCGAGCAGCGGCGCCAGCCCCAGCCACTGATCGAGGCGCAGACAATCCACCACGATGAAGCAGGCGGCCTTTTCACTGGTCAGCAGCGGGGCGACGTGTTCCGCCACGATGTCGATGCTGAGCGGCGGGCGGTCACCCTGCAGGTGCTCGAGCCACGACGGATACTGCCGCCGGATGAAGTGTGCGAACTCGCGACGCATGGCCGGATAGAGGCCCACCAGCGACTCGCGCAGCCCCCCCTCTCCCGCTTCGTCGAGCGCCACATCCCAGCGCGTCACTTCGGCGGTGCGCTCGATCCAGCCGCGCCAGTCACTGCTGTAGCCTTCCAGCTCGAAGGCGCGGAACCGCTCCACGAACTCGCGGGCGAGCGCCTGCTGGCGCAGCCGGGTGCCCTCGAGGATGCGGGTGATGGCGGTGAGCACCTGGCGCGGGTTCACCGGCTTGACGAGATAGTCGTGCACCGCCGCGCCGAGGGCTTCGCGCAGCGTGCCGTCCTCCTCACTCTTCGTGATCATCACCACGGGGAGCATGGGGTCGATGGCCTGCACGTCACGCCAGGTCTCGAGGCCGCGCTTCCCGGGCATCTGCTCGTCGAGCAGGAGCACGTCGAACCGACGACGCCGGAGCAGTTCCAGGGCGTCCTCCGAGTTCCGCGCCATCTCGACGTCGTATCCCTTGTCCTGCAGAAACAGGCGATGGGCCTCCAGCATCTCGGCTTCATCGTCGACCCAGAGCACGGCTTTGGCGGCAATCGTCATGATGGCATGAAGTTACCCCATCGAGGTGCCGAGGGGCCGTCAGCGTGGCGCGGCGCGGCGATAGCTTTGCCTCGTGCAACGACCTGCCGCCCTCCTGCCGCCCGTCCCGCCGCCGCTCAAGGCACTCGTCGCCCGGGCGGCGCGGCTCGAACACCCGCGTGACAAGGCAATGGTGATGGCCTGCTGGATGGTGGCGCGACTGGCGCTGCCGCGGCTGCCCCGCGAGTCGGACGTGACCGATCCCGACGCCTTGCTGCTGCGCGCCGAGGCCACGCGACGCTGGCTGGCGCAGCAGGGGCTGCCTGCCGCCGTGAGTCTCGCCGCGTCGCGAGGCTGCGATCTGGGCGGTGAGCGTGATCCCTCGCTGCTTGCCGATGCGCTCGATGCCCTCCGCGACGCAGCCGATGCCGTGCTCGACAACAGCGCGCGCGCCGAGCTGACCACGCTGGCGCAGCTGCTGCGCCGTTCCTCCCTCGCCGCCATGTACTGATGCCGACCAGCCGCGAACTCCTTGCCACCGTGCTGCATCGCCTCGCCAGCGACGACACGCGGCCGCTGCCCGCCCCCGATCTCGTCACCACCGGTTATCCCTCGCTCGACCGGTTGCTGGCCGGCGGCCTCCGGCGCGGCGAGTTGACGGTGCTCGGCGGCGACCCCGGCGCCGGAAAGACGGCGCTCGGGCTCGGGATCGCGATTCGCGCCGCTGTCGCGGGGTACCCCGTGCTGATCCTCACGCACGAGGCCGGCATGGAGCGTAGCTGGGAGCGTCTCGTCTCGGCGGAATCGGGGGTTACGCACATCGCGATGCGCACGGGGGTGCTGCCCACGGGCGCTGCCGACGCGCTGCGGTCAGCCGCCGACGTGTTGCGACGGCTCCCGATTTCCGTCGAGCCCGCGCCGCCCACCCCGTCGGCGCTCGCAGAACGACTCGACCTGGGCGAACTGCCGCCACTCGTGATCATCGACGGTCTGGCCGGCCTCGACCAGCCGCCGCGGCCGGTGGCGGAAGCCCACGCGCAGGCCGTCCGGCTGGCCAAGCGGACCGCCGTGGAGCACGATGTGGCGGTGCTGCTGACGTCGCCCCTTGCCGGCGACCGGGACCTCCGCCCGCCGCCGCGGCCGAAGCTCGCCGAATTCGGGATGCTCGGTTCCGCCGCTGCCGTCGCCGACGCCGTCCTCGGCATCTTCCGGGAAGCACTCTACGACGATGCCCCCGACGTGGCCGGCGCCTTCGAAGTGCACCTGCTCAAGCATCGCTCGGCGCCGGCCAGCTTTGCGGACCTGTACATCGAGCCGGGCGCCGGTCGGGTCGAGGACCTGATCGAGTCGTGACCGGTCCCGACGGCTTATCTTTGATGGCTCTCCATTTCCCAGAAGACCAGACGGAGTTTTGCAATGGCCGGCCACAGTAAGTGGAAGAACATCAAGCACGCCAAGGCGGCAACCGACGCGAAGCGCGGCGCCGTCTTCACGAAGCTGATCCGCGAAATCACGGTCGCGGCCAAGGGCGGCGGCGGTGATCCCGGCGGCAACCCGCGACTGCGCACGGCGATTGATGCCGCCCGCGCCCAGTCCATGCCGAAGGACAACATCGACCGCGCCGTCAAGAAGGGCACGGGTGAACTGGAAGGGGTGGAGTACATCGAGATCACGTACGAAGCCTACGGGCCCGGTGGCGTGGCGCTGATGATCCAGGCGCTGACCGACAACCCGACCCGCACCGTGGCCGACATCCGCGCCAAGCTCACGCGCAATGGCGGCAACCTGGGCACCTCGGGCTCGGTCGCCTTCATGTTCGACCGCAAGGGCCGCATCTACATGCCGGCCGCCGGTGATGAAGACGCAATGATGGAAGTGGCGCTCGACTGTGGCGCGAGCGACTTCGCCAGCGACGACGGCACCTTCGCGATCACCACCGAACTCGCCGAGCTGCACGCCGTCAAGGAAGCGCTCGAGGGCAAGGGAATGAAGATCGCCGAAGCGAAGCTGGAGTGGATTCCGCAGAGCACGGTGCACGTGACCGGCGATGATGCGAAGGCGCTGGTGAAGCTGCTCGACGTGCTCGAGGACCTGGACGACGTGCAGAATGTCGAAGGCAACTTCGACATCGACGACGCCGCACTCGACGACTGAGCAGCGGGAGCCACGCTGCTCGTTCTCGGACTCGATCCCGGAACCGCCACCACCGGCTTCGGTGTGGTGCGTGGTGATGGACCCGGCAGCGTGACGCTGGTGGAGTGTGGCGTGTTTCGCACCTCGCCGCGCGACGCGCTGTCGGAGCGGCTGGCCGAAATCTTCGACGGTGTGACCGAACTGATCGCGCGACACCGGCCCGATGCCCTGGCGGTGGAATCGATCTTCTATGCGCGCAACGTGCGCACGACGATCACACTGGGCCATGCCCGCGGCGTGCTGCTGCTGGCCGGCGCCAAGGCGGGCGTGCTGATTCACGAGTACCCACCGGCGGAGATCAAGAAGGCGATCACCGGATCCGGCGGCGCCACCAAGGAACAGGTGCAGTACATGGTCAAGACATTGCTGCGCCTGAAGACGGTGCCGAGCCCCAATGACGCCGCCGACGGTGTGGCGGCGGCGCTGACGTGCATCATGATGTCGCGCACGACGGCGGCACTGGCTGCGATGGAGCGGTCGCGATGATCACGCTGCTGGTGGGCACTTTGCTGCAGCGTGACCTGGCGAGCGTCGAGGTGCTCACGTCAGGGGGGGTGGGCTACACGCTCGCCATTCCGCTCTCGACGTTCGAAGCGCTGCCGAAGGCCGGTGAGGCGGTGCGGCTGCAGACCCATCTCGTGGTCAAGGAAGATGGATGGCAGCTGTTCGGCTTTGCGACGACGTACGAACGCAACGTGTTCACGCGGCTCCTCAACGCGAAGGGGTTCGGGCCACAGCTGGCGCTCAACATGCTCTCGGCGCTCAGCGCCGAGCGACTCGTGCGCGCCATCCGCGAGCGCGACGTGGCCACGCTTCAGCAGGTGAAAGGCCTCGGCAAGAAGAAGGCGGACCAGCTGGTGCTGGACCTGGCCGACAAGGTGGACGACCTGCAGCGCGGTGCCACCTCGGTGGTGGCGACCGGTGGCGTCGGTGTGGACGATGCGGTGCGGGCGCTGCAGTCGCTGGGCTACGCGGCAGCGGAAGCGGAATCGGGGATCCGGGCGGCGCTCGATGCCGGCGAGGGCAAGGAAAGCACGGCGGCGCTCATTCGTGCGGCGCTGGGGCGGATCGGGGCGCGCTGACCGGATTGTGCGTGCACCACGCACCGGCACGCCGCGCCCGCCTCACGAGCCGGTCACCGTCACGTTCCGCGTGAACTGTGCGATCAGGTCGAATCCGTCCCAGACGCGGTCGAATTGCAGCGCGCTGCCGACAGGAACGAGTCGATCGAAGGCGTTGGCGCCAAGCCGATGCACGAACGACACGAGTGCTTCCCGCTCGAAGCCGAAGTGCGACAGGGTCTGGTCCCGCGAAGTCAGGATCGGCGCAAGCGCGTCGAGACTCGCGACGCCCACCTGAAAGAGCAGGCCGCCGCCCGGATGGTCCCGCACGAGCGTACCGAGTTCGGCGAGCTCGATGACCGCGAGCTCGTTCGCGATCCACTGCACCGCCTGCACGTCGGTATCGATGGCGGTGCGGAACGCGAACGTGCGCTTGGCGAGCGCGGTGCCGACATCGACACCGTACCCCCGGGCACGGACCCGTGCATGCAGCGCCGGCACGAAACGTTGGCCGGCCACCGCGCAGTCTGCGGCACTGCCGACCCACACCAGCACGCGCGGCGAGGAACACCCGAGCTGGTCGAACCAGTACGTGTCGATGTAGACCCGGTCTGCCACGGCGGCGAGTGCCTCGTCATCCAGCGCCACCACGGCGGCGGCATCGAGTGCCGCGAACGAGTACCGGTCGGGGAAGGCCAGCTCGATGGCGCGCGGCGGAAGCGGCACCGCGCGCACGGCGTTCACCGTTGCATCACCGCCCCAGATCACACGAACGTCGCACACCGCCGACAACGCACGGGTGATCTCGGCCTCGTGCCCATAGCTGAGCATCACCGTGCCATCACCGGCAGGTGTGCCCGCATGTTCGGCCAGCGCCTCGTTCACCAGTCGTACGAGCACCGACGCCTGTGGCACGCCGCGCGACGACAGGCGCACGAGATTGCGATTGCCGGCCAGCAGCGCCAGGATCCACGAGTAGACGAACAGGGTGTCGACGTTCGCCGGCGGCAGGTGGAACACCGTGCCACGAGGGACCAGCACCGTGCCGTCACCCTCGATGCGCTGCACGGCGGACTGCAGGCGCAACAGTTCCGTCTTCCGCAGCCAGAATGCCAGCGCCTGCAACGCCGGCTGCTTGCGCGCCTCGGCGTCCCGCGAGATGCGGCGTCCCAGTGAGAGCGCAAGCGAGATCGCATCGGGCGCGAAGGGCATCGTGACCGCGCCTCGCGTGGTGAACGGCGCCAGCAGCTCCGTGAGATTCCGGTGCTGCGTCACGGGCACAAGTTGCTGCACGGTCACTGGGCTGCACTCCCGAAGGCGTGCGTGTCGCTGCACCCCCGCAATTCCGCACGCGGTGCGCGACCGATGACCGAGAACGCCTTGCCCATCCGTCCACCAACACCAGCGTCGACCGAATGCACCACGCCGAGATCCTCGGTGAGGATGGAATGACCAGGATAGCTGCGCGGCAGGATGCTCACCACCTGAATCACACCGGGTTGTCCGATCGCGGCCTCGGCCCACGTCTCCGGATCACGCACGATCACATCGGCGAATGACGGAGGATACAGCAAGCCGTCCTCACCCTCCACGAACACGCTGCCCACCTGTTCGACCATGCCGTAGAAGTTGTACACCTGGCGCAGCCCGGTCAGTGCCTCCAGTCGTGCACGGAACGTGGCATTGTCCACCGCTTCATCCTGCAATTTCTTCCAGCCGCCGCTGTGCACGAGAATCCCGTTGGACAGGTCGACACCTTCGCTCGCCAGCCGCTGCACGAAGTAGCGCCAGACCATGAAGGTGAAGCCGAACATCAGGAACGGTGCCCCGCCATGCTTTGCGAGGAAGGCGCGAACCGCATCGACATGCAATTCCATTGCGTCGTCCAGCGCATACACGTGATGGCGGCCGAACTGCATCATGCCAAGCACACCGGCGCCGCGTGCCGCGAACTGGGTGCGATCCCGCACCACGCCTGGCGTATCGATGATCAGCATGGGCAGGCGATCGGGACCGAGGATGTCGGTCATGATGCGCACCAGTGCACGTGCCTGCAGGTCGGCGGTGTCACGGTCGAGGAGAATCCTGCTCACCTCCTGTCCGGTGGTGCCGCTCGACGTCATGGTCTTGTAGACGTCCGCTTCGGGCACCGAGACCAGCCGATGACTCTTGAAGAGGCCCACGGGTAGCCACGGCACATCCGCGGGCGTGCGGATCGGTCCGACCTGCCCGGTGGCGTCGAGTACCCGCGCATACATCGCGCAGCGCGCGCGGTGCCAGTCCGTCAGCTCGGCCAGCTTCCGCACGAGCATCCGGTCCTTGTCCGCCTGCGGAACCGTGAACACCGGGCCCGCGAGAATTGCCTGTTCGTCGGTGTTCATGCCTGCCCCAGGGCGCGGTAGTCGATCTTTCCGTTCGGCAACACCGGCAGGTGCTCGATGACCTTGAACTGGAATGCACTCGGGTGCACATGCGTCAGCCGCGCCACGTGCGCGAGTGCCTCGGTGATCGCAGTGGGCTCCCACCGCTCGCAGTACACGACGACCCGGTCGTCCACAGCGATGGCGGCGACCGCCCCGCGGCCCGCCAGCGCCGCCTCGATCTCGTCGAGATTCAGGCGATATCCAAACGCTTTCGCGATGCGCTTGAGTCGTCCCGTGATGAAGAGGAAGCCCTCCTCGTCGAGATACCCGATGTCACCCGTCGCCAGCCGACCGCCCTGCACGTCGCCGAGGGCCAGATCGTCCGCACCCTCGGCGTACCCGAGCATGACGTTCGGGCCGACGTAGGCGATCTCGCCGGGCTCACCTGCGGCGCACACGGTGCCGTCGTTGCCGAGGACCTCGAGTACGCCATCCGGGATCGCCTGCCCGACACTGCCGAGCTTCGCGGCCAGTGCATCTGCCGGGCAGATCGTGATCCGTGCGGTGGCTTCGGTCTGTCCGTACATGATGAACAGCCGGCCGTCGCGCGCCGTCATGACCTGATGAAAGTGCGCCGCGAGTTTGACATCGAGGCGACCGCCCGCCTGCGTCATCGTGCGCAACGCCGGCACGTTGAGCCGGTCGAGGTCGAGCCGGCGGAGCAGCTGATACGAGTACGGCACACCCGCCATCGACGTGACGGCGTGATCCCGCGCGAGGTCCCAGAACCCTTCCTCGAGCAGGTTCCGCCCGGTGAGCACCAGCTGCCCGCCGCAGCAGAGATGGCTGTTCACGACGGAGAGACCGTACGAGTAGTGCAGCGGCAGCGACGTGATGGCACGGTCCGCCGCGCCGATGCCGAGCGCCGCGCCGATGCTGGTGGCGTTCGCGAAGACGGCGCCGCGCGAGAGGCGGACGAACTTCGGGCTGCCGGTGGATCCCGACGTCGGCAACAGCAGCGCCAGTTCATCCGACACGACGGGATCGTCGCTGTCGATGCGGGCGAAGGTGGCGGGGCCAGCCGCCGTGGTCGCGGCACGGCGATATCCGTCCGGCGCGTGTTCGCCACCCAGCACTGCCGCAGGACGGTAGCGCTGCACGAGCGCCGCAAACGGTTCGGGCTCCATCGCCGCATCGAGCAGTGCGACGGGGCGACCGTGCTCGATGGCGGCGAGGTAACCCAACAGGGTCGGCAGGTCGTTGTTGCAACGCAAGAAGATCAGTGCGCGACGCACACCGATCGCGGCGGTGATGTCCGCATCCACGGCGGCAGCTCCATCACGGAGCGCACCGACGGTCCACCACCGCCCGGTCGCCGCGTCGAGCACGGCAGGCTGTGCAACGTCAGCGGCGAACAGCGTCACGCGTTCATGGCTCACACGAGCATCCCGCCATCGACGCCGATGACCTGTCCGGTCACGTAGGACGAAAGATCGGACGCAAGGAACAGTGCGGTGTTCGCGACGTCCGCGGCCGTACCCATGCGGCCCATCTTCACGCCCTGAAGACGTTCGGCGTACTTCGCCGGCGGCAGCTGACGCACCATCTCCGTCTCGATGAACCCGGGCGCGATCGCGTTGACCCGGATGCCGCGCGGGGCGAGTTCCTTGGCCGCCGCGTAGGTCAGGCCGAGCACGGCGGCCTTCGACGCCGCGTAGACGGCCTGCCCCTCATTGCCGACGCGACCGATGATCGAGCTCACGTTGATGATCGAGCCGGCATTTCGCCTCGACATCATGCGGGCCGCCTCCTGTGTCGCGAGGATCGGTGCGAGCGTGTTCACGTTCAGGGTGCGGGTCGCGTCGGCGTCCGAAATCATGCCGAGCAAGCCGTCCACGAGGATGCCCGCATTGTTCACCAGCACATCCAGCCGCCGGAACTGCTTGAAGATCGGCGGGAAGAGTGCTCGCACTGCCGCCGGATCACTGAGATCACCCGCCAGTGCCAGCATCTCGCGGCCATGGCGTGCGGTGAGTTCCGCCGCACGATCGGTGACGGCGCCAGCGGCGTCGCGTCCGTGCAGGACGACGGTCGCCCCGTGCGCCGCGAACACCTCGGCGATGGCCCACCCGATGCCCCGGGTGGAGCCCGTCACGAGGGCGACACGCCCCTCAAGCATCAGCGCTGACATGGCGAGCGACGATGTCCAGCGCGATCGGGAAGCTGCTCAATCCGAGCACGTCTTCGGTCGGCAGCATGATGTCGAACGTGTTCTCGATCTCCATCACCAGCTGCATGTGCGCCACCGAATCCCACTCGGGGATCTTCCGGTATTCGAGCGACGCGAAGTCGGTCGTGTCGGGCAGGCCCAGCCCGGCGGCGAATGCGGTTTCGAGCTTTTCCTGAAGGGTCATCACAGTGGTGGCGATCGGTCGAAGGAGCGAATCAGCCACGACGTGACTGACCGGGTGAAACTGCTGCCCCGTGAGCAGCGCCGGAACCCTGAGGCCTCCGGGCTCCAGCCGCGCTCGCCGACGTCAGCCGAGGTGGCAGGCGCAACGTCACGCGTGGGCGAGCAGGGCCGCGCGCGGCAGGAGCATGAGATACGGTCGCGGAACGTAGTGGCCTGAGGCAACGAGCGCTGCGCGCTCAGGGGAACGATGGATCGCGTTTCGCTTCGCATCCTCGTCGCGCGGGTAGGGGAAGAACTGGGCGCCGAAGCGCGCCGACACCTCATACGGGAAGGCCATGTTCGGTGTCAGCGCTCCGACCGCAGGGTCGAACCACCACGCCACCCCGAAGATGCCCTTCACCTCCGGCTGCCGTTGCAACAGCGGAATACAGAGCCTGATGCTCTCTTCCCAGCCCCTGGCGCCGAAGAAGCGCATCGCGAGGTCATGGGTGTGAAACTCGTGCCACGGTGCATTCCCCCCGATGCGCAGCATCGCGAGCAGGGCGCCGGGCACCCCGCTCAACCCTGCGCCAAGGAGAAAGGGCTTGCGCGAGAACCCACGGTACTGATCCAGGAGTTGCGCACCGAGCGGCACGAGCCGGAGCCGCGCAATGTGCAGGTCCTTCACGTACCGATCCTCGGTGACCCGATAGCGCTCGTCGGCCTCCGTCTCCGCGGCGCGCAGCAGCAGCGTGAGCGTCTTCAGTGCAACGGGAACGAGTGGGGGCGGCAGCGTACCACCGCCATCGAGTCGGGCCAGCGTCTGGCGCAGCGCATGCAGCACCAGCAGGCGAAGCAGCCGCGGCTCGTCGGCAGCGTTCCGGCGTCGGATGGTGGCCAGGTCCTCGAGCAGCGCCTGGGGCAAGTGGTTGTAGAGCCCCCTACCAGGGAACCCTTCGAACGTCCCATACAGTCCGCTGACGATCGTGCCATCGTCACCCTGCGACAGCTGCTGCGACAGCCGGCCGGTCCGCTCGGCGAGCGCATCGATGTCGGTCAGCATGCGCAGCATTGCGGCGTACGGTTCCGGATGCGCGTCACTGCGCGACCGACTGCAGCGCCACGGCTGGCGGGAGCGAGAGCGGACGTCCTTCGGACGGATCTTCGTTGAAGGGCACATCACGTCGCGAGAACTTCCGCCGCATCCGACGGTAAAGTTCGAGCACGCCTGCCAGTTCCGCCTCGAAGACGATCGGCGCGTTCTGCGTCGCATCGACGAACCGGCCAAGCAGGAACGGCGAGGTGTCCGGTCGCACGAATCCCGGCACACAGGTCGTCGCGGAACGCACGCCGAGCGCCTCGAGCCATGCCTGATCGTACCGGTCATACCGACCTGACGGATAGCAGAAATGGACGGGAGACGTGCCCACGATCTCCTCGATGTGCTGGCGATTCTCACGCAGTTCATTGCGGGCCATGGCCTCGACGCCCCACGATCGGTGGCGGTGGGTGTGCAATTCGACCGACAGCCCTGCCGCACTGACCTGCGTCACTTCCTCCGGGGTCAGCAGATGGAACATGCGCGTCCGCATGATCGAGGCGAAATCCACGTCACACCGGGAGGCGATTGCGGCGAGCAGCGCCTGCCGCTCGTCCCGGGTGCATGACATGGTGGCGTGCTGCACGATGCCCGGAATCAGCGACCGCAGCTGCTCACCGTCGAGCCGTACCAGATGCTCCGACGGCGCGACGATACCATCCAGTCCGATATCCGAAAGATCAAAGGTGCCACGGGTCGACTTCCACGCCAGATACTGCAAGGTCAGCCCGAACACCGGCACCTGATGCCGCACGTGATAGGTCGTGAGATACACCGTCGCCGGAAAGTTCCGGCTGAGAAGCTCAGGCACGGCGTCCACCAGCGTGCCGTAGAACCCATCGTCAATCGTGATCACGACCGCATGCTGCGGCAGGGTGCCGTTCTCGCGGCGCCTCACACTGTCGTCGAGGCTGATGACCTGGTATCCGCCGGAGACGAGCGCGTCGAGACGACCGGCGAACGTTTCCCGGTTCATGAAGAGCGCCGGCCGGAATTCGTGTTCGTCCACCACCGAGAACCCGTGGTAGGCGAGTATGCGGAGATCGTTCCTGGTGAGGAACCGCGCGACACTGAAGCCGCCCAGCATCCTGATGAGGAACAGGATCTTCGTCAGCATGGCAGACTTGACTGCACGGCGCCGGGAAGCGGGCCGATGCAGAGGCTGGAACGCGGGTGCCGAACGCACCCTCCGGGACGCGGCGTACGATACCGTCCAGACACGGCGACCGAGCAGCGATTGATCACGTGCAACAAGCACTGCCCCCAGTACGTGAACCCGATGGAACGGTGTCCTGCTTCAGCACGATCAAAGCGTGTTGGACACGAACGCGACCCGAGGTTTCGTGAGTAAAGCCACGAGACCACCCGGAAGACCGGTCGGGTCTAGGGAAGGCAAACGCAACTTGCATGCGCGATGACGGCAGAACGGAAGCTACCGTACCGAGGAGGGGCCGCGAATGCTACGCACGTCAGCCATTTGACGCCACGGACGTCGCGCACCGATCACACCGCGACGCCGGTCGCAGGGGGGGCGGACGACGGTCGGTGTGCCGCGCACCCCGGGACGTTGCGCCGGGAGCGTGGCAGTGGCTTTCCGGTGTTTCTTCGGGTATCGTTGGGCAATGACTCGCGCCGAGATCACGACCCCGGAGGCGATGGACGACGACTCCCTCGTCGAGCTGTCGCTGCGCCCGCAGCGGCTGGCGGAGTTCATCGGGCAGCCGAAGGTGAAGGACGCGCTGCGCATCTACATCGATGCGGCGCAGAGCCGGAAAGAGCCGCTCGATCATGTGCTCTTCTTCGGACCGCCCGGCCTCGGCAAGACCACCCTGGCCGAGCTGATCGCGCGCGAGATGGGCGTGAACATCCGTACCACGGCCGGGCCCGCCCTCGAGAAGCCGGGCGATCTCGTCGGGACGCTGACGAACCTGCGCGAAGGGGACATCCTCTTCATCGACGAGATCCACCGGCTGCGACCGGTGATCGAGGAGTTCCTCTATCCGGCGATGGAGGATTTTCGCGTGGACATCCGGCTGTCGGACGGCCCCAAGGCGCAGACCATCACCATGCCGGTGGAGAAGTTCACGCTCATCGGTGCCACCACGCGGCTGGGCATGCTGACAGCCCCGATGCGAGCGCGCTTCGGCATTCATCAGCAGCTCAAGTATTACCCCACGGAAGATCTCGAGTTGGTGGTGAAGCGCACCGCGCAGGTGATGGGGTGCAGCATCACGGTGGACGGGGCGCACGAACTGGCGCGCCGCGCGCGCGGCACCCCGCGCGTGGCCAACCGCCTGCTGCGTCGCGTGCGCGACTATGCGCAGGTGAAGGCCAACGGCGTGATCGACAAGGTGGTGGCCGATGCGGCGCTGGAGCTGCTCGAAGTGGATGCGTTTGGACTCGACGACATGGATGCGCGGATCCTGCGCGCCATCATCGAGAAGTTCGAAGGTGGCCCGGTCGGCCTGAAGACCATTGCAGCCGCCGTGGGCGAGGACGAAGGGACGATCGAGGAGGTGTACGAGCCGTTTCTGGTGCAGAACGGCTTCCTGCAGCGCACACCGCGCGGACGGATGGCGACGGCGATCGCGTACCGGCACTTCGGGTACACGCCGCCGGGTGATGCGGCGGCGACGCAACCGTCGCTGCTCTGAGTCATGCTCCGTGCGTGCGCGGAAGGCCTTGAACAGCTCTCACACGGAGTCGCGGCGCCGCGGAGGTGGATGGAGAGGAGGGTGCGGGGAACGACGACTGTAGTCCGAGTGCCGTTCCCCTACTTCCCCGGTTATTCTCCGTGGCTCCGCGCCTCCGTGTGAGCGGAGTTGAGTAGCTTCGGCCATGAGCGACAGAACGCCTGACGGCACCCGCGTCTCCGACTACGACTTCGAACTGCCCGAGCACCTGATTGCGCAGGAGCCGGTGGCGCGGCGGGATGGCAGCCGACTGCTGGTGATGCATCGCGACACCGGCACCATCGAACACCGGCAGTTCCGCGACATCGTGCAGTTCATCCCCGCCGGCGACGCGCTCGTCGTGAACACGACGAAGGTGATCCGCGCGCGACTGCTCGGCACACGTCCTTCCGGCGCACCGGCGGAAGTGCTGCTGCTCAAGGCGCTGGGCGACGATGTGTGGGAGGCGATGGTGCAACCCGGTGCCAAGCTGCAGGCGGGGAAGCTGGTCACCGTCGCCGACGACTTTCACATCGAGATGCTGGACGCCACGGAGCGCGGGACGAAATTCGTGCGTCTGCACACCGCCCTGCCCGCCCACGACGCGATCGAGCGCCACGGACACATGCCGCTGCCGCCGTACATGACACGCAGCGACACGACCGACGACGCGCAGCGCTATCAGACCGTCTACGCGGCGCAGGCCGGATCCGTGGCCGCACCGACGGCCGGACTGCACTTCACCGACGAGGTCCTCGGGGCGCTGGCGGAGAAGGGCGTGCGACGTGCGGATGTGCTGCTGCACGTGGGGGCCGGCACCTTCCGGCCGGTGAGCGTGGACGATCCGCGCGAGCATGTGATGCACGAGGAGTGGTATCAGGTGACGTCACAGACCGCCGATGTGCTGCACGAGGTGAAGCGGGGCGGTGGCGCCGTGTGGGCGGTGGGCACCACGTCGATGCGCACGCTCGAAAGTGCGACTCTGCCCGATGGCACCCTCCCGCCCGGTGAAGGCACGACCGACATCTTCATCTATCCGCCGTACCGGTTCCGGATGGTGGACCACCTGCTCACCAACTTTCACCTGCCCAAGTCGACGCTGGTGATGCTGGTGGCGGCGTTCGCGGGCTACGAGCTGACGATGCGCGCGTATCGCGAGGCGATCGCGGCCGAGTATCGGTTTTATTCATATGGCGATGCGATGCTGATCATCTGATCACGCGGGAGCGCAGGGTGACTCACGCCCGGAGGGGCTAGATAGATTGGGTGATGCGGCGGACCGCTGCCGCTCTCTCCGCTTTCAATTGCTTCGATGTCCGACTTCTCGTTTCGCACGTCCAACGACGCTGGCAGCGCCCGCCGTGGCTGGTTCACGACCCCGCACGGCGTGGTGGAGACGCCGGCCTTCATGCCGGTGGGCACACATGGCACGATCAAGGGGCTGAGCGTGGATGAGGTGAAGGCGGTGGGCGGGGAGATGATCCTGTCCAACGCCTATCACCTGTACCTGCGTCCGGGCGACATGATGGTGCGCGCGCTGGGTGGGCTGCATGCGTTCACACGGTGGGATGGCCCGATGCTCACCGATTCGGGCGGCTTTCAGGTGTTCTCGCTCTCGAGTCTGCGGACGGTGAGTGAGGAGGGGGTGGTGTTTCAGAGCCACATCGATGGGTCGAAGCATCAGTACACGCCTGAGAGCGTGATGCGGATCGAGCGGAACATCGGGGCGGATGTGATCATGCAGCTCGACGAGCTGATCGCGGGGCAGGCGGAGTTTTCGGCGAGTCAGGCGGCGATGGAGCGGAGCCTGCGGTGGCTGGACCGGTGCCGGGTGGAGTTCGACCGGATTTCGCGCGAGGGTCGGGGGGCCCCCCCCCCGTTCGAAGTTCCGGCCGGCGCCCCGCCCATGGCAACGCAGGATCCTGCCACCGACATCATCCCACCGCGCCAGACCCTCTTCCCCATCATCCAGGGCGGCATTCACCCCGCCCTCCGCGTGGCCTCAGCCCGCGGCATCCTCAACCGCGGCCCCTGGGACGGCATCGCCATCGGCGGCCTCTCCGTCGGCGAGTCCAAGCCCGACATGTACGCCACCCTCGAGGTCGTTGACCCCGTCATTCCCCGCACCGTCCCACGCTACATGATGGGCGTCGGCTTCCCCGACGACCTCGTCGAGGCCGTCCGGCGCGGCGTCGATCTCTTCGACTGCGTCGCCCCCACCCGCATGGGCCGCAACGGCACCGCGTTCACCAACGACGGCAAGGTGCAGGTGCGCAAGAGCAGCTTCCGCAACGACCGCCGCCCCCTCGACGACGACTGCCCCTGCCCCTGCTGCACCCAGTACGACCGCGCCTATCTCCGCCACCTGTTCGTCAGCGAGGAGATGCTCGGTCTGCGCCTGCTGTCGCTGCACAACGTGGCATTCCTGATCACGCTCATGGCGCGGGCCCGGGAAGCGCTCCGTCAGGGCACCTTCGACCACTGGAGCAGCGAGTGGCTGGCGCGCTACCGGGCCACGGCCGGCGCGCCGGCGCGGTAGAGCACTCGCAGGACCATGGGGGCCGACGCCATGGTCGCCCCCGGAGGGGGTCGCCCCTGGGTCGAGCTGTCCGCACGACAAGCTCCAGCCGTCGCAACTCCAGTCTGACTCGGAGTCGACCCCTCTAGTCTGACTCGGAGTCGACCCGGCCAGCCTGACTCCGAGTCAGCGCAGCAGCGGTCGCGATTATACCGCACGCTCCCCTTGCCCGTTACAGCTGGAATAGCTATTCTGCCTGTCATGAAAAGTGTCACCGCACTGGAAGCCAAGAACCGATTCGGGGAAGTCCTCGAAGCTGCCCAGCGCCAGCCGGTCAGCATCACGCGCAACGGCCGTCCGTCAGTGGTCATGATTTCTGCAGAGAGCTACGCCCGCGGCCAGCGCATGGCACGCGAGAGGCTGCGCCAAGCCATGCTCCGTGCCGGTGAACACGCGACCCGTCAGGGCATGAACAACGGCGTGGTGGACGAACTGCTCGTGGATGAAAGCTGAGCGGCTGGTCATCGACAGCAACGTCTGGATAGCCGCGCTGATTTCACCTGCAGGGACCGCGCGCCAGGTGGTGGATGCTGTTCTCGATCACGAAATCGACATACTGATGTCGGAGTCGACATTTGCTGAACTGGTGTCGCGACTGGATCGACCCAGGTTCGACCGGTACCGTGAGCCGGAAAGCTGGAACGCGTTTCTGGCTGCGCTGGTGGAGCTGTCGCTGTGGCATGAAGATGCTGGCACGGCGATTGGCGCGTCGCGTGACGCGGACGACGACAAGTTCCTCGCGCTGGCTGTGACGGGACAGGCGGACGCGATCATCAGTGGCGACCGCGACCTGCTGGATCTGATCGTCCATGACGGCGTGCCCATTTTCACGCCAGCACAGTTTCTGCAGCGTTTGCGCGAGTCGGATGGGTGATCGACGCTGAGACCGGCGAGACGTACATCGCCCGCGCGATCACGGCTCACGCTGCCGACGCGGGCCCCGGCTGACTCCGAGTCGACTCCGACGCCCTACGGCAGCAGCAACGGCACCAGGTGCGGCACCGTCGCGATCGCCGCGAACCGCGCCGCTCGCCCCGCATACGCCACCAGAACGAAGACCAGCAGCGGCGATCGGACCACCCCCGCACCGATCGCCGTCACATGAAACGGCGGCAGGCTCACCAGCGCGCTCGACGCCAGCGCTCCCAAGCCGATCCGCGGTCGCGCCCGCATGAAGCGCTCGCCGGCATCGACCTGACGTCGCAACCACGGCTGCCGGATCCGGTGATGCTGCGTCCCGGCCCAGTACCAGAGCAGCTTGCCAGCGACATGGCCCGCCGTCATCACCAGCACCAGCGGCACGACGATCGATCTCGGCTCGAGACCCGCGATCAGCAGAATCAGCACTTCAGCCGCACCAACGGGTACCGCACCCATCAGGAAGCCCAGCAGGACTGCCGACACCAGCGCAGCCTCCGGCGTCGAGAAATCACCGAGTCCATGGCCGAAGAGCTGGATCTGGTTCGATGGCACCATGCGTGAGACATGTGTGGGTGGGGCAGATCGGAACGCAATGTGTACGCGCAGGCGCCGCCCCACGGTCCCGGTCGTCCCGCAGAAACCCGCACACCCTCCGGCTCCCACCCCCGACCGCGTATCTTTCCGCACTCACCCGGTCCCGTGACGCGCCCCTCGCGCTCCGCCCCGGCAACCCGCCGCGACCAGCCACACCGGCCCCCGCGTGCTCTCGACCCTGCTGCCCTGCTTCAGATGACTTCCATGCCCTTCGCCACCCTCGCCCTCCTCCAGTTTCCCGGTGGCCAGGCCCTGGTGGGTCCGCTCCTCATGTACGGCGGCATCTTCGCGATCTTCTACTTCCTGCTCATCCGCCCGCAGCAACAGCAGCGCAAGAAGCACGAACTGGCGATCCTCGAGCTGAAGAAGGGCGACCGCATCGTCACCGCCGGCGGCATCATCGGCGAAGTGCAGCACATCAAGACCGCCGCGGCCCCTGGCCCCGACGACGAAATCACCGTCAAGAGCGGCGAGTCTCGCCTCACCATCGAGCGTGGCCGCATCGTCAAGATCTCCTCGCCCACGGGCACCTCGTCCAGCGCGGACAAGGTCGCCTGATGGCGTTGCTCGACATTCAGGTCCTCGGCAGTCCGATCCTGCGTCGCGAGACGCAGCTCGTGCAGCAGATGACGCCCGAACTGCGCCAGCTGATCTCAGACATGTTCGACACCATGTACGCCGCCCGCGGCATCGGGATCGCCGCACCACAGGTGGGCCGCAGTGAACGCATCGCCGTCATCGACATCGAGAAGAACCCGATCGCGCTGATCAACCCCGTCATCACGCTCAAGAGCGGCAAGAGCAAGCGTGAGGAAGGCTGCCTGTCGATCCCCGACATCCACTTCGAGGTGGAGCGCTCGGCGAAGGTCACCGTCACCGCACTCGACGTCGACATGCAGCCGATCACGATCGAGGGCGCCAACCTGTTGGGCACCTGCCTGCAGCACGAGATTGACCATTTGCACGGCAAGCTGTTCCTCGATCACCTCTCGATCCTCAAGCGCCGACAGGCCCTGCGCGAATGGGACGAGCAGAGGGACGACTATCCCGAGCTGTTCCGCCGCCTCACCCCGGAAGTGCTGGCCCGCCTCAAGGCCGAAGAGGATGAGGCGAATGCGGAATCGGACGGTCACCATCGCGACGACGTCCATTAGTCGCGTGCTGATCCTGTCCTGATGCGCATCCTCTTCTGGGGCACACCGGAGTTCGCCGTCCCGCCGCTGGAAGCGCTGCTGGGCGAGGGATTCGACGTGGTCGGGGTCGTCACACAACCTGACCGGCCGGTGGGCCGCTCGCGTGTGCTGACGGAACCGCCGGTGAAGGCGGTCGCGCTGCGCGAAGGGTTACCCGTGCTGCAACCGGACAAGCCGCGTGGTGACGCCTTCATGGCCGAACTCACCGCGCTTGGCCCCGACCTCAACGTGGTGGTGGCGTACGGGCACATTCTGCCCACGGCCGTGATCGAGCATCCGCCGAGGGGCACGATCAACATCCACGCCTCGCTGCTGCCCGCGTTGCGGGGCGCGGCACCGATCGAGACCGCCGTCCGCCGGGGGTTCACCGAGACCGGCGTGACGATCATGCGCATGGTGCTGGCCATGGATGCCGGTCCGATCCTCCACACCGCACGGGTGCCGATCCTCCCGGACGAAACCGGCGGTGAACTGCGCAACCGACTCTCGGAACTCGGCGCGCAATCACTGATCGAGGCGCTGGCGCTGCTGGAGCTCGGCCAGTTGCCCGAGATGGAGCAGGACCCCGAATTCGTGACCTTTGCACCTAAAATCGAGCGCGAGGACGCCCGCATCGACTGGGGCGCTCGCGCACCCGACGTGGCCAACCTGATCCGCGCCTACGATCCGCGGCCCGGCGCGTTCACCACACAGCAGGGTGTGGACGTGAAGTGTTTTGGCGCACGCGCCTCGCACATGCACACACATGTCGATGCGCCAGGCACCGTGATCGCCATCGATGACGACGGCATGATGATCGCCTGCGGTGAAGGCACCGTGCGCATCACCGACGTGCACCCGTCGGGCAAGCGCCGCCAGACGGTGCGTGACTGGGCCGCCGGTCGCGGTGTGGCGATCAACGACGTCTTCGGTGGTGGCCCGGTGACCGCCGGGTGATGCACCGCACGACGCCGGCACTGCACGCGCTCACCAACGACGTCGTGCTGGCGGACCCCGGCTTCCTGGCCGAGGCCACGGCCGTGATGTATGCCTGCCGTCAGCGTATCGCGATTCACCTGCGGGCCAGTGACACCACCGCGCACCGGCTGCTCGAACTCGCACTCGAACTGCGCGTGATCAGCGAGATCACCGGCAGCTGGGTGCTGGTGGGTGACCGCGTGGACATCGCGATGGTGGCCGGCGTGACCGGGGCGCAACTCACGTCGCGATCGCTGGCCGTTGCCGACGCGCGGCGAATCGCGCCGACGATGGTGCTCGGTGCCAGCGTGCACTCCAGCAACGAGGCCTGGCTCACGGCACGGAGCGGCGCCACGTTCCTCGTGGCCGGCCCGTCGGGCGACGCCTCGCCGCACGCCGACGCGGCGGCGCTCCTGCGCGATGTGGTCGAGGCGGCCGACGGCTGCCCCGTGATCGCCATCGGCGGCATGACACCGGATCGCGCGCATCAGGTCGCAGCGGCTGGCGCCGCGGGTGTGGCAGCCATGCGCGGCATCTGGCGCGACGATGCCGTGAATGCCACACGTCGCTATCTTGCGGCCTATGACGAGGGATTCCGCCGGTGAGGCTCCTGTGACGCTCGCTGCGGCGACTGCTGCACGCGGTGCGCTGATTACCGAATCGCGCATCGCCGCCGCCGAGATCCTGACGTCGCTGCGCGGCGGCACGCTGCTCGACGCGGCGTTCGAGCGGGTGACCACGGCGCTCGACCCGCGTGATCGTCGCTGGGTGCAGGAGCTGGTGTACGGCCTGCTGCGCTCGCGCGGCTGGATCGACTCCATTCTCGCGCCGCGCATTACCGGCGGCCTCGCCCGCCTCGACGCCGATCTGGGCGACCTGCTGCGGCTCGGTGCCTATCAGCTGCTGTCGATGGGCAGCGTGCCGGCATACGCCGCCATCGCGCAGACCGTGGAACTGGCCAAGCGCCGGCATGGCATCGGGGCGAGCAAGCTGGTGAACGCCGTGCTGCGTCGCATCGACCGCGAGCGCGATCTGCCCGCCGTGGCCACACCCGATGGCGCCGCGGCGGCGCTCGACCGCAATCATGACGCGTCGGAACGGCTGGCGGTGCGCACCAGCCATCCGCGCTGGCTGCTGGAGCGATGGATCGCGCAGTGGGGCAAGGTTTCCACCGAGCGGCTCACCGCGCACAACAACAGCGAGGCGCCGATCATCGTGCGCCCGTTCGGCATCTCGCGCGACGAACTGCATGCCTCGCTGCAGGAACGCAGCGTGGACACGATCAACGCGCCCCTCATCACCGACGGCCTGCAGCTCCCGCCGGGGGTGGCGCTGACGCAGCTGGGTGCGTTTCAGCGTGGGCAGCTCTACGTGCAGGATTCAGGGAGCGCACTGGTGGTGCAGTACGCGAACATTCCGCGTGGCGACCTGGTGGCCGACCTGTGCGCCGCGCCTGGCGGCAAGACGCTCGCACTGGTGCAGGCTGGTGCACGCGTGATCGCCAGCGACCGGTCGGCGAATCGGCTGCAGCGTCTGCATGCAAACCTCGAGCGCATGCACGCCACCGACGTGGAGGTGCGCGAGATGGACGCCACCGCCCCGACGCTCGAACCGATGGACGCCATCCTGTTGGACGTACCCTGCACCGGCACCGGCACCTTCCGCCGTCATCCGGATGCGCGCTGGCGCCTGCGCGTCAGCGACATCGCGCTGCTACCCGTGCTGCAGCGCGACATTCTCGCAGCCGCCAGCAGTTGCGTGAAGCCAGGTGGTTTACTGATCTACAGCACCTGCTCGCTGGAGCGTGAGGAGAACGATGCCGTCGTGCACGAGTTCCTCGCCGACGACGATGCGTTCGTGCTCGAGCCACCGCCAGCCGGCACGGTGCCTGACGCCGTGCTCGATCAGGGATTCCTGCGCGTGCTGCCGCAGGAGCATGGCGTGGACGGCGCGTTCGCGGCGCGGCTTCGTCGGATCCGATGACACCACGGGTCGTCTCCGGCACGCGCGGCGGCGGGCGGATCCGGCAGATGATCGGCCGTTTTCCGCTGCTGTTCACTGCGGTGGTCGGATTCGTGGTCGGGTTTGCGGGCATTGCGCTCTACCTGCTCCCGGGTGTGATGCAGCGCTCGGAAGCCGCCGTGCCGAACGTGGTGGGGCTGCTCTACGCCGACGCCGCCGCCCGCCTCAGCGCTGCAGGCTTCGCGGCCAAGACCGGGGAATCACTCAACCACCAGACGGCGCCGAAGACCTCCGTGCTCGGCCAGACGCCGGCGCCCGGCGTGAAAGCGCTCAAGGGTGACGAGATCATCCTCGACGTGTCGCTCGGTGCGCGGCGCGCGGCGGTGCCCGACATCGTCGGCCTGTCGCGCGAGGACGCCTTCCGCGCGCTCGAGAAGGCTGGCTTCGACCAGCCGACCGACATCGTCGAACGTCTGAGTCCGCGCGCACGCGGTGAAGTGCTGTCGGTGCTGCCCGCCGTGGGCACGACGCTCACGCAGCCGTCCACGGTGAAGCTCACCCTCAGCGCGGGTCCCGACGCCATCGGTGTGCCATCGCTGGTCGGCATGCCGCTCGAGGATGCCCTCGCCCTGCTCGGCCAACTGGGCCTGGTGGCCGGCCCGTCGAAGGACGATTTCTCCGGCGCGCAGCCGGTCAACTACGTCGTCTCGCAGCGCCCGTCGGCGAATGCCCCGGTTGCCCCCGGCAGCACGGTCACGCTGACCATTTCCCAGCCCCGCGACGCCGCCCCCATCGATTCGACGAGTCCCTGATCGGGGCGACGCCCTCCCGGCACGTGGTATCTTGAGGTCATGACTGTCCGCATCGCTCCCTCGCTCCTGTCGGTCGATTTTGCGCGCATGGCCGACGAACTCGCCATGATCGAAGCCGCCGGCGCCGACTGGCTCCACGTCGACGTCATGGATGGCGTCTTCGTGCCCAACATCACCTTCGGCGTGAAGGTCATCGAGACGGTGCGCAAGCTCACCACGCTGCCGCTCGACGTGCACCTGATGACCGTGGAGCCCGAGAAGTACTTCGAGAGCTTTGCCAGGGCCGGCGTGAACGGCATGACGGTGCACGTCGAAACAGCGCCGCACCTGCACCGCCAGCTGATGCGCATCAAGGAGCTCGGGTGCACCGCCGGCGCCACGCTGAACCCCAGCACGTCGCTGGAAACGGTGCGCGACGTCGCCGGTGATCTCGACCTGCTGCTGATCATGACCGTGAACCCCGGCTTCGGCGGCCAGAAGTTCATTCCGCATTCGCTCGACAAGATCCGCCGCGCGCGGCAGATGCTGGATGGCATCGGCAGCACGGCGGCACTGGAAGTGGACGGTGGCGTGGCCCGCGAGACGATCCGCAGCTGCTTCGACGCAGGTGCCGACACCTTCGTGGCCGGCAATGCCATCTTCACCGCCGCCGATCCCGCCGCCGAAGTGCACGCGCTCCGCAACATCTGCGAGCTGGAGCCGGCATGACGTCGGGCCAGCAGTGGAGCGTGGTGGGCGCGATCGTGGCGGTGCTGGGTGGCGCGCTCTGGTTTGGCTCGTACGCGCTCAAGGACGAGCTGGTGGGCGTGGACGTCGGCACCACCGCTCCGAACTTCGGTGGTGCGACGATCGTCGCGCCGGTGAAGGCGAAATCGCTGGCCGATTACAAGGGCAAGGTCGTGCTGATGAACGTCTGGGCAACCTGGTGCGGCCCCTGCCGCACGGAAATGCCCAGCATTCAGGCGCTGCACGAGGCGCTGGGCCCGAAGGGGCTGCATGTGGTCGCCGTCAGCATCGACGATCCGGGCCAGGCGGACGCGATCCGGAAGTTCGTCGCCGACTACAAGCTGACCTTCGAAGTGCTGCACGACTCCACCAAGGCCGTGCAGGGTGCGTATCAGACCACCGGTGTGCCCGAGACGTTCATCATCGCCGCCGATGGCACCATCCGGAAGAAGTTCATCGGCGAATCCAACTGGAACAGCGAACCGAATCGTGCGCTGATCACGCAGTTGCTGAAGGACGCGGGCGAGTAGTGCCCCACGGGAAGCGCTGAGCATGCGCATCCTCGGCATCGAGACCAGCTGTGACGAGACCTCGGCCTCCGTGCTGAGCGGCAGCGGCGATGTGGTGACGCTCGAGTCGCTGGTGATCCTCTCGCAGGACGTGCATCGCATCTTCGGCGGCGTGGTGCCGGAGATCGCTAGCCGACAGCACCTCACCTCGATCCTGCCGGTGATCGATCAGGCGATGGCCGATGCCGGTGCGACGTTCGCCGATCTCGATGCGATTGCGGTGACGCATGCCCCGGGGCTGGTCGGCGCGCTGCTGGTCGGCGTCGCCGCCGCCAAGGGGCTGTCGATGAGCACCGGCGTGCCGCTGGTCGGCGTGCACCACCTCGAGGGGCACCTCTTCGCCACCAGTCTCGAGCATCCTGACGCCGTCCCGCCGTTTACGGCGCTACTGGTCAGTGGCGGGCACACGCTGCTGCTCGATGTGCCCGAGTGGGGCCGCTACGAACTGCTCGGTGCCACCCGCGACGACGCCGCCGGCGAGGCGTTCGACAAGGCGGCGAAACTGCTCGGCCTGCCCTATCCCGGCGGCCGGCATCTCGAGGCGATGGCGAAGGACGGTGATCCGTCCCGCTTCAGATTCACGCGCCCCATGCTTCGCCGAGACCAGAAGCCTGGCGACGACGATTACTACGATGTGTCGTTCAGCGGGCTCAAGACTGCCGTGATGCTGGCAGTGAAAGGATCGAAGGATCTCGTCGATGATGCACCCCATATCGCCCGCGCCTTTCAGGATGCCCTCATCGAAACGCTCGCCGAGAAGGTTGCACGGGCGGTGCGGGCCAGTGGCAGCACGCGCGTGGTGCTGGGCGGCGGCGTGGCGTGCAACCGTGCCCTCGTCGAGGCCATCGCCGCACGCGTCGGCAGCGCGGTGCAGGTATTCGCCCCGACACCGCGCATCGCCACCGACAACGCCGCCATGATCGCGCGGGCCGGCCTGTACCACGCCGAGTTGGGGCACTGGGCGCTGCTCGACCTTGGCGCCTCGTCGAGCACCCCGATCCCGGGACTGAATCGTCGCTGAGCGTGGTCGGCCCAATGGCCCACGACCGGTCCGCTCCACATGTTTCGAGGTATGCCAGTCCTGCGTCACGACCTTCGGCGTATGGGCCAGATGCGCGTGCGGTGCCTGAGCGCCGCGAGCGCGCTGCTGATGCTCTGCCTCCCGATGCGACTGCTCGCGCAGCCGACCCCGCGCGACGTTCGCGTCGAGGTTCGGGATCGCAACGGTCGTATGCTGCCCGGCGCGCGGGTGGACTTCCTGCCGGGTACCGACACGGCCGTGACCGACAGCGCCGGCATCGCCACCGCCGTGGTGAACGCCGACAGCACGCTCACGATCAGCGTCCGGAAGATCGGGTTCGAACCACGCGCGGCACGGTTTCCGATCGGCTCGGCCCCGGCGTTCGTGGTGCGGGTGATGCTCGGCGACCTGGGGGCACGCCTGGCGGAGGTCACGGTGACGGCGGAGTATCCCGGCGAACCGTGGCGGCGCGGCTATGAGGAACGCAAGCGGCGCGCGAGCGGTTCTTTCCGCGACCGGAGCTTTTTCACCGGGCCACGACAGCCGCAGTTGCTCGATGACTGGTTCAACGGCATCCCCGGGGCCCAGATGACGTCGCGCGGACTGCGCATGAACCGATGTCCGAGGCTTGGGGTGTGGATCGATGGCGTCCACATGACACGTTCCGGCATACCGGCCAGCGTGGCGCTGCAGCAGGTCACCGCCATCGACATCGCGGCGATCGAGATTTACCGCACGGCGCAGCAGCAGGTGCAATTCAGTGACCCGAATCTCGAGGACTGCTCGGTGGTGGTCTGGACCCGCACGCGCTGAAGCGCATCCGCCGACGTTCCCGTCTCCTTCCGGTGTGCCAATGCTCCGAGTAGCGCATGCAGTCGTGACGCAGATCCTGCCGGTGTTGTCGTTGTTCGCGGTGGCGGGCATGGCGCATGCGCAGCCGCGGCCGCGCGAACTGCGCATCGAAGTGCGTGACAAGGGCGGCCGACCGGTGCCGGAAGCGCAGATCAAGTTCTTCCTCACCGAAGACTCGGTGCTGACCGATTCGTCGGGCATCGCGAAAAAGACCGTCGTCGCCGACAGCGCGCTGATCATCACGGTGCGCAAAGTCGGCTTCGAGGCACGCAACGCCCGCTTCAACATCGGCGACGCCCCCGCCTTCAACATCCGCGTCGTCCTCGGTGAAGCCGGACAGAAGCTGCCGGAAGTGGAAGTGCGGGACTCCTACCCTGGCGAGCCCTGGCGCGTGGGCTTCGAGCAGCGCAAGCGCCGCGGCGGCGGACAGTTTCGTGACCTCCGCTACTTCCCCGGCGGCCAGCCGTTCAGCATGAACGACTGGTTCAACGGCCTCGCCGGCGTCCGTACCGGCGGTGGCACCGGCGCCGACATCAACATCCCCCGCTGCCGCAACACCGGCGTCTGGATCGACAACCAGCACGCCACCTCACCCGGCAACGGCCTGCGTCAGGCGCTGCAGTCACTGCCGCCGCAGGACATCGCGGCGTTCGAGCTCTACACCTCGCAGCTGCCGGCACAGTTCACGGGGCAGAACGAGGATTGTTCGCTCGTGATCTGGACGCGCCTGCGGTAGCTCTCTTGCGGAACTGCTTGACGCAGAAGCGCAGAGGTTCGCAGAGGACGCAGATGAATGCCGGGGGAACAGCAACAGGCCTTGTCGTCACGCCTCATCTCGGCGGCGTCATTCATCAGGCGCCGCGTCACGAGCAGACGGCCGTGCATCACTCCGACGAGGAGTTCCAGCAGTTCTCAGCGCATTCTGCGCCCCTCCGCACTTCTGCGTACCGCAGTTCCCTCAGCAGCTAGTGTGACGAACGAGGAGAAGACGCAGAAGGAGCACAGCCGCAGCCGGAACCGCAGCCGCCCTTGGGCGCGCGGGAAGCAGCGATCGCGGCCCAGACGCGACGGCCGATGTAGATAGCGGCCGCGAGGACGATCGCGCCGATGATGAGCGGTTCGAGCATGGATCCTCCCGTCACTGAAAGCCGAGCAGACGACCACCCTGATACACCGCCAGTGCCGAAAAGTAGGCCAGGCCGAGCATGTAGGCGAATTGAACCACCGCCCAGCCCCAGCCGATCCGACCGCCGCCCGCTTCGCGCACCGTCACCGCCACCGTGCTGATGCACATCAGGGCGTAGACGTAGAACACCATCAGGCCCACGGCGATCAGCGGCGAGTACTGCAGACCGCCGGTGCGCGGATTCACTTCCGACCGCAGCGTCTCTCGCAGCGCCATCGACGTTTCGTCGGCCTCGCCCACACCGTAGATCGTGCCCATGGTGCTGACGAACACTTCGCGCGCGGCAAAACTGGCGGCGATCGAGACGCCGATCTTCCAGTCGTAGCCCAGCGGTCGCACCAGCGGTTCGATCAGTTTGCCCACATGACCCAGCGCGGAGTTCTCTAGCTGCACCTCATGTGCGCGATCCTCGCTCACACCGACAGGAATGTCGCTCTTCGGGTAGGTGGCCAGCGCCCAGAGGATCACGCTGCAGCTCAGGATCACCGTGCCCGCGCGCCGCAGGAACATCTGCGCCCGGTGCCACACGTTGGTGAGCGTGGTACGCAGGTTGGGCAGGCGATAGGCCGGCATTTCGAGGATCATCGGCCGCACCGGACCACGCAGCAGCGTGCGCTTGAACACCGCCGCCACCAGCAGCGCCGTCACCGTGCCGAGCAGGTACATCAGCAGCATCGTCACGCCCTGCAGCGAGAACAATCCGCCGAGGATCGCCACCGGGGGGACGAAGGCACCGATCAGCAGCGTGTACACCGGCAGTCGCGCCGAGCAACTCATCAGCGGCACCACCATGATCGTGGCCAGTCGATCCTTGCGCTCTTCGATGGTGCGGGTCGCCATGATCGCCGGCACGGCGCAGGCAAAGCCGCTGATCATCGGGATGAAGCTCTTGCCGTGCAGCCCGACGCGGCGCATGAGCCGGTCCATCAGGTAGGCGGCGCGGGCCATGTAGCCGCTGTCCTCGAGCAGGCCGATGAACAGGAAGAGCATCGCGATCTGCGGGAGGAACACCACCACACTGCCCACACCACCGATCACGCCATCCACCAGCAGTCCGCGCAGGTCACCCTCGGGCAACAGCGCACCGACGCCGTCACCGATGCGTGCCACACCCCATTCCACCGCATCCATCGCCGGGGTGGCCCAGGTGAAGATGCCCTGAAACACCAGCACCATCACGAGGATGAACAGCACCGGCCCCCAGATGCGATGCAGCACCACGGCGTCGATCCTGTCGCTGGTGGTGCGGGCGCCGGCGTTGTGATTGATCACCGTGCGCGACACCACACCGCTGCTCCAGCCATAGCGCAATTCCGCTTCGAGGCTGCGGGTGTTCAGCCCCGCCGCCGCGATCGCGATGCGCGCCTCGTCCACCATCGGTGCGAGGGTCGTGCGTGACGCACCGTACCACGATTCCAGAGTGGGTACCGCCAGCAGGCGCAGCGCATCGTGCGCGGCGACGGCCGGTGTGGCACCGTGCGTGACGAGTGTCTCGGTCAGCGGCGCGAGTGCGTCGCGAATCTCGTCGGTGATCGGGAAGGGGCGCACCGGGAGCGGCAAGTCCAGCACCGACACCATCGCCTTCCGCAAGACGTCGAGCCCTTCACCCCGCGTCGCAATCGTCGGCACCACCGGCGCCCCCAGCTCGTGGATCAGCGCCACCGCATCCACTTCCACACCGGCCGATGCCGCCGCGTCCACCTGATTCAGCGCGACCACGGTCGGGATGCCCAGTTCGAGCACCTGACTCACCAGATACAGGTTGCGCTCGAGGTGCAGCGCATCGGCCACCACCACCACCACGTCGGGCAGCGGCTCACCGCCGGTGCCGCGCAGCACGCCCAGTGCGATCTCCTCGTCGGGGCTGGCCGGCGACAGCGCATAACACCCCGGCACGTCGACGATGGTCACCTTTTCGCCTGACGGGCCCCGCATCGCGCCCTCGACGCGCTCCACCGTCACGCCGGCGAAGTTGCCCACGCGCTGACGCATCCCGGTGAGCGCATTGAACAGCGTACTCTTGCCGGTATTCGGATTACCGACCAGCGCGACGCGGATGCGGCGCTGGCTCGCCTCGACCGACGCCGACGAGCCGGAGTGGGGAGCGAAGGACGTCGCCACCGGTTGTGACTGCGGCGTGAACCGCGGGCGGTTCAGCGCGTCGGGAGGACGGTGATGCCGGCGGTGATCGCAGGGCTCAGGGCCAGCCGCGAACCGCGCACGTCGAGCAGCATGCAATGCCGGGCATCGACGATGTTCACGCTGGCCCCTTCCATCAACCCGAGCTCGCGGAGGCGGCACGCCTCGTTCTCTCCGCATCCCAGCGAGACCACCGTCGCCGACGCGCCGGCCCGACAGTCACCCAGACGACACGCCAGCGGTGCACGCGACGCATTCGCAGTGAGTGGCTCGACTACAGGAAGGGCGACAGGATGCACGATGCGAGTCTAGTTGAGAATGATTCTCAGGTACACAGTAGAACAATACACCGCGCGTTCAGCCTCGGCTAGAGCGTGACCCTCGAATGCCGAACAATCTGCTTGGGATTCGCCCGAACCTCAAGCCACCGACGACTCCAGCACCACCACCGCCGCCGCCACCTCGTCGGAATGTGTCAGCGTGATGTGTACGGTGACGACGCCCAGCTCGGCCGCACGTTTCGCCGCGGTGCCGTGCAGCAGCAGCGTCGGCCGCCCGTCGAGGGGAGAATTGGCCACCTCGATCTCCAGCCAGTGGATGTGGCGGGCCTCCTCCGAGCCCGCCAGCGCCTTGTAGGCCGCCTCCTTGGCGGCGAACCGCGCCGCGAAATGCCGGGCCGGCTGCGCGCGACGGTCGCAGTACGCGCGCTCCCCTTCGGTGAACAGCCGGCGCCGAGCCCGTTCCGGATGCCGGCCCAGCAATCGCGCGATCCGGTCGATGTCGGCCAGATCCATGCCGATCCCGCGGATCACCCGCCGCTCCGGCGCTCGCCGCGGATGAGCTTCCGCCACAGCGAGCCCTGCGCGCCGCGCGAGTCGGCCAGCACCGGTACCATCGCCGTCCAGGCTTCGTCGGCAGCCCGGAACGCGAGTTGCACCGTCTGCGTCCAGGCACGCCACATCTCGAACTGCGCCGAATCGGGCGCCTGGCGCAGCAGCCCCGACGTCTCGACCAGGGCGCCGAGGGCGGTCGCGTATGGCTCGCCGATCTCCTCGAGCTCCGCCACCATCGCGCGGCGATCGGCCGGCTTCTCGAACCGCGCCGCCGCCCACGCATCGCGGGTGGCACCGGCGTGGCGTGCCAGACGCTCGCCGTCGAACGCGCGGCGCTGCGTCTCGATCGTCCGGCTCTCCTCGGCCACATGCCGAGCCGACAGCAGCCCCTCGAACCAGCGATCGTGATCCGATCCCGGGGCGCTCCGCTCCGAGCCGAAGCCGCGCAGCGAAAGCGTCTGCGCCGGAAAGGTGCACACCTCCGCCTCGAGGCGGTGCCGCAGCCCTTCGAGGTGCGGCGATCCGGAGAGCGTCACGATGTGTCCGTCACGCCGGTGCAGCAGCAGCTCACCGTGCGCGTACACGGCGCCCTGCAGGTCATCCAGGGGCAGCCGGATGATGGTCGGCTTGTTCTCGTGGAAGGCGATGCGCACGCGGCGGTTCTTCAGTTCCACGGCAGCGTCATAGTCCAGCGAGCGATCGTGCCAGCTCCCATGCAGCCGCGCCGAGAGCACCCCGTCGGCCGGCATCAGGCCGCGCGCTCCGAGAGCACGCTGGTGATGGTGTGGACGACGGCGTTGGTGTCGGTGAGGTCGGCGAACACCGCCAGCGGCCTGTACGGCTGCAGGTCGGCGGCGCGGAAGCGCCCGGTCTCGACACCGATCGCCTGTGCACCGATGTCGCGGCCGCAGGTGAGGTCGTGCGGCGTGTCACCGATGATCACGATCCGCGACCCCGGCAGTGGATCACCCAGCAACGCCGTCGCGCGCCGCTGTGCGATGGCCGGCAGCGCCGGACGCGACGCGGCATCGGAACCATACGCGCCCACCACGAACCGCTCCGGCTCGATGTCCACCGCCCGCAGCTTGAGCGTGGCACCCGCCTCGATGTTGCCCGTCAGCAGTCCGAGCATGACATCGTCGCGCAGATCAAGCGCATCCAGCAGCTCGTGCACGCCGGGCAGCAGCTCCACCGTGTGCGGCGCTGCGGTGATGTCGGCTTCGAGGTACCCGTAATAACGATCCAGCGCCGCATCCATCTTCGCATGAATCACCTCGTCGGCGATGCCCGCCATCATGCCGAGTTCCCGCACGATCTGCGGATCGGTCTTGCCGTCGAAGGGGTGCGACTGCGGCCCGGTGGCCCCGAACACATCCATCATCGCCTGATGTACGCTGCGCCGGCCCGCGCCGTGTGCGAGCAGCATCGTGCCGTCGATGTCGAAGAGCACGAGGACGGTCACTTCGACCGCCGTGCGAGCAGCAGCCCGCCGGTGATGCAGAGAAAGCCCATGATCTGCCAGGGGGTTGGACGGTCGTTCTGGAACTGCCATGCCACGAGGATGGCGACGAACGGCTGCAGGTTGGCATAGAGCGAGGTCCGCGTGGGACCGAGCGTCTTCAGCCCATGGTAGTAGATGAGATAGGCCACGGCGATCGCCCCCAGCCCCGAATACGCCATCGCCGCCCAGGTGCGCCACGTCAGCGACGCCCATTCGGCTGCCATCACATCGCGCCCGGTCAGCAGCAGCAGCGGCACCAGGCCACCGGCCAGCGTGATCAGCGTGAGCTGCAGCCCGTTGATGCGTTGTGTGAGTGGGCGCAGCAGCGTGGCGTAGACGGCCCAGGTCACCACGGCCAGCGCCAGGTAGATGTTGCCCACCCAGGAGCCGGCGTGGCCCGGCGTGGCATTGTCGCCAAGCATGACCATCGCCACGCCGCAGACCGACAGCAGCACGCCGGCGATCAGGAAGCGGGTCATCTTCTCGGTGCGCGTGGCCCAGCCGATGATGGCCAGTGCGGCGGGCGATGCGGCGAGAATGAGCGACGCCGAGCCGCTGCGCGAGCGCGACAGCCCCTCCACGAACATCACCTGATAGATGCCGTTGCCGATCACGCCATAACCCAGCAACCGGAGCGTGTCGGCGCGGTTGGGCCAGGGCTCGCGGACGGTCGCCAGCGCGATCACGAGCATCACGAGGGCACCGAGGATCATCCGCGAGGTGTTGAATCCGAGGCCGGGCATGTGCGCGGTGCCATACTGCACCGCGAAGAAGTTGGCGCCCCAGAGCGCGGCCATCAGCAGCAGGAGCAGGTCGATCCTGCCGAAACCGACTGGTCCGGGCACGACGACGGCCGCCGGCGGGGTTGCCGTGGGCACGGAGGCGGGCGCGGTGGTTGCAGTCATCTTTCCCAATCTAGTCCACCCGGCCGTCGCTGCACCGCGTCGCGGTGCAGCTTCCCACTGTCCTTCGGCACCGGTAGGATGCTCCCCCATGCATGTTCAATTTGCGCTGTTCGCCGACGCCGCCAACGTGTCGCAGGAAGGGAAGCTCAACATTCTCGGCGTGTTCGATGCGCTGCACGTGGGTCAGCTGCCGTCGCTGCATCCGCGGGCCACGTTCGTGGTGCGACTGAAGGCCGTGGCGGAAGATGAAGGGCCGCACGGCGTGACCCTCGAGTGGATGAATCCGGTGGGCGGGCTGCTCTGGTCATCCCGTGGCGAACTGGTGGTCGGTGCGCCGCCCGACGGATCCGACGGGATCGACGTGCCGCTGCTGGCGGTGGTGGACCTGCCGCTCGATTCCGCGGGCGTCTACACCATGATCGTGGCGGTGGACGACATCGAGGCCGCACGGACGCTGCTGCATGTGCATCAGGCGATCGAGACGATGCTCCCGCTGGCACCGGCGGCGCCGGCGGGGATGGTGTCGTAGCGTGCCACGGGCGTGCATCGGTGCGCTGACGACGCTCCTCGCGCTCGGCCTCACCGGCTGTTCACCCGACGGGTCCACCGGCACTGTCGGTCCACCGACCGGCGCACTACCGGTGTTTGCGATCACGGCCAACCCCCGGACGATTCCCGCGCCGCGGGCCGCCGATCTCGTCGCCGCCGTCGATTCGAGCATCGCGATGGGTTCCACGGGCATGCTGCAGGCCTATGCGTGGAGTGCGCTGGAGCCGGACAGTGCCCGACTGAACGTGCAGCAGCTGATCGACGAGGTGCGCTACGCCCGGAGTCGCGGACTGACGGTGCTGCTGGGTATCCAGACGATCAACACGGTGAAGCGCGAAGTGCCGTCCGACCTGGCGACGGTGGCGTGGGACGACCCGCGCATGCTGCGTCGTTTCGAGCGCCTGCTCGATGCGCTCGCACCGGTTCTCGGCGACGTCACCTACCTGTCGGTCGGCAACGAGGTGGCCGGCCATCTCGCCAGTACGCGCGGGTGGGCCAGCTACACCCGATTCATGACACAGGCGGTGGCAGCGACACACCGGCGCGCCCCGGCGGTGCAGGTCGGCGCCACGATGGAGTATGTCGAGGCGGCGTCACAGACTGGATCGGCGCGGGCGCTGATCGCCGAGAGCGACGTCGCGATGTTCACGCTCTACCCGTTCAATCTCGGCAGCTTCACCGTCGCGCCACCCACGATCGCCGGCGTGCTGTTCGACAACATGCTGGTGCTGGCCGGCACGAAGTCCGTCGTGCTGCAGGAACTCGGCTATCCGGCGTCGCCCCTCAACGGCAGCTCCGAGGCACGGCAGGCCGCGTTCTTCATCGACGCGATCGCGGCGTGGCGCACGCGCCGGGACCGCATGCCATTTGTCTCACTGTTCCTGCTGCACGACCTTCCGGCACAGCAGTGTGCCGATCTCGGTGTGTACTACAACCTGTCGAATCAGCCGTCGTTCATCTCGTTTCTCTGCACGCTCGGGCTGCGCCGGACCGACGGCACGGCGAAGCCGGCATGGAACGCGGTGCGGACCGCCACGGCCTGGCTCCGCACGCCGTAGCAACTCTCACACCACCCGCCGCGCCGTCACGAACCGCTGGCTGAGCGCGGCGATGTAGCTGTCGTCGATGTCGCCGAGCCATTCCATGGCGTAGCCGCCGCGACCCAGCGCCACGTGCACGAGGCGGTCGCCCGCGAGCGCGATGCCGACATGGGTGATGCGCCGGTCGTCACGATCCGAGAAGAACAGCAGGTCGGCGGGCTGCAGCGCACCGCGCGACACCTCGACCCCTTCCAATGCCTGTTGCCAGGCATCGCGGGGCAGCGGCACACCATGCACGCCGTAGATGGTCTGCACGTAGCCGCTGCAATCGGCGCCCCACGGGGTGATGCCGCCCCATTGATACGACGTCCCTTCGAACCATTCCACGGCCGACTGCGCAATGGCATCGGGTGCGGTGGCGAAGTGTTCCTCCATGGCGTTCAGCGGCACGGTCTCGCCATCCACGATCTCCTCGTCGAGGTCGAGCCACGCACCCAGCGGCAGCGCCCGCACCCCATGCCGCTCACTGCGTGCAATGACGCCCATCGACACCCGCGGTACGTACGTCAGTGCGAAATCTTCCGAACTGGTCGGGATCACCGGCGCCTCGTCCACCATGCGCATCAGGTAGCCGTCGTGCATCCACCCTTCGTAGCGGTCCATGCCGCGCACACGGTGCCAGTGGTCGTCACGTGACTCGAGCACGTATACGGGATGCCCGGCAAGCCGCTGCGAGACCTGTGCCGACGAGACACGCGGCTCGGCGAAGATCGGTGCGATCGCGCTGCGGACGAAGGCATGCCCGATGATTGGTGACGTCATGCGAACCGTCCGGCACGAAAGGTGATGGTTCCCGGTGTCACTGGTCGACATCCTCGTCGCTGAAGAGCTTCAGCTTGCTGATGAGAGTCATGCGGCTGACGCCGAGGCTGCGTGCGCTATGGGTGCGATTGCCCTTGAACGTGGCCACCGCGCGGAGCATGTGCCACCGCTCGATTTCGGCGAGGGTCGCGGTCGACGGCGGTGCGGCATCGTCGGCCTGCATCGTCAGGTGCGTGGCGCTGATGGTGGCGCTGCCGCGCGCGCGCAGCTGCGCGAGGGCGAGGGTGGCCTCGAGCTCACGGAGGTTCTCCGGCCACCGGTGTCGTACGAGCAGATCCCGGGCACCCACGCTGAGGGTCACCGGCAAATCCGCATCGGCATCGGCCGTCTGCTCCAGCACCGCCTCGGCGAGTGCAACCAGATCCTCCCGGCTGCGATCCATCAGTGCCGGCAGCAGCATCGGCCAGGCGTAGAGCCGGTAGTACAGCGTCTCGATGAACTCCTTGCTCGTGACGAGAGAGACGATGTCGGCGGTGGTGGTGGCCATCAGCCGCGCGATGCCGCTCTGGGTGCCGGTGCGCTCGTCGAGCAGCACCTGCGCGGCAGGACTCAGCTGCTCCACGTGGCGCACCAGCAGTGTCGCACCACGGGGCGCCGTCCCAAGCATGTCAGCCAAGGCCTCATGCCCGTCACCTCGTGCGTCCAGCACCAGCAACGGTGCGTCGGCGAGCTGCGACCCACGGTGGATGCGCTGCGCGAGATACCGTTTCCCCAGCCCGCGCGCACCAACCAGCAGCACGGGTCGGGACACGTCGCGCTGGAGTTCGTCGATGCGCGCGACCAGTGCCCGCATGATGCTGCCCTGGCCCGCCAGCGGCAGCGGCGTGGTCTCGGGGTTCACCAACTCAGAACTCCCACTTGCGCGTGAGGTCGAGACCGAACTGCGTCGGCGTCGGGACGAAATTGCGGGCGTTCACGTTGTTGTTGCACTGCAGAATGCTGGTCGGCGGCTCGATACCGACGGAGCCCGAGAACCTCGCACTGAAACGGTATTCGAGCTTGGCACCGATCGAGTTCACCAGCGGCTGCCCCGTACTCACCTGACTGGCACCGAAGAGCTGGCAGAGTCCGACGGTGGCACGCACGAAGGTGCGTCCACCGATCTGCACACCGCCACCGAGTCGGGTGCTGGCCAGGATTGACGAGGCACCGAGTTGCTGGCCGCTGACACCGCCCGCCGATTCGATCTGGAACTGGTCGAAACCCAGCGCGCGCGCCACGCGGTCACCGAGCGCACTGCCAAGCGTCGGCAGCAGCACCCCGAAGGCCTGCGACGAGTACTGATCGGCAGCGGTGGTCACGGCAAAGCTCGGACGACCGGTGAAGAGATAGCTGATGGCGTCGGACTCCGACAATGCAAGGCTAGGGTCGGCGCTGCCCAGCTTGAGCGTCGGCGCCACCAGCGTGCCGCCGATGTTGATGCGCACCGGGATGTCTCGGTCCTGCCGGGTGTACTGCCTCACGATGTTCACGGCCTGGATGTCGAGCGTGGGATTCAGCTCCGGCTCGCCGAAGAACCGAAGCGTTCCACGCTCCACGTCAAACGTTCGCTGCACCGCACCAAAGCCCAGCTTCAGGCGATAGGTGCCCCGCTCGGCGAGCAGCGTCCCATCCAGCGCCAGCTGTACCCGCGTGGAATCCAGCCGGGCGCGGCCCAGCGTCACGCCCACGTCACCCGCCAGCTTGATGTTCGCTTCGGGTGAGCGCAGCCAGACGTTGTTTCCCATCACCAGGCGCACGTCACGCACTTCGAGATTGCGCAGCAGCGGCGCGGGCGCTGCGGCCAGCAGCGACCGGCCTTCGGTGGTGGTGGTGTCGATCAGCGTGAAGAACTCCGGATCATCGATCGACACGAGGGTCTTGGCCACGCCAAGCTCAGGGATCGTGATGTCGCCGGCAGGGATGGTCACGCTGCCGGTGAGGAACGACCGGCGCTGCGTGCCGCGAATCTGGAGACCACTGGCGTCGGTGGAGACCTGCAACGTCGCGATGCGGGGGCGATCGAGAATGCGGAGATTCGTCGCGTTCACCGTCAGGTCGAACGACGGGTCCGAGAGCGCGGCAAAGCCGATCCGCCCACTGAGCACCGCGCTGCCGCCACGATTGCCTGCACCGCTCACCACGAGTCGTGGCAGTGCCAGGTTGTCGCCGCTGAAGTTCAGTGCACCGTCCATTCCCACCAGACGCACACCGAGTGGTGCGAAGAAGCTGGCGCCATTCACCATGTTCACGGTGCCATCCAGTCGCGGCTCCCGCAGCGATCCGCGCAGCTGCAGTTCGCCCGACAGGGTGCCGCTGGCATCGGTGATGGCCGACGTCACCGCCTCGAACAGCGCCAGCGGCGTATTGCGGAGCGTGAGCGAACCGCTGATCGTCGAGTCGCGCTCGATCGTCGGGAGACGTTCCAGCGACGCACGCACCGGGAGCGTGAGACGTGCCGAGAGCAGGGGGCTCGGCTTGTCGCGTTCGTTGAGTGACACATCGGCCTGGAATCGTTCGCTGGCGTAGGTGCCCTCCACGCGCGCGTCACCGATGGGCGTGGTGCCCACCGTGACGTTGCTCGCGCGACCGCGCAGCGAGGCGAGTGGCGCGGCACGGGTGCCATGGACCTCGAGCGAGCCGTCGAGGGTGCCTGTCAGCGGCCGTTCGCGTCGCGTGATCCAGCCGATGTCGCGCAGCGGCAGCTGTGCTGCCGCGAGGCGGATGGAGAGGGTGTCGTTCACCGGCACGAAGGCCTGCAGCCGCAGGCGTGCCACACCCGTATCGCCAACCACCAGCGAATCCAGGGCGGTGACTCCGGCTGCGCGCGTGACGGTGGCCGGGTGCAGCAGCGACCAGCGCGTCCGCGGCCCGGCGGCGAACATCGTGTTGATGGTGCTGATGAGCGAGTCGCCGGTGCCGCCGCGCAGCGCAGCCTCGAGGCGCATCTCCACGCCGCTGTCGGCACGGGCAGCCAGCGCGAACGTGCCGTCGCGCGCGGAGGTGAACAGGCCACGCGCCGAGACGGCGTTGAGTCGCAGCGGACCGGCAACCACGCTGTCGGCTTCGAGCTGCAGGGTACCACTCGGCACACCACGAACCCAGGCGCCGGTGGCCGTCAGGTCGGCGATCGGCGTCTGGAAGGTGCCACGCAACAGATCGCGAACGGAGAAGCTGCTGAGCACCGACACCGAGTCGATGTTACCCGACACGGTGCCACGCAGCGTCAGGCCACCGGCCAGCGAATCGGGCGCGTCGGCCGGCGCGCTGCTCAGCCACGGTCGCAGACCGCCCAGCGAATCCACCACGACGCGGAACAGCAGCGAGTCGCTGCGATCGGCGCGCAGCCCGATGCCACCACGCGCGCCGATGGTCCCCGCCGTGGACAGGACACTCAGCGAGTCCACCAGCGCGAATCCGTCACGGAAGGCGAAGCGACCGGTCGCTTCGTCGATGCGGAGCCGCTCGATCCGAGAGCGACCGAGCGAAAGCGACAGCATCCCATCCAGTCGCGGGAGCGAATCGCCACGGATGTCGATGTCGGCACGTCCGTTGAGCTGCGTGACCGGCGCGGCGCTGTTCTGCAGCAGCGTCCGCAGGTCGAGCCGGTCGAAGGTGGCCTGCCCCTTCAGCCCGTAGGTGAGTGGATCGATGTCGACGATGCCGCTGCCGGTCATGTTGCCTGCGTCACCACTGAGCTGGCCGGTGACTTCGAGCGCGGCGATCGTGCCCTTCACGGTGATCGGACCGCTGACGGTCCCGCGCAGCGGCATCATCGCATACGAGTTGCCAAGCATCGTCAGCGACAATGGGTCGGCATTCAGCTGCATGTCGTAGGCAACGTACGCAGGTTCGAGGCGGATCCGTCCGCCACCAGTGACGTGAGACAGCGGCGCGCCGGTGCCATCGTCATGCCACGCATCCAGTTCGCGGATTCGCACGTCGTACCAGAGCGAATCGAGCGTGGCCGTGCCGCGCACGAAGCCGTTCAGCTGTGCGAACTCCTTGTTCAGGAATCGTGGCGTGCGGAGGTCGGCGCGCTCCACGTCGAAGGCGAAGCCGCGGAAGCGCGTGAACGCCGGATACAGGACGTCCACCTGTCCACGTCCGCGGCCCACACTGGTCGCGCCGGGCACGTTGGCATCACGGAAGGTGAAGCGGATGTCGTCCACGTCGAACCGATGCAGCGGCCCGCCTCTCGCCTTCACCGTGCCCGTGAACTGGCCGCGCCATGGGTACGGGAACGGAATGCCGTTGAACTGCCGCAACAGCGCAAAATCGAGTGGATCGGCACGCATGTCGACGTCGGTCAGCGTCACCACCGGCCCACCCACGCCCCACGTCATCCGTCCCCGCAGCCGCGAGTTCAGGCTGCGGGCGTCCATGTTCGTGATGGCGTACGTCAGGATGCGAAGGTTGGCCGGATCGTTGCGGATGCGCAGGTCCATCGTGCCGCCGCCCTGCGTCGGGAACGTCTCCGTCAGCCACGAGATGTCGGCCATCGCCACCTTGGAGCCGCGGATGGCGACGTCGTAGCGTTCCGGCAGGTTGCTGCCCCAGACGACCTTGCCCTTCGCATCACCGACCGAGCCGGGAAGCTCGAAGTGCGGCAGGTCAATCCAGATCGAATCGCCGAGCCAGGTGAATGCGCCGCGCATGTTGCTGAAGCGGAACGGCGGATCGAACTCCGCCACATCCATGTCGGTCACCTGAAACAGCCGCGCGACTGTGTCGGGATGCGCCATCCGCACGTGGGAGAGCTCGAGATGGCCCTCGTCCCACTTCCAGGTGCGCTGCAGGCCGCGGGGACCGCGGCGGATCTCGGCATTCGTCCGCGCCAGGTTGAAGGCGACCGCGCTGTCGCGTCGCACTCCTCTCAACGAATCGGCTGGCGTCCACGGCATCGTCAGGTGAAAGCGACCGCGCGTCATGGAGACCGAGTCGAGCACGAGGAAATCGCCGAATCCCCCCTTGGCCTTCGGTGCCTTCTTCTTCGTCTTGTCGAAACTGCTCGAGAAGATGTGCTTGTAGTTCCAGTCACCATCCTTGTACTTGATGATCTGGATGTAGACGTTGTCGGTGACGAGGCGCTGGATCAGGATGCGGCGATCGAGGAAGTCGCGCGGATCCCAGCGCATCGTGGTCTTGCCGGCGGCAATCATCACCACACCCGAACTGTCGGCGATCTCGAGTGAGTCGAGCGTGAGGCCGGTGAGGATCGGCCCGGTGATGCGTCCGATGTGCACGCGGCCCGTGACGGCAGGACTGAGCTGCGATGCCACCAGCGTTCGCAGCCAGCCGCGACCGAGATCGGTGCCGGTGACCAGCAGCACCGTGCCCACCGCACCGAGCGCCATCAGCAGCACGGTGATCAGGCCGGCAACCAGCACCAACCGACGGCGACGAATCATGGCGTCAGAACGCCTGCCCGATCGCGAAGAAGAAGGTGAACGGGCCCAGTGCGCCGCGGTTGCGACGCGGCGCATACGTGCCGCCACAGCTGTTGTAGGCGTCCTGGATGATGCGTGGTCGGAGCACCGATTGCCCGTTCTCCTGCACGAGCTCCGTGCGCTCGCGTGCGACGATCGTGTTGCCCGGGCTCACGCAGAGCAACGCTTGCGTGCCGTCGCCACGCGGCAGCTCGTTGAAGTACGCCGCGCCTGACCTCGGCGCGTAGTCGTTGTAGCCGAGGTCGAGCCGGATCACACCGACCGGTGAGAAGATGCGGGCCCCGATGCCCGGCGTGGTCCGGAGCGTGTTGATGCGCAGGCTGGCATCGCTGCCGTTGCGGCTCCAGACCTGCCCGACGTCGGCGAAGAGCGTCCACTGCAACAGCGTCGGCAGGAACGGACTGCGCACCCGCAGTTCCACGTTGCCCACCGCCACCGCATTGCCACCGACCGGCACGATGCGGAAGGGCTGCACCGACGGGTTGAGCTCGTAGAAGAACGTCGAATCACCGGGCAGCGGCCGTCGCACGAACCGCTGCGCGGCGACCGTGGTGTCCGGGCTCACCACGTACGCCACCGGCCCCAGTTCATTCTGGCGGAACCCACGCACCGTCGTTGGGCCACCGGCGTAGAGTCGCTCCTGCGGCGGCACGAGCCGGTCGCTGCTGCCGAACACGGCGCCGAGCTGCAGTCGCACGGCCAGCGTCGTGCCGAACCCGAGTCCCCAGAACTTGCTCGCGTCGAGCACCGCGCTGCTGAACTGAAACGCTGAATCGGAGAGCGTGAACGGCGAGGCATGCCGGATCGCGAGGCGCGTGAACGAGCCACGCCGCGGATTGATCGGATCGTCGGTGCGGTCGCGATTGAAATTCGCGCCGATCACCGCCAGGCGCCGCGTGGTCTCGAACACGCGGCGGTCTTCCGGCGCGCAGCGGTTGAGCACCGAACAGAACAGCGCCGGCTGGGCCTCGGTGCGCCCGAAGCTGAGGTCGTACGCCAGCGTCACCGGCAGTCGCGGCGCGGCCTGCAACGTCACGCTGGCGATGGCGCCGATCGGCGTCGTGCGTCGATATGCGCGGAATTCGCCGCGGCGTTCGGAATACAACGTCAGCTCGGGAATGCGAAGGCCGCCAGGGCCCACCGGGGGCCGCAGCGTCGCGCCGACGTAGTAGTTCAGCTCATCGCTGTACGGATCGCTGCCGCGCGCCACGGCGCCGCACATGCCGTTGGCCCACGAGTAGTCGGCCGGCGCGCCGACTCCGATCTTGCTCACCCGGCCGGTCACCTCGAGGCGACGCGCACGCTGCAACAGGTTGCGATCGGTGTACTGCAGCTGAGTGCGAAGACAGTCGAGCGTACCGAACCCCGCGCTCAGCGTCCGGCTGTGCATGAAGCGTTCGGCCACGTTCACCACCACGTCCACCCGCGTCGAGTCACGGTCGATGCCAAGTGCATCGACGAGCTGTGGTTCGATGCGCACCTGCTGGTACGCATCGGTGAGGTAGAGTGCCCGTGTCGCACGCTCCACGTCGTTCTGCTGGTACCGCTGCCCGACCCGCAGCCCCACCAGTCGCTTCACGACCTCCGATGGAATCTCCTGCGGCCGCCCTTCGCGTGGCACGGCATTGATCACGACATTGCCGATGGTCACGAAGGGGCCGGGACGCACCGAAAACTCCACCACCGCCGTGCGCCGTGTCGAATCAGCGCCCTCGCCACGCAGCACGTCGGTGGCCAGCAGGACCTGTGCGAACGGATAACCCACATCCGACAGACGCCGACGCAACGAATCGCGACTCTGCTCCAGCAGATACTGATCGAACGGCTGGCCCTGCCCCGTCGGCAATCCGCGTACGAGCCGCTCACGTTCGGCGATCCGCTCGGTCCCGCTCACGCGCAGCGTGTCGATCGTCGTGACGCGCCCCTCGCGGATCCCGAAGCGCAGGTCCATCACGCGGCCACTGCGCTGCACCGTCGTGTCCACCTGCACGTCGGGATACCCGCGGCGGCGGTAATAGATCACGAGTCGCGCACGATCGATCGCGACCAACCCCGGGTTGCCGCACCGCGTCTCGCCGAACACACCGCCGATCAACGCCACGCGGCTCAGCACTTCCGACGCCGTCAGCGCGATCACCGCCGAGAGCTGCCCATCCGAAAACGCGCGATTCCCGTTGAACGACAGCGACCGCACCTGCAGCTCAGCGGGGTCACACGTCTCACGCTGCGCGGCGACCACCTGCGGCGTCACCAACCCCAGACACACCGCGACGAGACGCAGGCACCGCCGGAACGGCTGCACCGCGCGTGCGGTCGGTCGGGAAATGATCGGAATGCGCGGCGGCAGTGTACGGACCGGGGGAACGATTGACGGTGCCGCGCCACGTTGCGCGACGGATACGGTTGGCACCCCGTGTGAACAAACCGTAAGTTCACGCCCGCGCGGCCCGGTGTCAACGACGTACGCGCTTTCAGGACAACGGGTTAGCTCATATTCCACACCGCACGCGCCACCCCGCTCCGCCCACGTCAGCCACGCCGCGATGCCCCGCTTCCGCCACCTCACGCAATTCGTCGTCGCACTGGCCACGATCACCGCCTGCGGTGACGGCGGCGGGACCATGACGCGCGGCGCCATCGTCGACAGTCGCGACACGTACGATCCCCGCTCCTTCGACCCCGCGCTCTCCACCGATGTCCCCACCGGGCGCGCCGTCGGATATGTATTCGAGGGGCTCACACGCTTCGCGCCGGACGCCGCCGTGGAGCCGGCCCTCGCCTCGTCCTGGACGGTGTCACCCGATGGCCGCATCTGGCGATTCACCCTGCGCCGGAACGTGAAGTTCCACGACGGCACGCCGTTCACCGCGCAGCACGTGATCGCCAGCTTCCAGCGAGTGCTCGATCCGAAGACGCGCGGTGGCCGCGGCTGGCCCCTCTTCCCCATCGCCGGCGCCAGCGACTTCGCCGCCGGCAAGGCCACCGCCATCCGCGGCCTGCAGATCGCCGACGACAGCACGGTGGTGATCACCCTCACGGAACCGTTCGCGATCCTCCCCAAGCTGCTGGCCATGCCGGTCGCCTCGATCGTCCCCACCGCCATTCCTGCCGATTTCGGCGAGAAGCCGGTCGGCACCGGCCCGTGGCGCCTCGCGGAATGGCGACACGACGACTTCGTGCGCTTCGTCCGCAACGCCGACTACTGGGGCACCAAGCCGCTGCAGGACACGCTCATCGCCCGCATCATTCCCGAACCCAGCACCGCCGTGGCCGAGTTCGAGGCAGGGAACGTCGACATCCTCTACATCCCCGAGGCCGAGACACGCGCCTGGGAACAGGCCGAGGAAAAGAAGGCGCTCCTCCAGTCGGCACCGGTGCTCCGGCTCTGGTATGTCGCGATCAACACCACCCGCGGCCCCCTCGCCGACGTGCGCGTCCGGCGCGCGATCAACCACGCCATCGACACGAAGACCATCCTGGCACAGCTGCTCGGTGGCCGGGGACGGCTCGCGGCGGGTGTGATTCCCCCGGCCCTCGATGGCGCCGACACCACACGCGCCGCCTACGCCCACGATGTCGCCAAGGCGAAGGCACTCCTCGCCGAGGCCGGATTCCCCGATGGTATCACCGTCAAGCTCTGGTGTTCACAGGATGCCACGCAGTCACGGGTGGCGCAGGCCATCCAGGGCTACCTGAAGGAAGCGGGCATCACCGCAGAACTGGTCCAGCGCGAAAGCGCCAGCATGCGCGAAGCCGCCCGCAAGGGCGAGGCGGATCTGGTGCTCAAGGACTGGTACGCCGACTATCCCGATGCCGAGAACTTTCTTTATCCGCTGCTGCACTCGGCCAACGCCGGCGTGGGTGGCAACGTGAGCTTCTTCCGCGACGCCACGTATGACGGCGTGGTCACCGCGGCCCGCCGCGAGACCGACACCGCAGCGCGCACTTCGCTGTATCAGCGCGCCGACAGCATCGCCTTCGCACAGGCGCCGATGGTGACGTTGTTCTTCTACAACGAGCTGTACGCCGTGCAGCCATGGCTCCGCAACTGGACGGCACCGGTGATCTTCAACGGCCAGCGCATGCTCGGCGCGAATCTCGATCGTCAGCCGCGGTGACCTTCTTCCTCCGCCGCCTGTTGCTGGCGATCCCCACGCTGGCCGGTGTGCTGGTGGCGGTGTTCCTGCTGCTGTACGTGGCACCGGGTGATCCGGTGCAGCAGATGGTCGGTGAACGCGCCGACAGCGTGACCATCGCGCGGCTGCGGGCGGAGCTGAAGCTCCACGAGCCGCTGCCGGTGCAGTTCGTGACGTATGCCGGTGGTGTGCTGCGGGGCGATCTCGGTCGGAGTTACATCACCGGCCGTCCGATCATGCAGGACATCCGCGAGCGCTTTCCGAAAACCGCGCAGCTCGCGCTCGCGGCGATGAGCATCGCGATCGTGCTGGGGATCGGCATCGGGGTGCTCGCGGCATTGCGCCCCGCTGGTGCCTTCGACCGGATGCTGATGGCCGCCACGTATCTGGGCATCAGTTTCCCGGTGTTCTGGGTGGGGTTGCTGCTGATTCTGCTGTTCGCGCTGACCCTGAAGTGGCTGCCACCGAGCGGCTACGGCGGAGGGCTGGTGCTGATTCTTCCCGCCCTCACGCTGGGGTCGCGGAGCATCGCGTACCTCGCCCGGGTGACGCGCACCAGCATGCTGGATGCGATGAGCAGTGAGCATGTGCGCACCGCGCGGGCCAAGGGCCTGTCCAACGGTGCGGTGGTGCTGCGGCATGGCCTGCGCACGGCGTTGATCCCCGTGGTGACGGTGCTCGGCCTCGACGTGGGCAGCTACCTCACCGGTAGCATTCTGACCGAAACTGTCTTCGGCTGGCCGGGGCTGGGTCGTTACGTGGTGAATGCGATTTCGCGCCGTGACCTTCCGGCAATCCAGGGCACGGTGCTTTTTCTCAGCGTGGTCTTCGTGCTCGTGAATCTGCTGACCGATCTCGCGTACAAGCGGGCCGACCCGCGCGTTTCGTGATGATCAATGCGCGTTCCGCAACTGCTGTACGCAGAAGGGCAGAAGGGCGCAGAATCCGCAGACGAAGACGGGGGAACAGCAGCCCGGAACGAGGCAGCTGTTCCCTCCATCAACTCCTGCGCCTTCTGCGCCCTTCTGCGCTTCTGCGTCAGTCAGTTCCTGCAGTGCCTGCGGTGCCCACCGAACGGACCGACGACAAGTCAGTCCGCCGTCTGCCCGAAGATCGCGAGATTCGACGAATGGCCCGGCGACACCTTCTTCTCCGGGTAGATCCAGTGCACCGCCTGATTGATCGCGGTGGCCGCCTCGCCGAAGCCCACCGAGATCAGCTTCAGCTTCCCCGGATAGGTCGTGATGTCACCGGCCGCGTAGATGCCCGCGCGACCCGACTCCATCTGCGACGTGACCGTGATCTCGTCCTTCTCGAGATTGAGCCCCCACTCGGCCAGCGCACCCATGTCGCTCACGAAGCCGAGCATCGGCAGCACCACGTCACAGTCGATGGTGCGCGTGGTCTTGTCCTTCGTGGCGCGCACCACCACGCCCGAAAGCTTCTCACCATCGTTCGAGACGATCTCCTGCACCTCGTGGAAGGTCAGCACCTCGGTCTTGTCGCCCGCGGCCGCGGCGGCAATCACGTCGTCCACCGTGGCCTGATGTGCGCGGAACCGGTCGCTGCGATGGATCAGCGTCACCGACAGGGCGCGCGGGCGCAACTGCTGGGCCCAGTCGAACGCGCTGTCGCCGCCGCCCACGATCAGCACTCGCTTGTTGGTGTAGCGGGCCGGGTCCAGGACCACGTCGTCGATGCCCTTGCCGTACCACGGGTGCGTGGCGGTCTGCGGCAGCTTGCGTGGTGAGAACGCCCCGATGCCACCGGCGATCACGACGGCCTTCGTCGGGAAGTCGCCGTCGCTGGTGCGCACCATGAAGTGGCCGTCCACCTCGTCGAGCCCCGTCACGGTGCGGTTCAGGTGCAGCGGGTTTCCGAACTGTGCCGCCTGATCATTCAGGCCGGTGACCAGATCCTTGGCCAGGACCCGCGGGAAACCCGCCACGTCGAAGATCAGCTTCTCGGGGTACAGTGCGGCCAGCTGGCCACCCACCTGTGGCAACGCGTCGATCACCTGCGCCGAGACACCGCGCATGCCGGCGTAGAACAAGGCGTACAGGCCGGCGGGACCGGCGCCGATGATCGTGATGTCCTTCATGTCGTGAGTCATGGTGCCGGAAAGCTCACGAATCCGGGCCCGTGCCGAAACCCCAAGGCTGATGCATGCGGCCGGGACGCCGTGTCGCACGCTGCCGTCGTCGCTAGTTTGTGTGTCATGGCTTTCAAGATCTACACCCGGACGGGTGACAGGGGTGACACGGGCCTCTTCGGAGGGGGACGCGTCGCGAAGGACAATCCGCGCGTCGAGGCGTACGGCGACGTCGACGAGCTGAATGCCGTGATCGGCATGGCCCGCGCCGTGGAGCTGATGCCGCGCATCGACGAAGTGCTCGTGCCGGTCCAGCGCGACCTTTTCGGCATCGGCGCCATTCTCGCGACGCCTGATCGCGACAAGATGAGTGAGCAGCTGATCAAGGCACGTATCGATCAGGAACGCATCGATCAGCTCGAACGTGCCATCGACGCCGGCGAGGCGGAGCTGGAGCCGCTGACGGCGTTCATCGTGCCCGGCGGCACGCCGAAGGCCGCTGCGCTGCACGTGGCCCGCACCGTCTGCCGCCGCGCCGAACGGCGAGTGGTCACGCTGCAGCACGACGCCGACGTGCCCGATCTGGTGGTCATCTACCTGAATCGGCTGTCGGACCTGCTCTTCACCCTCGCCCGCGTCGCCAACAAGCGCGCCGGCGCCGGCGAAGTGACCTGGTAGTCGGCACGACATGACGGCGACGACGTGCCGCACGTTGCCGTACCCGGTGCACGTGGGCCACGGCCTCCTGTCGTCGGTGGCCTCACTCGTCCCCGAGCTTCAGCGTGCCCATCGCATCGCCGTCATCACCGACGATGTGGTGGGCCCGCACTATGCGCCCCGCATCGCCGCGCAGCTTGGTGAGGACCGCTGCGTGCTGGTGTCGATTCCCCCAGGGGAGGAGCAGAAGTCGCGCCTCTCCTGGGCCCGCATCACCGACGCGCTGCTCGAGGCCGGGTTCGGTCGCGACAGCCTCCTGATCGCACTCGGCGGCGGCGTGATCGGCGACCTCACCGGTTTCGTGGCGGCCACCTACCTCCGTGGCATCCCGTTCGTGCAGGTGCCCACCACCGTGCTGGCCATGGTCGACGCCTCCATCGGCGGCAAGACCGGTGTCGACACACCACACGGCAAGAATCTCGTCGGCGCGTTCCATCCCCCCGTGGCCGTGGTGTCCGATCTCGACACGATCGGCACGCTGCCGTTGATCGAGCGCGTCAACGGTATCGCCGAAGCGCTGAAGCATGGCGTGATCTGCGATCCGGAGTACTTCGCCGAGGTGGCCACCACCGATCTCACGGCCCCCGACTGGCAGCGGATCGTCATGCGCAGCGTCGAGATCAAGACCGGCGTCGTGGCCACCGACGAGCGTGAGCAGGGACTGCGCAAGGTGCTCAACTTCGGGCACACGGTGGGGCACGCCGTGGAGCAGCTGATGGCGTACACCGTGCCGCATGGCGCATGTGTGGCCTTCGGCATGCTGGCCGAAACCCGCATGGCGATCGCACTCGGGCTCTGCGATCCGGCACTCGAGACGCAACTGCACACCGCGCTGGAACAGTTCGGGCTGCCGGTCACCATGCCCGACATGCTGGTACCCGAGGCCATCATCGACGCCACCGCGGGCGACAAGAAGAGTCGCGGCGGCACGGTGGAGTACGCACTCCCCGAGCGCTGCGGTGCCATGGCAGGGGCCGATCGCGGCTACGGTACGCCGGTGCCTCGTGAGGTCGCGATCGCCGCCCTGCACCGCGCGTGAGCGCGACGCCGACGTCCGCCGCGAGGCAGCGGCGCCGGCGTCAGCGTGTCCGCATCGCCACCTACCTCGCGGCCGGTGCGGCGGCGTGGTGGTTCATCGCACACCCATCCCGCTTTCCGGGGCCACCACCCGCCGATGTCACGGCCGCCGACAGCATCAGCGCCGACAGCATCGAGGCCGCCGCCACCGCCGGTACCGACACCGCAATCGTTCCGCGCCCCGTGGATCGCGCGCCCGCACCCACGGTTCCACCGGCGCTCGTGCCCAAGGGCCGACTCTTTCGCAGCCTCGAGGAGCGGGCACGGGCCGGTGAGCGCATCGCGGTCTCGGTCACGGCCTACTGCCTGCAGGGTCGCACCCGTCGCGGCAATCTGGTGCGCGATGGCATCATCGCCGTGGACCGGAAACTGTTCCCGCTCGGACGTGAGGTGGACCTCTTCTTCGGTCGTCGGACGTACGGCCGGTTCCTCGCGGACGATACGGGAGGCGTCATCAAGGGTGGCCGGATCGACGTCTGGATGGCCGACTGCGATGCCGCGCGGCGCTTCGGTCGCCGTCGTGGATATGCCCGGCTGGTGCGTCGCGGCGGCTAACTCCGCGAACAACGCGTTGGCGGTGAAGTTGTTGTCATCTGACAACTTGAAACGGACACATCCATTCAATTTCATACTCAGGGCTGACACTCGGTAGGCCGGAGTGCTAATGCAGACGGTCTGTCACACGGGAAACCACACAAACCTGTCCATAAAAGTTGACACTTGACTTGTAATGTGCGCATGACGGTTATTTGGCCGCACGAAACCGGGACGACCCGGATTCGACCATCGCGCCGACCAGCCCTCGACCTGATGACGACCAGATGGCTGGCTCCTTTGCAGAGGGGCCTACGCACGGGGAGAGATACCATGGACAAGGTCGCGTCATCGCGGAGCCGCACCACCACCGCCACCACTCGTGGCAGCGGTGGCAGCACATTCGACCAGTATCTGGCCGACATCAAGCGCCTGCCGCTGATCGGCAGCGTCGCCGAGGAGCGGGCGCTCGCCCGACTCGCGCAGCAGGGTGATGCCGCGGCCGCCGAACGCCTCGTCACGGCCAACCTGCGCTTCGTCATCAGTTACGTGAAGAAGTATCAGGGCCATGGGCTCGACCTCGCCGAACTCGTCGCCATCGGCAACGAGGGCCTCCTCAAGGCGGTCCGCAAGTTCGATCCCGACCAGGGCGTGAAGTTCATCTCGTACGCCGTGTGGTGGGTGCGTCAGGCCGTCCTGAAGGCGCTCGCCGAGCAGACCCGCAGCATCCGCGTGCCGCTCAACCAGAACTCGGCCCTGCTCCGCATGGCCAAGGCGGAACAGATCCTCGCCACCAAGCTCAAGCGGGAGCCGACCGACGTCGAGCTGGGGCAGATGATCAACGAGGATGCCGAAACGGTCCGCGCGCAGCGCCAGATGACCACCAGCGAGACCTCGCTCGATGCACCGGTGGACAAGTCCGATCGTGACGCCAGCACCCTTGGCGAGCGGTTCTCCGTCAGCGACGGTCGCGACATCGAGGAAGCCACCGACGAGCGCCTGATGCGCATGTTCGTGAAGGAAGCGATCCAGAAGCATCTCACCGTGCGCGAGCGGCAGATCCTCACCATGTACTATGGCCTCGACGACACCGCCGAGCCGATGACGCTCGAGCGAATCGGTGACCTCCTCGGCGTGACCCGTGAACGCATCCGTCAGATCCGTGAACGCGCCTTCGAGAAGCTGCGCGAGAGCGCTGACGGCAACGCTTTGGCAGGATTCTGGCAGGTGGCCTGAACGACACTCGCGTCTTCGGTCACGCGCGCGACGTCACGGACCTGTATCGCAAAAGCCCGCCGTCGCGGGCTTTTGTGTTTCTGTGACGCTTCTAATTATTTTGTATCTTCTTGCGCCGTTGCGTCGGGTGTATGTTCGCAGTTCCCCAAGCGTTGCGGTCGATGATGATCAGCTCGAATCAGCCTCTCGCCAGCCAGACGGCGGCACGCACGGCACCGGTGCCGGCGCGATCGGTCTTGCTCGTCGATGACGAATCGACGCTGCGATCGGCGCTACGTCGATTCTTCATGCGGCGCGGATGGCGCGTGATGGAAGCCGAGGATGGTGAGTCTGCACGTGCGATGCTGCTGGACGGTGACGTCATTGGTGGCGGATTCGACGCGGTGATCAGCGACCTGCGCATGCCACGGATGAATGGCATGGAACTGCACGCACTGGTGGCGGGTGCCGACGCTCAGCTCGCGCGACGGTTCATCTTTTCGTCAGGCGACACCGGTGACGAGGAGGCGGTGGCCTTTCTCGATCGCACCCGGTGCCCGGCGGTCTCCAAGCCATTCGAGCTGGGGCTGCTCCTGTCGATGGTGGAGCGGGTCGCCACCGACGCGGGGCAGGCCAGCTAGACCGGGTCACGCACGCCCGGCGAACTTTTCGCGCCGGGTGGTAGTTTTCCGACGTGATCACGTCTCCGATTCCGCTCTTTCCGCTTGGCCTCGTGCTGATGCCCGGCGCCATGGTCCCGTTGCACCTGTTCGAGCCACGGTACCGGGCCATGTTGCGTGACGTGAAGGACAGCACACGCTCGTTCGGGCTCATCATGCCGCCCGCCGGCATGCCCGAGGACGACCTGCCGGCCGGACGCATCGGCTGCCTCGCGCAGATCTCCGCCGTGGACCTGATGCCCGACGGGCGCGCGAACATCATGATCACCGGCGGCGAGCGCTTCCGGTTCGAGACATATCTCGACATCGGGACCCCGTATCGCATGGGGCATGTCTCGGAATACGGCGACCTGCCCGACGATGCCGCGCGCGAGATCTCCGCCGCGGATCGGGTGCAGGAACTCGCGCGGCGGGCCATCGTGGCCTCGATGGTGCTGCAGGATGTTCAGGGCGTCCTCCCCGACCTGCCTGACGATCCCGGTGAACTCTCGTTCCATGTCGCCCACATGCTGCACGCCGACATCGACATGCAGTACGAGATGCTCGCTGGCCGGAGTACCCTCACACGCCTGCTGCAGCTCGAGGTGACGATCCGCGCCGGGCTCGCCGACCTCGAGGATGCCGCAGACCGTCATGCCCGCGAACGTGGCGACACGCCGCCATTCGATCCCGGCACCGCCTGAATGTCCGCCGACTCACTCGGCACCACGCTGGCGCAGATCGTCGGCGATCGCCGTGTGCTGCAGCGCCCGAGTGCACTCGTGGCGTACGAGAGCGATGGCTTGCCCGGCTACCGGCAGACCCCGTCGCTGGCGGTGTTTCCCGGCACACGCGATGAGCTGATCGCCGTGGTGCGTGCATTGGCGAGCGCCGGCGTGCCCTTCGTGCCGCGTGGTGCGGGCACGGGGCTGAGCGGCGGCGCGCTCGCGGATGGGACGGTGCTGGTCGGTCTCAATCGCCTCACGCGCATCGTCGATCTCGATCCGGTGAACCGTGTGGCGCGCGTCGAACCCGGGGTAGTGAACACCACGCTGCAGAAGGCGGCAGCGGTGCATGGACTGCACTACGCCCCCGATCCGTCGAGCCAGTCGGCGTGCACCATCGGCGGCAACGTGGCGGAGAATGCGGGTGGGCCACATTGCCTCAAGTACGGCGTCACGCTGAATCATACGGTGGCCTGCACCGTGATCCTTCCCGATGGCGAGATCGTCACACTGGGATCGCCCCACGGTGAGGCGCCCGGGTATGACCTGCTCGGCGCGTTCGTCGGCTCGGAGGGGTGCTTCGGCATTGCACTCGACTGCACGGTGCGGTTGCTGCCCAACCCGCCGATGGTTCGCACACTGCTCGCGGATTTCATGTCGTTGCACGAGGCGGCGCTGGCCACCAGTGCGATCATCGCGCGCGGCATCCTGCCGGCAGCCCTCGAGATGATGGACGGCGCCGCGGTGCGCCTCGTCGAGGCGTCGGTGTATGCGGCAGGCTACCCCACGGACTGTGAGGCGGTGCTGCTGGTGGATCTGGATGGTGTGGCCGATGGTCTCGACGAGGATGTGGCGCAGGTGGAAGCGCTGTGCCGCGCGCATGGCGCGCGCCACGTACGCATCGCCGTGGAAGCCGCGGAGCGCACGCTGCTCTGGCAGGGCCGCAAGAAGGCGTTCGGTGCCATGGGACGCGCCGCACCACACCTGGTGCTGCAGGACGCCGTGGTGCCGCGCACACAGTTGCCGGTCGTGCTGCAGCAGATCGCCGCAATCGGTGCGCGGCACCGCCTCGCCGTCTGGAACATCTTCCACGCCGGTGATGGCAACCTGCACCCGAGCGTGAGCTACGACGCCGCCGACACCGACGAAGCGCACCGCGTGCATCTGTGCATGACGGAGATCATGCAGGCCTGCATTGCCGCCGGCGGCACGATCACCGGTGAACATGGCGTGGGGCTCGACAAGATCGACTACATGCCGTCACTGTTCGACGGCGATACGCTCGCGGCGATGTGCCGTCTCCGCGATGTGTTCGACCCCGGGCATCGGGCCAACCGCGGCAAGGTTGTCCCGGTGCATTCGTGCCGCGAGTGGCACCAGGCACCGGCCGGTCGTCAGGCATGACCACCGCAGCAACGGTGCAGACCCTGACACCACGCAGCGGGCACGAGGCGCTCACGATGATGCGCGACCTGATCGCTGCCGCCGCGCCGGTCCGGATCGCCGGTGCCGGGACGTGGCGCGGTGCGGGTGCACCGGTGGCGGCATCACACACACTCTCGCTGCGCGAGCTCTCCGGGATCGTGGAGTACGTGCCGGGTGACCTCACACTCACAGCCCTCGCCGGTACCTCGCTGGCCGAACTGGCGCATGCCACCGCCGCCCATGGACAGTGGATCGGACTCGATCCTGCCGGGGATCGACACGGCACCATCGGGGCCACCATCGCCACCGCATCCAGCGGGCCGCTGGCACGTGCCTTCGGCACACCGCGTGACCTCGTGCTCGGTCTCGACGCCATCACGGGGTACGGCGATCTGGTTCGACCTGGCGGCCGCGTGGTGAAGAACGTCGCCGGTTTCGACCTGGTGCGGCTGTACACGGGCGCCTGGGGCACCCTCGGGCCGATCACGCAGGTCACCCTGCGCCTGCGCGCGCTGCCGGTCCACGACGTCACACTCGCCATGCCGGCTGGACAGGTGGCGCAGCTGGGCACCCTGATTCAGCAGCTGCGCGCAAACAGCATTGCACTGCTGGCCTGCGAGTGGATCGATGGCGCCACCGCGCGACAGCTTCGCATCGGACAAGGCGACGATACGATCCTGTTGCGCATCGGTGGCAACGATCCGTTCGTCCGCGGACAGCAGCTGGCACTGTCGGCGCTCGGCTCCTGTACGCCCTGTGATCCGGCGGTCTGGGGTGCACTCGCCACGCTCGACGAGCAGGCGCCGATCGTGTTGCGACTGAGCGGCGCCGTGAGCGATCTGCCCGCACGACTCGCTCGGATCCGGCAGGCACTGGCGCGCGAACAGGCGAGCTTTTCGCTGCACGCCAGCGTTGGGCGGGGCACCATTCGTGTCATCGTCAGCGATCCCGGTGCGAATGGTCGCGCCGTACTGCAGGCCACCGTGATCGGCGAACACCGGAACGTCGAGCGTCTTCCTCAGGCGTGGTGGACCGCCGAACCCGATCCCTTCGGTGACGGGCTCGCGGCGCGCATCCGCCGTGCCTTCGACCCGCAGCTCTTCTGCAATCGACGCGAGGCCGCGCATGGGTAAGTCGCTCCCGACGATGGATGCGGTGGGTGAGCCGACGGCCTGTGCCCTGCCCGGTTCACCACTGGCGCAGGCCGTGGCCGGCATCGACGCCTGCGTGCATTGCGGGTTCTGCCTGCAGGCCTGCCCAACGTACCTCGCACTCGAGGACGAAAACGACAGCCCGCGCGGACGCATCGTGCTGATGCGCGGACTGCTCGACGGTGACGTGTTGCCCAGCGACCCGGTGGTGCAGCAACACATCGATCGCTGCCTCGGCTGCCGCGCCTGCGAAACGGCCTGTCCCAGCGGTGTGCCGTACGGGCATCTGCTGGAAGCGACCCGCGCGACGCTGCGCGCCACCAAGCCCCCCCCGCTGGTGGCGCGACTGATCCTCCACGTCTTCGCGAGCCCGGCCCTGCTTCGCCTCGCCCTGTTCGGCGGTCGCATCGCCCGCGCACTCGGCCTGCCGACGGCGCTCGCGGCGCTCCCCGGACGACTGGGTGCCGGCATGGCGATGCTGGCCGGCACACGACCGGTGCTGCGCACGCGCGCGTGGCACGCGACCGGCAGCGGCGAACGTGGTCCGGTGACGCTGCTCACCGGCTGTGTGATGGAGGGCCTGCAAACCGCCACCAACCACGCCACGGAGCGTGTGCTCACGGTGAACGGGTATCGCATGGTGCCGACGGCGGCGCAGGGCTGCTGTGGCGCATTGCATGCGCATGCCGGTGACATGGAATCGGCCCGTACCCTCGCCCGGACCAACATCGCCGCGTTCGAAGCCACGCCCCACGCACTGATCGTGGTCAACTCGGCCGGATGCGGCGCCATGCTCAAGGAGTACGCACACCTGCTGCACGACGACCCCGACTGGCGTGACCGCGCGGCGGCAGTGAGTGCACGCACACGCGATGCGAGTGAGCTGCTCGCCGCAGCCGGCCCCAGGCCGGCGAGGCTGGCCACTCCACTGCGCATCACGTACGACGCGCCCTGCCACCTGCAGCACGCGCAGCGCATCACGTCGCCGCCGTTGCAGGTGCTCGCGGCCATCGGCAACGTCACCCATGTGCCGCTGGAGGAGAGCGACCAGTGCTGCGGGTCGGCCGGCATCTACAACTTGATCGAGCCCGATGTCTCCGATGCGGTGCTGGCCCCGAAGCTCCGGCACATCGCCGCCACCGGCGCCACGGTCGTCGTGACAGGCAACCCGGGCTGCCTGATGCAGATCAGTGCGGGATTGCTGCGCTCGGGGTCCGCGGTCCGCGTGGTGCATCCGATCGACCTGCTCGACGCCGCCTACGCTGCTGCGATCGGCGGACCAGGGTGACACGGATGGCGCTGATCCTCGAGATCGAGGAGCTGCTCTTCGATACACGATCGGTCCGCGCCAATGCGCTCTGCGACGCATTACGACAGGAAAGCGTCAGCATCGACGCTGTTCGGGTAGCGATGGCGCATGCCGGGGTTCCCGCCGCCGTCGCCCTGCAACGGCTGGCTCCCGCGCTCGATCTGGATGCGACCGGGCGGGATCTGGTGCTGCACCGTGCGATGGAGGGTGCCTCACGAAGCTTTTCAGCGCAGGCGCCATCATTCAACGCCGAGTCACGCGATGTGCTGGTGATGCTTTGCGGTGAGTTTGCGCTTGGTGTCGTGACGCGGGCCACCGGTGCCGAGGCGCTGCAGTGGCTGGAGGCGGCCGGTCTCGAGGCGAGCATCGCGACCGTGCGATCGCTGGCTGCGCTCGATCCGGCGGAGTACGTGGCGAGTTGGGCTGACGCGCTCCGTCGAACGCACTCGACACGGGGTGCGGCCATTGCGGCGCCTGCGATGTTGCGAGTCGCTCGGCACGCGGGGCTGCGGACCATTCAGCTTGGCCCCGACCCCGATTCGTCGGTCGATGGGTATCATCCCGATGTTCAGCTCGAAACGTTGTCGCAGGTGCGAGCCGCCGTGCTGGCAACGTTTTCTCGGTAACCCACGCTCGGGGTTCAGTGATCGTGCGGAGATCGCGCCTGACGAACGGCGATCACGCGCCACCAGTGTGCTCCGTCCGACCTTTCAGCTGCACCACATGACCTCCGCACCGACAATCTCCGATCCCGTGCTGCTGTTCGATCGCAGCGATCGCCTGCTGATGCAGTTCACCGGCCCCGAGGCGGCGGAGTCGCTGACGGGGCTGGTGACGAACGACGTCCTCGGTCTGCGCGGCGGCGATGGGCAGTATGCCTGCGCGCTGACGGCCAAGGGCCGGATCATCGCCGACGTGCGGATCCTGGCGGTGGTGGGTGAGGATGGCGCGATCAACCGCCTGCTGGTCGATACCAGTGCCGCGGCGGGCGTCGGCTTCGCCGGGATGATCCGGAAGTACGTGAACCCACGGACCGCGAAGTACACCGACCTGTCGATGGCGATGTCGTGCCTGACCGTTGCCGGCGGAGGTGCGCCGGCTCTGCTGCAGGGTGCTGCCGAGGAACCGGAGCGGCTCTCGCCGTTGGTCGACGGTGTTCGCTTCACCCATCGGGAGGTCACGTTCGGCGGTGTGGCGGCGCGGGTGGTGGTGATCCCCGATCTGGGCGGCACGCCCGCGTTCGATCTGCACGTGGCAGCCGAGCACACGTCATCGCTGTTGGCGATGCTCGAGGAGCGCGGCGTGGTTGTGCATGCGATGGGTGAGTGGCACCGACGCCGGGTGCTGGCCGGCTGGCCCGAGTGGGGGCAGGACATGGACGAGGGGACGCTGGCGCAGGAGGCAAACATGGATGCGCTGCAGGCGATTTCGTACAAGAAAGGCTGCTACACCGGGCAGGAGACTGTCGCGCGAGTGCACTTCCGCGGCCATGTGAACCGGACGCTGCGCAAACTATGGTTTGATGATGGCGCGTTGCCGCCGACCGGCACCCAGTTCACGGGCGAGGCGGATGCCGTGGTTGGTGACACACGGAGCACGGCATTGACGGGCGACGGGCGTGGGACCGGCATCGCAATGGTGCGACGCGAGGTGCCTGATGGCGCCGAGCTGCGGTGGGTTGGTGTTGGCGGCGAGTCGCACCTGGCCCACGTGGACGGAGCCGTGCTGGACGGGTGACCGGAGCGGTGCACCACAGGCGTCCGGCGCAAAGCGGTCAGATCAAAGGGGTCAGACCCCTTCGATCAGCGACTACGGACAAAAAAAGCGGAGCTGCTCGCGAGAGCAGCCCCGCCTGTTTCGCCGGAGGCGAAATTACATCTTCTTGGTGGTGTCGGCGGCCGGAGCGGCCATCACCGCCGAGCTGTCCTTCTTCGTGGTGTCCATCATGGCCGGAGCCGGGGCGGCTTCCATTGCCGGAGCGGCGGCCGGAGCGGCAGCAGCGGTGTCGGCCATCGGAGCCTCTTCCTTCTTGGCGCCGCAAGCGGCGAGAACCAGCATGGCGGCGAACGTGGCAATACGCTTCATTGGAAAATCTCCTGGGATATCCGAGGTGGTTACAACCGAAGCTTCCGTTCGGCGGGCCCGCCGGACGGAAGCGGAGTGAAGGATATGCCGCCGAGTTACTATGTCAAGAGGAATACGTCATTTTCCTCATAGATTTGCTCTCAGAGCCGCCGAGTTGTGCCGAATTCAGCCGAAGTCTCCTCGACCGTAGTGCGCGGGTGCTGTCCGCATGACTGCCCGGACACCTGCGCCACCCTCGTCACCGTGGACGGCAGTGGCAGGGCAACGCGCGTTCAGGGCGATCCAGCGCATCCCGTCACCAGCGGGTTCCTCTGCGCCAAGGTCAACCGGTATCTCGAGCGCACCTATCATCCCGATCGACTGACTACACCGCTGCGGCGCGTTGGTCCTAAAGGAAGTGGACAGTTCGAGCCCTGCACCTGGGATGATGCGATTGCAGACATCGCGTCGCGGCTCGATGCCATTCGCCACGGCCCCTTCGGTCCTGAAGCGATCCTGCCGTATTCGTACGCCGGCACGATGGGCCAGCTGCAGGGCAGCTCCATGGACCGTCGCTTCTTTCACGCCATCGGTGCCAGTCGACTCAACCGCACCATCTGCGCGGAGGCTGGGCGCGTCGGACTGATGATGACGCTGGGCGGCAGCGTTGGTGCCGATATCGAAGGCGTCCCGCAGAGTGATCTCGTCATCCTGTGGGGCACCAACACGCTCACGGCCAACCCGCACCTCTGGCCGTTCATCCTCGATGCGCGCAAGAACGGCGCGCGCGTGATCTGCATCGATCCGATCCGTACCCGTACCGCCGAACAGTGCGACGAGTGGATCGCGCTCAAGCCCGGCACCGACGCCGCCCTCGCGCTCGGCATCATGCATGAACTCTTCGCGCATGACTGGCTCGACCACGACTACATCGCTCGCTACACCACCGGTATGGAGGCGCTGCGCGAACGCGCCGCCGAGTGGACGCTGGAGCGCACCGCGGAGATCACTGGAATCGAGGCATCACGGATCGCGGCACTGGCAGCGGCCTACGGTGCGGCGAAGTCGGCATTCGTGCGGATCAACTACGGTCTGCAGCGGCACGCCGGCGGCGGCATGGCGGTGCGCACCATCGCCTGCCTGCCCGCACTCACCGGGCACTGGCGTCGTGCCGGTGGTGGCGTGAACCTCTCGACCAGTGGGGCCTTCGCTTTCGACAAGCAGGCGCTGCAGCGGCCGGATCTCGGTCCGCCGGCGCGCACGATCAACATGTCGCTGCTGGGTGATGCGCTGACCAGGCCCGACGCCGGCATTGGCGGACCGCCGGTGCAGGCGCTGATCGTCTACAACAGCAATCCCGCCGCGGTGGCGCCCGACCGCTCCACCGTGATGTGCGGATTCGCACGGGAGGATCTGTTCACGGTGGTCCTCGAGCACTTCAGGACCGACACCGCCGACTGGGCCGACTACATCCTTCCGGCAACGAGCCAGCTCGAACACTGGGACGTGCACCTGGCGTACGGGCACTTCTACGCCTCGCTCAATCGTCCCGCGATCGCACCCGTCGGCGAGTCGCTCCCCAACACGGAGATCTTCCGGCGGTTGGCGGCGGCAATGGGTCTCGACCAAGCATGCCTCCGCGACGACGACATCACGATGATCCGCCAGGCGCTGGCGTCGAATGCGAGGACGATGCAGGGTGTGACCTTCGAGGAGCTGAGCGAGCGAGGCTGGGTACGCCTCAACGTGCCGCGCCCATACCTGCCGTTCGCGGAGGGCGGCTTCCTGACGCCGAGCGGCACGTGCGAACTCGTCTCGCCGCGCCTGCGCGAGATGGGGCTGGATCCGGTGCCGACCTACATCGCGCCGTACGAATCGGCCGAGAGCGATCCGATGCTGGCCGCGCGATTCCCGTTGCAGCTGATCTCGAGCCCCGCGCATCAGTTCCTGAACACGACGTTCGTGAACATTCCGTCGCTCCGCCGGGCCGCACGCGAACCGGAGTGTGTCATGCACCCGGACGACGCAGGACTGCGCGGCGTGCGCGATCAGCAGGTGGTGGAAATCGCCAACGACCGGGGCGCGTTCCATGCACGCGTGCGCATCACGGATGGCATCCGTCCGGGCGTGATCTGGGCGCCGTCGATCTGGTGGACGAAACTTGCCGGCGACGGCCGCAACGCCAACGACACCACGTCGCAGCGGCTGACCGACATGGGCGAAGGCCCGGTGTTCTACGACAACCTCGTCGAGGTCGTTCCGGTGGGGTGAGGCTGTGCCCGGATGGCGACCGTAAACGGCAACGGCCAATCGCAGAACGGCCCGGGTTAATTTCCAGCGCAGACGGACGGGCGGGAAACGAATCCGCCGGGCTGATGCGTTCAAGCATGACGTGCTGTATCCAATCCGATTCCGGAGTCTTCGTGTCCCACCTGCCCCAAACTCTCGGCGAGCTGAAGCGCTCGGCGTGGGGTGATTCTGCCCGGTCGCGGCGCACCGTCAAGGACGAGATTCGCGCCAACCTGCTCACCCGCATCCGCACCGGCGGCGTCCTGCTGCCCGGCATCGTGGGATATGAGGAAACCGTCCAGCCGCAGCTGGTGAATGCGCTGCTGAGCCGGCACAATTTCATTCTGCTCGGCCTGCGCGGGCAGGCGAAGAGTCGCATCCTGCGCGCGCTCACGGCGTTGCTGGACGACGAGATGCCGATCGTGGCCGGCAGCGAGATCAACGACAGCCCTTTTTCACCGATCTCCAAGTACGCGAAGACCACGCTCGCCGCCGGCGGTGACGACACGCCGATCGCCTGGGTGCACCGCGACGAACGGTACATCGAGAAGCTGGCCACCCCTGACGTGACCATCGCCGACATCATCGGTGACGTGGACCCGATCCGTGCGGCACGCGGCGGGCACCTGCTCAGCGATGAACTCACGATCCAGTTCGGCATGCTGCCGCGCGCCAACCGCGGCATCTTCGCGCTGAACGAACTGCCGGACCTGTCGGGCAAGGTGCAGGTCGGCCTGTTCAACATCATGCAGGAAGGGGACGTCCAGATCAAAGGGTTCCCGGTGCGCCTCCCCCTCGACGTGATGCTCTGCTTCACGGCCAACCCCGAGGACTACACGGCGCGCGGCAAGATCATCACGCCGCTCAAGGACCGCATCGGCAGCGAGATCGTGACGCACTATCCGCTGACGGTGGATCTTGGCGTGTCCATCACGAAGCAGGAAGCCTGGACCGCGCGTGATTCGGTGAAGATCGTGGTGCCATCGTTCATGTCGGAGATGGTCGAACGCATCGCCTTCGAGGCCCGCGAGGACAAGCGCATCGATCGCCGCAGCGGCGTGTCGCAGCGCATGCCGATCTCGGTGATGGAGAACGTCGTGTCCAACGCCGAGCGTCGGGCGTTGCTGACCGGAGAGGACGTGGCGGTGCCGCGGATGAGCGACGTGTACGCGGCACTCCCGGCCATCACCGGCAAGATCGAGCTGGAGTACGAGGGTGAGCTGGTGGGCGGCGAAAAGATCGCGCGCGAGCTGATCCGCCGTGCCGCCGATGCCACGCTGGCCAGTGTCGGCCGCGATTTCTCGAGCGACGAGATCGTGATCTGGTTCGACGAAGGTGGCGCACTGCAGGTCTCCGACGACACCGCTGCGAAGACCATGGTGCAGGCCTTCGAGACAGTGCCGTCGCTGATGACCATCGTGCGTGCGCTTCGCCTGGCCGATCCGGCCGATCACGGCACCACCGCCGCGGCCTGTGAGCTGGTGCTGGAGGCGCTGGTGGCGCGCAAGAAGATCAGTCGCAGCGACACCGGCCAGTACGGGCGGGCGGTGCCGGAAAAGCGTCGCCGGCCGAGTGACGACTTCTGAGCGTGTCGCCGGGCGGTGACATGCGGACGCCTACGTCACCGTCGTGTATCACATTGTGACAGATCGACAGCACGTCTGTCCCCGAGCATCGGGACAGACGTTCTTGTGTCTGTGCGGCTCGCCGCGCGATGGCAGGGTTCGCTGTCACCCGATTCGGCGCAGAGTCGGGCCCTGAACGTCGCTGGGCATCGAGCGGCTGACTCCCACAAGGCACTGTGCTCGCGCTCCGTACACTTCGCGCTCGTGTGCACCTCCTCACGCTGGGGTGCGTGGCTCCGTTCTTGGCGCACGCCGTCTGGACGAGCACGACCTTGCCGCTCACGCTCGAGGCGGAGCAGGCACAGCGCGCCAGCGAGCAGGCCACGACAGTCGCACGGCAGGTCGAGCAGGAGCTCGAACGTCTCGACGCGCTGCTCGATTCGACCGCAGTGCAGCTCGACCGATCGGCGGATCTCACGCTGCCCTTCGAGACCCGTGCCGCAGACGGCGATCCGCTGACGTCACGGATCAGCATCGGCTTGCTCGACAGCGCCGGTGCACGTGTCGCCTCGCTCGGCGGGCGTGGTGCCGTGATCGATGCGGTGCCACTCGAGCGACGGCGTCGCATCGTGTCATCCGTGACGGGCACCGACTGGGAGCGGCCCCGCACCGACTCGGGCAGCATCGTCAACGTGAGGCCGCTGCGGGTTGCGTACGATTCCGTCGCGTTGATCATGGCGCGCCCCGTCACCGCCGGACGTGCACGGTGCGACTGCCTGGGTGACGTGAGCGGCGCACTGATCATCGCCATCACCGATGCCGACGCACGTGCGTTGCTGGTACCGCAGCGTGGCACCGATGGCACCGTCGTGACCGTCCTCGACACGGCCGGCGCCACCGTGGCTGGTACCGACGCGCGACGGTGGCGTACCGCAGAAGACCTCTGGCACGACAGCCGCGCGGCGACACGGGACAGCCGCTCCACGGATTCGGCTGCGGTCGGAGCGGATGGGATCATCCGAACGGTTGCCTCCGCCCAGGTGGCCACCCGTCCCTGGCGTGTGATCGTGGGTCTGCCGACGCTGGTGGCGGCACGCGTCGATACGCGCGTGCGTGATGCCCTCCTGCTGACGGCGTGCGGACTCCTGCTTGCCTTCACTGGCCTGGCTGCGACCTGGCGTTCGTTCACGCGATCCATGCTCCGGATCATCGCGGAGCTGATGCCGTACGCATCCCGCGGAAATGGTCGCCCGCTACCGGCGCACACGGATGCCGCCACCGCCTCTGGCGGAGACATGGCCGCGCCGGATGCGTCGGCGCATCGTCCCGACCGTGCGGCGGAAACAGCCGAGACCTTTGCGCTGATGGCGGCGCTGGCTGAGTTTGCGCGCGCGACGGCCGGACAGCCCGAACTGCAATCAGTCGCGCTGGCGCGGCTGCAGCAGCTCGCAGGCGAGACATCGGTGCACGACACCTCGAAACCGGTCGTCCCACCCACCATCGCCGTCACACACCTGCGCATCAGTGACGATCAGGTCCGCTTCGACACCATGCCACCGACCAGGGTGTAGACCTGACCCGTGACCGGATCGGCCGCAGACCCATCACCCGTGAGCGGCAGCGCCAGACGCTCGCCGTGCTCACTCATCCAGCCGATCTGCCGCGCGGGCACACCGACCACCAGCGCATACGGCTTCACGTCGTCGTTGACCACCGCACCGGCACCGACGAAGGCGTACGCACCGATCGTCACGCCGCAGACGATGGTGCAGTTGGCACCCAGCGTGGCACCGCGCTGCACGACGGTGTCGAGGTACTCGTCCTTCCGTGACACCGCCGCTCGCGGGTTGTACACGTTCGTGAACACCATGCTCGGCCCGCAGAACACGTCGTCCTCGAGCGTGACGTTGTCGTAGATGGACACGTTGTTCTGCACCTTGCAGTTGTCGCCGATCACCACCCGGTTCGCCACGAACACATTCTGCCCGAACGAGCATCGCTCGCCGATGCGGGCGCCGCTGCTGATGTGCACCCAGTGCCAGACGCGGGTGCCATCGCCGATCACGGCCCCCGCATCCACGATGGCCGTGGGGTGAATGTTCGGCGCCACCTCAGTACTCCAGCGGCAGCGCCACGCGCTTGCCGTCGCGCGCGCTGAGATATGTGGCGATCAGCAGCTCGAGGGAGTGCAGCCCCTCACGGCCATCGGTCTCCGGCTCGGCCTCGCCACGCAGAGAGCTGATCACGTTGTCGTAGTACAGCGGATGACCGAATCCGTACACCGACGTGGTGTCGTAGCTCGCCTTGGCCACCAGTTCGTCGTCCGGATCGCTCTCGGCGAATTCCCAGTGCTCGATCTTGTTCACGGCCACACCGCCGAGACGGACGGTGCCCTTCTCGCCGAGAATGGTGATCGAGCCTTCGAGATTCTTCGGGTAGGTCAGCATGGTCACGCTCATCGAGCCGAGGGCGCCGGTGCGCCAGCGAATCGACAACACGCCAGTGTCCTCGACCTGAATGTTGCGGGCCAGCGTTGCGGTGTAGGCCTGCAGGCTCTCGACCGGCCCGATCAGCCAGTCGAGCAGGTCCACGTAATGGCTCGCCTGATTCATGAACGCCCCGCCGTCGAACTCCCAGGTGCCGCGCCATGGCGAGCTGTCGTAATAGCTCTGCGGACGGCTCCAGAAGACGTTCACGTTCACCATGTAGATCTTGCCGAAGCGATGCTTCTGCATGGCGCGCTTGACCAGCTGCAGCGTGGGGTTGCGACGGTTCTGCTTCACCACGAAGAGGTGGACGCCGGCGGTATCGCAGGCCGTGACCATCGCCTTGCCGTCCTGCCAGCGTGTGGCCATCGGCTTCTCGGTCACCACATGGCGCCCCGCCATGGCACAGGCGATGGCCTGCGCGGCGTGCAGGCCGCTCGGCGTGGCCAGGATCACCGCGTCCACGGCCGGCTCGTGCGCCAGCAGGCCTTCCAGCGAGTCGTAGGCAGCAGCCCCGGTGGCCGAGGCGGCGGCCTGGAGCCGGTCGGGCACGACATCGCAGACCGCCACCAGCTCGGCACGCTCGCTGTGGGCCTGGATCGCCCCGATGTGATTGGCCGAGATCCGGCCGCAGCCCACGAGGCCGAAGCGAATCTTGCGACCCATGATCGGCCGGGCGCGGGAGGGAATGACGAGGGACATGTCGTTGGGAATGGGTGGAAGCCCGAAAATAGCGCCGACACCACTGTTTGGCGCGTCAGCCGGGCACGGGGATCAGCAGCGTGCGTGGCACGAGTCCCGGCCGCTGCCTGTTATCATCAGAGGGTGGTGCACATCTCGTGCACCACGTCGCCGGTGCCGGAGGCCGCATGAAGTTCCATACCTACACGAAGTACAACCCCGAGATGGCCGATGCCGTCGACCTCCAGGCACTGCTGGACGGGTTGTCGGACTTTCTGTTGCAGTCGGGGTTCGCCGAGACGCCCGGGTTCAACCCGTACTGGGGCGAGCACGAGGACCCGGCGGACAAGTCGATGGAGGCGCTCAAGCAGGCGATCCTGAACGCCCTGATCGAGAGTGGCCAGTTCACGCCGGAGATGCTCGAGGCACTCCGTGGCGAAGGCGACGACGTGTCGGAAGCGAAGCTGGGTGAGCTGCTCGATCAGATCGTGCAGCGGCTGATCTCCGACGGCTTCATCAACGCGCAGCAGGCGCCGAAGACGATGGACACGCACCAGCCGGTGACGGGCAAGGGCGGCCTCGCGCATGCCGCCAGCAAGGACGTGCAGTTCAACCTGTCGCAGAAGGGCATCGACTTCCTCGGTTACAAGTCGCTGCGCAACATTCTCGGCAGCTTCGGCAAGAGCACCTTCGGCAGCCATGACACGCCGTATCTGGCCACCGGCATCGAGAGTGACGCGTACAGCCGCCCGTACGAGTTCGGCGACGTGCTGAACCTCGACGTGAACGAGACGCTGAAGAACTCGATGCTGCGCACCGGATCACTGGACGTGCCGATGGACCTCGAGTACAGCGACCTGATGGTGCGCCAGTCGGAGTATCGCTCCAGCTGCGCCACGGTGCTGATGCTCGACACCTCGCACTCGATGATCCTCTACGGTGAAGATCGCTTCACGCCGGCGAAGAAAGTCGCGCTGGCCCTGACGCATCTCATCCGCACGCAGTTTCCCGGCGACACCATCCGCGTGGTGCTGTTTCATGACAGCGCCGAGGAGATTCCGCTGGCGGCGCTGGCCGGAGCGCAGGTCGGTCCGTATCACACGAATACCGCCGAAGGGCTCAAGCTGGCGCGTCGCATCCTGATGTCGCAGAAGAAGGACATGCGGCAGATCGTGATGATCACCGACGGCAAGCCCAGCGCACTGACCATGCCGGACGGGCAGATCTACAAGAACAGCATGGGGCTCGACATGAACGTGATCGGGCAGACGCTCAAGGAAGTGGCCGACTGCCGCCGCAGCGGCATCACGATCAACACGTTCATGCTGGCGCGTGATTATGCGCTGGTGGAGTTCGTGAAGCGAGTGTCGGGGATCTCGCGCGGCAAGGCCTACTTCACGAACACGATGAGCCTGGGGCAGTTCGTGCTGATGGATTTCCTGCGGAAGAAAACGAAGCGAGTGAGCTGAGGCACGGTCACGCGTGTCTTTCGCGCCATCTCTGCGTGACGATTCCTCGCGATACCTTTCGGTATCGCTCCGGATCGTCACTTGATCTGACACGAAATTCACTGCGCGACCGCACCTCAGCGGTTTGATTCGGAAATGCATGCCGGCTGCGAGGAAACGAAAGAAGCGTTCCCCAGCCGCACGTGTCAGTGATGACGCGCTGCGGCGGTTTGGTCGTCTGCTGCGCGCATGGTACCGTGTGCATGCGCGCGACCTGCCGTGGCGCCGCACCCGTGATCCGTACGCGATCCTCGTGTCGGAGCTGATGCTCCAGCAGACCCAGGTGCTGCGTGTGGTACCGCGTTGGCATGAGTTCCTGGAGCGGTTTCCCACGCTGCACACGATCGCGACGGCCGAGGTGAAGCAGGTCGAGGAGGCGTGGGAGGGGCTGGGGTACTATGCCCGTGCGCGGAACCTGCACCGGACGGCCCGGCTGGTCACGCGCGACGGCATCGATACCGCTGCCACGCTGCCGTCCGATGCCGACGAGTTGCGTAGCCTGCCCGGTATCGGTCGCTACACCGCCGGTGCGGTGGCGAGTTTTGCGTATGGTCGGCGAGTCCCGCTGGTGGACACGAATGTGGCGCGTGTGCTGCAGCGGGTGTTCCTGCCGCGGGCGAAGCGAAAGGTCGCAGCCACCGAGAACGCCTTGTGGGAGCTGGCGGAGCGGTCGCTGCCGCGTGGGGCGACGGCGGTGTGGACCCATAACCAGGCGCTGATGGAGATCGGGGCGCTGGTGTGCACGGCTCGGGTTATGCACTGCGGCAGGTGTCCTGTCCGTCGCGTCTGCGGAACGTTTGCGTCGATCAGCGACTGACCTGCGCCGCATGGGCCCGGCGAAACCCGACTAACTTCGCTCTGTCTCCATCTCCCGAAAGCTGGCGTGCGTTCGCATGCCGGCCGATGACTCCTGAACCATCGCTCCGGTGCCCGACGAAACACGGCCTCAGCATTTTGGCGCGACCGACAGGATGTTGCTGGTCATTGGCGCCTGTCTGCTGACGTTCTCGATCAGCCTTGCGCTCGTCTCGCTGGCGTGGCCGTACTGTCAGGATCATGCGATCATGACGGTCGTCGGGCGTGCGTGGCGCCTCGGCGTCGCACCGTACACCACGTTCATCGACGTCAAGGGACCGGTGGCATATCTCCCGTTCCTGCTGGCGGATTGGCTCGGCAACGGATCCATGGCCGGGATTCGGGTGCTCGATCTGCTCGTGGTGACCAGCACGGTCGCCATCCTCTACCGCAGCATGCGCACCGTCATCGGCGGGCGGGCAGCCGGGTGGGGCGCGCTGCTGCTGTTCGGCATGTGCTACCGGGTCGGGTATACCGAGAGCGCACAACCCGACGAATGGGCCGCGCTGTCGTGCGCCGCCGTGTTCGCGCTGCTGCTGCAGTACCGGGCGCGCATCCCCCTCTGGCTCTTCGTCGTGTCCGGCGTGGTCACGGCGTTGGCGGCACTCGTCAAACCGCAGTTCGCCGCGCTGGGGGGATTCCCGATTCTCGTCGCCGTGCTCGGCAACACCGAGGCATCGCGGGTGCGCTCCATCGTCACCCTGATCGTGGCGTCACTCACGCCGGTGGCCATCGCCTGCGGCGTGCTGCTGGCACAGGGTGCACTGGATGACATGCTGGCCGTGGCGACCGGCCCGTTGATGCGGGCCTATCTCGCTGAGCGAGCCATCATCCCGCGCACCATGGAGCAACTGCGCGCGGCCGTGCAGTTTCCGCTCCTGATGTCCTACGGTCCGCCGCTGTTCCTCCTCGGCGCCATCGGCGTGTACGAGGCGACACGGCTCGAACGGCGCGTGGCGATCGCGCTGCTGGCCTGGCTGGGCGGCGCCACATTCCTCGTCGTGATTCAGGGTCGCTATTTCGCGTATCACTGGTTCCCGATGCTGCCACCGCTCTGCCTGCTGGCCGGGCTGGCATTGGCGCGCACCCTGCCACGCTGGGCACAGGCACCGGTGCATGCACGACGCACGCCGGTGCTGGCGGCGGGCATCGTCGCTCTGCTCGCCCTCACCCTCTCGTTCGGGGGCAGGGTGTTCAGGAACGTCATGGCCGTCAGCGGCGAGATGCGGCAGGGGCATTCGTTTGCCGACGCCGTGCGCCGCAGCGTGGACCCGGCAGGGTCTTCACCCCGCTTCCGCAGCAACGTCGCCGTCGCCGAATACGTCACGGCGCATGCGGGCAGCGATCGCACGGTCGGGGCGTGGCTCTTCGATCCGAGTCCGCTGCTCTTCGCCCACGTCTGGCCCAACGCGCGCCAGTTCTTCGTGCATCCGTCCATGGCCCGACAGTCGGCGATCGCCGACAGCATCCTCAAGGCGCTGGCGACGGAACTGCATCACGAGGCACCACCGCTGTTCATTCTCGACTGCAACACGGCATGGCTGCCAGGCTCCGCCGCTCCAGAACGCTCGCCGTGGCTCGTCGACGAGCTGACCACGAACTACGAACCGACCTTCGCCAGTGGCGCGCTGATCGTGTATCGCCACCGGACGGCGCCTCGCCCAGCCGCAACATTCGGCACCACATCGCCTGATTCGACGCTCTGCGGCCCACAGCGCGATCTGTCGATGGCACCATCACACGGCGGCGCCTGATCGCCTGAGGCGAGTCAGCGGGGGGTGATGCGCGCCTGCGCGGCTCGCCACCATGGCTCGTTGTCAAGAAACCAGTCGACCGTTCGCCCGGCGCCCGTCTGAAAGGTCTCCGCGGGGAAGAAGCCGAGTTCCGTTTCGATCTTTGTGGCATCGATCGCATACCGCCGATCATGCCCGGGCCGATCGGTGACATGCCTGATCAGCGTGTCACACCGCTCTCCCGTCGCGGCGGGGCACAGCGGGAACCGGCGACGCAGCGCCTCGTCGCCGGCCATCCGCTCGTCGATCGCCACGCAGAGCAGGTGCACGATGTCGATGTTCGCCCACTCGTTGCGACCACCCACGTTGTACACCTCACCCACCCGACCACGCGCCAGCACCGCCTCGATCGCGCGGGCGTGATCCCCCACATAGAGCCAGTCGCGCACCTGACGACCATCACCGTACACCGGCAGCGGCTTGCCATCGAGAATGTTCACGATCACCAGCGGAATCAGCTTCTCGGGAAAGTGATGCGGCCCGTAGTTGTTGGAGCAGTTCGTCGTGGTGACCGGCAACCCATAGGTGTGATGATAGGCCCGCACGAGATGATCCGACGACGCCTTGCTGGCTGCGTACGGTGAGTTGGGCGCGTATGGCGTCAGCTCGTGAAACGCCGGATCATCGGGCGCAAGCGTCCCGTACACCTCGTCGGTCGAGACGTGATGAAAGCGCACCGGTCCCGTCACCGCCTGCTCCTGCAGCCAGACGGTGCGCGCCGCCTTCAGCAGTTCGTGCGTTCCCAGCACGTTCGTCGTCAGGAACGCATCGGGTGCCGTGATCGACCGGTCCACATGCGACTCGGCGGCGAAATGCACGATGGTGTCGAGGTTGCGCTCACGCAGCAGCGACTCGGCCACTCCCGGTGTGCAGATGTCGCCATGCACGAAGCTGAATCGCGGGTCCGCGTTCACTGACGCGAGATTCGCGCGGTCACCGGCATACGTCAGCGCATCCAGCACCACCAGCGTCCCGCTGCCCCGCGACTGCATCCAATGGTGCACGAAGTTCGAGCCGATGAACCCGGCACCGCCGGAGACCAGCAGATTACGCATCGGCGAGTTCCCCGAGCATCAGTCGCAGGTTGGCACGCCAGTGTTGCGGCACCACGCCGAGGACACGCGTCGTTGCCGTCGTGTCGAGCACACTGAAGGCTGGACGACGGGCAGGGCTCGGAAACTCCGCCGTCGTGATCGCATGCACCGGCACGGCACGCGTGAGCAGACCGCAGCCAAGTGCCTCCTCCTGGATCGCGACCGCAAAGTCGTACCAGCTGGCCACACCGGCATCGGTCCAGTGCAGGATGCCCGAGACCTCGGGCGCCTGCACCGCCGTCCAGACCGTACGCGCAAGGGAGTGGGCCCACGTCGGTGTTCCCACCTGATCGGCGACCACGCTGATCGCGTCACGCTCACGCATCAGGCGCAGCATCGTCTTCACGAAGTTGCCCCCATGCACGGAGTAGAGCCACGCCGTACGCATCACGAGCGCGTTCGAGCCGAGTGCGTCGAGCACCGCGAGTTCACCCTCGCGCTTGGTCATGCCGTACACCGACTGCGGCGCGGGGGCATCCTCGGGACACCACGGAGTGGCCGACGCGCCACCGAACACGAAGTCCGTCGAGATCTGGATGACACGCGCCCCATGGTGCGCTGCCGATCGTGCCAGCGTTGCCGGCGCAAGGGCGTTCACGGCCCGCGCGAGGCCGGGCTCCGACTCGGCGCGATCCACTGCCGTGTAGGCAGCGCCATTGATGATCACCGATGGTCGGTGCGCGGCGATGACGGCATCGACGGCCGGAGCATCGGTCAGATCGACCTGCCCGATGTCCACCGCCACCACCGCGACTCCTGCCGGCACGAGGCGTTGCAGTTCGTACCCGAGCTGGCCAGCGGCCCCGGTGATCAGCACGGGCCCGTTCACGGCAGCGGCTCGAGACTGGCGAAGGGAATCCCGGCCTGATCCTTCGGCGAGAGAATCACCCCGACACCCGTCGGCACCGGCCATGGAATGCGCAGTGCCGGATCGTTCCACTGGAGGGTCCTTTCGCTCTGTGGATCGTAGCGATTCGTTACTTTATACTGCAGGTCCGCCGAGTCCGACAGCACGACGAATCCATGGGCGAAACCCGGCGGGATCCAGAGCTGGTGCTGGTTCTCGCCGGAGAGTTCGGCGCCGACCCATGCGCCGAACGTCGGCGACGAGGCACGCACGTCCACGGCGACATCCCAGACATGACCCATGGAGCAGCGGACGAGCTTGCCCTGTGTGTGTCTGGCCTGGAAATGGAGTCCACGCAGCGTCCACTGGCGCGACCGGCTGCTGTTGTCCTGCATGAACGCAACATCGCAGACCTCACGACGGAACGTCTCGTCGTGCCACGTGCACATGAAGAAACCACGGCCGTCACCAACGACGACGGGTTCGATCAGGCAGACATCCGGGATGGCCAGACGGGTCACCTTCACCCGCGCGACGCCTCATGCAGGATGGCCATCAGGTAGCGGCCGTACTGGGTCTTCATGAGCGGTGCGGCAAGTCGTTCGACCTGTGCGTCGTCGATCCAGCCCAGACGCCACGCGATCTCTTCGGGACAGGCGACCTTGAGGCCCTGCCGCTGCTCGATCGTCTCGATGAACTGCCCCGCCTGCAGCAGTGATTCGTGCGAGCCGGTGTCGAGCCACGCGGTGCCACGCCCGAGGATCTCGACGCGAAGCGTGCCGCGCTGCAGGTAGGTCCGGTTGACATCGGAGATCTCGAGTTCACCACGTGCCGATGGCGTGATCGAGGTGGCGATGTCGCAGACGGTCTGATCGTAGAAATACAGCCCCGTCACCGCATAGCTGGACCGCGGTACCTTCGGCTTTTCCTCGATGTCGATCGCACGTCCTGCGGCATCGAACTCGACCACGCCGTACTGCGCGGCATCGCTGACGCGATACGCAAAGACCGTGGCGCCCTCCGTGCTCGCGCTGGCGCGCTGCAGCGCCAGCGAGAGATCGTTGCCATGGAAGATGTTGTCGCCGAGCACGAGACAGCTCGGCCGGCCATCGAGAAAGTCGCGGCCGATGATGAACGCCTGCGCCAGTCCGTCGGGCGACGGCTGCACGGCATACTGCAGTGACATGCCCCACTGCGATCCGTCGCCCAGCAGCCGCTGGAACATCGGCTGCTCGTGTGGCGTGGTGATGACCAGCACATCCCGCACCTGCGCCAGCATCAGCGTGGTGAGGGGATAGTAGATCATCGGCTTGTCGTACACCGGGAGGAGCTGCTTGCTGACGGCCTGCGTGATGGGGTAGAGTCGCGTCCCCGAGCCGCCAGCCAGCACGATCCCGCGACGTGCGTTCGCGTTCGTCATGGATGCCAGTGAAGCCGGAATGGTGCATCGTACCGGATCGTGCGGCGCACCGGGCCATGAAGCACGCCCGGCGCACAGCGCCGACCGGTCACTTGCGGAGGCTGTCCTTCACGGCGCGGGGGAACTTGTTCGTCAGCGGATCGACGTACTGCCGTTCGCCATGGCCCACGTAGATCTGCCGCGGGCGCGCGATCTTCTGTTCCTTGTCATCCAGCATCTCTTCCCACTGCGCCAGCCAGCCGGCGGTTCGCGCCACGGCGAAGAGCACCGTGAAGAAGTCGGTCGGAAACGCCATCGAGCGGTAGATCAGCCCGGTGTAGAAGTCCACGTTCGGGTAGAGCTTGCGGGCGATGAAGTAGTCGTCCGA
>JANOCB010000089.1:0-16202 GCA_031411975.1 Gemmatimonadaceae bacterium
GCCGGCACTGCGCTACATCGCCATCACTGGCACCAACGGCAAGACCACCACGACGGCGCTCACGGGCCACATCCTGCGCGCCTTCGTGCATGCGGTCGATGCGGGCAACATCGGTACGGCGCTGGCCGAGTTCGCGCTCGCAACGCCGCAACCCGCGTGGGCGGCCCTCGAGTGCTCGAGTTTCCAGCTGCACGATACGCCAGGCATCGCACCGACCGTCGGCGTCGTCACGAACCTGAGCCCCGATCATCTCGATCGGTACGCCTCGCTGGACGCCTACTATGGCGACAAGGCGCGCATCTTCGCCAACGCCACGCCAGCGTCGCGCTGGGTGCTCAACGGCGACGACGAGCAGGTGATGCGACTGCATGAGCTGCTGGGTCGTGGCGACGCGCTGCAGGGAGAGGTTCGCACCTTCCGCCTGGGCACGGCGGCGGACGCCTGGTTCGACCGTGACACCGGCACACTGCACCTGCTTGGCGCGCCGCTGATGCCGCGCGATGAGTTTCCGCTGGTCGGGGATCACAACGTGGCCAATGCGCTCACCGCCGCGCTGGCCGTCGCGACGGCGTTCCCGGAGCGCGACATCGGTGCGCTTCGCACCACGATCGCCGCGCAGTTGCGCTCCTTTCACGCGCTGCCACATCGCCTCGAGCCCGTCCCGACCACCGACGGCCGCCTCTGGCTCAACGATTCCAAGGCCACCAACGTCAGCTCGACGCTGGTGGCGGTGCAGGGCATGACCCGACCGTTCGTGCTCCTCCTCGGTGGTCGACACAAGGGGGAGCCGTACACCGCGCTGGCGGCGCCGTTTGCCGGATTCGGCAAGGCGGTGCTCGCGTATGGCGAAGCGGCGTCCGACATCGTGCACGACCTCGCGTCGCTGGTGCCGGTCGAGCGCGTCGATGGTCCGTTCGAGGCCGTCATCGAACGCGCCCGGGCGCTCACGTCGGCGGGTGAGACGATCCTGCTGTCCCCCGCCTGTTCCAGCTTCGACATGTTCCGCAACTACGAGGAACGCGGCGCCGCGTTCCGCACCCTCGCGCGCGGGAGCGCCGCATGACCGCTGCCGTCACCGTCGAGGTGGTCCGCGAACGCTGGCGCATGGGCGTCGAGGCCCGCGCCCTCGTGCTGATCACGGCGATCCTGCTCGTCTTCGGGCTGGCGACGGTCTACAGCGCCACGGTGATCGTCGCGCAGCAGAAGAATCTCACGCCGTCCTACTACCTGGTCCGCCAGATGGTCGGCGCCGGCATGGGAATCGTCGCCTTCGCGATCGCGGCCAAGTTCGACGCCGAGTGGTATCGGAAGTACGCATGGCACATCATGGCGGTCTCGATCTTCAGCATGGTGCTCGTGCTGCTCGTCTCGTCCGGAGTGAACGGCTCGAAGCGGTTCCTGATCAGCACTGCCGTGCAGCCCTCCGAGTTCGCCAAGATCGCCGTCATCATGTGGACGGCCATGCTCGCCGCCAAGAAGGGTGAGCAGCTGCGACGGCTCGGCAAGGGATTGCTGCCGTTCTTCGCCGTCAACGGCGCACTGGCCGTGCTCGCCATCCTCGAGCCGGACGTTTCCGTTGCCCTGTTCTACATGGCGCTCATGGGCGCCATGCTTTTCATCGCCGGGGCGCGGGTTGGTCATTTCCTGCTGATCGGCATCCTCGTCATCCCGCTCCTCTGGGGCCGGATGAATGGCTACGTGAAGTGCCGAATCGCCGACTGGAATGGCAGCGCGAAGGCCGTCGGCTGCGCGCAGGACCTCGACCTCCAGACCCGTCAGTCGATGATCGCGATCGGATCCGGTCGGCTCGTCGGGGTCGGCTTCGGTGAGGGACGCCAGCAGAGCGGGTTCCTGCCCTTCCAGTACACCGACTTCATCGGCTCGAACATCGGTGAGGAGTGGGGCTTCGTCGGGCTGTTCGGGGTCGTGGCGTTGTTCGGAGGCTACGCCTGGCTGGGCTTCCGCATCGCCCGCGATGCGCGCAGCCAGTTTCTGCAACTCGTGGCGGTGGGGCTCACGCTCACGACCGTCACGACCGCCTTCGTGCACCTGGCCGTCATTACCGGACTCTTCCCGAACACCGGCCTCACGCTGCCATTCATCTCCTACGGGCGCAGCAACCTGCTCATCACCCTGGCGATGACCGGGATCCTCGTGAACATCGGCAGCACCCGCGAACGCGTGTACACCGACGCGATGCCCGACCCGATTCTCGGGCTCGGCGCCCGCTGATGGCCGGCGACGGGACCTTTTATATCGCGGGCGGCGGCACCGGCGGCCATCTCTATCCGGGGCTCGCGATTGCTGACGCTCTGAAAGCGCGTCGGCCGGCACTCGACATCATGTTCATCGGCGCGCAGCGCGGCCTCGAGAAGTCCGTGCTCCCAACCACCCGCTGGCGGCACGAACTGCTCGATCTTCATCCGCTGTATCGCAGTCGTCCGTGGGAGAACTGGAGAACGGTGATGGGACTCGCCAGTGCCTTTAAAAGCATTGGACGTCTGGTGTCGGCGAGCCGACCGCTCGGCGTGCTCGGGACGGGGGGATACGCCGCCGGAGCGCTCCTCGGCTACGCCCGACTGCACGCCATTCCGTACTTCCTGCAGGAGCAGAACGCCGTGGCCGGCATGACCGTCAGATTTTTCTGCAGCCGGGCTCGGCATACGTTCGTCGGGTTTCCGGAAGCGATCGTCACGCTGCCGACGGCCGGACAGCCACGGGCGCTCGTCACCGGCAATCCGATCATTCCGCCGCCCATACCACAACCCGACCGAGCGACGGCGCGCGCCGAATGGGGAATGCCCGACGGTGTCCGTCGTGTCATGCTCGTGTTCGGCGGCAGCCAGGGCTCTCGCGCCATCAACGACGCCACGGCAGCGTGGTTGCCCCAGTCGCTGCCCCCGGACTGGGGCGCCATCTGGGTCACCGGTAGAAACGAGCATGCCCGGCTGGCCCACTTCGCGAGTGACCGGATCCGCGTCATCGCGTATCAGCAGCCAATGGCGCAAGCGTACGCAACTGCCGATCTTGCCGTGGCTCGCGCCGGCGCCATGTCGACGGCGGAACTCTGCGCCTGGGGCGTTCCCATGGTGCTCGTGCCGCTGCCGACCGCCGCCGCTGATCACCAGACGAAGAATGCCGCCGCGCTCGCCTCAGCGGGTGCGGCGACGCTCGTTTTTCAGGACTCGTTGTCTTCAGGCGGACTCGGCAGGACGCTCGACGCGATCTGCGCCCATCCGGCACAGCTGGAAACGATGGCAGAGACGGCCCGGGCCCGGGCGCGAACTGACGCATCACAAGTCATTGCAGCGTATATCGTTGATTCCCTTGGTCTGAAGTAGTTTCGAGTGAGACGACATGGCCGTTGATGCCACAACAAGTGCCCGTATGCGCGACGATGCGCTGCGCCTCTTCCGTGAATCGGATCCCAGGCCAGTGCACTTCGTCGGCATCGCCGGAGCGGGGATGAGCGCCCTCGCCGAACTCTTCGCGCGTCGAGGCATCGCCGTCACCGGCAGTGACATGAGCGCCGCCGGCAACGCCGATCTCGAGGCGCTTGGCATCACCGTCCACCGCGGACACCACGCCGACTTCGTGTCTGGCGCACGTGCGCTCGTCATCTCCTCGGCCATCGCCGCCGGACACGTCGAACTGGCAGCGGCGGAGTCACTCGGCATTCCGGTCATCCGTCGGGCGGAGGCGCTGGGCGCGGCGGTGGACGGCATGCAGATCGTCGGCATCGCCGGCACCCACGGCAAGACCACCACGACGGTCATGACCACCGACGCACTGACCGGCACCAGTGCAGCGCCCACCGGCATCGTCGGTGGCCGCGTCCAGCGGTGGGGGGGCAACCTGCGCTGGGGCGGAGGCAACACCGTCGTGGTCGAGGCCGATGAGTACGACCGCTCCTTCCTGGCGCTGTACCCCACGGTCGCGGTCGTCACGAACGTCGAGGCGGACCATCTCGACATCTACACCGATCTCGCCGACATCACGGTCACGTTCGAACAGTACCTCTCGGTTGCGAAGGGCATCGTCCTCTGCGCCGATGACGCCGGCGCATCGGCGCTCCGGCTCCCCGATTCTGCGGAGGTCGTTCGCTACGGACTCGACAGCACGGATGCCCGGTTGGTCGGTATCCGCGAGGGCGACGCCATGCGAATCGTGTTCGACGGTGCGCCACTGGGCAGCATCACGCTCCGAGTCCCCGGTGATCACAACAAGCGCAACGCACTCGCCGCACTCGCTGCCGGGCTCCTGCTGGGGTATCCGTTCGAACAGCTGCGGCCCGGCCTCGAGTCGTTCGGCGGGGTGGAGCGGCGATTCGAGAGGAAGGGTGAGGTGAACGGCGTCCTTGTCGTTGACGATTACGCCCATCATCCCACCGAAGTGCGGGCCACCCTCGACGCAGCCCGCGCGGCGTACCCGGATCGCCGCATCGTGGCGCTCTTCCAGCCGCACCTTTACACCCGCACCCGCGACTTCGCCGGCGAGTTCGGCCAGGCGCTGGCCACCGGCGCGGACGTGATCGCGTTGACCGACATCTACAAGGCCCGCGAGCAGCCCATTCCCGGGGTCACGGCCGACCTGATCGCCGGCGCTGCGGCACGGGCCGGGCACGCCCCCGAATGGTTCGGGATGCGAGCCGACGCGACCGCCGCATTGATCGCCCTCGTGCAACCAGGCGACCTCGTGCTCACCATGGGCGCGGGCGACGTGACACAGGTGGGCCCGGAGCTGCTCGCCGCGCTCGGCGCGAGCGCGGCATGACCACGGCAGCCCGGGCTACCGCCAGCGCCACGAGCGCGCGTGGTGACGCCGTAACCCTGGACGTCACACCCGCCTGGAAGAAGGCCGTCGGCCGCGGTGGACTCGCGGTGGCGGTCTGCGTCGCGATGTATTTCGCCCTGCCGAGACTCCTCGGAACGCTCGACTACTTCCATGTGCAGACGGTGCAGCTCGAGGGTGCACGCTTTCTCACGCCGACGGCGGTGATCGCGGCGCTCGGTGCCGACACCACGGCCAGCGTCTTCGACGATCCGGCGCGCGTGGTGGCCAAGGTCGAGGGCATTCCGCTCGTCGCCAGCGCCACCGTGCGCCGCCGGCTCCCCGGGACGCTCGTGGTCTCGATCGTCGAGCGCATCCCCGTGGCGCTGGTCGCCACGCGCGACGGGTTCCGCGGCGTCGACTCCGCCGGCACACGTCTGCCGATCGATCCGGCGATCTCCGCGTTCGACGCACCGGTCGTGCTGCCATCGGCCGGACCACGGGATACGGTGGCTGACCGGAAGCTCTTCAACCTGCTCGGCGCGCTGCGCGCGCACGATCCCGCGCTGTTCGACGCCATCGAGGAAGCACGCCGCGTGTCGGCCACGGAGTGGCACCTGCGCACCTCGCGGCAGGTCGTGCGTGTCACACCAGAGGTGACGCTGGGCCGCCTCGCGGACATCTTTCCTGTCGAGCAGGACCTCGCTCGCCGTCGCGTTCGCGCCGCAGAGCTCGACCTGCGATATCGCAACCTCGTCATCGCCCGACTCCCATGAGTTCAGATCGTCTGGTCGCCGCGCTCGACATCGGCTCCTCGTACACCACCGCCCTGATTGCGGAGGTGACCGGGGAACTGCCGCGACGCCCGACGCTCCGGGTGCTCGGTGTCGGCAGCGCGAAGACCACGGGATTCCGTCGCGGCATCATCTCGGACATCGAGGAAACGACCCGCTCCATCGCCCAGGCGCTGAGCGAGGCGGAGCGCATGGCGGGGCAGAAGGTCGAATCGTTGTACGTCGGGATTGCGGGCGAGCATGTGCAGACCATGACCAGCCAGGGCATCGTGGCGGTCAATGGCGATGAGATCACCCGCGCCGATGTGGACCGGGCCAACGACGTGGCCCGCGCGCAGTCGATTCCGCGCGAACGCGAATTGCTGCACGCCATTCCGCAGGAGTACACCGTGGACAAGAACCTCGGTGTGCGTGACCCCGTCGGCATGGTCGGCACGCGGCTCGAGACCGAGATGTATCTCGTGACCGTGGGCGCATCGCCGGCCAACAACCTGCGCAAGGCCGTCGAGAAGGCTGGCTACCGCACCAAGGATCTCGTTCTCGCGCCGCTCGCCAGCGCGCTGGCCACACTCACCGAAGACGAGAAGGAACTCGGGGTCGTGCTCGTCGAGATGGGGGCCGGCACCACCGACGTGGCCGTCTTCCTCGAGGGAAAGATCCGGCACGTGGCCACCATCAATCTTGGTGGCCAGAACGTCACGGCCGACATCATCCACGGGCTGGGGGTGTCACCGGCCGATGCTGACCGGCTGAAGGAAGAGTTCGGCTGTGCCTATGAACCGATGATTCAGCCCGGACAGTTCATCACGTTGCCGAGCACGGTCACGCAGGGTGATCGCCAGATCCCGTACGAGTTGCTGGCGCACATCATCCAGCAGCGCACTGACGAGATCTTCGATCATGTGCAGCGCGACCTCGAACGGGCCGGCTTTGCGAAGCAGTTGAATGCGGGAGTCGTGGTCACCGGCGGCGCGTCGGTGACGGCCGGCATCGCTGAACTCGCCTCGGATCTGTTCGGTCAGACGGTGCGCATCGGGGCCCCGGAAGGGGTCGATGGCCTCATCGAAGCGGTCGGGTCACCGCGATTCAGCTGCGTCGTTGGCCTGGCGCAGTTCGGTGCCGGACGGGTCGCCATCGCGTCGATGATGCAGCCGGCCGTCGCCGGTAAACGGGCGGGGACGGCCACGCCCGCGGGCGTGAACCAGATCGTCGGCAAGCTCAAGGAGTGGTTCCAGGATTTCTTCTGATCCACTCCTGAGAGGGCAGTGACGGGCGGTCCTGGCATGCGGCCGTCGGGCACGCGAGTAGCGGGCGGATCCATGCGGATCTGCCCGCTTTTTCGTGTCATCCATCCAGATGCCCAGGCCGGGCGATGCAGGGCACGCGAAAGCGCGCAAGCCGATCCGGCGGGTGTGCTTGTACTCGTGGGACGCAGCAACGGCGCTGAATGGTCCCAGTGGTTCCAGGCAACGGGGGGCACCGGACCGCGTGTCAGCAGGCAGCCCGCCCGGCCGAGTTGCTGTGGGAGGGAACGTGAACCACGCGGCGTAAGTCGCGTCACCGGCGGTTGTTGGGTGGTGAGCGAGGACGAGGCGGTGCGCGCACCCTCGCCGGATGCGCCAACCTTCGAGGCTCGCGTTCACGGCCGTAGCGTTGCGCAGCACCATTTGCTATACTCTCAGTCCGGATGCGCTGTCCTGTGAGTTCGTGTCTCCGGGCCAGTGACGTCGTGCCCTTTGGTCGCCAGCCGGCCGCCCGGTTTTTCTCCTGCTCTTGCCGCGGAGCGCAGCGCCTCATGACCGCAATGACCTTCGAGTTCGAGGAACGCAATTCATCCAACGCCGTCATCAAGGTGATCGGTGTGGGTGGCGGTGGCGGCAATGCCGTCAATCGGATGATCGAGGAGCACCTGAGCGGCGTCGAGTTCATCTCGGTGAACACCGACGCACAGGCGCTGCACAACTCGAAGGCGAACGTCAAGATCCAGATCGGCCGCAAGCTCACCAACGGGCTCGGTGCTGGTGCGCGTCCCGATGTGGGGCGGCAGTCGATCGAGGAGAATCGCGAAGAGGTCAGCCGGCTCGTCGCGGGCGCCGACCTCGTCTTTGTCACCTGCGGTATGGGCGGAGGCACTGGCACCGGTGCCGCGCCGGTCATCGCCGAGCTGGCGCGCGAGGCGGGTGCGCTCACCGTCGGCATCGTCACCAAGCCGTTTCTCTTCGAAGGCCGCAAGCGGATGCGACAGGCGGAGCTTGGCATCAGCGAACTCCGCAAGCACGTCGATACGATGATCGTCGTTCCCAACGAGCGCCTGCTGGCGGTCGTGGGCCGTGGCATGCCGTTTCAGGATGCACTCAAGAAGGCCGACGAGGTGCTGCTCCAGGCCACTTCGGGCATCTCGGGGATCATCAACACGTCGAGCACGATCAACGTCGACTTCGCCGACGTGCGCACCGTCATGCAGAACGGCGGATCGGCGCTCATGGGCTCCGGCATCGGACGCGGCGAGAACCGTGCGATGGAGGCCGCCCAGCAGGCGATTGCCAGCCCGCTGCTCGACAGCGTCTCGATCTCCGGCGCGCAGTCGGTGCTCATCAACATCGTGGGTGGTCCCGATCTCCAGCTCGGCGAAGTCCAGCAGATTGCCGAGCTCGTGCAGGAGTCCGTCGGCGATGACGCCGAGATCATCTTCGGTGGTGATTCGAGCAATCCGGCGATGGAAGGGGAGATCCGGGTCACGCTGATCGCGACCGGGTTCGACCGCGCGCTCGGTCAGACCACCCCCGAGTTCCGCCCGGGCATCGTGCCGAGCGGTCCCGGTGCCCCGCGCCAGGTGCCGCAGCAGCTGGTGGTCCCCAAGCCGAGCAGCATCGTACGGCCCGGGCAGGGTGCCCCGATGAACCCGTCGCAGAGCAATCAGGCCATGACCGGACCGCGGCCCACCAGCGGTCCGGCTCGCCCGATGCGTCCGGCGACCACCGACGATCTGGAGATTCCGACGTTCATGCGGCGCCAGATGGATTGAGGTCGGCGGTGTCTCTGGCCATCATCCTCTGATGGCCGACGCACTGATCGAGGGCGCCTACGAGGCTCGACGACAGCGCGCGCTTGAACGCCGGGGACGGCGTCGGGCGCGCGCGATCGTTTTGGTCTCCGTCCTGACGGCCGCCGGCCTTTCCCTCTGGATCCTTCCGAAGGTTCCGAAGCCGCTGCCGCGAACGGTCGAGCGAATCGGTATGCCAGCTCCGCCGGTCGCCACCCGGGACACCATCGGCAAGGGCCAGCGGATGGTCGGTGCCTTGATCGCAGCCGGCCTCACGCGCCGCGACGCGGGGGCCGTGCTCAAGGCGTCGGAACTGCGAGCCACGGCGCGCCGTGACATTCCGCTCGCCCTCTTCGCCGACAGCGCCACCGCACCCGTGCGTGAGGTCGAATTCCAGGTCGCCGATGACCGCAGCGTCCGTGTGATGCGCCTCGGCGCCGACTCCTGGTCCGCGACCGAGCGCCGCGAGATCTGGCGGACTGATACCGTCACGGTGCGCGCACCGGTATCAGGCTCGCTGGTCGAGACCATGCGAATCGCCGGCCGCAGCGAGCTCGGGCTCCGGGGACGAACCGAGATGGCGTACGCCCTCGCGGAGGCATTCGAGTACAAGATCGACGTGGGCCGCGACCTGCGGGTCGGCGATAGCGTGGTGGCGGTCATCGAGCGCCAGCGCACCGCGTTCGGGGCCGAACGGGTCGGTCCGCTCGTGGCCGGTGCGCTCTTTCACGATCGCGAGTGGATGCGGGCCATCCGCTTTTCAACTCCGAAGGGACGCCCGGAGTATTACGATGTGACTGGCCGACCCATGCGGACCACCTTTCTCGCGGCGCCGGTCGAGTTCCGACGGATGTCGAGTGCGTTCGGGCTGCGGGTGCATCCGCTGCTCGGCACCCTCAGGCGCCATGCCGGTATCGATTTCGCCGCACCTTTCGGGACGCCGGTGCGCGCGGTCGGCGATGGTGCGGTGATCAAGGCAGGGTACGTCGGCGCGTTTGGCAAGCTCGTGGAAATCAGGCATCGCGACGGCATGGTCACTCGCTACGGACACCTGCGCGGTTTCGCGGCGTCGCTCCGGACAGGGCAGGTGGTGACGCAGGGGCAGGTGATTGGTTACGTCGGGTCGACCGGACTGTCCACCGGCCCGCATTTGCATTTCGAGACCTTGGTGAACGGTGTATCCAGAGAACCGACGCGAACACTGCGCGAGGCAAGCGGTGTGGAACTGAAGGGACCATCACTCACCGCCTTCGCGGTCAGCCGTGACGCCGTGGCGGCACGCCTCGGCGTTTCACCGGCGACATCGTCCGCTGCCGCGGTGCTGCCGGCGCAACCGGCCGTCACAGGACCAGTGGCACCCCCAGCCACTGCGCCACGCGGGACGAGTGTGAGCGCACCGAAGTGAGTGGGGTCCTCGGGTGGGCGCTCGCGCTTGGTGCAGGGCTGTTCGTGTCGTGGGTCGCGTATCCAGCCGGCGGTGTCACGCGCCTGCGGCCGCTACTGATGGCATTGCGGGTACTGGCCGTGGTGGCAGTGGTTGCGCTGCTCCTCGATCTGGCCATCGGCACCGCGAGACCACCGGAGCCGCTCGTGGCACTCGATGCCTCGGCCTCCTGGATACGCGCCGGCGATTCGGTGGCGTGGCGTGCGGCCGTGGACTCGGCGCGCGCCGAACCGGGCGCCGCGATCGTGCTCTTCGGTGATTCGACCCGGAGTGACGCGATACCGGACGCACCACGTGACCTGGCGTCGTTCGTCGCTCCGGTGCTGCAGCGTGCGGCGGCGTCGGGGCAACGGGTGGTCGTCGTGACTGATGGCGCGCTCGATGACGCCGAATCGCTGCAGCAGGCGGTGGCCGGCTCGCGACTCGTCGTACTCGATCCCCGTACGGCACCCGACCTCGCCATTCGCGACCTGAGCGCGCCAGCAGAAGGGCGGGCGGGGGATACGATCGCCGTCACCGCGCGCATCTTGGCCGGTGGGGCAACGTCCGCCGTGCGTCCACTGCGCTGGCTGCTCGACGATGTCGTCGTGGCCGAGGCCACGGTGCCGGTCCTCGCCGCCAGCGGTGACGCCGTCGTGGAGAGTCAGGTGGTCGTGCCGCCAGGCGATTCGATCGCAGTGCTTCGTGCCATCCTGCAGTCCGGAGGTGATGGCCAGCCCCGCAACGACACGATCGCGGCGGCCTTCCGCCGTGGAGCGCGCCAGCGTGTCGTCATCGTGTCCACCGCGCCGGACGCTGACGTGCGCGATGTGACCACGGCACTTCGCGCCAATGTGGCACTGCCGACCGACGCGTTCTTCCAGATCGCACCCGGTCGCTGGCTCCGCGATGGCAACCTCACGCCAGTGGACGAGTCGGTCGTTCGCGCCGCCGTCCGCGGCGCATCGCTGGCGGTCCTGCACGGTGACACGGCCGCGATGGGATCGCCAGCGTCGTTGGGCACGAAAGCACTGCTGCTGCTCGCGCCGCCGGAGGGAGACGCCCCCGAACTGTTCGTTCGGGCGGCGCCATCCTCGCCCCTGCAGGCGGCGCTCGGCGGCCTCGTGGTCGAATCGCTGCCGCCGCTGCTGGTCTCGGTGCCGGCGCGCGGGGGACTGACGGCGTTGTCGGCCGCGCCGGGAATCGCGGCGACAGGCGCCATGCCGGTCATCAGCGTCACCGAAGGGCCGGTGCGCCGCGTGCTGATCACCGCCGCGGGATACAGTCGCTGGCGTGCACGTGGCGGCGTCAGTGAAGTCGCGTTTCAGGCGCTCGTTGGTGGGGCGACCGACTGGTTGCTTGGTGCGCGTGGATTGAGCGCCGTTCCGATGCCGGTCAGCCAGGTGCAGCGGGCTGGGCTTCCCGTGCGCTGGCGTCGTGGCGCGCAACCGCGGGCGGCGGTGCTGCTCACCCGTGATGGTGATCGTGCCGTCCGTCGTGACACGCTCGCCTTCGCCGATGCGGCCGAGGTCAGCATGCCACCACTCGATGCCGGTATCTGGCGCGGTACGGTGGACGGCGCTGCCGTCGTGGTGCCGGTCAGCCCATCACGTGAGTGGCTGCCCAGCGTCAGCACCGTGCGGAGTGGCCTGCTCAATGGCGAGGCCGTGCCGGTGCGGCGCGGTGCGCGCTCCCTCGGGTGGCTCTACCTTGCCACCGTGCTGCTTCTTGCGGCGGAATGGCTGCTCCGGCGTCGCGCCGGTCTGCGCTGACCCGTTCGCCTGCCGTTCATTCGTCGTTCACTCCTGAGCTCATCGCATGGCGCGTCTCTTTCGTCGCGACGGCGACCTCCCGAAGAAGTCATTCTGGCAGAAGGTCAAGTCGGTCGTCACCACCAACTGGCGCGTCGCCCTCAAGGGCGGCGTCGATCAGGGGTCGCTGGAACAGCTCGAGCAGGTCCTGCTGGAATCGGACTTCGGCGTCGCGGTGACGCTGAAACTCGTTGCCGCCGTCGAGGATCGCGCGCGGCGGGGCGAGATCCGCACCGAGGAGGAGTTCGCGACGGCGTTGCAGGACGAGATCGCGAAGGCGTTGCGCACGGGCAATGCCGATCCCGCCGTGCGGTACCAATCCACCGCACCGACGATCATCCTCGTGTTGGGCGTGAACGGTGCCGGCAAGACCACCTTCATCGGCAAGCTCGCGTCACGATTGCAGAAGAGCGGCAAGCGTGTGCTGGTGGCGGCGGGCGACACGTTTCGCGCTGGCGCCATCGAGCAGTTGCGTGTCTGGTCGCAGCGCAGCGGGGCCGATTTCGTCAGCGCGTCACCGGGCTCCGATCCGGCTGCCGTTGCCTTCAACGCCATTGACGCTGGCGTGACGCGCGGTGTTGACGTGGTGATCGTGGACACCGCCGGCCGACTGCACACCAGTGACTCGCTGATGGACGAACTCCGCAAGGTCGTGCGCGTCATCACGAAGCGCCTGCCCGGTGCGCCGCACGAGGCGCTGCTCGTGCTCGACGGCACCATCGGGCAGAATGCCGTGCAACAGGCGAAGACGTTCGCTGCCGCCGTCCCGCTCACCGGCATCGTGGTGACGAAGCTCGATGGTACGGCCAAGGGCGGCGTCGTCGTGGCCGTGCACGAGGCGCTCGACGTGCCCGTGAAGTTCATCGGGACCGGCGAGGGGGCCGATGACCTGCACGACTTCGACGCCACGGAGTTTGCCGAGGCGCTGTTCGAGTCGTGAGTGACGAGAACGCGTCGCGGCGCGACCGGCACGGCGGTGGTGTCGCGCCGCCGGTCACGCTGCTCACGCCCGTCACGTATCTGAAGGGTGTGGGACCGCGGCGCGCCGAGCTGCTGATGAAGCTCGGGATCACCACGGCCGGTGACCTGCTGATGCACGTGCCGCGCCGCTACGAAGACGCCACGACCGTGCTTCCGGTGGCTCGTGCCCAGCCCGGACTCGACGTCACGGTGCTCGGTCGTGTGGTCTCCAAGGGCATCATCCCGACGCGACGCGGCCTGCGCATCTTTCAGGCGGTGATCCAGGACGCGAGCGGTCTGCTCGAGGTGGGATGGCCCGGGCAGCCGCATCTCGATCGCACGATCAATGTCGGTGATGTGCTGCTGCTGAGCGGTCCGGTGCGTGTGTTTCATGGGCGTCAGCTCGCACCGCGGGAGTTCGTGAATCTCGGCGCCGATGATGCGGGGACGGCGGGTGGACGCGTGCTCGCGGTGTATCCCGCCACCGACGGCCTGCCGACCAAGCTGCTGCGCCAGCTGGTCGACGCCCAGCTCGACGCCTTGCTGCCGCAGATCACCGATCCCTTGCCCGCGAACGTGCTGGCGGCTGCCGGCGTCCCGCCGCTGCCGGAGGCGCTGCGGCTGGTGCATCGGCCCGGCAGCGTGAAGGAGGCGGAGCGGGGACGTGCGCGGCTCGCCTTCGAGGAACTGTTTTGTGTGCAGCTGCTGCACCGTCGCGCCAACCAGCTCGAACGGTCGGCGCGTGATGGCATCACCTTCGTCAATCAGCGCCGGCTCACCACGGCACTCAAGGCACAGCTCCCGTTCTCACTCACGGGCGCGCAGATACGTGTGCTGCGCGAGATCGTGGCCGACATGACGAGTCCGGTGCGCATGCATCGCCTGCTGCAGGGTGACGTCGGCAGCGGCAAGACGGTCGTGGCCCTCTTTGCCGCATTGGTCGCACTGGAGAACGATTGGCAGGCGGCACTGATGGCGCCGACGGAACTGCTCGCCGAGCAGCATCTCCGCACGTTCACGAAGCTCCTCGCGCCACTCGGCATCACGCCGGCCCTGCTGACCGGACGCATGGGTACCGCGGAGCGCCGCGCCGTCGCCACACGACTCGCGTCGTATGAGCCACTGCTGGTGGTCGGCACGCACGCCCTGGTGCAGGATGCCACATCGTTCGGCCGGCTGGGGCTCGTGATCGTCGATGAGCAGCACCGATTCGGCGTGGAGCAGCGGAAGGCGCTGCAGGCCAAGGGGGCATCGCCGGATGTCCTGCTGATGAGCGCCACGCCCATTCCGCGCTCGCTGGCCCTGACGGTGTACGGCGATCTGGACGTGAGCCTGCTGGACGAGAAGCCCCCGGGTCGTGTGCCGATCGTCACGACGATGCGATCCGAGTCGGCGCGTGATCGCGTGATGACCTTCATCAACACGCAGCTCGATGCCGGACGCCAGGCGTACGTCGTCTATCCGGTGATCGAGGAGTCGGAGCGGAGCGACCTGCGTGCCGCCACGCAGATGGCGGAGGAGCTGTCGGGCGGCGTCTTCGCCTCGCGCCGCGTCGGGTTGCTCCACGGCAGGCTCAAGGCCGACGAGAAGGATGCCGTGATGCGTGCCTTCCTCGCGCGGGACGTCGACGTGCTCGTGGCCACGACGGTCATCGAAGTGGGGATCGATGTGCCGAATGCGTCGGTGATGCTGATCGAGCATCCGGAGCGATTCGGCCTGTCGCAGTTGCATCAGCTGCGCGGCCGCGTGGGGCGTGGTGCCACCGACAGCTATTGCATCCTCCTCGGCGACGTGAGTCCCGACTCGGCCGAGCGGCTCGACATCTTCGTCGGCACCGAGGATGGCTTCGAGATCGCGCGCGCGGACATGCGGCTTCGCGGGATGGGCGATCTCTTCGGCGAGCGGCAGAGCGGCCTGCCCAGCTTTCGTGTCGCTGATCCATTGCGCGACGAAGCCATGATTCCCGTGGCGCGTGCGGCCGCCGAGTCGGTCCTGCGGGCAGATCCGCTGCTCGCACGGCCGGAACATCAGGCGTTACGTGAGCTGCTGACGGGCCGCTATCGTCGGGCGCTGGAGCTGTTCCGGGTCGGCTGACGTGCGCCCGGAATCAGGGTTGCGCCTTGAGGCGCCGCCGGAGTCGCACGATTTCGGCCTGAAGGCGCGTCATCGAATCCCGTGCCACCTTCAGTTCATCCAGTCGCTCACCGGCCACCTGTGTGGCTTGCGTCCGCCGGCGGACTTCGGCACGCCGCAGCGAATCGATCGAGCTGATCGTGCGCCGCATCAGCACCGCTTCGGCGCGGACCTCGGTCGCGATCGAGTCGGTGAGCAGGGAGTCGATCTGCGCGATGGCGACGGCCACGTCACCATTGGCCACGCGTGGATCGGCGCGCATGAGGGTCCGCCACCAACGAGCGCGGTCGCCCTCCGGCGTGCGCGGGAAACTGCGCGCGAAGTGGAGCAGCGTGGAGTCGGCGGCGGCCTGTTTGTTGTCGCCGAACAACTCGAGCACCACGGCGTGTGTGGCCTTCCACGCCGAGGTGGCGCTCGGTGCCGGCAGCGCCGGCGGCGGCAGCGGCGCCGTGACCACCGGTGCTGCGCGGCCGCAGGCGGCCACGAGCATCACGGCAGCGAGCGAGGCGAGCAGTAGTCGCGGTGTTGTGGCAGTGCGAGTCATGGCGTGGAACTGGGGAGTGCCGGTACAGCCGTGGTCGCTCCGGCCGCGGCCAGACGTCGCGGCGTCGGAGCCCGTTGCGGGAGCAGGATCGTGAAGGTGGTGCCGACGCCAACCTCGGACGAGACATGCACGGACCCACCGTGCGCCTCAATTATACCACGAACGATCGCAAGGCCGAGCCCGGTACCGGCGGCGCTGGTGGCTTCCTGGTTGCCGGCCTGGAAGAACTTGCGGAACACGTGCGGGAGTTCCGGGGCAGGGATGCCGACGCCGGAGTCACGCACTTCGATGCGCACCGATCCCGGCTCACCGTCGCCGTGCAGCGCAACGACCCCACCGCGCGGCGTGAACTTGCAGGCGTTGGTGACGAGGTTGCCGATGGCTTCGGTCATGCGGTCCCGATCCCACCACGCTTCGGCCGGCATGCCCGGATTTGCGGTGACGCTGAAATGCACACCACGCTGTTGCGCGAGCACGACCAGCGAATTCTCCAGTTCGGCAAAGAATGCGCGGGTGTCGAGCGGCTGCAGGTCGAGCGTGGCACCGCCGGCATCGTATTTCGAGACGTCGAGCAGCTGGCGCACCAGTCGGTTCAGTGCGTGGCTCTGGCGTTCCAGCGTGTGTACCACGTCGCGCTGCTTGTCGTTGAGCGGACCGTAGACACCATCGTCGAGCAGGGTCAGGTAGCCGAGGATGACGTTGAGCGGCGTCTTCAGCTCGTGCG
>JANOCB010000090.1:0-23275 GCA_031411975.1 Gemmatimonadaceae bacterium
GTGCGCGATGACCAGTGAATGGCGCGAATCCGCCACACGCCACCGACCCGCGCGAGCACCATCAACTCCGCACCCACGGAATTGATGTCGCGGTCACGGTACTTGCCCTTGGTGACGCTGGTCGAGGTGCTCCATGCGACATCGCCGACGACGACGACCCGCTGTGCACTCCGCACGCCGGGCAGCGCCTGCGCGAAGCGCATGTCGCCGGGGAGATGGTGCCCCGCGTACTCGCTTCGCGTCTCCACGCTGCCGCTCTCCTGGATGATGGCATCCGGGGCCAGCAGCGTCATGGCGGCGGCGCTGTCACCGGCGGCCAGCGCACGGTGGTATGCATTGACGACGCCGGCGACGTCGGCGGAATCCGCAGCCGCAGCTGGCATCCTCGACGCCCGCGTCGCCTTGGATGCGTATGCGTCATCGCGTACGGAGCTATGTGCCGCAGGTGCGACAAGCGCGACGGCACTGACGACGGCGATGAGGTGGATCACGGAGCGATGCATATGAGGCTCGGAAGAAGAAGAGTCAGACCTGGCGTGACGAACGACGGCGCATCAGCCGCCGTCGCCATGATGTGGACATTCGCGAGCCATCGCACCAGTGTGGCCAACAAGACAGAAGAGATGTTCGTACGCCGCCAGTCGCGTGTGCGCGCAGTGCTCGCTGTGGCTGGTCATCGGGTGCGCCACGGCAAGGCCTGAACCCCACGCGAGGATGAGAGCCACTCCCGCACCGAACAGCGATGGTTTGGTCACCTGCGTGGTGATGCTCGATTCGTGACCGAGGAGTCGATTGATCCGCCGGTCGAGCATCGCGTCACGATGAAAGCCGACGATGCCACCACCGTGCTGAAAGGCTGTGTCGCCGGTACGACCGGGCGCGCGCCACTGAGCGAGCGCCAGGATCGCAGTCGCCAGCGCGACAGGATCGCCGCGCACCGCGAAGTCGTCGGCGATGATCTCCGCGTCGTCAGCCACATCGGCCGCCAGCCGTCGCATGGCGGGCAGCCAGAAGAGCAGGCAACCCAGCGCACGCAGCACCGTGAGGCGAAGCGGGTCGCGACGGCGGACATGGGCGTACTCGTGTGCCAGCACCGCGGCGAGCTGCGCCTGCGAGAGTTGACCCTCCACCTCCGTGCTGACGTGGATGACGGGACGCAACCAGCCGATGGTGAACGCGGGAATTGGCAGCCCATCGACGAGCCGGATCGAGTCCGTCGGCACCGCAGCCGTCCGTGCCGCGACGAATGTCGCGTCAGTCGAGACTACGGTCCGAGTCACGATCAGGCGGAGAGTCGTGCGGAGACGCCACCAGGCACGGGTACGGTCAACGATGGCGTACGCCACACCGCCGAGGAGCAGCACGTGGAATACGGAATGCACGGGATCGAGCAACTGGTGCAGCGCGATCAGGCAGACGCTCCAGAGGTGGTCGCGACCGTCGAGCAGTGTCCCGATTCCACCTGTGGCGTGATGCACCATTACCGGGCTCGTCGCGGCGAGGAGGAGGAGACCAACGACGAACAACAGCCTGCGCCGATGCCGCGCCTCACGCTCATCGACGCGACGACGCAACGTCCCGGTGTCGGCGCTGCCGTCAGGCATCGACTCGAACACCCGAAGTCATCATGACTTCAATCTCTCGTCGATGAGGCGCGCCAGCTCGGCCAGCTGATCCGGATCACGTTCGGCGAGGACATCAACGAGGGAGGCCGCCATGGCATCCGAACTGAATGAGAGGATCCCCTCGACGACGCGGCGACTCGCGTGCGCCATGAAGGCCGCCTCCGTCATCGTCACCTCGAAGTGCAGCAGTCCCTCGCGCTCCTCGCGTCGGAGCAGGCGCTTCCGCACCAGCTTGTTGAGGACGGTGATCACCGTGAGCAGCGCCACCTGATGCGTCGACGTGACCTGCGCGTGGACCGCGCGCCCGGTGGCGGGCGCACCGATGCGCCACACCGCCGCCATCACGCGCGCCTCCAGATCCCCGAGCACCTTGGCCAATCCGTCGGCCGCGAGGCGGATCGTATCGTGCAACTGTGGCGGGAGGGGAGGCGTGGACGCGACTGCGAAGTCGGGCGACGCATTTCCACGGCTGCGTTTGCTTGGCACGGTGCTCGAGGTTTGTGTTCGCGGAGTCGGCTGACCGCTTTATGATGCGTAAACTCGCGCGTGCTGGCAAGGTCTGCTGTCGTGGGAGGCACTGCAGCGTGCCCGTCGCTCGGAGAGGCGACGTCGCCGATGACGGATTGCCACCCTGACGGCGAAGAACGGGCCATCAGCCGTTCGTCGAAATGTGCCATTCAGCCATCCGGTATTCCCATGCCTGATCTCCCCCAGCACGACCCGCGCGCCAGAGCGCCGCTCTCGCGCCGCGTTGTCATGAAGCGGATCGGCGTCACGGTCGGCGTGGCGTTGGCCGCGACCGTGGTGCTCGGCGTCGCGGATGCAGATCGCGGTGAGGATGGCTCTCGGCCGCTCTTCTCTACCGTCGACGGGGTGGGCGAGCCGACCCTTGTCTTCCTGCCCGGAATCGGCGCCACCACCCGCTTCTGGCGGTATGCGCTCACCACGGGTGATGGTCCTGCGCTCTCGGGTCGTCATCTGCTGATCGACCTGCTCGGATTCGGCCGGTCACCGAAGCCGTGGGTGACCTATGACGTGGAGCGTCATGTCGCAGCGCTCCGACGCGTGCTGGCGGATCACGGTCGCATCACGCTGGTCGGGCACTCTCTCGGTGCGCGCCTGGCGATTGCCTACGCCGCGCAATACCCAGAACAGGTGGAGCGCCTCGTGCTGGTGAGCCTGCCGTACTTCGGTGATGGGGAACACGCGAAACAGTATTTCCGGGACAAGGGCGCCAACGGCTGGATCTGGACACATCTCGTTCCCATGGCGTTGATGTGCCTGTTCAGTCGCCGGCTGCTGGGCTGGAGTTTCCCGTATCTGATCACCAGCGTGCCGCGCGAGGTGGCCGAGGATCTCACACAAATGACATGGCGGTCATCGACGTCCACTATCTGGGAAGTGATCTACGGATATGATCTCGCTGCCGCCGTCCGCCGGATCCCGGCGACGACGCCATTCCTTTGTCTGCATGGCGACGCAGATGACAGCGCGCCGCTGCAGCGCATGGTCGAGTTACAGGCCGTGCACCCGAACTGTGTCATCCGGGTGCAGCATGGCGCGACGCACCAGTTACCACTCACCCATCAGGGATGGGTGCGTGCCCAGATCGCGTCGATCTTCGGCGCCGGTATCACCGCACCGTTCGGCACCCCCCCCCCACCGAAACGTTGATGGAAGTTCATGCGATGCATGCGAGCACGATGGCAGGCGACACGCACTCGAAACTGGTGCGGCGCACGGAGCTGTCGTGTTTCATCAGCGGCAACTCGACAGCACTGCTGGCTTGGTTCGCAAGCGGCATGCAATCATCCCTCGACGATACAAAGGAGTTGACGAATGAATTCGACGAATCCGTACCGGCGCTTCGCTGGCATGATCACGGTCTCAACCGTGGTCATGTTCTGCTTGATGTACCTGAATACGTATGCGCTGGAACATGTGTTCTTCAGCCAGACACGCGCCTGGATGGCAGTCGTGATGGGCGCAACCATGGCAGTGATCATGCTCGTGTCGATGCGCAGCATGTACAGCGATACTCGACTGAACGCCTGGATCCTTGGCGGGAGCGCATTGGTGTTTACCGTCGCGCTCTGGCTCGTGCGGAGCCAAGCCACGGTGACAGATGTGTCGTGGATGAAGGCGATGATCCCACACCACTCGATTGCCATCCTGACGAGCGAGCGCGCGCACATTTCCGATCCCCGCGTGCGGAAACTTGCCGAAGGGATCATCGAGGCACAGGTGCGCGAGATCGGCGAGATGAAGGAACTGATCCGTGATCTCGACCGGTGAGGGCTGCAGAGCCTCGCGTCGTCTTGTGCGAGACGATGCTGCCGGCCACCGCTGCGGGTATTCCACGTGGCATGCCGTACCGATACGCGATTCCAGCGGTAGCGCTCGTTCGCCGTCGACGCGTCGCCAGATCAGCGTGCACATGCATTGTTCATGACCGCGGATGGTGCGTCGTGGACCGAACCTCGTGACGAGCGTGTAATGCTGCAGACGGTACCTTGTTGAGGCGAGAGCCGTGTTAGTGCATGTACGCTCATCCAGCGTCACGACCGGAGACAGCAATGGAGCAAACAACGATTTCGATCACAGGAATGAGTTGTGGCGGTTGCGTGAACAGTGTTCGTCGCGCGCTCGCGAACGTGGCCGGTGTGACCGACACGAACGTGACAGTTGGTGCCGCCGCAGTGACGTATGACCCTGACGCCACGAGTCCTGCCGCGCTGCGCCACGCGATTGCCCAGGCGGGATTTGCCGTTGCGGCGGGGTAAGCGACGATGACGACGAGTGCCGAGACCGCGAATCTCAACTACACCGTCTTGCGTGAGATGATCGACCAAGCGAATCAACTCCCGCTCGCGGACCGAATCGCGCTGTTCAAGGGCCTGGTCCCACAAACGGCCAGCGAGCTCACGCCAGTCGAGTTCACGGGCCTGATGCAGGAGTTGCTGCTCAAAGGTGAACGCCTGTACGAGGGGATCAGTCACCCGGGCGAAGGCCGGCGTACGCGTGTCGTCCCCGGGGAACGCGATATCGAGGGGCGATGAATCAATGTGCAGGTCCCATCGATCCGGTCGTCGTCGCGCGCGATGACGTAGACGTACTCACGCACGTGCACAGATGAGTCTCCGACGACGCATCGTCGCACGTGAGTGTGGCAAGCACAGCCAAGGATGCGTATCGTCATCGTGTAGACTGATAGTCTTGCTGCCGTCGCGCGCCGAGCATTCTGGCCGCACGTCGCGCATCATGATCTTCTGCCGGTGGCGAGCGCATGAGTGAGCCAGATGGAGTACCGCACGTGATTGACGTACCGTCGACGGTAGATGCATCCAGTGTATCGCCGAAAACGGACCACGACAGGCCTACCGAGGCCCCGCGGACGGTCGCGACTGTGAGTCCGAACACCGACGCCGCGAAGGAGACGCACGCGGGCCACGACATGGCTACCGATCACGGCATGAAACGGGGGGCGACGCACACGACGCCTGATCCGCACGCCGGGCACGGTGCGCACGACGAACACGCTGGCCACGACAAACATGCTGGCCACTCGGTCGCGATGTTCCGCGACAAGTTCTGGATTTCGCTTGCACTGACCATTCCGCCGCTGATCTGGGGGCACATGCTCCCGGACGCGCTGGGCTTTACACCGCCGTCGTTCACTGGCTCGCACTGGATCCCGGCGCTCTTCGGCACGGCACTGTTCGTCTACGGCGGCGCGCCGTTTCTGCGCGGTGCTGTTGGCGAAATCAAGGATCGGCAGCCTGCCATGATGACGCTGATCGCGCTCGCCATCAGCGTGGCATTTGTATTCAGCGCAGCAGTCGCCCTCGGCTTTCCCGCCATGCCGTTGTGGGAAGAGCTGGCAACACTGATCACGATCATGCTGCTCGGGCATTGGCTCGAGATGCGCTCGGTGGCGCAGGCAGAAGGCGCCCTCGGCGAACTGGCGAAGTTGCTGCCGACGACGGCGGTCCGTGTAACCGGTGAAGGCAGTGCCGAGACCACCGAGGACGTGCCGATTGGCGAGCTGCACGATGGCGATACCGTCCTCGTGCGACCGGGCGCCAATGTGCCGGCCGATGGTGTGGTGGTGTCCGGCACGAGCAAGGTCGATGAGTCGCTGATCACTGGTGAATCGGCACCTGTCGAGAAGACCGCACAGTCGAAGGTGATTGCCGGAACGGTGAACGGCGCCGGCTCGATGCGGGTGACGGTGACGGGTACCGGTGATCGCACCGCGCTGGCGGGCATCATGCGCCTCGTCGCTGAGGCACAGAAGTCGAAGTCGGGGGCGCAGGTGCTGGCGGAGCGTGCGGCGTTCTGGCTGACCTGGGTCGCGCTCGGTGCCGGGGCCATCACCTTCGCCGCGTGGCTGCTGTCCGGTGCGACGCTCGCCACCGCCGTCGAACGATTGGTCACGGTGCTTGTCATTGCGTGCCCGCATGCGCTCGGCCTCGCGGTGCCACTCGTGCTCGCGATTTCCACGACGATGGGCGCCAGGAACGGATTGCTGATTCGCGACCGGCGTGGGCTCGAAGACGCGCGCAATGTGACGGCGGTGGTGTTCGACAAGACGGGCACGCTGACGCTCGGCCAGCACCGTGTCGTGGGCATGCGCACGACATCGGGACTCAGTGAGGACGATGCGCTGCGTCTGGCAGCCTCCATGGAACGCGATGCCGAGCATCCCGTCGCGAAGGCCATCGTGCAGAGCGCGGCGGATCGGAAGCTCGAGGTGCCTGCCGCGACGAATTTCATGACGATTCCGGGCCGTGGCGTGAGTGCCACGGTGTCCGGCCGGTCGCTCTCGGCCGGTGGACCCAACCTCCTGGCGGATCTCAAGGTCTCGCCGGCACCGGAGTTCGGAGAGTTCGCGACCGAGGCGGCGGCACTCGGGCAAGCCGTGATATCGCTCGTTGAAGGCACGGTCGTCCTCGCAAGCTTTGCGGTGGCCGACGCGATTCGTCCAGAGGCTGCAGATGCCGTGAAGCAGCTGCAGGACGCGGGTGTCGAGGTGGTGATGATGACGGGTGATGCGAAGGCCGTCGCCGACGCCGTGGCACACGAGGTTGGCATCACCACGGTCCTTGCGCAGGTGTTGCCGGAAGGCAAAGCGGCGGAGATTCAGAAGCTGCAGGCGCAGGGCAAGCGCGTGGCGATGGTCGGCGACGGGGTGAACGATGCACCGGCGCTGGTGACGGCTGATGTGGGTATCGCGATTGGCGCGGGGACCGACGTCGCGGTGGAGGCGGGCGACATCGTGCTGGTGCGCAGCGATCCCCGCGACGTGCCGCGCATCATCAACCTCTCGCGCGCCACATACAGCAAGATGCGCCAGAATCTCTGGTGGGCGGCTGGCTACAATATTTTCGCGATTCCGCTCGCCGCGGGTGTGCTGGCACCGTGGGGCATCGTGCTGACGCCGGCGGTCGGCGCCATTCTGATGTCCGTGAGCACCATCGTCGTCGCGATCAATGCGCAGCTGCTGCGTCGGGCGAAACTGTAGGGTGATCGCGCCCCCCTCCCGGGAAGCGCTCCCGCGCGTCATCTGCCTCGGTGTGCGCAATGCTTGCACTGATGAAGCGGGGTAAAGACAGCAGTATCTGAATGAGGGTGGTTCACCTGTGGCCATCCTGATGACGAGGTGTTCACTGACACGTGCACTGGTTACCGAACGACCTGCGGCAGTCGACAGCGCTCAGCGAACACGGCGCTGATCGTCTCTACGCCGCCGCAGACGACAGATGCGAAAGTCCTCATGCTTCAGGAACGGGAGCGCACAGTGTTTCACATGTAGAACGGGTACCATTTCTGGGGCATGCACATGATCTGATGGCTGTTCTGGATTGCGTTGATTGGCGTGATGTTCCGTCCGTACGGCACGGGCCGCCGGAACAGACGAAAGACAGATGCCTGACGCACAGGCGGGCAGAGTGTACGACCCGCCATTCATGCAGAGCGGAACACACACCCATCATCAGCACGGAACGGTGAATGCATGCGCACGCTCGCGCCTGACCAGCTCACCGCCATGGAGGCCTGGTGGCGCGCCGCGAACTATCTGTCCGTCGGGCAGATCTACCTGCGCGCCAACCCACTGCTCGACGAGCCGCTCGTTGCGAAGCACATCAAGCCGCGGCTGCTTGGGCACTGGGGCACGACCCCCGGTCTGAACTTTCTGTACGTGCATCTGAATCGCCTCATCACGGCGCACGACCTCGACATGATCAACGTCATCGGACCCGGCCACGGCGGTCCCCCCCTGTGTCAGGATAGTTGTCGCATCACCGCTCGGGTGAAGTCGGGGAGGCGTAGGCTCATGATGGGGGCATAGGAGCACGGGCACGATGACGCAGTATTCGACCGCATTCAAGGCGAGGGTCCTGCAGCGGTTGGTGGGACCCCGCGCGATCAGTGCGAATCGATTGGCGGTAGAGGTGGGCGTCCCGCAGGTGACGCTCTCGCGATGGTTGGCCTCGGCGCGTAGCGTTCCGAGGATGACGACGCCGCAAAAGCAGTGGACCGGCGCGCAGAAGCTGCGCGTGGTGCTGGCCGCCCACGGCCTGAGTGAGACGGAGCTCGGGGCCTTGTTGCGCCGCGAAGGGCTGCATGCCGCGCAGCTCGCGGAGTGGCGGGCGGCGGCGGAAACCGCGCTGGAGCCGGCGAGCCGTCGACGCGAGAAGGCGGTGGTGCACCCTGATACGAAGCGTCTCGCCGACGTCGAGCGCGAACTCCGCCGGAAGGAGAAGGCCTTGGCGGAGGCGGCGGCGTTGCTGGTGCTGAAAAAAAAACTGGAGGCGTATTGGGGGGACGCGGACGATATCACGACGCCGACGAGCGAGCGATGATCGTCGCCGATATCGACGCCGCGGTCGCCGCGGGTGCGCGGCGGCGCGAAGCGGCGCGCCTGGTGGGCCTGAGCGGGCGGACCCTGGAACGCTGGCGTGGGGCGCATCCCGTCGACGTGCGGTATGGGCCGAAGCAGGCGCCGGCCAATCGCTATACCGAGGCGGAGCGGCGCGCGATCTGCACCACCGTGACGCAGCAGGCGTATCGCGATTGCTCGCCCCACCAGATTGTCCCGCGCTTGGCGGATACGGGGGTGTATCTCGCGTCCGAGTCCACGATCTACCGCGTGCTCCGGGCCGAGGGCCTGCAGACGCGGCGTGGCCGCGCGAAAGCGCCCGTGGTGCGTCACGTGCCGGCGCAGATTGCGCACGGGCCGAATCAGGTGTGGAGCTGGGACATCACCTATCTCCCGACGACGGTGCGTGGGCGCTTTCTCTACTTGTATCTCATCCTCGACGTGTGGAGTCGCAAGATCGTCGCCGCGCACGTGTACGACACCGAGTGCGCGACGCATGCCGCGGCGCTGTTCGAGCGCACCTGTCAACGCGCCGCGCTCGATCCGCGGGGCTTGGTGCTGCACGCCGATAATGGCGGGCCGATGAAGGGGAGCACGATGGTGGCCACGCTCGAACGCCTCGGCGTGCTGCCGTCCTTCAGCCGACCGCGGGTCAGCAACGACAACCCGTTCTCGGAATCGCTGTTCCGGACGCTGAAGTATTGCGCGGCGTACCCGTCGCGACCCTTCGCCGACCTCGACGCCGCGAGCACCTGGGTCGCCGCGTTCGTGCGGTGGTACAATCACGAGCATCAGCATAGCGCGATTCGCTTTGTGACACCGGAGGATCGGCACACGGGACGAGAACACGCGATCCTGGCCGCCCGGCAGCGCGTCTACGAGGCCGCGAGAGCGAAGCAGCCCGCCCGCTGGCGCGGCGCGACCCGCAACTGAACGCCAGTCACGACGGTCCGACTGAATCCGACGAAAGACGACCTGCTGACGCAGGGCCGGACCGCAGCATGACGACTCATGCGACAACTATGTTGACATTCACCGGTCCGGTGTTGGTGGGGAACACGTACCTCGAGGGGACGTACACCGAGACATATCCGCTGATCACGCGCGACCGCGACGGCCTGCGTGCCCTGTTTCGACAGTTCTCGTGGCCCTACGGCATCCCAAGTCATGTTTCAGCGGAGACGCCGGGATCGATCAACGAGGGCGGTGAGCTCGGCTACTCGCTCGCGCATGCGTACGGTGCGGCATTTGACAATCCCGATCTCATCGTGGCCTGCATCGTGGGTGACGGCGAAGCGGAGACCGGTGCACTCGCCGCCAGCTGGCACTCGAACAAGTTTCTCAATCCGGTCCACGATGGCGCGGTGCTTCCCATTCTGCATCTGAATGGCTTCAAGATCGCCAACCCGACTGTGCTGGCGCGGATCGGGCGCGATGAGCTGACGGACCTGCTCCGCGGCTACGGTCACGACCCGCACTTCGTGATCGGGGATGATCCGATGGCGATGCATGAGCAGCTGGCCACGACTATGGAGCTGGTGCTCGCGAAGATCCGTACCATACAAGGGCAGGCGCGTGTGGCGGGCTCGCGCAATCCGCCGCCACGACCGCGGTGGCCGATGATCGTGTTCCAGACACCGAAGGGATGGACAGGACCGAAGGTGGTCGATGGCCTGCCGGTGGAGGGGACGTGGCGGGCGCATCAGGTGCCGATCTCCGACTTCCGAAACCCTGAACACGTTCGTCAGCTCGACGAGTGGATGCGCAGCTACCGGCCGCAGGAACTCTTCGATGCGGACGGACGTGTGCATGACGCGATCACCGCGCTCGCGCCGGTCGGCGCGCGGCGCATGAGTGCCAATCCGCATGCCAATGGTGGCGTGCTCTTGCAGCCGTTGATCATGCCGTCGGTGCGAGAGTTCGCGGTGACCGTCCCAACGCCGGGCAGCGTCGAGGCGGAGGCCACACGAGTCCTCGGCGATTTTCTGGCGTCGGTCATGCGCCTCAATCTCGTGAGTCGCAACTTCCGAGTGGTCGGGCACGCCAACTGTCTGTTGTCGATTGCCGATCACTGCCTGCGGAGCCGCAATTACGTAAATGTGATCATTGCTGGCAAGCAGCCATCGTGGCAGTGGCTGGACATGGACTCCGCGATGGCGCATTGCCGCGTTGGTGCAGGCATTTGGGGCTGGGCCGGGAATGAGTCCGTGCACACGCCGGGCGCCCCCGACATCGTGATGGCGTGTGCTGGAGATGTGCCGACGATGGAAACACTGGCGGCCGTTTCGCTCTTGCGCGAATACGTCCCGGACATCCGGATCCGCGTCGTCAACGTGGTGGACCTGATGGCGCTGCAACCTTCGAGCGAACATCCGCACGGCCTCGACGACGACACGTTCGACGAGATGTTCACGCGTGACACACCGATTGTTTTTGCGTTCCACGGATATCCGGGACGGATCCACCGGCTGACGTACCGCTGTAACAATCATGACAACCTGCACCTGCGCGGGTACAAGGAAGAGGGCACGACCACCACGCCATTCGACCTGCTCGTGCTCAACAACCTGGATCGCTATCAACTCGCACTGGACGCGATCCGCCGCATTCCACGACTGCAGCATCTCGTTGTCGGGGCCACGGCGCGATACGATACCACGATCGCTCGGCACGGGGAGTACGTGATCGAGCATGGCGAGGATCTGCCAGAAGTGCGCGACTGGCGGTGGACGCCGTGGTCGAGCCGCTGACATGACGACCGTGCTGGCATTGAACGCGGGATCGTCGTTGCTAGATCACCGTCGCTGGGCCGACGTGACGCCCTGACGTGGGCACCAATTGCCCCGTGATACCGAGGGCGGCATTGGTCTTCCGGATAGACGCCGCGCCGTCCGCCTCCTGATCCGTGAGCGCTCGGATGGCGTCGATGGTCTCGGGGATGACGATGGCCTGATTATCGACCATGTAGGCGTAGAACGCCTCGTCGCCCTGGACGGTCAGCATATCCGCCCAGAGCGCGACCTCGTAGAGGTTGGCGTTGGGTCGACCGAGATCAGACATCAGCTCTTTGACTGAATTCAGTGCGACGAGACCGTCGGACGTGCGAATGAACGCAATGCGGGTCGAGGTGCGGAAGGCATCGAGCACCTCATTCTTCGAGGCCTTTCGCGTGAGCTGTACGGCCCAGTAGTGCAAATGCGCGATGGTCTCCGGCACCTGTACCGCCATCGTCACGACATCGAGATCGGGGTCGACGGTTTGCGCGTCAGGACCCTGATGGCTGGGAATTTCCGGCTCGGGGACGAGGGTGTTCATGATGCCGCCGAGGTGGCTCTCCCACGGGTCGGTGGCACGGCGCAGCAACGTGCCGCGCGCTCTTTTGAGCAGACCGGCCCGCTTTAGCGCGGAGAGCGTCCGTACAGTCGAGGTCGTGTTGCACGAGACCACGCGCGTGCTCTCGCGGCCCAGTGCGGAGTGGTAGTTGTTCTCGGCCGTGAACGAGTGCCCCGTGACCACGTGCTGTTCGCCACCTTGCAGGATGAACCGAATCTTGCGCTCGCGATAGCGCGCGATGTTCTGGGCGGCCACCTTTTTCGGTGTGCAGTCCACGACGATGTCAGCAGCGTTCAGCAGATCATCAAGGGTACCGGCCGGGCCGAGCTGTGCCTCCGTCATCGCCCGGGTGTGCTCGGGCGTTGCACCGAACAGTGCATAGTCCTTGGCGCGGGCCACGGCGACGCGCCAGTCCGTCGCCACGTCGGCGACGCCGGCCAGCGTCATATCGTTCTGAAGAGCGACTGCGTCGGCGACGCGCTTGCCGATGACGCCGTAGCCGTTGACGGCGACGCGGATGGTCTGAGGATCAGTCATGGCGATGGAGCCTGAAGGAGTGGTGGGGAGGATGAGGACGAGGGCGAGAGCGATGGTTGTGCAGCCGGACTGAAGGCGCCGGCAGGAGTCGGCCGCGCGTCCAACCACCCGCCATCGAACCCGGCGCGACGGAGTCCGGCCTGCAGGTGGGGCGAGCGCCGTAGCCGATCCCAGACGAGCCCCGTGCGGTGGTTCTCGAGCATCAGCGCGAGCGCGCCCTGGTCGATGCCGTAGACCCAGGGGCATGTCCAGCCGCCTGCGTCGTCATCCTGCACCGGAAACGTCGGGTTGAAGGCGGACTCAAACCCGTAGTGGCTACGCTCCCGAACATGGAGCGCATGAAATCGGCGGAGCGTGGGGAGCACGACCTCCGGGGCGAATGGGAGCGAGGTGGCTGCCGCCCACGGCGCAATCGTACCGTCGTCTGGCCCGTACGGCGCGCCGCGCGCGCTGTACCCGAGGAACCGGCGCTCCACGCCGTCTACGACCTCCGTGACAGGGCCGGGGCCATGACAGGCCGTGAATCCCCAGCAGCAGTCGCAATAGCCAGCAAAGCCGAGCGGGTTGCGGACGGCGTAGGCCTGTTGGACGAGTGTGGCGCGGCGGGAGTTCTCGAAATAGTCAAACGGCGTGCCGAGCACGGCACACTTGTCACGCATGAAGGCGTCTTGTATCCCACGGAAATCGATCCAGAGGTGGGAGAAGTGGTGAATGAAGAGCGGACCGGCGTAGAGCAGCCAGTGGCCGTCGATGCATTTCCACGCATACGTCGCGCACCACGCGGTGTAGGAGTCGGCGGTAATCGGGTGCGTCGGTGAGCCGAGTGCAAGGATGTACAGAATCAGCGCCTCGTCGTATCCACGCCAGCGGTAGGGCAGGAAACCCGACTCCGGTCGCCATCCGTGTGTGAGCGTCAGTTCGCCATTCAGTGCCCAGTGCCAATCCACTCGTTGGTAGAGCGCGTTGGCGACGGTGCGAATCTCCGGCTCGCCCCCGGCGTCCCCATCGAAGTAGCACGCAGCGGCGATGGCACCAGCGAGGAGCAGGGCCGTGTCTATGGTGGAGAGTTCACAGTGCCACGCCCGTCGGCCCGTCTCCATGTCGAGGAAGTGGTAGTAGAAGCCCCGATGACCGGTCGCGTCCGCAGCCTCGCCCTGCGGGCTGTCGCGGAAGAAGCGAAGGACGCGCAGGGTGCGCGCGACCGCCTCGTCCCGCGACAGCAGTCCACGCTCCACTGTGACGGGGTACGCCCCGAGCGCCATGCCGACCGCCGCAATGCTGCAGACGGTGTCGGGCATCGTGCTGTCCGCGACCAGGCCGGTCAGCGGATGTGCCAGGTCGAGGAAGTAGCAGAGCGCGCGGCATTCAATCGTGTCGAGAAGCGCGTCGTCAACGTCGGGTTGAGTAACCGTCGTCGTCACGCGGTAGTCGGTGGGCGAATCGTCCCATGAAGCGTCAGGGCAGGCATACTCGTATCGTACCACCACTGACGTCGGTCACCGTACTCGTCAACGAGGTGATGAGTCGTGCGCTCGTGCTCGACGCACCATTGACTCATGCTGCGCCTCCGCTTGCTGCGTGTGCACCTGCACCATTGGTGTGCTGCTGACGCCGGTGGTCAACGCCAAAGCCATCCGCGCTCGTGGTCGCGATCTCCCCAGCGCACATGTCCATATGCACTTGCGACACGAGGTTCGCTGTGCGCCGTCGATGCTCCGGGAGAACCGCCGTGAGCGTACTTCCTAGCATCGACATGAGGGATTGTTCGTGGAGCACCATGTCGCGCAGCATGCCAGCCGAGTCGCCGACCTTTTGCAGGGCAGGAATCTCGGGCGTGGGCGGGACATTCTGGCGGCCGCCTTGCCATGCGTAAACTCTTATCTCGTGGCAAGGTCTGTCGCCGTGGTGTTCAGGTCGGTGTGCGTCGCCCGCAGCGTTGGCGTCCCCGATGACGGCTCGCCGTTCGGCCTTCCGGTGTGCACGTGCTGCACGTCTCAGGTCCCAGCACACCAGACGTATGTCGGAGCGCACCTAACCCGGCGTGCGTACCTGACGCGGACCGATGCCGTGACGGACACATGGGGCCGGTGCACATGTACGGATATGAAGCGATGGCCGCGTTTATGCGTCGTAAAATTAAGTATGTCGAGGCAAGCGTGGATCTCCCTGCCAGGCATCGCACCTGCCGTCGACGCACGGCGTCATACGGACGCCTTCGGGCAATGCGGTCTCGCAGTCTTTTGACCGGAGAACAACATGATGGCACGATCAAGCCTTCTCAGCTGGACGATTATCGCGGTGCTGCCGCTGATGGCCGCGTGCGGCAAGAACGATGGCGCGCGAACGGACAGCGCAGCAGCGATGTCCGCGAATAGCATGCGCGGCGATTCGGGTGTCATGGGTGGCATGAACGGCATGATGCCGCCACGCGGAACCGACAGCATGCCTGCAATGTCGTCCAGGTCGTCGATGCCGGGGATGTCCGCCGCGATGACCGCACACATGGCCGCCATGAAGGGTGCCGATAATGCGATGATGAAGTCCATGCTGCCGGACCACAAGAAGATGGTCGACGGCATGTTGTCGCAGATGACCGAGCAGATGCGCAGCATGAAGATGACCCGCACGCCGGCGTGGAGTGCGCTCCGCGACTCTCTCCGTACCGATCTGAAGCAGATGCCGGGGATGAGTGCGTCAGGGCTGGCCGCGATGATGCCGGCGCACGAGATGCGCATCACGCATCTCGCCGCGATGCACGAGGAGGCCATGAAGCACATGCCGTAGCACAACTGGAACACTGCTGTCCTTGTACATCATCGAGCGCACATCACATCACGATTCACGGCGGAGTAGTTCATGACGGCAATCGAACTCAAGACGTATCTGCATGGCGCTGGAACGAAGAACCATGACTGCATCGAGGCGTGCGTGGCGTGTCTCATCGCCTGCGAAATGTGCTCTGACGCCTGTCTGGCGGAGTCAGACAACGCGATGCTGGTCGCGTGCATCCGTCTCGACCGAGACTGTGCCGAGGTGTGCTCGGCTGCCGTACGCGTGATGGCACGCGGAGGCCCACTCACCGCGATCCTGTGCCGCGCGTGCGCCGACGCATGCGACGCCTGTGCGGCTGAGTGCGAAAAGCACGCATCGAAGCACGATCACTGTCGCATCTGCGCCGAGGCTTGCCGAAAGTGCGCCGAGGCCTGTCGCACGATGGCGGCGGCGTGATTGAGGTGCGGGGGCGCATCAGTCGTTACGGCCGATACGCTTCTGCAGCGATGCATCACAGAGCCCAACCCGCGCGTTACCGCGCCATGCCAGGAGCATTGCCCCCATCGAGGTGATCCCATTGTCGGATGTGAACGGCGTACACCACCACTGGTGTCAGACCACTGCAGCATCTGCAAGGGCGCATGGAGGTGATCGAGGCGCATGGTCCCGGTGGTCGGTGTCACGAGCCTGTGGCGTGCTCCTCATTGCGACGGTGATTGGCACGCCGGTAGTCGCCCAGGTCGTGCCCGCGCTCGAGAGTGCCCGGTCGCCGCTGACGCTCGACTCGGTCTTCGCACTGGTCGCGAGTCGCAGTCCACGCGTTCAGGCGGCCAAGGCGCTCGGGCGTGCCGCCGAAGCACGCATCCCTGGCGCGCGGCGTCCGCCCGATCCCGAGTTGCAGTTGGGCTTCATGAACTACACGCTGCCGTCGCTCCAGCCAGATGAGGCTCTCGGTATGGTACAGCTGCAGTTCATGCAGATGGTCCCGCTTCCCGGGAAGCTCTCAGCATCCGGCCGCGCAGCCCGCGCGCGCGCTGATGCCGTGCACGCACGTGCTGCGGATGCGCTGTGGACGGCGCGGTCGGTGGCCGCAATGGCCTTCTACGAGCGCTACCAGTTCGAGGGCGCGCTGACCATCGCACGGCAGACACGGCGGCTGCTGGAGGATGTGGCGGCCGTCGCCACCGCGATGTATCGCGTCGGAGATGGACGGCAGGCCGACGTGCTGCGGGCCCGCGTGGAAATCGCCCGGATGGATGAGGAGATCGTCCGCATGGACGCCATGCTCGAGGGCGCGAGTGCTCGTCTGGCGGCGGCTGCAGACACCTCCGCTGACGCCGTCGCCGGGAGCTCGGTGCTTCCAGCTTTCCCCGACGAGGTGCCGAGCGCGGAGACACTCGTGCAGGTCGCATCCGAAACACAGCCCATGCTCGCCGCCGGAGCGGCCGACGTACGAGCTGCGGTCGCGGATGCGGCACTGGCGCGCCGCGAACTCTGGCCCGACTTGCAACTCGGCGTGCAATACGGCCAGCGCAGGATGCCGATGGGCATCGACCGCATGGGCAGCCTGATGGCTGGCGCCTCGCTGCCAATCTTTGCCGGATCGCGACAGCTCCGGATGCGCGAGGAAAGCGCCGCGATGCGCGCGATGGCGGAGGCCGAGCTGAGCGCCATGCGTGCTGCGTCGCGGAGCCGCCTGACGGAGGTCCGTGCCGCACTCACCAGTGCACGCCGACTCCGTGTGCTCTACCGCTCCAGCATCCTGCCGCAGGCGGAGGCTGCCACGACTTCGTCGCTCTCGTCGTATCGCACCGGTGGGGTGGACTTCATGACGGTCATCGACAACCGCATGGCCGTGAATCGATACCGCCAGGAACTGCTCGCCCTCGACGCTGCAGAAGGGCGCGCGTGGGCCGATCTGGAGATGATCGTGGGTCGGCCGCTCGTCGGAGCGCCACCGGTCTCCCCGCGCCGATCACCCCCCGCTCGCGATGGAGGATCTCGCTGATGCCAGAGATCGGCAAGGATGCGCCCGTCACCCCCGTTCAAGACAAGCCACGCTGGCGCGTGCTTCGTATCGTGGCCGTCGTCTTGCTGCCCATTGCGGCGCTTGGCGTGACGTGGTGGGTGTCGCGAACGCCATCGACGCCCGACGCCGCAGGCGAGGACCACACGGCGATGGCGCGAGGCGCTGACAGCGCGGCCCCAGTGATGTTGAGTACAGATCAGGCGCGCCGCATCGGCGTCACGTTCGCAGCGGTGACGCTCGAGGAGCTCTCCGGACAGATCCGTGCGGCCGGCCAGGTCGTGGTCGATGAGACGCGTGTGCGCACCATCTCACCGAAGGTCGATGGGTGGGTGGAACGGCTTTACGTGAACTTCACCGGTCTCCAGGTGCGACGTGGCGATCCGTTGCTCGCGATCTTCTCGCCGATGCTGGTGAGCGCGCAAGAGGAATTGCTGCTTGCGAAGCGACTCTCCGGTGAGGTCGCCGAGGCAACGACGGAGACCCGATCTGGAGCCGATGATCTGCTCGTGTCGGCGCGTCGTCGACTCGCGTACTGGGACATCACTGCGGACGAGATCGCGCGCATTGAACGGACTGGTCAGGTGCAGCGGACGCTCACGCTCCGAGCGAGCGCGGCGGGCGTGGTCACGGAGAAGGCGGTGACAGAGGGGCAGCGGGTCATGGCTGGCGATGCGCTCTTCCGCGTCGCGGATCTGAGTTCAGTGTGGATCGAAGCGGAGGTGTACGAGCAGGATCTCCGCAGTCTGCGAGTCGGTCAGGTGGTCGACGCGGAGTTGGATGCGTACCCCGGAGAGCGATGGACTGGACGCATCGCATACATCTATCCCACCCTGACCCCGGAGACACGGACGGCGCGGGTGCGCGCGCAGGTGACCAATAGGGGAATGCGACTGAAGCCCGGCATGTACGCCACCGTCAACATCACAGGGACGGCGCGTGCGGCCGTGCTGACGGTGCCTCGCGGCGCAGTGCTCGCTACAGGCGAGCGTCAGCTGGTGTTTGTACGCCGCGCTGACGGTCAGCTGGAGCCCCGCAGCGTCACGCTCGGGGTGGCTACAGCTGAGCGTATCCAGGTGATGCGCGGGCTACAGCTCGGCGATACCGTGGTGGCCTCGGCGACCTTTCTGGTGGATGCGGAGTCCAACCTTGGTACGGCGCTCGGTGGCATGGGTGACATGCCGGGGATGGAGATGACGATACCGCCGACGGCGGCGCCGAAGACGTCACCAAAGCCGCCGGCGCGGCCGACACGTTCGCCAGCGCGCGCGAACCCGTCGGACACCTCCGAAGCGCGCTCAGGACACCGGCCGAGGTGATGCGATGCTGAATCGACTCATCGAGTGGTCGACGCAGAATCGCCTGATCGTCGGCATCATGGCGCTGGCGTTATCGCTGGGCGGCATCTGGGCCATCAGGAACACACCGCTGGAGGCGTTGCCCGATCTCAGCGACGTGCAGGTGATCGTGCAGACGGAATACGGCGAGCAGGCGCCGAAGATCGTCGAAGACCAGGTGACCTATCCCCTCGCCGCCGAGATGCTCAAGGTCCCCGGTGCAAGCACGGTACGAGGGTATTCATTCTTCGGTGTCTCCTTCGTCTACGTGATTTTCGAGGACGGAACGGACCTCTATTGGGCGCGGTCGCGCGTCCTCGAGTATCTAAACGGCATCAAGGGCCGGCTACCTGCCAACGTCTCGCCGACACTCGGTCCAGACGCCACGGGCCTGGGCTGGATTTATCAGTATGCCCTCGAAGACACGACCGGCCGCCTCGACCTCGCACAGCTCCGCGGTGTGCAGGATTGGTATCTCCGGTACGCGCTCACCGCAGTGCCAGGCGTGGCCGAGGTGGCGAGTGTTGGCGGCTTCGAGAAGCAGTATCAGGTGGATATCGACCCTACGCGGCTGCAGGCGTACGGCGTTCCGCTGACTCGGGTCATGAGCGCCATCCAGGCGGCGAACAGTGACGTCGGCGCGATGGTGATGGAGTTGTCGGAGCGCGAGTACATGGTGCGTGGGCTCGGGTACCTGCGCGGTATTGGCGACATCGAGAATGTGGTGGTTGGTGCGACGAAGGCGGGCACGCCGATCCGGGTGCGCGAACTCGGTCGTGTCTCCGTCGGTCCTGCAGTCCGCCGTGGCATCACGGACCTCGATGGGCGTGGTGATGCGGTCGGTGGGATCGTCGTGATGCGGTTTGGCGAGAATGCACTCGCCACCATCGAGCGCGTCAAGGCAAAGCTGGGCGATGCCCAGTCGGGACTGCCACCTGGGGTCGTGGTGCGTCCAGTCTATGACCGCAGCGCGCTCATCGAGGAATCCATCGGGACGGTGCGTGAGACGCTTCTGGAGGAGGCCATCATCGTCGCGGTCATCTGCGTCGTGTTCCTGTTGCACGTGCGCTCTGCGCTCGTGGCGGTGATCACGCTGCCGATCAGTGTCTTGATTGCCTTCATCGGCCTTCGCGCCTTCAACATTGGCGCGGACATCATGTCACTCGGCGGGATCGCCATCGCGATTGGTGAGATGATCGATGCCGCCATCGTCATGGTGGAGAACATGCACAAGCACCTCGAGCGTCGGGCGCCCGCGGGTGCGACACACATCGATACTGCCACGCTGACGACACGCGAGCGGATGGACATCGTACTGACCTCGGCCAAGGAGGTCGGTCCGTCGCTGTTCTACTCGCTCCTGATCATCACGGTCTCCTTCATCCCCGTCTTCACGCTCGAGGGTCAGGAAGGTCGCCTCTTCAAGCCATTGGCGTTGACGAAGACGTTTGCGATGGCCGCCGCCAGTCTGCTCAGCATCACGCTCGTGCCGGTGCTGATGGGCCTCTTCATCCGCGGGAAGATTTATCGCGAGGCGAAGAATCCACTCAGCAGAGCGATGATTCGTGGTTACCGGCCTGTCCTCGCATGGGTGATGTCACACCGATGGGGGATGATCAGTCTGTCCGCAGCGGCACTGATCGTGACGTACATCCCCTTCCAGCGGATTGGCAGTGAGTTCATGCCACCGCTCGAAGAGGGCACCATCCTCTTCATGCCGTCGACACTGCCAGGGATCAGCGTCGCCCGCGCGCGCGAACTGCTGCGTCAGCAGGACGCGATCCTGAAGTCATTCCCTGAGGTGGCCAGTGTGTGGGGCAAGGCGGGACGCGCCAACACAGCCACTGACCCGGCGGGACTAGACATGGCGGAGACCACGATCTCGCTGAAACCCAAGTCGGCATGGCGAGACGGCATGACGTATGAGAAGCTCGTCGCCGCCATGGATTCGGCGGTCAGGATGCCTGGGGTGACGAACGCCTGGACGATGCCGATCAAGGGGCGTATCGACATGCTCGCCACCGGCATCCGCACTCCCGTTGGCGTGAAGCTCTTCGGGCCGGACCTCGCGACGCTCGAGCGTGTCGGCAAGGAGCTCGAGTCACTCCTCAAGACGGTGCCTGGCACGCGCAGCGCATTTGCCGAGCGAGCCGTCAGTGGGTACTACCTGGACATTGACATCGACCGGGTCGCCGCGGCGCGCCATGGCCTGAACGTCGGTGACATCCAGACCGTGATCGCGGCTGCCATCGGTGGGATGACGATCACGCAGACCGTCGAGGGTCGCGAGCGGTACGGCGTCCGTGTGCGCTACCCGCAGGAACTGCGTGATACGCCTGAACGACTCGCCTCCGTCCTCCTGCCCGTGAGCCACGACGCAGGTACAGCCCCCGCGTCGATGGGCGATGTCATGGCAACCGCCAACATCCCTGCGCCGAGTCGCGGTGCCGCTCAGATCCCGCTCGGTCAGGTCGCGACCATCCGTCAGGTCTCGGGCCCAATGGTCGTCCGGACAGAAGACGCACAGCCCACGGCGTGGGTGTACGTGGATGTCGAAGGGACGGATATCGGAGGCTACGTTGCCGACGCGAAGCGCGTGGTCAGGCGTGATCTCGTGCTTCCCGCTGGCTACACGCTGGTGTGGAGCGGGCAGTTCGAGTACATGGAACGCGCGACGTCAAAGATGCAGCTCGTCGTGCCTGCGACACTGGCCATCGTATTTCTGCTGCTGTACTTCAACTTCGGCAGGATCAGCGACACGCTGATCGTGATGCTCTCGATCCCGTTCACGCTGATCGGTGGAATCTGGTTCCTCTGGGCGCTCGACTACGAGTGGTCGGTGGCTGTGACGGTAGGGTTCCTCGCGCTGGCCGGTGTGGCGGCCGAGACGGCCGTCATCATGCTCGTCTACCTGAATAGCGCATGGGCCGAGCGCTGTGCCGACGGGAAGGTGCCGACAGCCAAGGACCTCTACGACGCCGTGATCGAAGGGGCCGTCGAACGCGTGCGGCCCAAGATGATGACCGTTGCGTCGACCATGATCGGATTGTTGCCGATCCTGTGGGGCACCGGTACGGGTGCGAGCGTGATGAAGCGCATCGCCGCGCCGATGATCGGTGGGATGGTGAGCAGCACGATCCTCACGCTGCTGGTGGTGCCGGCCATCTACTCGCTGGTCAAGGAACGGCAGCTCGTCGCCATGGCGCGAGCGAAGCGCAGCGAGGACAGAGGGCGCGCGGCACCAAGCGATACCACCGTACCCTCGCTCGCGTAGGAGCGCATCACTGCGCGTTTCCGGTGTGGCAGGCAATCACTGATGGGAGGAACAATGGCCGACGCCGACGTGCAACAGCAGAATTCCATGATGCAGGAGTGTGCCAGAAACTGCCTCAACACCTACGCATCGTGCACCATGACGGCGGCGCATTGCCTCGAAATGGCAGGGGAGCACGCGGGGCGCGAGCACCAGACTGCGATGCTCGATTGCGCGCGACTGTGTGCCACGGCGGCGGACTTCGTGTTGCGCGGGTCGCCGATTCACGGTGCCGTCTGTGGTATCTGCGCGATGGCCTGTCGAAGCTGCGAGCAATACTGCCGTTCGCTTGGCGAAGGCGATGCAATGATGGTCGCGTGTGCGGAGACGTGTGCGCGCAGCGCCGAGTCGTGCGAGGACATGGCCGGTCCCTTGCGGTGATGGTAGCACCACCAGGCAGCTTCCTCACCCAGAGTCCATGACGTCTCCCAAGCCTGTGACTGGGTTGTCGTCGTCCGATGCAGCGCACATTCTGACTGAAGTCGGCGCGAACGAGCTGGCATCGCAGCCTGCCGCATTGCGCGTGGCGTTCAGCTTGAGGTTGAACTGCGACGAGGGTTTCCGCGCCGCCGTGTGGATCATCTCGTCCAGCTTGCCGCCGTACAATGGGCCGAACCACCAGGTGGCCTGGCCGCTGAATCGGCGCGCACGCCGATGATGAGCGCATCGCCGCTCACCAGCACGCGCACGACCGTGCGTCCTCAGGGGGGCCTCCCTGAACCGGCTCGATCTGCAGCAGGTCGCTGATGGAGTCGGCGGTGGCCCATGCGGCGTCATCGAGGCGGCCGTCGAGGCGAATGCCCGTGTTGATGCGTAGCGCGCGGAGCGGTGGTCGGCTGCCGGCGCCCGTCGGCACCGGGACGACCATCTGTGCTGCTGCGGCGAGATCGGCGACGCCGGCGGCCAGCAAGAACATCACGGTTCGGGAACGCAGCACAGCAGATCGCCAGCGAAAAGAACGCACGAGCGGAGGGCAGACGGAGAATGGGAGGTGACTTTGGCGAGCGGGACGGTGCAGGCGGGCGTGGTACGATGGAACAGTTCTCGCGACCAAGAGACGTTTGTGACTGGTTGCGGGTACGATGACGTTCCACCGCGCACCCACGCCCACGGCCACTCATCGCCCATGCGTCAGACGTTCCCCTTCAGCAGCGCCCCGATCCGCAATACGCGGATCACCGCGCTAGCACTTGGCGCACTGCTCGGCGCCGCGGCGTCCGGCTGCACCGCGGCCACCAGCCGGATGGTCCCCGTGGCCGCCGGCGCCGAGTCAGCCGTGACGGTGGAGCAGACGAGTCGGGCCGCGGTCGACTGGACCGCCGTGGACGCGGCCATGGGACGCCCCGGCGTGGCGCAGCCGGGCGCGGTCCAGCGGTACAACTTCCCCCGCGGTGACCTGACCGTCGTGGTCCAGGACCCTCGCGGGGACGTCACCCTTCGTCCGGCATT
>JANOCB010000091.1:0-32472 GCA_031411975.1 Gemmatimonadaceae bacterium
GGGCTGCTTCCGCAGCCCCTCCACCTGCTGTGCTTCGAGGCATACTGACTCCGGTCAGGTATCGTAGTTTGCCTCACACACAAAATTTCTGATAGGCCCGTGCATGAACCACGCATTCGACTCAATCCGATGGGAACTCGACGCGGGCAGCCAGCCCGACGACATCGCTGACCTACTACGAAGCCGCCATCCGGCTTACCGAACTCACATCGAAATCGGCCGATAGCAAGCGCACTCTCTCACTCTTGGGCCACGCCAGCAAGAACTTCAACCCGGGCCTGAACCGCCGCGCTTTCAAGTTGGCCACCGGCGTGGGCAAGACCACAATGATGTCGCGACTCATCGCCTGGCTCACCGTTAACCTGGTCATTTTCCGTGGTGGACACTTGGCACAGGCGCGAATCGGTGCCATGCTGACTGTCACACCTTGCCCCGATCCCTCTGATGAAATTCTGGACCGGTGTCACCGACAACCGATGGTATCAGCACCTCGCGAGTCAGGCCGGGGTGAACGAAGTGAATTTTTGGCATCCGCGCGGTCGTGCGCCGTTCACGACGCTACCGGAAGGGACACCGTTCCTCTTCAAACTCAAGCGTCCGTATCATCACATCGCGGGTGGCGGATACTTCATCAAGTTCGTGTCGCTTCCGCTCGACCTGGCATGGGAGGCGTTCGGTACAAAGAATGGAGCCGAAAGCTTCGAGGAGTTTGAGCGCCTCATCCGGAGTGCCCAGGGGCCTGACGCGGACCGGTCGAAGGACATTGGCTGCAGCATCCTTGGTGAACCGTTCTTCCTCCCGCGCGAATCGTGGATTCCACTGGAGGGTGACTTCGCCGGCAACATCGTATCGGGCAAAGGTTTCGACTCGATGGACGGCAGCGCTGGCGCTCGCATCTGGGCCTCCGTCGAGATGGCGATGCATCTGAGTTCACCCCGTACCGCACTCGTCGCCGAACGACCAGTCGTGCGTGGAGCGCCCGTGTTGTACACGCCACGTCGCGGGCAGGGCGCCTTCCGAGCACTGGTGACGAATGCGTACGGCAGGAAGTGCGCAATCACTGGAGAGAGCACGTTGCCGGTGCTCGAGGCTGCGCACATCCGACCAGTCGCGAGCGACGGACTCCATAACACATACAACGGACTTCTCCTCCGCTCCGACTTTCACAAGCTATTCGACGTCGGGCTGGTGACAGTGACTCCCGGCCATCGTGTCGAAGTGAGTTCCCGGATCAAGGATCTGTGGTTCAACGGCAAGGCATACAACCGCCTGCACGGTGCCCGTCTGGCAGCGTTGCCCGCCGCCCGCGAGGATCAGCCACGTGAGGATCTGCTCCGGTGGCATAATGAAAACGTTTTCGAGCGAGGATTCCGCGGTGCTTAGTCCCGAGACGCTGGATGCCCTGCTCGCCTTCCGCCGCGAACGCGACTGGGAGCAGTTTCACTCGCCGAGGAATCTCGCAATCGCAATCGCGGTTGAAGCGGGGGAGTTGCTGGAGCACTTCCAGTGGATGAAGGACGGCGCGACGCGTCCGACCCCGAAGCAGCGCGATGCGCTGGAGCTCGAAATGGCCGATGTGGCAATTCTGCTGTCATACCTCGCGGAGGATCTCGGTGTTGATCTGGAGGCGGCGGCGCGGCGGAAGCTGTCAATCAACGCGGCGAGGTATCCCGTGGATAAGGCGCGCGGGTCGGCGGCTAAGTACGATTTGCTGTGATGACCGCGAGTTCCAACCTCATCGCCGCAGCGTCACTTGAAGGTCAACCGCGTGAATGTCTTCAAGCCGCAGACCGGTGAGGTAATCAGCGGCGGCAAGGACGGCATCGCCTGCTGTTTCATCGGCACCGAATCAAACGAACCGCATAACCACCCAGCTGTGGACCCGGGGACGCCCTCGAGGTACCCGTCTCTCAGGCTGGCGGCATTGGCATAACCGAATGAAGAGACTCATGGGCCAGATCGGCGGTTCGGCAGCTGGAGTCGGACATCAGGAACGGATTCCGTCGGGTGGTTACTGACACTCTGGGCCGGCAGCGCCGTCCGGTTATGCCGATCTTAGCGAGTTTAGTCAGTTTTGTGATTCTTGATAACTTCGCTAAAGTCTGTACGTTTCGGATATGGACCCGATCAGAAACCCGTTCACCCCGGGCGCTGGCGCCCCACCCCCTGAACTGGCGGGTCGCGACGAACTCATCGATAACGTGAGGATCGCGCTCCAGCGCGTCCGGATCGGACGACCGACCAAGAGCATCCTGATGGTCGGTTTACGCGGGGTCGGCAAGACGGTCCTGCTCGACCGGATGCGGTCGGACGCCGAGGCAGTGGGCATCCACACGATCCGGATCGAAGCGCCGGAGAACCGGTCGCTGCCGGCCCTGCTTGCGCCGCAGCTCCGGCAGTCGCTCCTGCGACTGTCCAGGATCGAGAAGGCGAAGGATCGTGCGACGCGGGCGCTCCGTGGTCTCGCCGGCTTCGCCAAGGCGCTCAAGCTCAAGTACAACGACATCGAGGTCGGCTTCGACTTCGACCCGGAGTCAGGGCTCGCGGATAACGGCGACCTGGAACACGACCTGCAGGCGCTGTTCGAAGTCGCCGGAGAAGCGGCGCACGATGCGGACACTGCCTTGGCGATGTTCGTGGACGAACTGCAGTACGTGAAGGAAGCGGAGCTGGAAGCGCTGATCACCGCACTGCACCGCACCGCGCAGCAGCAACTCCCAGTCGTGCTCGTCGGTGCCGGTCTTCCGCAGCTTCGCGGGCGGATGGGTCGGGCCAAGTCGTATGCCGAGCGCCTCTTCGATTTCCCCGCCGTCGGCCCACTACCGCCGGAGGCCGCGCGTCTGGCCATTGTTGCGCCGTTGGCACAGGAGCAGGCAGCAATCACCGAAGAGGCGCTGGCGTGTATCGTGGAAGAAACACGGGGATACCCCTACTTCCTGCAGGAATGGGGGAAGCACTCGTGGGAGGTGGCTGACGCGTCGCCCATCACGCGTGATGACGTCAGGGTGGCATCCACGGTCGCCGTCGCCGCACTCGACGAGAGCTTCTTCCGTGTGCGTTTCGATCGCCTCACGCCGGCGGAGAAGCTGTACCTCAGGGCGATGGCGGAGCTGGGCGCGGGACCGCATCGATCCGGTGACATCGCGGATGTCCTCGCGCGAGTCGTCACGTCGCTCGGACCGACGCGGGGCAAGTTGATCGCCAAGGGAATGATCTGGAGCCCGAATCACGGGGACACGGCATTCACGGTGCCGCTGTTCGACGCGTTCATGAAGCGGATCATGCCCGGCGACGACTGGCGGTCCTGACGGCGTGGAGCTTCACGCGGCTCGCAGCAGAAGTGGTCACGCTCAAGCGACCCGTGTTCGATGTCGCCGTCATTGACGAATCGCAGGATCCGAGGGAAATGTACGAGACCGAGCGGAAGCTCTTGTACGTGGCATGCACTCGGGCGCGGGACCAGTTGCTGCTGACGAGCGTGACGCCAGGGTCGGAGCTTGTGGATGATGTGCGGCAATTCGGGGTGATGTCAGAGCGTGATGACATCTTCCGCGACGTAAAGCGCATATCGTCGGTGCACCGTATTCCAACACGACACCACAGAGCACATGCCCTCTTCCATCAAGTTCCGTGCAGCAGACCGCGATGTCTATCTCGTCACCGGCCAGATCTCACAGACGATCAATGTCTGCACCATCGGCGGGGCGAAAGGCAATTACGAGTGGAAATTCAGGTTTCCCATCGATGTCAGCCTTCCCATCCCGGAGCTCCAGCAATGCGCATCACTCGAAGCGCTGACGCAGGTACTGTCGGAACGCTTCGGCGGTACGCTCGAGCTGAGCCCCTCCGGCGTCGTCCTCGACGTCGTCGAACCAGCGACGGCAGGCACGAAGCCTCCGTCGCGTTCTCCGATCAAGCCCCGGCAGTCTGACGAAGAGTGGATCGGACGTGCACGACACATCACCGAACTGTGCGTCAACGAACTTGTTCGTGAGTTTCTCGAACTGCCGTACCTGCATCGCGTCGAGCACTCCATCCACGCTCGGCTCTACTCGCTGCTTCGCGGACAGCCGCTCTTCGATCGGCACTTCGGCCTCGCGGGTGGTGAAGCGCAGACACAGCCGATCCACAAGGAGTGGCCTGAGACGATCGCGCGGCCGGAAAACGAAGGACGCCGTGGGTCATTCGACCTGGCCATCCTCTCGCCCACTCAGCTCTATGAGGCCAGCCTCCCCGACTTCACCAAGGGCTTGCTCGACGCAGCCGTCGTGATCGAGATGGGGCTCAACTATCGCGTCAGCCATCTGCGACAGGACGCCGAGAAGCTCCTCAACAGCAAGGTGCGACACGGCTATCTGGTTCACCTGGTACGAGACCAGAGCCATGAAGAGGCAATCGACGACGTGATCGCATCACTCCACGGATCCGAGTCGATCAAAATCGCGTACGCGCGAGTTCACCGCGGTGAACGATTCATCAAGTTGCTGGACGATGAGCGTATCAGCGCTGCATAGGGGAGCTGTCGCTCACCCGTGATGCCGCTTGCGATGGCAATTTGGACAGAGCGCTTCAGCATTGTCCACTGTGTCATCGCCTCCGTCTGCGAGCGGAACCTTGTGGTGCACTTCGAGATACGGAGCACCATTCGATTTCTTCACGAATGGCGCTGCCTGCAGGCACCACTCACACTTTCCCTTTGCACGCAACAAAACTTCAGCCACGACGTCTGCGTTCCGCACGAATGCCGTCGATGTCACGATGATCTTCGTCGGAGTCTTGCTGGCCGCCGCGAGTCGCGCCTGTCGCTTTGCCGATGTGTCTCTGAGGGATTGCTGCACGGCCGAGTCGAATCGCACGGCCGTCAGGACTGCAGTTTGTACCGGCGGTAGCGCTGCCTCGTGTGCTGCAATGACCGCCCGCGACTTCTTCAGCCGGCTCTTGGCCTGCGATTCGTAGTATGTGATGTGCTGCCGTGCAGCGGCAATTGCATGCTCCAACGATCGCTCGCCGCGATCCGCACGAATTCGAGTCAGGAAGTACTCGAGCGCTTCGGCACTCATCGCGCGCTTGAATTCCTTGCCATTCATCAGCATGCGGAACTGCATGATGAAATCTCTGGCGGTATTCTCGTTCAACCCGTGAGTCTTACTCAACAACTGCGTCCCATCTTCCGGCTTTTGCGCCTCATCATACACTGACGCCGCAACGGAGTACGCTGCGGCGATCTGCGCGGTCGTAATCGTGCTCATGGGAGATCCGATTCATGGGGATTGAACTGCTCGCCGTTTTTTTGTGCGACAGCCTGTGCCTGCCATATGACTGTATCGTCGGGCGTGACGCCGGGACGCTTGGCACCCGACGCGTCGCGAAATGTCTTTGACAATCCGCTCACCGGAGCTCCCCATTGGCCCCCGATTCTCCACCGCCCTCGCCTTCGCCGCCGCGATCCACGGCGCCTGACGCCGGAAATGCAACGAAATTCCCTTCATCGCGCATCTCCTTGGCGTCACAGCCATCGTGATCGAAGCCGGCGGTGACGAGGGGCAATGCCATCGCCGCGATCCTGCACGACGCCGTCGAAGAACAAGGGGGCGACGAACTGCTCGAGCGCATCCGAGACCGCTGCGACAACGCAGTGGCCGACAACCAACCCCACCCCCAACCCCTGCTCCTTCCACCGACGTATATGTAATGTATATCCATCCCGTCGAGCCCCACGGCCCTCACCCGCCCCCCACCGCCCCCATGCGCGTCACCCTCAGCAAATGGGGCAATAGCCTCGGCATCCGCATCCCGCGCGGCATCGCCCAGGACGCCAACATCGACGAAGGCTCCGAACTGGACGTCCGCCTCGAAGACGGTCGCATCGTCCTCGTCCCCGTCGCGACCCCATCCCTCGACGCCCTCCTCGCCCGCATCACCCCCGACACCCTCCACGGCACACTCCTCGACGAGCCGCCGATCGGACGCGAGGAATGGTGAAGCCCTACGTCCCCGATCGCGGTGACGCCATCTGGCTCGAGTTCACGCCGCAGGCCGGACACGAACAGGCCGGTCGCCGGCCCGCCCTCGTGCTCTCACCACGCGCCTACAACGAGAAGGTCGGACTCGCCCTCGTCTGCCCGATCACCAGCAGATCGAAAGGGTACCCCTTCGAGGTCGCGATACCCGACGGACTGAATGTCGCCGGCGTCATCCTCGCCGATCAGGTCAATAGCCTCGACTGGATCGCGCGACGCGCCGCGTTCATCGATGCCATCCCGGCGGTCGTCATCCGTGACACGCTCCGATTGACGCACAAGATGCTGTAATTCCCCACCACGGACCCGTATCTGTGCGAAATCGCTCGTGAAGTCGAAGACTGCGCGGATCGCGGTGAAGGTGATCGATCACCTGGGGGATGAGGTGATGAAGGTGCTTCGCGTGTGAGGTATGCGTGGCAGCAGTTGAACGACGATGGAGGCGATCGTTGGCTGCTCGCCAGTGGCTTGGAGTCAGAAGCCCGGTGGCATCCAGCTCGATCGGAGATCATTCAGCTTGGCGATCGACTGCACGAGTCCCTGCCCACGCAGCGCCGCGAAGAGTTCGGGCACGGTGACATGTGGATGTCTGTAGTCGCCTGCCTGCTCCGTGATCACCTGCATCACCGTCGATGACGATATGTCGATGCAGTTCATGAGGAAATCGTCGGGGTGTTTCGGCTCGATGTCGAAACGCCCCAGCGCGTCCTCGGGGAAGTCCTTGAGGTTGAACGTCACGATGGCTTGAGAGCCAGCACGTATGGCGGCAGCGAGGACGTGCCTGTCGTTGGGATCAGGCAGGCTGAGCCCCTCGATCAGCTCTTCATGCCCGTGCGCCATCGCTGCCGGCAACGCCGCGCTCATCAGCGCACGGGTCCGCTGGAGTTTGGCTGCGTCGAGGTCTGGCCTCTTCGCGAGAATGTTCCTGAACACTTCATCCAGAATGGTCTCCGACCATCGTGCCTGCACGATTCCGGCGCGCGCCACGCGAATCAGCAGGTCAGGCAACGAGCTCGGGTAGAGCACGCACGCATCGTACACGACCGAGAATGGCATGCGGAGTCAGAGCTCGAAGTCGAGTTCCTGCGTCAGCTGCGAGAGCTCGGCCACCGCCTGTCGCGATGCAGCCTCCTGCGTCTTCCGGTACGCTGCGAGATCGGAGAACAGCACACGTCGGTGCGTGCCGACCGTCCGAAACGGCAGCGCGCCTGCCTTGAGCAGCGAGATGAGGTGTGGCCGCGACACGTTCAGCAGATCGGCCGCCTGCTGCGTCGTGAGCTCAGCGTGCACCGGGACGATCGTGACGGCGTTGCCGTTGGCCATCTGGCCCAGAATCTCCAGAAAGAGATCGAAGGCGGCGCGGGGCACGGTGACAGACTCGTGCGCACCGCCATCTACCTCGAGGCGCACATTGTGGTCCGAGGCAACCGTGAGGCGTGACAGACCGCGGTGGGCCTGCTGAGCCTCCCGGGCGATCGCTTCTGTAGGCAGTTCGGCGAGGGAAAGCATACCTGACATGGTACATGCCAGACGAAGCAAGTGCAATGGTCGAAACAAACGAAACGGAACGCCACCCGCCTGTGTACCCGAAGATGCCTTCGAGGTACCATTTCCCGGCACACGGCGCCTCGCTGCCAGACTCTCCCGTGCGCGCCCGTACGGGTGCGACCACCAACGGCTTGTTTGCCAGAATCGCGGCGTTCGTTGGACTGGCTGTCAGACCCGCGCGTGGCCATTTCGATGAGCAGGACGAGCTGTTCGCCCGGTACTTCGCGACGGGGGCCATAAGTTCCTCGTGCACAGCAACGACTACCCTGGACCAGGAGCCGTCCATGCCGATCGTTGATGATGCGACCAACGAGATCGCGACGCTCGCTGAGGCGCGTGCACGCACTATCGAATTCCGATAAACCTGCTAAACCTCCAAAACTCCGTATAATCGCCGTCAGAAGTCCGTCTCGACCTCCGTCACCCCCGTCGGCGGCAGGCCAACGCCCGAGCGTGACGAGATCATCGAGCAGGTTTGCGAAACACTCGAGAAGGGTAGGATCAAGCAATCCGTGACGACTCGCGTTACCCTTTGGTTGACTGATTGGTATACTGAGCAGTAAACTACCGTGCAGCGGAGGAGTCCAATGGCACAGACGCGAATTCTGGACAGCGACCATGCACTGCTGCAGGAGCTGGCTGCAACCACCGGGATGCAGCACCAGGAGATCATCCACGAGGCGTTGGCGGCGTACAATCGCGACCGGATGCTCGACGAGATCAATGCCGCGTTCGCTGCGGTCAAGCGCGACGAGAGCGCGTGGCGCGAGGAGCAGGCGGAGCGCACGGCATGGGATGGCACTGCACTGGACGGCGTGACGAGTGAGTAGTGGAAGCGCAGGGCACGTCACGCCCTCGCGCGGCGAGGTGTGGATGATTGACCTCGACCCGACACGCGGGCGCGAACAATCCGGCATGCGCCCGGCGCTCGTCCTCTCGGTTGACAAGTTCAACCACGGCCCGGCGGACCTGGTGATCGTGGTACCGATCACCAAAACGAAACGGTCGATCCCGACGCATGTGATGGTGCCAGCCGGTGAAGCGGGGCTGACATTCGAGAGCTACATCAAGTGCGAGGACCTGCGCTCCATCTCGAAGGATCGCCTGGTTCGGCATATGGGCGATGTCACGTATCCGCGAATCGAAAGTGTCCAGCGGTACGTTCGGCTCCTGCTGGGCCTGTAGACGGCGGACGGTTGCAACGATCGACAGATGACGCCCGCTCACGCCAGATCGGCGCACGTCGTGACGCACACATCACACACCATCACGCCGACACGGAATCGTTCACCCGTGTAACACACGCCCGCACCCCTCAACCCCACCTCAAAATCCTCGACACACCGTGACACCGGAGTGACACTCCCCCCACTACTCTGTGACCCGTACCTGCTCTTCTTTGACCTCGCGCGCCGCACCGCGCACTCGACCCAACGTCAACGAGCCCACCCATGCGTCACCTGCTCCGTCTGCAGCGAGCACTCCTCGCACTCACGACCACCCTCGCACTCGCCGCACCCGCCGCGAATGCCCAGGCCACCGAAGGCTACGTCAGCGGCTCCATCCGCCTCGCCGACGGCTCACCCGTGGCCGACGCCAACGTCACCGCACGCAACGACGCCACCGGCTTCCAGGAAGTCCGCCGCACCGACGCCCGCGGACGTTTCGTCTTCGCGCAGCTCCCCATCGGCGGCCCCTACAACATCACCGTCCGCAAGCTGGGATACGCCGCCGAACGTCGCACCGGCATCACGCTCAACCTCGGTGACCGCGTCACCCTCGACTTCACCCTGAAGGCCGCCGCGCAGCAGCTCGCCGCCGTCGACGTGCGCGCCGACAACGAGGCCAAGCGCACCGAACGCATCGGCGCCAGCTTCGTCGTCGATCAGCAGAAGATCCGTGACCTGCCCATCGCTGACCGCAGCTTCGCCGACCTCTCCATCATCGCGCCGACGACGTCGCGCGCCGGCACCGGTGGCATCATCACCAGTTCGTCGTCCATCGCCGGTGGTCGCGTCAGCAGCACCGACATCCGCGTTGACGGCGTGCAGATGAAGAACACCATCTGGGGCACCGGCTTCGGACGCGGCCCGTACTCGCTCAGCGTCGAGGCCATTCGTGAATTCGAGGTGGTCACCAACGTCTACGACGTGACGCAGGGCCGACAGGGCGCCGGCGCGGTGAACGTCGCCACGCTCAGCGGCACCAACAAGACCACCGGCTCGGTGTTCGGCTACAACCGCAACCAGAACCTAGCGGCCAACACGAACTTCCTGAACCAGAACGTGGCCGAGTTCTCCAACTGGCAGTTCGGTGGCTCGCTCTCCGGCCCGATCATCAAGGACAAGCTGCATTACGTAGTGGCCTACGACCGTCAGCAGGTCGCCGAGCCGTTCTTCACGCTCGACGTCACCAACAACGCCGACTGGTCGCGCCTGCAGGTCGCTCCCGATTCGGTCACGCGCTTCCTCGACATCCTGCGTCGCAGCTACGGCCTCTCCAGCGGACAGCAGACCGGCCGCTTCGATCGCGGCAACACGCTCAACACCGTCTTCGCCCGCGCCGACTGGACCATCAACGATCGCAACCGCCTCACAGTCCGTCACAACTACAGCGACTGGGTCTACGACAACTCGATTCCCGATCGCGAGCTCTCCGTGTTCGAAAGCCGCGGCAACCAGTTCTCCCGCGAGAACCAGTTCCTCGCGTCGCTCAAGTCGAGCCTCGGCGTGAGCGGCACCAACGACATGCGCTTCAGCTACACCAACCGCCTCCTCGAGAACCAGCCCAACACCCGCCTCCCGCGCGGCTGGGTCACGGTGGCCTCCACGCTGCCCGACGGCCGCACCGGCGCGCCGCAGATCCTGCAGTTCGGCGGCCAGCGCACCAGCCCCGAGCTCCAGACCGAACAGTCGTTCCAGTTCGTGAACATCTCGCGCTTCGAACGCGGTAACACATCGTACACCTTCGGCACCGACAATTCCTTCCAAAACCTGTCGATGTTCGTGTCGATCGAGACGGATGGACTCTTCCAGTTCCCGAACCTGGCCGCGCTCGAAGCCCGTCGCCCGTCGTCGTACGCGCGACTGGTGCCGCTGCAGGACCTCGAGCCACGCATGCGTCAGAACGTGTTCGATGGTGGTGCCTTCGCACAGGTCGAACACCGTCTCCGTCCGTCGATGACCATCGCCGGCGGCCTGCGCTACGACGTGACGGCCTTCCTCACCGCCGCCAACCCGAACCCAACGGCGCTCGCCACCTTCGGCAAGCGCACCGACACCAAGCCGTTCGCGCAGCAGATCCAGCCGCGCGGCCAGTTCACCTGGAACATCGGCAACCGCGGTACCGACATCGTCCGCGTCGGGTCAGGTCTCTTCACGGCCCAGCCGCACTACATGGCGCACATCAACCATCTGCTGAACGATGGGTCGCAGCTCGGTGACCTGCTCCTGACGGGCGCCAACGTACCCACGCCCGATTTCCCGCTCTACCGTCAGGACTTCGCCAACACTCCCGGCATCCCGGCGGGCGGCGGCGCGCGGCCCACGTACCTGAACCTGTTCTCCGACGACTACACGGTGCCGCAGACCTGGAAGTCCGACATCTCCTTCCAGCGTCGTTTCCTCGACGGTCGCCTCCAGCTCGGCATCACGGGTCAGTACGCCGACACGCGCAACAACTACCGCTACTACGACCTGAACCTGCCCACCGCGCCGGCGTTCACGCTCTCCAACGAGAACAACCGCCCGGTGTTCGTGCCACCCTCGGTGATCACCAACCCGGCGCAGGCCGGTGCGGCCGGCCGAGTGGCGGCGCGCCCCTCGGCGCAGTTCCAGCGGGTGCTCGAGTTCCGGGCCGACGCAGCGCAGCTCCAGAAGGCGCTGATCATCGATGGCAACCTCGCACTCTCGCGCGGTGCCAACATCGGTGGCTCGTTCACCTTCAACAGCACCCGCGACAACAACTCGTTCAACTGCTGCATCGCCATCACGTCGGTCTTCACGCCGGTGGCGGGCGACCCGCGCGGCCTGTCGTGGGGGCCGAGCGCCAACGACTTCCGTCACAAGCTGGTGCTCTTCGGGTCACTGCCTGAGGTCTACGGCGGCAAGCTGAGCTTCCGCATGATCGGTCAGTCGGGCACTCCCTGGTCGCCCACGGTGGCGCAGGACATCAACTACGACGACGTCGGTGTGGGTGGCTCGTTCGGCAACCAGAACGACCTCGCCTTCATCTTCGACCCGTCGCGCGCAGGCCTCGATCCGACGCTGGCCGCCGGCATGAATGCACTGCTCGCCAACCCGCGCAACAGCGCCCGCGAGTACCTCCGCGAGAACCTCGGCACGATTGCCGGGCGCAATGCCCTCCGCAATCCGTTCGTGACGCAGGTGGACCTGCGCTACGCCCAGCGCCTCCCCACCGTGCGCGGCCAGCAGGCCGAGCTGACGGTGGACGTGTTCAACGCCCTCAGCTGGCTGAACGACACGTGGGGCGGCGGTGGCTTCCGCGTGGTGCCGGGTGCCAACCAGACGTTGCTGCGTGTGACCGGCTTTGATGCCACCACCAACAACTACCGCTACGCCGTGAACCCGACCTTCGGTCAGAGCGTGCTGACCGGCAACCGTCATCAGGTGCAGATGGGAGTGCGGTACCGGTTCTAGTCCAATTCGGTGACAGTGCACACTGCTCCGCAGTGTGCACTGTCACCGAATCCAGGCAGGCAGAACGACACGACGCGCCCGGGGCAGTACGCTCCGGGCGCGTCGTCGCTGACTCTGTCCCCTCGCCCCGTTGCGGACTCCCCGGGGCGGACTCCGCGTCCGTTAGCGCGGGTGACTCAGCGCGGGTGACTCGGAGTCCGTTCGCGCGGCTGACTCGGAGTCCATTCCCGGGAGTCGATTCCCGCAGTCCATGCCCCGGCCCCCTCACCGCCGGCGGGCTGCACCGTCCGTCTTGCCGCCTCCGTCCGGCGCGTGCAACGTCATCCAACCCACGCGGCTCTCATCTCATCAGCGCCCGGCATCCCATGCCCGACCTCACCCAGGTCTTCACCGAACTCCGCAAACTCCTCGCCCCGCACGCCGCGAAGCTCGACACCAAAAAGGACACCGCCACCGAGCTGTACCTGGACACGCACCATATCCAGAAGAACAAGTCACCGCTCTTCTTCGGTGCCGTGCAGATCAAGAAGGCCCACGTGAGTTTTCATCTCATGCCGGTGTACGTGAAGCCGGAGCTGCTCGACGGCATCTCGCCGGAGCTCGCGGCACGTATGCAGGGCAAGTCGTGCTTCAACTTCACCAGCGTCCAACCGGCGCTCTTCAAGGAGCTGCGCGCTCTGACCACGGCGGCATACACGAGCTACAAGGCGCAGGGATTCGTGCCGTAGTCCGCCCGGTGAGCCGGCACGGCGCTTCTGCCGTCGGATGATCGCGTCCCGATGTGGACGTGGTCGCGGCCCACGGTGGGGTACGCACACCGATGCACGACACACGATGACAGTGCACTCCTCCCGGATTGATGCACCGTCACCGTTTCGCTGTTGTCTGCGATGGCCCGCAGCCTGTGCTCAGGCCACTGCCACGCGCGACGAAGCGTGGCGCTCCGACGATCGCTCCCGCGCTCGCACCACGAAATCCACCGATCGACCCGTCATCGCCAGCAATGCCAGCAGCTGCCCGAGCGACTTGCTGGTCTGCGTCGGGTCCAGCAACCGGTAGATCTGCGTTGGCGACGTATTCAGCCGTCGCGCCGCCGCACGAACGCCAATTCCACGCTCGCGCAACGCATCGCGGACCTCGATCGTGAGCCGGTGCAACAGGAGCTGCTGCAGGTACTCCGGATCGCCGTTCACATCCAGTACGGCATCGATGTGAATGGTGTCGTCGGCACCCGACGCCAACCGGTACGTGAAGGCCTGATTCCCTGTCTCGGGATCCGGCGCAACGAAGACGATGCGATCGTTCGCCGTCGGCTGCACTCGCAGTCGATCGTAGGGAAAATCGAGTGTCCGACCACGCACGGTGACCTCGAGCGCGCGCTTCCTGTAGTTGTCTGCCACACGGATGATCTTCACAGCGCTCCCTCCCGCTTCAACTCGGCGATCACGGCACGAAGCCTCGCATTGGCGCGCCCCGTCATCGCGACATCGCGCTCGAGATTCCACTTCACGACCAGCTCGCCGTCCCGGAAGACGTGAACATGCCGGGGCCGATGGTCCCCGATCCAGGTGACGAAGAGATACCCAGCACGCCGGATCCTGCCCACGATGAAACGTTACCTCATAGGGTGACACTTTGCAATGTGCGATTTTGCCGCAGCGTGGACGCCGCAGCTGAGACTCACGCACGGTCACACGCACACCTGCAGGGACCATCACCATCCGCACGCATCCGTCATCCGGCTGACGCGCGAGGCACTCAGGTGACAGCGCAGACGAAGCAGTCGCAGGTGCCAGAATTTCCAGATTTTCGGTGACAGTGCACTCAACTCATTGCTGAGTTGAGTGCACTGTCACCGAAAATCCACACCGAAAATCCAGCGAACTCTTTGGCGCGCGACCACGACACCTCGCTGATTGCCGTGGACAGTCGTGCGTCGCGCGACTGATCACCATCGCCGGGAGTCGGTCCATGCTCGGGTACGTCAGGAATCTCAGCGCCGTCGCCGAAGCGAACCCCGACTTCCGCCAGGTGCTCTACACGGCGAAACACACGCAGCTCGTGGTCATGTCCATCCCGCCACAGGGCGAGATCGGCAGCGAGGTCCACACGCTGGATCAGTTCTTCCGCGTCGAGTCCGGCACCGGCACCACGACGCTCGACGGCGTCGAAACACCGATCAGCGATGGGTTCGCGATCCTGATTCCCGCCGGGACGACGCACAACATCGTCAACACCGGCACCACGGACCTCAAGCTGTACACGCTCTACTCACCACCGAATCACCGCGATGGCGTCCGCCACCAGACCCGTGCCGACGCCGAGTCGGACACGGAGCACTTCGATGGCGTGACGACGGAGTGAGGGGATTCCGGTGACGGTATTCCGGTGACAGTGCACACACCGGTGTGTGTGCACTGTCACCGGATCTCCGAGATGAGTGCACTGTCACCGGATCTCCGAGATGAGTGCACTGTCACCGGAATTCAGTCACCGGATCCGGAGCGCAGTTCCCAACAATTTCCAGCGCTCGCCACGCGCCGAGTACTCGCGTCGTGCCAAACCTCTCTGCGTCTTTGCGTCTTTGCGTCAAGCAGTTCCGTTGTACTTGCGCCGGTGCCTCGGATTCACGGTCACCGCCACACCTCACCACCCGCCCCCGCCGCACGCTCCAGCAGCCCCGCCACCAGTGGATGCTGATACTGCCGCTTCACGCTGATCGCATAGAACTCCTCGTACAGACTCGGCACCACCGCATACTCCTCCAGCACCCCACTCCGCAGCTCGTCGATCACGACGACCGCCGGCACCAGCGCCACCGCATCCGAATCACGCGCCAGCAACCGCAGCATCGCCATGTCGTCCACCTCCGCCGCCGCATTCACCCGAATCCCCAGCTGCTCGCACAACAGGTCGAACGCCGTGCGGATGTCGCTGTCACGGCTGGGCAGGATCATCGGCACCGTGGCCAGATCCTGCGGAAAGCGGAAGGCGGCGCCCGGTGCACGCGGCGGCCCCACCAGGCTCACCCGCTGCCGCGCGATCCGTCGGCACCGCCACGCCGTGGCCGAGTCCTCCTGCACCCGACGATTGCTCAGCACCAGATCCAGCGTGTGCGTCTCGAGGTTGGCCAGCAGTTCGCGCAATGATCCCGAATGGAGCACCAGTTCCACATCCGGTTTCCCCACCAGCGGCGCCAGAAACCCGCGCTGGAAGTTGCGACTGAGCGTGGCCACCGCCCCCACCCGCAGCACCTCGCGCTCCTGTCGTCGCCCTTCCCGCAGCGTCGCCACCAGCGCGTTGCCGGCATCGCTGATCGTGTCGGCGTAGGCCAGGGCGATCCGCCCCGCCTCGGTCAGGACCAGCGACTTCCCCTGCCGGCTGAACAACGGTTGACCCAGCTGCACCTCGAGCTGGCGGATCTGCGTGGACAGCGCCGACGGCGCCACGTTCAGCCCCTGCGCCGCCCGCGTCAGGTTCCCCTCGTGCGCCACCGCACGGAAATAGTGAAGGTGGTGATAATTGAGCCGGAGCGCCGTGACCGGTTTTTGTTCCATTTAACAGAACGTGAGTGAATGAAAGATGTATTTTACAGAACGAACATGACCCCCTACACTCCCGGTTGTCTACCCTCGACCCCGGATGCCCCATGCCGATCCCGACACTGCTGCAGCCGCTGGTACCACACACGTACCTGCTCGGCGCGCTGATCCCGATCACCTACCTCCTCGCCGCGCTGCTGCCGGAGGGCCTCTTCACCGAGGCCCCGGAACGCCGCTGGCGGATCTCGCAGGTCGCCACCAGCGTCGCCGGACTGCTCGCCCTCGTCGCGGCGGTCACCCTCGCGCTCACCAGCGCCACGGTCACGACGCTCACCATCCCCGGCCTGCCGCAGCTCGCCGTCAGCCTGCGGCTCGACGCGCTCACGGTGGTGATGCTGGTGCTCATCACCGGCGTCGCCGCCCTGATCCTCCGCTTCAGCGATCGCTACCTCGGCGGCGCGCAGGGTCGCTCGCGCTACGTGCGCTGGTTCCTGGCCACCATGGCCGCCGTCGCGCTGCTGGTCATCACCAACGACCTGCTCGTGCTGGCACTGTCCTGGACCATCTCGAGCCTCACGCTGCATCAGCTGCTCACCTTCTTCGGTGATCGCGCCCCCGCACTGATCGCCGCACACAAGAAGTTTCTGCTGAGCCGAGTGGCTGATCTGGTGATCTTTGCCGCCGTGTTCCTGATCTGGCGCACCATGGGCACGCAGCGCATCGACGAACTCGTCGCGCAGGCGGCGGCCATGACCACCATCCCGCTCAGCGTACAGATCGCTGGTGTGCTGCTGGTGACCGGCGTCGGCATTCGTTCAGCACAGCTCCCGTTCCACGGCTGGCTGATCCAGGTCATGGAAGCGCCAACGCCGGTGTCGGCCTTCCTGCATGCCGGCATCGTGAACGTCGGCGGCTTCGTGCTGATTCGCACCGGTGGCCTGGTCGGACGGCTAGACGCCGCACAGACGTTCCTCGTGATCGCCGGAACCGCCACCGCGGTGCTCGCCGCACTGGTCATGACCACACGTGTCAGCGTGAAGGTCTCACTCGCCTGGTCCACCGCTGCACAGATGGGCTTCATGCTCGTCGAGTGCGGACTGGGTGCGTACGGACTCGCGTTGCTGCATCTCGTTGCGCACTCGCTCTACAAGGCACATGCCTTCCTGTCATCGGGACGCGCGGTGGAGCAGCAGCTGATCCGCAGCATGACACCGGTCATCCGGCGCACCACTGCCATGCACTGGGTCCTCGGTGCGATCGTGGCATGTATTGCGGTCTTCGTGATCGGCACGCCACTTGGGCTGCAGTTCGATCCCGATACCACCACGCGCGCGGCGGGCATCATCTTCGCACTCGCCATCGCCCCGCTCTTCGCGAGCGGCATGGTGACGGGCACGCGTGGCCAGCTGCGCGCAACGACCAGCGCGGTCGTCCTCATCGCTGCCTACGCGCTCGGCCACGCACTGTTCACCGCCATCGCGCCTGACGTGCAGGGATCGGGTGTGATGCAGACGATACGATTCGATCTGGTCATCATCGCGTTCGGCGCGCTCTACGTGGTGCAGGCTGCCATCGCCACGCAGCCGGGCGGTCGGATTGCTCGGACCCTCTATCCCGCCTGCTTCGCCGGATTCTATCTCGACGAGATCTGGACGCGCCTCACCTTCCGCCTCTGGCCACCGCGCGCGTTGCCGCTGCCGCCACGCATCACCAGCGTTCCCGCGACACTGCTGCGTGAGGTGCTCGCGTGAGCGCCGATCTGATGCGCGCCACGGCGCCTGTTGCAGCGGAACTCGAGCAGACGATCACTCGAGCCTGCGATCGCATCGCGCCCTCGTGGCCACTCGATCGCATGATCGCGGTGAATCCGCTCTGGGGATACATCAGCGCGCCCATCGATCACGCGGCCGCCGACGTTGCAGCGCTCAGCGGCGCAACGTTGCTCATGCCGCGCAGCTGGTATCGCGAGCAGTTCGCAGCGGGGCGCGTTGCGGAACGTCATGTGGCCGAGGCCATCACGATCGCGAAGGCATCACGCACGACGGCCGAAGTGATGGCGACGCTCGCGCGTGACGACGCAGCGCCGGCGCACTGGAAGTTCGTGACCGACGCCGCCGACGTGGGTCGCGATCTCGGTCACGCCATGCCGTGGACGGAGTACGTCACGCGTCACATCAGCCAGACCTGTGCCGCGTACTTCGATGAAGGACAGGCGCGCTGGACCCCCGATCGCGTGGACGGACTCTACCCGCTCTGGCGCGAACTCGCGATGCATGACGGTGGGCCACGCCTGCTGATGCAGCTGCATCGGTTCCGCGAAGCCGCCGCAGCACTTCCTGCCGATCCACGCGCGCTGATCGCCGAAGCGCTGGAAACACTGACGGTGCCTGACGAATTGCGCGAGCAGTATCTCACCGCGTTGCTGCTGTCGGTGAACGGCTGGGCATCGGTCTGTGCCTATCGTCGATGGGAGGCGCGTCTCGCCGGCGGTGATGACGATCAGCTCGTGCATCTGCTGGCCGTGCGCCTCGCCTGGGAGGTGGTGCTGCGTCGTTGCGTGACCACCACGCCGATCGCCAACGCGTGGCGTGACGCCAAGGATGGGTGGACGTCGGCAGCCGTGATCGTCGAGGCGGCGCAGCGCGACGACTGGCTGCTGCAGCGCGCCTGTGAGATCGCGTATCAGGAAACAGTGAGCCGCGCACTGACGTCGTCGTTCGCCACGCAGCTCGCGGCGCCGACCCTGCCGTCCGCGCAGGCCGTGTTCTGCATCGACGTGCGCTCGGAAGTGTTCCGGCGCTCGCTGGAGCGGGTGGCACCCTCGGTGCAGACGCTGGGCTTCGCCGGTTTCTTCGGGTTGCCGATCGCCTATCAGCCGCTCAGCGGTCCGGCGCGGGCGCAGCTTCCGGGCCTGCTGTCCCCCGCGATGATCGTCGAGAATGCCGGCACCGGATCGGCAGCCGCTGCAGACGACGCCCGTCGCCAATTCGGTGACAGTGCACTCTTTTCGTCGCTCGGCAGCACGGCAGGGTCGGCCTTCAGCTTCGTCGAAGCCACCGGTATCGCCGCAGCGGTGAAGCTGGTGCGTGACGGGCTCGGTCTGGGCGCTGGCGTCGGCGACACGCTGCGAGCCAAGGCGTCGGCGCATGGTTCGCTGCGACCGGAGCTCGCGCGCCTCGCTGACGGGAGCGCGGTCACGCTCGACGCGCGGGTCGCGCTCGCGAAGGGCATTCTCGGTGCGATGAGCCTGACCAGCGGCATCGCTCCGGTGCTGGCGCTGATCGGGCATGGGGCGTCCACCGAGAACAATCCACTCGCGGCCGGTCTGCACTGCGGTGCCTGCGGTGGGCAGACCGGCGAAGTGAACGCCCGTGCTCTCGCGGCGTTGTTCGACGACGGCGACGTGCGCGCCAGGTTGCGTGATGCGGGCATCGACCTCGAGCACACGGTCGTCGTGGGCGGACTGCACGACACCACCACCGATGAGGTCACGCTCTACGATCTGGATCGGGTGCCAGCGTCACATCGCGGGCACGTGACCGAATTGCAGCGCCAGTTCGAGGCCGCCGGCATCGGCGCCCGTCGTGAACGGGCTCCTACGCTGGGCCTTGCTGGTGTGGCCGATGCCGAGCTCGAGCGTGCCATCCGGCACCGCGCCCGCGACTGGGCGGAGGTTCGTCCCGAGTGGGGACTGGCCGGCAATGCCGCCTTCATCGTTGCCCCGCGCGAGCGGACGCGGGCCATCGACCTGCAGGGCCGGAGCTTTCTGCACGAGTATCGCTGGCAGCAGGACGCCGGCTTCGGGGTGCTGGAACTGATCATGACCGCCCCGATGGTCGTCACGCACTGGATCAACCTCCAGTACTACGCCTCAGTGGTGGACCCGCTCCGATACGGCAGTGGCAACAAGGTGCTGCACAACGTGGTGGGCGGCCGGATCGGGGTGATGGAGGGGGCCGGCGGCGACCTCCGCATCGGCCTGGCGATGCAGTCGGTTCACGATGGGGAGCGGTGGATGCACGATCCGCTGCGCCTGTCGGTGTTCATCGAGGCACCGGCTGAGGCGATCGACGCCATCATCGCGAAGCATGGGATGGTGCGGGATCTGGTGGAGCACGAGTGGCTCTTCCTGCACCGGATCGACTCGGAGTCGGGGGCCGTGACGCAGCGGCGTCGGGAGGGGTGGGTGGCGGTGTGCGGTGGGATTTCCACCATGGGGTCAGACACCACGGTTTAGAGGTCCGCCGCGACCATGGGGTCAGACCCCATGGTGGCACTCACCGGACCGCTTCCGTCTCGCCGCCTTCACGGCGTCGTTCAGCCTGCCACGGCTGTACGCTCGCGACTTGTTTTCCAATGACCGACGCGCCCGGCTGCTCGCCGGGCGCTTCTGCTGTCCTGCCGTGACAGTGCCTTACGCCTGCTGCTTCCGCCGACGCGCGATGCCGAACAGCCCCGCCAGACCGGTGGCCATCAGGGCATACGTCGACGGCTCCGGCACGACGCCCGGCGTGCCCGGGTTGCCTGGCACGACCGTGGCCGTGTTGGAGCGGATCACGATGGCGTCGGTGATGCCGTCACCCTGCCAGCGGAACTCGATCGAGTTCAGGCCGGCCATGAAGCTCGACGGGCCGACCGTGAATTCTGGCGCGAGCGAAAATGTGTTGTCCCCGCCGCAGGCCGTGGTGCCTACCTGTGTGCCGTTCACGAACAGTCCGAGCCAGTAGTTGTCGAACGTGCACTGGAACCTGTACGTCAGCTGATCACCGGCATTGAGGGTGAACTGCGTGCGCGCCACATAGGTGAAGCGCCGCTGGCCATCCCCGCTGCCACCTGGTACGCTGCCACTCGCTGCGGCACCGACCCACGACGCGCCGGACGGAATGCCCCACACCGGACTCGTGATCACGAACGCATCGGAAAACGAACCCAGCCCACCGCCGGTGAGGCCGTAGGCCACCTGCCAGCGTGTGTCGCGACCGGCGGTCTGCTGGGCGCCGGTACTGACCGGAAGCTGGGCGTGTGAGAATACAGGCGTGAGTGCCAGCATTGCACCCAAGACGAGCGCGTGAACTTTCCGCATGGAAACTCCTGGTGGGAGAGGGGAAAGGCATGTGGTCACCCGTCGTCGGCCGACGTGGGTGATCGTATCTAACAACGTCGCGACGGTGCGCATCGTCTCACGGGTGCCGAGCTCTTGTGTGTGCCGCTGATGGGGTCAGAGTCCTTGAACTCTGATGGGCCCATTCAAGGACTCTGACCCCATGATCGCATGATCGGACCCAAGATCGCGATGGTCTGAACCCCACCCGGTGAAACGCGCGCGACCGCTCGCCTCGTAGGTTCCGTCACCACCAACGTCGCACCGGTCTGCGGACTACATCCCGGCGCTCTGGCTGCACCTCCACTCCGACACCAGCGAGACACCGTGGGACAAATCGTCGTGTGGGCCCTGTTGACCGGTGGCATCACCGGCGGCATCTGGACGAGCATCGTGCTGCTTGGCAATCAGGCACGCCTGCGCAAGGAGCAGCAGTCACTCGGTGAGGACGTCGCCGCGCGTCGCGCGGAGCTGGCGCGCCTCGAAGCGCGTCTGGCGTTCGTGGAGTCACGATTTGCCTTGATGGATGGTGCCATCCAGACCGAGCTGACACCGTCCGACACACTTTCCGCTGACGTCTCGGTGCCGCGCCGGCGGTAAGCTGTGCACTGTCACCGGAACTCCCCTGAATGGCCCGAACGGACCTTCATGGACTCTGACCCCATGAAGACCCCATGGACGGGGAGAGTTCACGGATGGGGCACTGGAAGGAACCGGAAGCGACTGCCGATCAGCGCTTCAGAAGCCGCTTGATCGCCCGGACGACAGAGGGATAATGAGGGATCCGTCGCCGCGACCGGGCGATCAGTGCACCCAGACCCAAAGGATTCCAGGGGCGCACCCCTTCGAAGGCCGTCATGTCCAGGTATCGGAAGAACTTCGGACGGAACCTTCCTGTGTAGTCAGCGTGCCATGGCTTCGGCGCGCCCCAGTAGTGAAAGACCGCTTTGCTGTCGTCGGTGAGCCAATCACAGACCGGGATACCGGCGTTCCATTCCCGAGGCAGCACGACCCAGTCGTTCTGGAGCGCACAGTTGAGCGCATCCTGATCGTGCAGCACGAGGCGGTCGCCCTGCGCCTCCGCCTGCTGGAGCGCACGCTCACTCACATGCAACGCCCGCCAGCGCTCCACGTCGATCACCACGAAGCCGGCGTTGAGGTAGCGGTCCCCCTGCAGTCCGAGCCGCTCCAGGTTCCTTCGTGAGTCCGTCGCGTCGCCGTTGGCCGTCGCCGCAACCGTACGGCCCTGCAAGGGGAACTCCCAGGCTTCCGCGATGTCACGTTCGACGACCATGTCGCAGTCCACGTAGATGCAGCGCGCCGCGTCCGGCGGAAGCACGTCATCGATGAGCAGTCGCGCGTAGGTCGTGTGCGAGACGAGCTTGGAGGCCATCAGGTGCGTGAAGGGAGTCAGGTCGACGTCATGCAGATCGATGGTTCCCTGTCGCCGGCCGCCCTGCACCGAAGCGCACAGCGCTTGCCGGTCCTGCGGCGAGATGCCGCTCGTGATGACGTCGAAGTGCACCGATGCACCGTCACGCGCGTTCTCGAGGATCGAACGCATCGACACGGCGCAGCCGATGACCTGTTTCGGGTCGACGGCCAGCAGGATTCTGATCAGCATCGGCTGCCGGCAGATGGCATGGTGCGATTCGCGGTGCTCCGCGGCTGTTACGGATGAGGCAGAATATGTAAGGCTCGGCGCATCAGGACTACAGGTGTGCGCTTGCGGATCGTGAAATGAGGGATCGTCCGGCATCGCGCCCATCCAGGTGCGGCCGACCAGCAAGGGCCTCGGAGACGGGTACGGCGTTGCAGCTCTCACGACGAATATGCCGCCGCCTGTTTGTTGGCGCTCGCGGGGGCGGCGCTCGCGCCGTATACTCGACCGACCCCGATCGAAATTCCTGTCTCGACTGACCTGCGACGGTCTCGAGTCATCGCCGTCGACGTGAAAACCATTCATCGAATCTGAGAGACCGACGATGGCTGCCTTCAAGCACGCGAAGTTCACGTTCAAAGGCGGAACTGCGGCCATCAAGGCGCTCGTGGGAACGCGCGTCAGGGTGCGACAGCGTATGGAGAGTGCTTTGTTGTTCGACCCGATTCAGAACACGCAGAAGACCACCGACATCAAACTCGGCGCTATTGGCTTCGTGACGAACCCGCACCCACAGCAGCTGGACATGCTCCTGGTCGCCTTTCCTCCCGATGGAAGCACGGCACCGGCGACGCTCGCAGCGCTGACCCGCACCAACAAGTTTTCGGTGATTGTTGTGAATAGCCCGACGTTCAAGGAGTGGTTTGATATCGAGTCTGTGTGACTGCACGTTGCACTAATTCGTGCTCGTGGGTTGGGGAATTCCGGTGACAGTGCACTCATCACGAGGCGTCGATGTCCGTTGGAGACCGTCAGCGCGCGCGACGGTACGTGGTACACACGCAGCCGAGCGCGCGAACCTGACGCGGAGAGGGATGGCTGCGCATGCCGACGTCCCGCGCCTGCATCACTCGACCTCCGTGCACCCACCTGCGTCGTGGCGCAGGCATCGGGCGATAAACAGAAAAGCGCCCGGCTCATCGAGTCGGGCGCTTCTCTGTCGTGCAGTGGCCAGGGAGGGAATTGAACCCCCGACACGCGGATTTTCAGTCCGCTGCTCTACCAACTGAGCTACCTGGCCATACCGCCTAACCTACTCACCCCACCGCCCACCTTCAACCGCCCGCCCACACCACACACCTCGCGATTCCACACAAACCGCGAAGCCCAACACCACCACGGACCTCACGGCGATACTCCTACGCGCTCGCCGACCCTCCGTGCCCCCCGTGCCTCCGTGCGATCCCACCGACCCGCACTCAAGGCCCCGCCGGCTTCACCCCATACTTCGCCGTGATGATGCTCTTGATCCCGCCACGCACCGCGAAATCCCCCTTCACCTCGAAGTACGTCGGCTGCGTCAGCTTCACCAGATCATCGAGAATATGGTTCACCGCCCGCTCGTAGAAGATGCCGTCGTTGCGGAACGACCAGAGATAGAGCTTCAGCGACTTGAGCTCCACGCACACCTGATCCGGCACGTACGTCAGGTACATCGTCGCGAAGTCCGGCGCGCCACCCTGCAAGAGGCTCAGTTCCGCCGCATCCGTCTCCACACCACCCAGCGGGCAGAGCGACGTGAACTCGGGGCAGATCATGTGAATTTCGTACTTCCGGTCCGCATACGGATTCGGGAACGTCTCGAGCAGCTCAGGCTTCGGCATCGCGCAATTCGGTGAAAGGAGTCAGCAGGCAAGATAGCCACCACCGGAACCACGCCCCCGCTCGCGCCAGTTCCCGACACCCACGGTATTGACCTGATCGAACGGTGTGATTCGCGACCGTCACCCCGCGCCGCGAAGATTTCACGCAAGCGCCACTTGCCCCCCGCTGTACCGCCCCCCAGACTACCCGCATCGGTTCTGCGGTGCATGCCGCCGACCATCTCCGCTGGGTCCACCCTGGCGGTACAGCCCCCCGGCAAGTCCGGGGGGCTCTCTTTTTGTCCCCGCATTCTGGCGCTGAGCAGCCTCGTCAACGCGGCGTTCTCACGGGAACGAGCATCGCGAACACTTCTCACACGGAGCCGCGGAGGCACGGAGGGTTTGTTCCGTGACGCACAGCACAGGTGCAGTCTGCAAGATCAGAATAAAAAAAGGGGAACTGCGCCCGCCGAGCGCAGTTCCCTCAATGTTTGTGTGCAGCGCACAGATGGCCCCAAGCGCACGAAACCCTCCGAGCCTCTGCGCCTCCGTGCGAGAGGCTTTTCCGTTGCCGCTGCTGCCTCATGACCACCGGCGAGCACAGCGAAAATTCAGCTGCGTCCGCGCAGGATCTCGGAGAGCTCGTGCAGTCGCTCCTGCTCACGATCCGTGAGGCTCGACCGGCCACCACCGCTCGACATCTTGTCGAGCAGATCGTTCAGCTCCTCGGTCGCACTCTGCGCCGGCGCCACGGTGGCCGTGACGGCCGGACGCTGCGGCGCCACGAGGGGGGGGCGGCGCTGCACGATCGCATTGCTGCGCGCCACCACATCGTCCACCAGATCGGGCGCGTCGTTGCCACGCGTGGGGCGCATGCCGCGCGGCGGCACGGCGCGGATGCTCTCGTCTTCCGGCAACTCCGGCGCCGGACTGAAACGGTCCTGCCAGGCGCCAAGCCGGCGCGCGTTCGGCAGCCGCACCAGGAGCATCGCCGTCAGGAACCCACCCAGATGCGCCCAGTGGGCCACGCCGGCATCACCACTCGTCACCGCGAAGAACAGGCTCAGCGCCGCAAATCCTGTCACGTACCAGCGCACCTGCATCGGGATCACCCCGAAGAACAGCAACATCGTGCGCGGCCACGCGTGCGCGAAGGCGTACATGATCCCGAACACCGCCGCACTCGCACCCACCATGATGCTGTTACCACCCGACAGCATGAAATGCAGCGCGGCACCGCCCAGCGCGCAGTACAGGTAGAACCGCACGAAGCGCGATGTGCCGAACAGCTGTTCCACGCGCGGACCGAACTGCCACAGCGCGATCATGTTGAACAGGATGTGCCAGATGTCGCCGTGCAGGAACGCATACGTCAGCGGCGTCCACCAGCGCGTGAACACATCCGCACTCGAGAACGCGAAGAGGCTCTGCAGGTCCTCGGGCCGGAACACCGTCCGCTGCAGGAAATACACGCCCACATTCAGGCCGAGCAGCCACAGCACGGCAGGCGTCAAGCCGCCGGGACCTTCCTGCTCTGTGCTGAACTGACTCGACATGTGCGACCGCGGCGATGGACGTGAACGACGGCGTTCAGACGATGAAACACACTGCGCACCACGCGGTTCCGGTGCGCTCCCAGCCACGCACCAGCCGACCCGCATTTCCCGTTCCTGCGGAACCCAATACTGGAAGGTCGGCCGGATATTCCCTCCGGGCAAGCCCGACCGTCACCGACCCGTTGAACTGGCTTCCACTCTCGTGCGACAACCACAACTGCAGCTCACACGGCGCCGCAGCTTCACCGGTGCCTACGAGACGGCCTGCCGCACCAGCCGATCACAGAACTCCACGAACGACACACCGGCCGCCGCCGCCGACTGCGGTACCAGACTCAGCGCCGTCATCCCCGGCAACGTGTTCGCCTCGAGACAATAGAACTTGCCCTCGGCCGTCATCCGGAAATCGATCCGCGCACACCCCCGCAGCTTGAGCGCCTCGTACCCGCGCACCGCATACCCCTGCACCTCGGCCGTCTGCGCCGGCGTCAGGTCCGCCGGGAACACCTCGCGCGCCATGCCAGGGGTGTACTTGCACTCGTAGTCGTAGATCTCCTTCACCGGGATGATCTCGCCCACCGGCAAGACCTCACCCGCCAGCACCGGCACCGTCAGCTCCCGGCCCGGCACGAAGGTCTCGCACATCACCTCGCGATCAAACCGCAACGCCTCGGCCACCGCCCCGTCGAACTGGTCAGGCTGCTTCACGATCGTCAGCCCCACCGTGCTCCCCTCGCGATTCGGCTTCACGATCAGCGGCAACCCCAAGGCAGCGATGGCGTCGGCCTGCGACACCGGCGTCATCCGCCACTCCGCCGTGGGCACCCCGGCATGCCGCAGGATCCGCTTCGTCATGTCCTTGTCCATCGCGATCGCCGTCGCCATCGCGCCGCTGCCCGTGTAGCGCACACCGGCCACATCCAGCAGCGCCTGCACCGTGCCGTCCTCCCCCTGCCCGCCATGCAACGCCAGCACCACACACTCGGCGTCCTTCACCAGCGGGTGCGTCGGCAACATCGGCGTCTGGTCGGCGGCCATCAGCGCGGCGAGCTCCTCCTTCGACGGCGGCGCGGCACCCACGCTCCGCTCCCGCCAGCGTGCCTCGGTGTCGGCATCGATCGGCCCGGCCGCCGGGTCCAGCAGCCTGACGGTGTGTCCCGCCTCGCGCAGCGCCGCTGCCATCCGCAATCCACTCGCCAGCGACACGTTCCGTTCACTCGACGTTCCGCCAAGCAGTACCGTGAGCAGCATGTCGATCAGCGGGCCATGAGATAGTGGAGTACGTCGGATCGCGTCACGATGCCGGCGATGTTGCCATGTTCGCGCACCAGCACGGCGGGATTGGTCTTCGACAGCAGCGTCACCACGGCATCCACCACCTGCGACCCCTCCACCACCGGATACGGCGAGTCCATCACTTCGCTCACCGTGGCGTCCAGCATCTTCGGGTTCTCGAGGCTGCGGCCCGTCAGCGACCACTCGCTGATGCTGCCCACGCAGTTCTGCCCATCCATCACCGGCAGCTGCGAGATGTCGTGCATCGTCATCAGGCGCAACGCCTGCCGCACACTCTGGCCCGGCTGCGCACTGATCAGCGTCGGCGCACTCACATCCTTCTGCGAGATCAGCGCACCCAGCGTGGCACGATCACTGTCGAGCAGCTGGTTCTCGCGCATCCACTCGTCGTTGAACTGCTTCGACAGGTAGCGCTCGCCGGTGTCGCACAGGAACGTCACGACCAGCGCGTCCGGATCATCCACGCGGCGCGCGAGATTCAGCGCCGCATGGGCGATCAGCCCCGCCGATCCACCCACGAAGATCCCCTCCTCGCGCGTGAGGCGGCGCGACATCGCGAACGCTTCCCGGTCACCCACCGTGACGTAGTCGTCGATCACGCCGAGGTCGAGTGTGCCCGGCACCTTGTCCTGTCCGATCCCTTCGACTTTGTAGGGCGCACCCTGAATCTGGCTCGCCCCCTTGCTGCGCCAGTACTCGGCGAGGATCGACCCGTTGGGATCGGCGCCGATGATCTTGATGTCGGGATTCTTTTCCTTGAGATAGCGACCCACGCCGCTGACCGTGCCGCCGGTGCCGGCCGCCGCGACGAAGTGGGTCACCCGCCCCTCGGTCTGCTCCCAGATCTCGGGCCCCGTCGTGCGATAATGCGCGTCGGGATTGGCCTGATTGTAGAACTGGTTGGCCAGCACGGCGTTCGGCGTCTCGTGCGCGATGCGCTTGGCCATCATCACGTAGTTGTCGGGATGATCGTGCGCCACCGCCGTCGGCGTGATGATCACCTCGGCGCCGAACGCCTTGAGCAGGCGCACCTTCTCCTGGCTCATCTTGTCGGGCATGGTGAAGATGCAGCGATACCCCTTGTGCGCCGCCGCGATCGCGAGCCCGATGCCGGTGTTGCCGCTCGTCCCCTCCACGATCACGCCACCGGGCTTGAGCTGCCCGCTCGCCTCTGCCGCCTCGATGATCGGCAACCCGATGCGGTCCTTCACACTCCCGCCGGGATTGAAGTAGTCGGCCTTGCCGTAGAGCGGCGTCCTTACGCCACGTCCAACCCGCGACAGGCGGATCATCGGGGTCCAGCCGATGGTCTCGAGCACCGACGCGTACGGCCGACGATGCCGCTCGACGTGGGCACCGGTCAGGGATTCAAGGGAAGCAGTCATGTGTCAGCCTCGCGCCACCGCCCCGGGCGGCGTCGCAATCGGGGATCAGTACAGGGGACCACAAATATGTCCATACGACGACACTCCCACTGCCTCGGCGGTAACTCCCTTACTTGGCAGCTTCGCGTCGCAAGCTACGGAACTGCCTTAACGCAAAACTGAACAGCCGCTAAACAGCGTCAGGACGCCCTACCCGACAGGCAGCCCCCTCTCGTAGCCGGCGCAGAAGACGTGGGGGAACCGCGCCAGTCACACACCGATCGACGCGATTCAAGACAGCATCCGCCGCCTGACGCAGTGAGCCCCCTGCCCGCGCGGAGCACACCACAAAAAAGGAACCCGTGTAGCGCCACCAATGCCCGGGATCCGCCCCGACCACCCGTGCGCGGTTTCGCAGTTTCGCCCTTTAGCGGCTGTGCAGTTTTGCGTTAAAGCAGTTCCGCAGTTCAGCCAGCCCGCAGCTCAAACCAAAGCCGGCATAACGACCCCGCGGCACGTGCCGAAGCCGATCCGCCGCGCACCGGGCGCCTCGCACCAGCCCGCCAGCTCCACCAGGTCGCCGTCCTCGAGGAACGCCCGCGTCTCCCCCGACGGCAACACGAGTGGCTCCGCCCCACGCCAGGTCAGCTCCAGCAGGCACCCCCGCTCATCCTTGCCCGGACCTGAAACCGTCCCGCTCGCCAGCAGGTCGCCGGGCCGGAGATTGCACCCGCCCATCGCATGGTGCGTCACCATCTGCGCCAGCGTCCAGTACATGTGCGTGAAGCTCGTCCGGCTCAATTTCACCGGCGCATCACCACGCTCACGCATCGCCGCCGTCTGCAGACGAACCTCGAGCGTGATGGAGAAGCCGCCATGTGACTCGTTACTGTCTTCATGCAGATACGACAGTGCTGGTGGATCTCCCTCAGGACGCGAGAACGCCGCAGCACGGAACGGCTCCAGCGCGTCCAGCGTCACCACCCACGGACTCAGAGTCGTCGCGAAGTTCTTCGCCAGGAACGGACCCAGCGGCTGGTACTCCCACGCCTGCACGTCACGAGCCGACCAGTCGTTCACCAGGCACAACCCGAACATGTGCTGCTCCGACTCGGCCAGCGGGATCGTCTCCCCGAGCGCATTCCCCGAACCGATGAAAACCCCCACCTCGCACTCGTAGTCCAGCGACCGCGACGGCCCAACGCTGGGCTCGGCATCGTTCGGACCCTTTCGCTGACCCACCGGGCGCCGCACCGGGGTCTCCGTCGCCACCATCGAGCTGGCGCGGCCGTGGTACCCGATTGGCACGTACTTGTAGTTCGGCAGCAGCGGATTGTCGGGCCGGAACATGCTCCCCACGTTCGTCGCGTGGTACACACTCGCGTAGAAGTCGGTGTAGTCCCCCACCTGCGCCGGCAGCAGCAGGTCGCAGTCGTCCACCGGCACCAGCGCGTCGCCCAGCATCGAAGCCATGGCCGCATTCCCCGCATCGAGCGCCTCGCCGATCGCCGCCCGGAACGCCGCCAGCGGACCACGCCCCAGCGCCATCAACCCGTTCAGCGAGCCCTGCCCGCACGCTGCCACACAGTCGCCATGCGCCGCGAAGTGCTCCGCCGCCAGCGCCGCGGCGGCGGTGACGTCGAACACCATCTCCCCGATCGCCACCCCCACCCTGGGCAGCTCACCACTGCCATGCCGCCGGAACACACCGAACGGGAGGTTCTGGATCGGGAAGTCGGTCGCTGGGTCGTTCGCACTCGCCACCCAGCTACCGCGGCTCGGATCGTTCGTAGTGTCCATGGGCATGTTCAACGGCGTTCACGTGGTGATTCTCAGTCCGGTCGGTACGCGGACAGCAACAGCGCCAGCAACTGCAACTGCAACTGCAATCACACGGAGCCACGGTGGCACGGAGGGTATCCTGGCACCTTCACGGTGCAAATGACCGCTGAACTCATGACCGCTGAACATCCGCTGTTCACAATCATTTCGCTCTTTCTCCGTGTCGCCGCGGCTCCGTGTGAGCAGCGGTTCGCGACGCTCAGACACCGTAGAACTCGGCCAATTCGTCCACAGGCTCACGGAACGAACACGACCCGAACGCCACGACACCCTCCGCGCGTGTCGCCGCCAGCACCGCGTCATCGAGCACGACACCACACACGGTCAGCGCCTCAGCCGAGACGGTGATCGCGGCAGGATCCGTCGCGACGAGGATCTCCATCGCCACCGCATCCGACGCCCCCACACGAATCGCCGCCGCCGCCAGGAACACGTTCAGGTAGCCATACATCGTCCCGCGCACCGCATCGGCGTCATACGTCAGCCGGTACTCCCCGCGCAGCGGATGGTGCAGACCGGCCGTCGCCTTGGCCGTTACCCCCAGCTCGTGGCAGCGCCTCAGGAATCGCACGATCTCGTGCGGCTGCGGAAAGGCGTCGGCCGTCACGCCACCGGTGCGGATCTTGGCGCGGACGTTCGCGCTCCGCACCGCCTGCAGCAGTGCGATCGGATCATCGCGATATGGCACTTCGCAGTACACCGTCACGCCATCCGGCATCGCCGCCGCCAACGCCAGCACCGCATCCGCCGTCATGGCGCGACCCTCGGCCACATCGATCAGCACACCGAACGGTGCGCGGGCGTTGAAGGTGGTGATCAGCTCCGCTTCGCGCGCAAACTCACCCGTGAGCAGTGCGCTCAGCCGGGCCCCGTTCCACGCGAGCGCGTCGTCGGGCGGGAGCGTCGCCACGGCCGCCTCCCAATCGTCGAGCCGCGCCGCCGGTACCACGAAGCGACCCAGCATCCACGCATCAGGGCCCGCACGGCTTCCGGCGTAGTGGGCCACGGCCGACCGCATGTCGAGCGCGGCGGGGGGAAAGAGTCCCGCGTAATCCACCACCCCTGCCACGAGCGTGCGCATCGCCTGCGGCGCCACGCTCGACGGCGGCGGCATCACACCGCTTCGGGGCGAACCTGGCGATAGGCGTCCGTCGCCTGACGGAGCGCGAGCAGTGCCGACGCTTCGAGCTCGAAGTCGAGTGCCAGCTCACCGAATCGACCGGCATCCGGTGAATCGAGATCCTTCGATGCGGCGTCGGTGCCGCTGTGACGCCGTGCGAATTCGCGCGACGCCATCCACACCGCATTCGCCTTGCGCCACCAGGCCTCGTTGTCACCCTCCACCTTCAGCGACGACGACGACTTCTCGTAGGTCTCGAGCATCGTGGCCAGCGCCTCGATCGAGTGGCGCGCAGCACTGTGCGCCAGGCGCTTCTCGGTCTGCGCACAGCTCAGCGCACCGAGGTGGGCGCAACGATCCTGCTGCCGGATGCATTCCGCCGCGATGCGGAACAGTCCATCGGCCTTGGCGCGCAGCAGGTCGACCGACGTCACGTTCGGGTCGATCGCAGGCGTCTCGAGAGTGGGCTTCAACGTCATGGGAGGCACAGGAGTGGGTGAGACCGCGCGGGAACCAGCCGTCGAGCGGAGCGGAAATGTATGCAACCGTCGCGAGCGCGCGCACTGGGAATGGCCATCATCGTCGGTGAACCGGTCGAGCGGTCAGGCACGCCCGATGGTCACCCCTGTCGGGCCTGCGCTGCCAGGTCGGCGAGTCGTGTGATCGCCTCGATCGGCGTGAGCGCGTTCACGTCCAGTGCGCGCAGCTGCTCGATCAGCGGATGTGCGTCCACCACAGCCGGCAGGAAGAGCTCCGTCTGCTCGGAATCACGCGTCTTCCCCGGTGCACTGCGTCGTACGGGCTGGTCCGCCTCGAGTATGGCCAGCACCTGCTTCGCGCGTGTCAGCACCGACGGCGGCAGGCCCGCCAGTCGTCCCACCTCGATGCCGTAACTGCGGCTCGCGCCTCCCGGCTTGAGCCGGTGCAGGAAGAGCACCTCGTCACCCACTTCGCGCACGTCCACAGTCCAGTTGCGCGCCGCGTGCAGCGTGTCGGCCAGCTGCGTCAGTTCGTGGTAGTGTGTGGCGAACACCGCCTTGCAGCCGATGCGGTCGTGCAGATGCTCGGTCACGCTCCACGCGATGCTCAGCCCGTCGAAGGTGCTTGTGCCGCGGCCGATCTCGTCCAGCAGCACCAGGCTGCGCGCGGTGGCCGTGTGCAGGATCGCGCTCGTCTCGCTCA
>JANOCB010000092.1:0-27477 GCA_031411975.1 Gemmatimonadaceae bacterium
GCGCGACCGGTGGCACGCTCCAGCATGATGTTGTCGGGCTTCAGGTCGCGATGCACCACACCGCGACCATGCGCATAGGCGAGCGCATAGCCGATGTCCTGCAGCAGCCTGACGGCTTCGCGCGCGCTCAGCGGTCCCGCCCGTGCCACGCGCGCCGCGAGACTCTCGCCCTCCACGTAGGCCATGGCGAAGGCCAGCACCACCTCGTTGTCTTCCACCGCGAACACCGGCACGATGTTCGGGTGCGAGAAGCTCGCCGCCGTGCGTGTTTCGCGCAGGAAGCGCTCCCGCAGGCCGGCATCCGCAGCGAACTCCGGCGGCAGGACCTTCAGTGCGACGGGACGATCAAGCTGGCGATCGCGCGCGAGGAACACCGCGCCCATGCCACCGCGGCCGAGCTCTCGCTCGATGGCATAGCGGTGGCCGAGGGTGGTGCGGAGGAGGTCGAGCGGCGCCGGGGACACCCGTCGAGTGTAGCCCGGGGATGTGCCGGCCGGAAGGCGGTTGCCGGGTGACAGAGCCGGCCCAGCCGGTAACGTCCGAGTGGTGTCGTTGAAAATTCTCACGATGACGCTGTATCGTGGCGATCGGCGAATTATCAGCCGTTGGCAGTGACCAGCGCAGGTGACGCGCGCCGCGGCAACCAACGGTAGGCATCAGCGTTCACGTGCGAGACCGTCCGCCGGAAGCGACCAACACCATCGGGCCACAGTGTCGAATTCCGGCCCGTCCGATCGAGGTACCAGCTGCTGCACCCGCCGGCATTCCATGTCGACGTCGCCAGTCGCGCATCGATCATGGCCACGTACTCGCGCTGTGCCGTCGGGTCAGGGTCGGCTGCCGCAGCACCCCGCGACTCCAAGAGTTGCAGGACGCTCAGGACATGATCGATCTGCGCCTCGACCATCAGCATCACCGAGCTGTGACCGAGCGCCGTATTGGGGCCGAGCAACATGAAGAAGTTCGGGAAACCGGCGACCGTGGTCCCCATGTATGCATTCGGGCTTCCCTGCCAGACCTCGGCGAGCGAACGCCGGTCGCGTCCGATGATCAGGGGGGCGAGGGGAGGATCCGTTGGCCGGAATCCGGTGCCAAGAACGACAACGTCGGCATGATGCAGTGCGCCATCGACAGTGACGATGCCGGTCGGCTGAATGGCCCGAATCCGCTCCGTCACGAGTGAGACATTCGGGCGCTGGATCGCGCGGTAGTAATCGTCGGAGACGAGAATGCGCTTGCAACCGATCTGGTAGTCGGGGACGAGTTTCTCGCGGAGGACCGGGTCGCTGATCTGCGATTCCATGAACGTCCGGGCGCGCCACTCGACGGCGCGGGCCAGGGCGCGATGGTGGAAGGCATGGACGAGCGATTCACGCATGGCGTACAGTGCCGCGCGCTGCAGGCGCTGCGTCAGCGGCAGTGCGCGATACAGTGCCTTCCGCCACTCCGGCACGGCGGTGTCGTGGCGAGGCAGGATCCACGGCGGCGTCCGCTGAAAAATCTCGAGCGATGCCACGCGTGGCTGAATTTCCGGAATGAACTGGATCGCCGAGGCACCGGTGCCGATGACGGCGACACGCTTGCGGGACAGGTCGACGTGATGGTTCCAGCGTGCCGAGTGAAAGAGGTTGCCGGTATAGTCCTCGATTCCGGGAATTGCGGGAAGAATCGGGTCGCTCAGCGCGCCGCTGGCCATCACCACAGCGTGAGCACACCACGCGGTGGTGGTGGTGTCTGCACTGCCGGCAGTGACGGTCCAGTGTTGCGCCACATCGTCCCAGACTGCGCCCGTCACGGTCTGGTCGAACACGAAATGCCTGTCGATGTCGAAATCGCGGGCGCATGTCCGCAGGTAGTCCCGGATCTCGGGCTGCGGTGCGAAGCTGCGACTCCACGCCGGATTCGGCGCGAAGGAGAAGGAGTACAGTGATGACTGCACGTCGCAGGCACAGCCGGGATAGCTGTTGTCGCGCCACGTGCCGCCGGAATCGTGTCCTCGTTCGAGAATGACGAAGTCCTCGATCCCCGCCTGCCGCAGCCGGATCGCCATCCCGATACCGGAGAAGCCGCCGCCGATGATGACCAGGCGCACGACATGCGTGCCAGCAGGTGCAGCCATGGTAGGCATCAGGGGCTCGTTCCGTGCGGCGACTGAGACATCAGGGACTTTGCCCCCATGAACAGGAGCGGTCAGCTCTGGTACCACTCGATTCTGGCGTGCGCCTTCCACGGCGCCGGCACGAGTTGCGGCCCGAACACAACCGTCGACGCCGACAGCACCGAGAACCCGAGGTCCAAAGCATCACAGATCGTGGCGCGTACGCACGCGTCATGATACCGACCGGTGATCACGGCGGCAGCCTCCGTACCTGGCCCATCGATCGCGGAACGTGACCGGAATGTAACGGCACGGCGCCCAGCGCAGGTCCGGTACCGATGTGCAGTTCCAGGCCGACACCAACGCCTCCGCCGCCCATCACGTACCACCCACATACCCAACTCCAGAGGTCGCCGCTTCATGCTCCCCCTCCCCCGCGCCCGGACGCTCGTCGCCCTGGCGCTGCTCGCCGCACCACCGCTGCTCGCGCAGCGTTCCGTGCCGGGCACCTACGCGATCACCAATGCGCGCATCGTGCCCGTGGCCGGCCCGGTCATCGACAAGGGCACCATCGTCATCCGCGACGGCCTGATCGCGGCCGTCGGTGCCTCGGTCGCCGTCCCCGCCGACGCCCGCGTGGTCGATGGCGCCGGCCACACGGTCTACCCCGGCCTGATCGACGCCTACTCGAGCCTCGGCATGCGCGCCGCACCAGCGGGCCCCGGTGGCGGCTTCGGCGGTTTCGGCGCACCAGCGCCGTCACGGCCCGCGGGAGCGCCCAACTCCTCGATGCCCGTCGGCATGCAGCCCGAAGTGCGCGCCATCGACCAGCTGGTGGATGGCACCGACTACTCCGCGGCGTGGAACGCCGGTATCACGACCGCACTCACCGCGCCGCAGGGACGCGTCTATGAGGGCCAGAGTGCGCTGATCTCCCTCTCGGGCGCCGACTTCGGCACCGCCACGGTACGACCGGCCGTGGCGCTGCACATAGGCTTCCAGGGCATTGGCGGCGGGCAATTCCCGTCGTCGCTCATGGGCGTGTTCGCGGCGCTGCGACAGTCGCTGCTCGATGCGCAGCACTACGCACGCCGGAAGGCGGCCTACGATCGTAATCCGCGCGCGTCACGACGCCCCGACTACGACCCGTCGCTCGAAGCCCTCCTGCCGGTCGTCGCCGGCACGATGCCGGTGGTCTTCCGCGTCAATGCGCAGCGCGAGATCGAACGCGCACTCGACCTGGCGAAGGAATTCAAGCTCAAGGCCTACATCGGCGGCGGCTCGGAAGCACACCTCGTCGCGGACCGGCTGAAGGCCGAGAACGTGCCGGTGCTGCTGTCGATCAACTTTCCGCGCAAGGCGGCACCCACTGGTCCCGCTGCAGACGTCGAGCCGGAACCGCTGCGCGTGTTGCGCGAACGGGTGCAGGCCCCGAAGACACCGGCGCAGCTCAAGGCGGCCGGTGTGCGCTTCGCCGTGCAGGCTGGCGGCAACTACACCGACTTCGTCGCGAACCTGCGACGCATGGTCGCCGGCGGACTCCCGGCCGACGACGCCATCCGCGCGACCACGCTCGGCAGTGCCGAACTGCTCGGCGCCGCTGATCGACTCGGCTCGATCGAAGCGGGCAAGATCGCCGATCTCACCGTCGTGCGAGGCACAGATCTGTTCGCCGCCGACGCGCGTGTCACCGAGGTGTGGGTGGACGGGCGCCCACACGCCGCCACCGCGCCGGTCGTCGCACGTGGACCGGGCGCAGGTGCCGGACCACAGCGTCCGGGCCTCGAAGGCCTCTGGCAGCTGCAGATCATGCTCGAAGGATCGGAGCATGTCGCGACACTGGTGCTCCGCGATCAGGATGGACAGCTGCGCGGCCAGCTCGAAGGCGATCTCGGCGCACAGGATGTACTGAACCTCCAGATCGACGAGGCAGGTGAGATCGCCTTCTCCGCCATCGTCACCACGAAGGAAGGCACCGAAGAAGGATGGTTCCGCGGACGCCTGAACGACGGCGTCTTCTCGGGGAGCCTCGCCATCACCGGGCACGCTGGCGGCAGGTTCGCCGCGCTCCGCCAAACCTCTGACCGGGCGCGCGAGCGTCAGGAGCGCGAATGAGTTCCATGCGATGCACACGCGCCGGAGCGCTGGCGTTCGCGCTCCTCGGCGCCACGACGGCAACCGTCGCCACCGCCATTCCGCTCGATGCACAGACGGCTGCGACAGCGCGCCGCGTGGCGCCGATGCTGATCAGGAACGGTACGGTGATCACCGTCACCAACGGCACACAGGCCAACACCGACGTGCTGGTGGAGAATGGCCGCATCACCCGCATCGGCAAGGGGCTCACCGCGCCGGCCGGGGCCGATGTGTACGATGCCACCGGCAAGTTCGTGATGCCGGGCATCATCGACCCGCATTCGCACGGCATGAGCGATGCCACCAACGAGAGTTCACTCTCGGTGACGTCGATGGTGCGCATGGATGACGTGATCAATTCATCACAGGTCAACGGCTATCGTTCGCTGGCCGGTGGCGTGACGATGATCAACCTGCTGCATGGCTCGGCCAACACCATCGGTGGCCAGAGCGTCACGCTCAAGCTCAAGCTGAACCGGTCAGTGCGCGAGGTGATTCCTCCCACCGCCAAGCCGGGCATCAAGTTCGCGCTCGGCGAGAACGTGACGCGCAAGTCGTCCAACGTGCCGCCGGGCCAGCAGCGCCGGTATCCGTTCACGCGCATGGGCCAGGAAGAGATCATCCGCGACGCATTCATGCGTGCACGAGCCTACCGGCAGTCGTGGGATGACTTCCGTGCGGCCTCGTCGCGCAAGCCGGCGCCCGCGGGGCTGATTGCACCGCGTCGTGACCTGGAACTCGAACCGCTGGTGGAGGTGCTCGAAGGCAAGCGGATCGTCCATGCACATGGCTACCGCTCCGATGAGCATCACATGCTGCTGGAACTGTCGAAGGAGTTCGGATTCACCGTCGGCACGCTGCAGCATGCACTCGAGGCGTACAAGATCGCGCCGGAGATTCTCGAGGCGAAGGCGGGAGTGAGCATCTTCGCCGACTCATGGTCGTACAAGCTCGAGGCCTATGACGCCATTCCGTACAACGGTGTCATCACGCTGAAGGCCGGTGTGCTCACCAGCATCAACTCCGACTCCGATGAGCGGATCCGCCGGCTGAACGTCGATGCGGCGAAGCTGATGCGCTACGGGCTCACGGAAGAGGAAGCCTTCCGCACGATCACGATCAATGGCGCCATGCAGCTTGGCCTCGGCGATCGCACCGGATCGCTCGAAGCCGGCAAGGACGCGGACATCAGCATCTGGAACGCCCACCCGTTCAGCGTCTACGCACGCGTGGAGCGCACGATCGTGGACGGCGAGACCTTCTTCGACCGACAGCAGGACATGAACCGCCGACAGACTCTGGCCGCCGAACGTGTGGAACTGGAAAAGGCGGAACCGAACGTTGCACCGGCAGTGCGGGGCCCTGGTGGTCCTGCCCGTCCGGCTGCACCCAGCGGGGGGAATCACTGATGCGCCGCATGACACTGTTCACAGCGGCGGCACTGACAGCCGCCGGCCTCATGATGCCCGCCGTCGTGCAGGCACAGCTTGGCTCACCCAATCCGAACTGGGGCGCGCAGGGCACGTACGCCATCACCAACGCGCGCATCGTTCCGGTGAGCGGTGCGACCATCGAGCGCGGCACGCTCGTGATCAGCGGTGGAAAGATCGCCGCGGTCGGTGCGAGCGTCGCCGTGCCGCAGGGCGCGCAGGTGATCGACGGCACCGGACTCTCGGTGTATCCCGGCATGATGGACGCCGGCACATCGATTGGGCTCAGTGAAATTCCTCAGGGTGCTGCGCCCACAGTGGATGACGCGGAGGTCGGGAGCTTCAACCCGAACGCCGTGGCGTACTACGCCATCAACCCGCACTCCGCGCACATCGGGGTGACGCGTGTGCTGGGTGTCACCCATGTGGTGTCGAGTCCGAACGGCGGCATCGTGTCGGGGCAGGCATCGATGGTGTATCTCGGTGGATGGACACATCCCCAGATGACGATTGCCAAGTCGGCGGGCCTGGTCATCACTCTGCCGCGATCGGGTGGCGGCGGGTTCGGCTTCGGCGGTGGTGGCCGTGGATTCGGCGGCGCCGGCAATACGCCAGAAGCGCAGCGCGCGCGTGAGCGTCAGATCGATTCGCTGAAGGCACTGATCGCTGATGCCCGCGCGTATGACGTGGCCACGCGCGCGGCCGCTGCCGACCGGACCCTGCCCCGCGTGCAGCCCGACGTGAAGCTCGCCGCCATGGTCCCCTACGTGCGCGGTGAGCTGCCGGTGTTGATGTCAGCCGATCGTGCGGTGGACATCCGCGCCGCGCTCGACTTTGCACAGGAGCAGAAGCTGAAGCCGGTCATCACCGGTGCGCGCGAGGCGCTGGCGGTGGCCGACCGACTCAAGCAGATGAACGTGCCGGTGATCTACACGCACGTCCGCACGCTGCCTGGTCGCGAGGACGATCCGTTCGACGTGAACTTTGCGGCACCGGGTCAGCTCGCGGCCGCGGGCGTGAAGTTCGCGATCAGCACCGGCGACGGCGGCGCCGAGGTGCGCGACCTGCCACACATCGCCGGCATGGCCGCGGCGTACGGGCTGAGCCCGGACGACGCGTTGCGGGCCGTCACGCTCTGGCCGGCGCAGATCTTCGGCATGGCCGACCGGTTCGGATCGCTGGAGACCGGCCGGGTGGCGAACGTGGTGGTGACCACGGGCGACCTGCTCGAGGCGCGGACCGATACGAAGTACCTGTTCATCGACGGCCGGCCGGTACCGCTGGAGACGCGGCACTCGACGCTCTACATGACGCACAAGGACCGGAAGTAGCGGGGCGGTGCTGGTGATATGTTTCGGCGTCGCCTTCCCTGTGGAGAGATGCCGATGGACATCATGAGCGAAGAGGCGGCCCTCGCGATCTGGGCGAGGGCCGCGCAGTTGCAGGACGAGGCGACGCCGAGAGCCATCCTCCCCGCGAACGTCCAACAGCAGGCAGCGAATCGCGGTGCGTCGGCCCTCGTGCTCGACCCCGACACGCGAGCTCCGACGGGGATGTATCTCGCCGAAGAGGTGACGCAGGCCGCATTGGAAGCGGGCATTGCGGCGGAGTTCGTGGCGATCGCGATGGCCGAACACGAGGCGCTCGGCGCCGACGCCACGAGAGTCGCCGAAGAATTGCCACGTGCGGATCGCGCCCTCCTCGTCGGACACACGTCCACCAGCGTTCGGGTGTCGCGTGTGATCCCGGAGGCAGCTGACGTTGTGCTCGATCGACTGCGGACCATGGCGGGGCAGGCGCCGTTTCACCTGTCGTTCGAGGCCGCCATCGGCCCGCATCCGTTGCAGGGCGGCGTGCTGCGCTTCAGCGTGCCGGGGTTGTACGTCCCGACCCCAGCGACCGGCGAGCGAGGCGTGGTCACCGGTTTTCTCTATCACGCCGCGCGGATGCAGGTGACGGATCTGCACGTCACGCTCACGCCGCGTGGTACCGCCGAGGCACCGGGGTGTGAACTCAACGTCACGGTGGACCTCCGTCGTGGACAACGATTCAACACGCGCTTCTTCTCCGGCGCAGCGGTGATGCTCTCGGCAATGTTCGGCGGCGCGGGCATCCTCGCAGGTGCACTCGTGGGCTCGAGACTGTTCGGAGGGCTGGCCGGCATGCTTGGTGGTGCGGCGGTCGGTACGGCGGTCGGCGTCGCGGGCGGCGTGGCGTACAATGCCTTTCTCGCCGCCATCTCCCGCTGGGAACACCGCTTGGCACATCGTGCGATCACCTCCGCTTTGCAGGATCTGTTGCGAGACGTGCAACGGCCGGGTGATGCCGATCGGGTCTTCGCGGCGGCACCCGTCGTGCGGCCGCGGCTGCAGCGACAGAACGGGACTGGCGATGCGATGGTCCGGGCACAGTTCGGGCTCGTCCATGAGATGGTGGCCACGTGAGTGATCAGAAGATGCTCTCCCGACTGTCTCGGCTCCGCCTCCAAACGCTGGGCGCGCTCTGCGCCGCCCTGTCGCCATTCGCACTGATCGCCCAGGCCAACCGCGCCGCCGACAGCGGGAATCCCGCCATGACGGCGATTGCCGACTCGCTGCGCGCCGTCCGTCAGGCGACGCTGCGAGCCGGTGTGCCGGACTACAGCCCGGCGAGCCTGTCCAGCCGTCGTCGCGCGCTCGAGGGTCTGAGCCGTCAGCATGCAGCCATCGCCACGCAGGGCTGGGCGATCACGGACCGGGCCGACCACGCCGTGGTTGGCACACAGCTGGCGAGCCTCGATTTCGAGCTGCGCATCTCGAAGCCGTGGGCGCGCGATGCCGGGCACTGGGTGGACCTGATCGCGCGCATCCCGTACGCCGGTCTGCCTCTGCCTGAGGCACAGCGCACGCGGCTCGTGTCCCAATTGCAGGCGGTGCCGCGCATTCTGTCCGAGGCGCGGACTCGGCTCACCACGCCGTCGGCGGAGCTCGCCGGCATGGCGATCTTCGCGCTCGAGCAGTCCGACGAAATCAATCAGGGCGAACCCCGTCGCCCCCGCCCTCCCGCCGGCACCATCGGGTGGTATGAGGATCTGCTGACGCAGGCACGCACCACCGACGCCGCCCTCGTCCCGGACGTCGAGGCGGCGCTGACCGCCGTGCGTGCATTCCGCGACTGGCTGCGGCAGTCACAGCCCCGGATGACCGAGCCGGCTTTCGTTGGTCTCGCCAACTACGAGTGGTATCTGCGTCATGTGCGCCTCGTGCCATGGACCGTGGAACAGGTGAGGCTCATCGGCGAACGTGAGCTGGCGCGTGCACGCACCCTGCTCGCCATCGAGCGGCATCGCAATCGGAACGCTCCGCAGGTGGAGCCGGCATCGACTGCCGTCGAGCACGAACGTCGCACCCGCGAAGCCGAGACGCTGATCCGAACCTTCACCGCGCGTGAAGGACTGATGACGATCCCCGCCGACATTCCGGTGGAGTACGAAACCGACGCCTTCTTCATCGATCGCACGCCGTGGGGCAGCCACCGGCATTTCTGGGACGAGATCACCTATCGTGATCCGCTCAACAATCACATCCACGCGTCGATTCCCGGCCATCGCTTCGACGGCACACTGCAGCGGAAGAACGCCAGCGCCATCCGCCGCGGCAGCAGCGACGGGACACGCGCCGAAGGCTGGGCATTCTGGATCGAGGAGATGTACCTGCAAGCCGGTCTGCTGCAGGATCGTCCGCGCACGCGCGAATTGTTCTACATCGCGCAGCTCAAGCGCGCCGCGCGCATCCATGCCGAACTGCGGATGCAGACCGGCGAGTGGTCACTGCGCCAGGCGATCGACTACCTGAACGCTGAAGTCCCGCTGATGGAGGAGAACCTCGCACGGTACGATCTCGCGATCTATTTGCGCCGTCCGGCATATGGCATGAACTACACCATCGGCAAGGCGCAGATGGAGCAGCTGCTCTCCGACCGGCAGCGGCAGCTCGGTGATCGCTTCGTACTCGGTGCGTTCAACGACGAGTTCCTGTCGAAGGGAAGTATTCCGATCTCGCTGATCCGGTGGGAGATGACGGGGCTGGATGACGAGATGCGGGTGCTGGGGGTCGTGCGCTAGACACGGCGCTGAGCGCGACGAAGTGTCGTCCAACCGTATGTGATCCAGGAGGTGACGGGATGCTGTTCACCGTGCGATTCCAACATGCAGAGAGGTTCATCATGCGCTCCGTCTTCGCTGCCGTCGCCCTCACCGTCCTCGCTGCCACCAGCGCTCAGGCGCAGCCCGCCCGCTTCGACATCGTGATCCGAGGTGGGCGTGTCATCGATCCCGAGTCGGGTCTCGACGCCGTGCGCACCATCGGCATCCGTGGCGGACGGATCACCGCCATCGGCACGACGCCACTCGACGGGCGCCGAGTGATCGACGCACGCGGGCTCGTGGTGAGCCCCGGCTTCATCGACCTGCACTCGCACGGGCAGAACGACGAGAACTATCGCGTCATGGCAATGGACGGTGTCACGACCGCACTCGAGCTGGAGGCTGGCACCGCCGACGTGCCACGCTTCTACGCGGAGCGTGCCGGCCGCTCGCTGATCAATCACGGCGCCGCAGCCAGTCATATCAAGGCACGCATGACGGTGCTCCGCGACGCCGGCATCGCGAAGAACACCCTGCTGCCGCTCGATTCGGCGGGCTACGTCGTCGCCACGCCGGAGCAGATCGCGGCCATGCGCCGCTTCATCAATGCCGGGCTCGATGCCGGTGGGCTCGGTGTCGGCATGGGGCTGCAGTACACGCCGGCCGCAACACGATTCGAGGTGTTGGAGGCCTTCCGCAGCGCCGCCAGTCGCAAGGCACCGGTGTTCGTGCACACCCGGTCGTGGGGTGATGCGGAGCCCGGCAGTTCGGTGGAGTCGTACCTCGAGGTGATCGGTGCGAGTGCGATCACCGGGGCACCGCTGCACATCGTGCACCTCAACAGCACCAGCCTCGCGAACACGCCGCGCACGCTGGCCATGATCGCCGAGGCGCGGCAGCGGGGGCTCGACGTGACGACGGAGGCGTATCCGTACGTCGCCGGTGCCACCGAACTGTCGTCACCGCTGCTCGATCGCTACGCCAATGGGCCCGACAGTGTCTTCAGCACCCTGATGCTCGTGCGCACCGGTGAACGGCTCACGCGGGAGACGTTTCTGCTGAACCGGAAGAATCCCGGCGAGAAGGTGATTCTGTTCGTCAACACCCCGGCAATGGAGGCGCTGGCGATCACCAGTCCGCTCACCGCCATCGCGAGCGATGGACGCATCGATGGTGGCAAGGGGCATCCGCGCACTGCCGGCACGTTCGCCCGCGTGCTGGGGCACTACGTGCGGGAGTCCGGCCAGCTGACGCTGATGCAGGCGATCACGAAGATGACGCTGATACCGGCGCGACGGCTCGAGACACTCGCACCGATGTTTCGCACCAAGGGTCGCATCAGGGTGGGCGCCGATGCCGACATCACAATCTTCGATCCCGCCACAGTCATCGATCGCGCCACCTACACCGAGCCGGCACGCACATCGGTGGGGTTCCGCTTCGTGCTGGTGAATGGTGTGCCGGTGGTGTCTGACGGGGCGCTGGTCAGCGATGTCTTTCCAGGCCGTGGGATGCGCGCGCCGGTGCGGTGAGCGTGACGTCGTGTGTCAGCGTGTGCCGACAAAGGCTGCACTGACGTCGGCAGGCAACGCCGGCGTCCCCCCCGCCTGCGACGCCACGTACGCGGCCACCAGGTTGGCCTGCGCATTCACGTCGTCCAGCGACCACCCCTTCAGCAGGCCCAGCGTCATCGCGGCGGTGAAGGCATCACCCGCCCCGATCGTATCGGCGACAACCACGCGCACACCGGGGTGCTCCGACCACGCATGCTCCGTCAACAGCGCACTCCCCTTGTCGCCGCGCGTCAGTGCCACGGCGCGCAACTGCCAGCGCTCGGCGATCTGCACCATCTGCGCATGCTCGCTGCCCGTGAGACCGAACATCGCCGCCAGCTGCGGCAGTTCCACGTCGTTCACCTTGAGCACCGTCGCCAGCATCAGTGACTCGTCGATCAGCGCAGGCGAGAAATAGTGCTGCCGCAGGTTCACGTCGAGAATGCGCAGCGCGTCGTACGGTGATGCCGCCACCAGCGCACGGATCGCATCCCGTGCCACCACGTTTCGCTGTGCCAGCGTGCCGAAGCAGATCGCGTCCGTGGACGACACAACCATCATGGCATCAGGCGTGACCTGGAGATGATCCCACGCCACACCAGCCGTGATGTGGTAGTGCGGCTGACCTGCACCATCGATCTCCACCGCCACGGTGCCCGTCGGCAGTGAATCATCCACCTGCACGTACTGCGTGCTGACACCGAGGACGTCGAGCTGGGAGATCAGCTCCCGGCCGAGTGCATCCGCGCCGACGCGCGAGATGGCGCGCGCCTCGGCGCCGAGTGCACCCGCATGATAGGAAAAATTGGCCGGCGCCCCTCCGATCTGCGCACCCGTCGGCAGCAGATCCCAGAGCAGCTCACCGATTCCGACGACGCGAAACATCAGGCCAGCCCGAGCTGCGTCTGGATCGCCTCGAGCGTGCGGCCCTTGGTCTCCGGTACCATCGTCTTCACCCAGAGCAGCTGCAGGCACATCATGAAGGCGAAGAACGCGAAGACGTAGCCGGGCGCGAACGCCGTGACCATCACGGGGAAGAACGTCGTGATCAGCGCCGCGAAGATCCAGTGCGTGGAGCTGCCAAGTGCCTGCCCTGCCGCCCGATGACGGTTCGGGAAGATCTCCGAGATGAACACCCAGATCACCGCACCCTGCCCGATGGCGTGCGCCGCGATGAACGCGAAGATGCAGACCGGGACGATGCCGTAGTGTTCCGTGAAGAACGCCCACGACACCATGCCCAGCGATGCGATGTAGCCGAAGCTGCCGATGTAGAGCAGCGTGCGCCGGCCGAGCCGGTCGATGAGCCACAGCCCGACGAACGTGAACACGAGATTCGTGACGCCGATGCCGATCGACTGCAGCAGCGCCGCCTTGTCACCGAGGCCGGTCAGTTCGAAGATGCGTGGCGCGAAGTACAGGATCGCATTGATGCCCGAGAGCTGGTTGAAGAACGCGATCAGGAAGGCCAGTATGATCGGCCTGCGCAGTTCGCTGGTCCAGAACCGGCCGCTCGACGACGTCGGTGTGCTCACGGTCGTGATCTCGGCCGCCGTGGCTTCGATCTGCGCGGCGGTGTGCGTCGGCTCGATCAGGCGCAGCACAGCCAGCCCCTTGGCGCGATCACCGGCGCGCGACAGCAGCCATCGCGGGCTCTCCGGGATCACCAGGCAGCAGAGTGCATAGATCGCCGACGGAAAGGCCGCGACACCAAGCATCCACCGCCAGGCGTTCTGGCCGGTGCCGGCCAGCAGCGCGTTCGACAGGAACGCCATGAGGATGCCGAACACGATATTGAACTGGAACATCCCCGTCAGCAGGCCCCGACGATTGGCGGGTGCGATTTCGGAGATGTAGAGCGGCGCGGCGATGGTGGAGGCCCCGATGCCCAGGCCGCCGAGGGCACGCGCGAGGATGAACGAGTACACGTCGTTGGTGAGCGCCGACCAGATCGCCCCGACCAGATACAGCAGCCCGATCGCGAAGAGTGTCGGTTTGCGGCCCCACTTGTCGGTCGGCCAGCCGCCGAACATCGAGCCGAGCACGGTGCCATACAGCGCCGCCGCCATCGCAATGCCGTGCATACCGGCACCGAGCCCCCAGAGCGACTGGATCTTCTGCTCCGCACCGGAGATCACGACCGTGTCGAAGCCGAAGAGAAAACCGGCCAGCGCCGATGTGATGGACCAGAAGACGATGCGCGGATTCATGTCGTGGGATGCCGGGGAAATGACAGCGCGGCCGCAGGGATCACGGCCGCGCCCACCATCACTGCCACTGACCGTCGATCAGCGGAATCGGAGAGGCTTCAGGTACGCCATGCTCTGCGTGATCGAGGCCCACGGATCGGGTGGGTTGTCGTGTTCCACATAAAAGTGCTTGACACCGCCGAGCTTCCGCTTCTCGAACAGCGCAGCCCAGTTGATGGAGCCCCCGCCCACCGGTCGCATCTCATTGGACGGCGGGCCGGCGCTGTCCTTCACATGGATCATCGGGAACTGGCCGGGAAAGCGGGTCCAGTACGACACCGGGTCCTTCCCCGCCACGCTCATCCAGTACATGTCCATCTCGAACTGGACGCCGCTGCCGCGCGTGCGCTCGAGCAGGATCTCGTAGCCATCGGTGGCACCGAGCTTGTCGAATTCGAACTCGTGGTTGTGATACCCCATGGTGAGCCCCGCCGCACTGGCCACCTTCTGCGCGGCCAGCAGCGCGTTCGCATGCGATTCGTACTTCGCCACCGATCCGCGATCCGGTGGTGCGAGCCACGCCAGGTTGATCCACTTGTGCCCGATGATCGCGGCATCATCCATGAACTTCGGGAAGTTCGGTGCGGTGAGCTGCTGCAGCGGCACATGGACCGACGGCGACGTCAGCCCGTTGGCCTTCAGCGTGTCGCGGATCTGCGCAGCGTTGCGGCCGAAGTAGCCGGCGAACTCCACTTCGCGATACCCGATCTGCGCAACACGGGCCAGCGTCGCCTCGACGCCGTCCTTCTCCATGGCTCCACGCACGGAGTACAGCTGCACCCCGATCTTCGTGAGTTTCGCCGCGTCAGCGGCGTCCGCGGCCGCCGCCGCGAAGCCCGCCCGCGGGAGGAGGGCGCCGGCAGCCGCCGTCGCGCCCAGCATCTTCAGAAAGTCTCGGCGATGGGTCATGCGCCGAAGACTGACGGATGGACCAGCCAGCGTAAAGTCCGCCTGCGGCCGCAGCACGGACCATGGGGTGTCGGCGTCGGGCAACGGCCCACGGCCGCGCCGGACTCCGCAGTCGCTCGCACTCCCGGGACCCCGGATTGCAGCGGGGGAGCCGCCGACTCCGGCTCCCCCGCTGCCACATCACCCGTGGATGTACTTCTCGAACACCGCGCTGTAGTCGCGTCGTGTATGCCGCTGCTGCACGGCGTCGTTCACCCCTGCGAGCAGCGCGTCGAAGAAGCGCACCGGGACCTCGGGCGACGAGGCGTCGTTCAGCTTGAACATCGATCCCATCTGTCCGAGGCAATGCATCGCGTGCTCACGGGCCTGCGCATCGAGTCGCTGCAACTTGCCGATGCTGTACAGCGCCTTGTAGATGTCCTTGATCTGCTCGATGAAGCTCTTGCGTACGTCGATCGAGAACTTCTGCTGGCCGTCCAGCGTGAACTTGAGCTCGACGTCGAGGTCCACCGTGCCGGCCGTCTCGATCGCCACCTGCTCGAAGCGATGGGTCGAATATTCGTAGCGCCTGATCGACCGCTTGCTCGACACCGCCGAATCGCCGTCCACGTGAATCAGCGCGAGGTTGGTGAAGCAGTATTCGTCCTTCTTCGACTTGATCAGGAAGAAGATCTTCTCGCCATCTTCACTGAAGAGATAGTCGTCGGAGTCGACCTTGTCGAAATCCTTCGGGGGCACGATGACGCCGATGTCGGACAGACCCAGTGCTTCGGCGGCAAACTTCTTGAACATGTCGAATGCCTCTGATTCGGGATGGATGAGTGCAGAACAGGAACAACTGCGGTACGTCAGCGCGCCGGCGTCAGCACGATCCGGCGGTACTCCACGGCGGTATGGTCACCCTGCAGGTAGATCGGGCCCGGCTCCCCTTCGTTGCTGTCCAGCGCGCCACCAGTGATGCCGGGAATGACCTGATCCGCGATCACCGTCTTGCCATTCAGCACCACCGTCACCCGCCGCCCGATCAGCGTCACGTCGTACGTCTGCCACTCACCGGCAGGCTTCGCGGCATTTTCGTTGGGCACGAGGAAGCCGTACACGCCACCCGTGTGTGTGCTGAGCGGCTCCATGCCGTGGCTGTCTTCCACCTGCAGCTCATGACGCCCGCGCAGGTAGATGCCGCTGTTGCCGTTCTTCGGTACGCGGAACTCCACGCGCAGCTTGAAGTCGGTGAAGGTGCGCTCGGTGATCAGGTTGGCGCCCGACGCGGTATTCGTGAGCAACCCGTTGATCACCTGCCACTTGCTGTTCGCCGGGTTCGAGGCCTTCCAGCCGGTCAGATCGCGGCCGTTGAAGATCGCGATCGGTGCGCCCCAGCTGACCGGGGCCGTGCGCACCAGCGCCGGCGCACGGACACCGGTGAAGTTCGCCTTGGTACCATTGGGCTCCGTAATCGTGCCGCTCACCTTGTCGGCAGCGTACGTCCCTTCCACGACCAGTTCGCCGTCACCCCCCTCCCATTGCGGCGGAATCGCGAAACGGAACATGCCGCCGGCGTACGTCACCTTCGACACCGGACGCGCGCTGCCGCCCGACGACACGAAGTAGCCCACCAGCGACTTGTTGCCGGAGAGCTTCACTTCCATCCACGAGGGATATGCCCCGCGTGACCCGGCCACGGTCAGGTCCCAGCGGCCGATCATCTCCTCGCCGGGTAGCGCCGCGACCGGTCCGGCCGTGACGGGGGAGACGGCGTGCATGACCACAGGTGTCGAGAGCGTGAGCGCCAGGCCGAAGGCCGCAATGCGTCGCATGGGAAAGCTCGGGGATGCGTCAGTGATGTGGGCCCGCCAGCGGCGGGTCGGCGCGGTACGGGCCGCCGAAGCAGAGAATGTCGCGCCATACACAGGCAGAGGGAACGGCTCGGCCGCGCCAGCCATGACACAGCGCGGGACCGCGGCCCACCGCCGCCTCACCGCTTCGCGACACCGGGAAGGGGAGCCGCCGCGCGAGGCTCGGCCGCCTGCCAGTCGGCGCCGAGCACCGCGGCGATGGTCGCTGCCACCTGCGCCTGCCGGACCACGGCGATGTTGCGCCGCACGCCGAGCGCCGGCGTGTCCGGGCCGAGCACCGCCATCCAGATATTCTCCGCGCCCACGACGTCCTCGCCATGATCGCGCCACTTCGGGCCATAGCCGCGGCCATGGTCGGTGGTCACGATCAGCGTGGTGCGGTCACGGTATTGCGGGTCGGCCTGCACGGTGGCCCAGAGCTGCGCAAGATACGCGTCCACCTGATGCGCCGAGCGCAGGTACAGGTCGTAGCGGCCCGCGTGCGCCCACTCGTCGGTCTCGCCGTAGCCGATGAACAACACCCGCGGCTTCTTCACCGCCAGGTAGTCCAGCGTCGCCTGATGGGTGAGTGCGTCCCAGTTGTTGTCGGGCCAGTAGCGCACCGTGGTGGCGAACAGGTCGCGGACCACCGCGGACTGCGGTGTGCCGGTGCCCGTCGCACCACCGCGCGTCCACCCGTCAAACACCGGCACGCCACTCCGCCCCGCATTGATGATCCGCGTGAAGGCATCCCACGTCGCGAACGCCGCCACCGTGCCGCGGAACGCCGGCTGGCGGTTCAGCCACTCGAAGACGGTGACGTTGGCGTTCGCCGGATGGTCGTTGCTGTCGATCTTCGGATCCACATGTCCAGTGAACGTTTCGCTGTAGCCGGGATACGAAAACTTCCTCGGGTTGGTGATCTGCGCCACGCTGCCGTTGACGCTGTCGCCGAAGACCTGGCCGCGCGTCGCCATCGTGCCCCAGATGAACGGGAGCAGCGCTGCCCGTCGCGCCGCGGCGCTGCCCTGCCCGAAGTCACGTCGCAGCGCCGCCGTGTCGGCCACGTTGCCCGCCGCGCTGGTCAGCAGCGCATCGTCGGCGCCGCTGAACACCTCCTGCCAGCGGAACCCATCCGTCATCACGAGGATCACGTGTTGCGTGCGCGGAGCCGCCATGCGGGCCTGCGCCATCAGAGGACTGACGATCACGCCTGCCGCCGCCAGCAGCCACACCATCACGTTCCGGACGCGCATCTCGGGCACCTGTGGAGTTCGGGTCAGCGCAGCCCATCGGCATCGAGGGCCGTTTCCATGGCCTGCACGGCCTCCGGATCATCGCCCCGCTCACGCATCAGCGCCAGCGTGGCCCGTGACACGATCTCGTACACATCGTGATACGGCCGCGTCCCGTGCAGCGCCGTGGTGTGCGCACGCACGGTCGCCGCATCGTGGCGGGCGATGGGCCCCGTGAGCGCATCCAGCGCGCGTGGTGCCGCGGCGAGATTCTCCACGCTGGCCGCCATCAGGACGCGCACCGCACGATGCGCCGCCACGCTGTCCACCCCGATCCGCGACAGCAACCCTTCGGCGAGCGCGGCCAGGGTCACGGGAAAATTGCTCGCGATCACCGCTGCCGCGTGATACGCCGCACGCTCGCCGCGCGGGATGTCGATGGTGGTGGCCCCGAGGCGCGCCGCCAGCTGCACAGCGGCCCGGTGCGCCATCTCGTCACCCTCGACGCCGATCACCGACCCCTGCAGTCGCATGCTCGCCAGTGGGGGATCCAGCAGCGGCAGCAACGGGTGAAAGGTGCCGTAGTGAGCGCCCGTTGCGGTGATGCGCTCGCGCCCCGCCGGTTCGGCACTGCCACTGACCTGCAGCGTCACCGTCCCGGAGCGCAGACCATCACGCGTGCGCAGCTCGTCGAGTGCCACATCCAGCTGACCATCGCGCACCGCCACCAGCACCAGCGCGGCGTGTGCCACGGCCTCGGCACGACTGCCACGAGGCGGCGCGCCATGCTGCTCGACGACGTGGTCGCGATCGACGAGTGCGTACGAGACGCCGGCCGTCCGCAGCGCCGTTGCCAGGGCGCGTCCCGCGCGCCCCGCCCCGACGAGCACCACCGGCTCCAGCACGCCGGTGCGCGGCATCACGAGCGACCGCCAGCCTTGCTTGGATGCTCGGCGCTGGCGCGCACCAGCAGCGTGCTGCGGTCGGGGGCACCCTGCAACAGGGAGAGCGCACGCTGCATCACGGGATCGTCTGCCGTCCGGCGCGCGAACTCGGCATCGCGACCGAATACATATCGCGACACCTCATAGCCGATGAGACGATTGACCACGTCGGCGTTCGCCTCGAAGGCCGAATCGGGCACCGTCGCACCGCGCGAGCGAACCCCCGCCAGCAGCGAGGCACGCATCACGGGTGTGACGGTGAAGTCCGCACCGCCGGGCGCGCCCTGCGCCTTCAGTTGCAGCGCAAGCGCCGTGAGCGCATCGCGGAACGACGGCACGGCACGGCCGAGCGCCGTCTGGAGCGCCGCCCCCTGCTCGATTGCGGCCTGATCACGCGCGATCACGTCAGGCGTGATACCGCCGCCGCCATAGACGACACGTCCCTTGTCGGTGCGGAACGCGGCACGCTTCGCCACCATCGAATCGAGCTCGCTGGTGACCGAGTCGGCGTCGGCGTCCACGCGCGCCTGCGGACCATCCGAGGGCCTGTTCCGGATCGAGATACTCCGGCCCACCGGCGTGAACCACAGCGACGTCGTGAGCTTGAGCGCCCCCGAGGTGCCGGCGTCGAACACACTCTGTGCGCTGCCCTTGCCGTATGTCGTCGCACCGACGACCACCGCGCGGTCGTGATCCTGCAGCGCACCCGCCACGATCTCCGCCGCACTCGCACTGCCGCGATCCACCAGCACCACGATCGGCAACGTGGGCCATTGCTGTGGCAGCGAGTCGGTGAAGGTGCGATTCGACTCCGGCGTCCGACCGCGCAGCGTCACGATCTGCTGGCCTGGATCGAGGAACAGGTCGCTCACCGCCGCCCCCTGCTCCACCAGCCCCCCCGGATTGCCGCGCAGGTCGAGCACCAGCGATTGCATCCCCATCCTCATCAGCGAGTCCACACCCGCCGCCACTTCGTCGGCGGTGGAATCACTGAAGACACTGACATCCAGATACCCGACGCGCGTCGGCAGCATCGCCACCCGCTGCACCGCCCGCACGTGGATCACCTGCCGCGTGAGCGTATAGGTCAGGCGTCCGTCCACCCCCAGTCGCTCGATGGTCAGGACCACACGCGAACCGGCCGCACCGCGCAGCTTGATCAGCGCTTCTTCCGACGTCAGCCCCTTCGTGTCGAGCGCATCGATCTTCACCACGCGATCACCCGTCTGCAGACCGGCGGCTTCGGATGGTGAGCCGGGCAACGGGGCGATCACCGTGATCCAGCCATCGCGCACGTCGACACGCAGACCGAGTCCGGCATACTGCCCCGTGGTCTGCTCGCGGAACCGCTTCGCGCGATCGCCCACGAGGAAGACGGAGTGCGGGTCCTCCAACTCGCTCACGAGACCCAGCGTGGCATCCTTCCAGAGCGAGTCGGGGGGAAGCGAGTCGACGAACTTCGTGCTGATCGTCTCCATCACCTGGTCGAACAGGCGACGCCCATCGACCACCGCCGGCGCTTCGCTCTGCAGGCTGCGACCCATGAGCCACCCACCCGAAACGACGGCGAGGCCGAGGATGGCGGCGACGGTGAGACTGCGACCCTTGTTCATCGGGAACCCTGACGTCGGAACATCCACCGGCCGGATGGCGGCGGGGCAACGCGAAACACGGCGTCGTGTGTCATGCTGTAAGCACCACGGGACGGCTCGTCTGTTCCACGATGGCCTCCAGCAGACGCGCCGTGATGTCGGCCACGGGCCCGTCGGCGGCCACCGCCAGAATGCGGCCGCACTCCGGGTGGTCGGCCTGCCACGCCGGTGTTGCGGCGGCGGCGTAGGCAGCGGCGACCCGTGCATCGAAGGCCGCGCCGTAGCGCTCCAGCCGGTCGGCCTGCCCGCGGGCCGCACGACGGGCCGCCGCGACGTCGTGGCTCACCGTCAGCAGCAGGGTCAGGTCGGGAATCAGGCCACCCGTCGCCAGCGTATTGGCGGCGCGCACCTGCGCATCATGCAAGCCATGCCCCGCGATCTGGTACGCGTACGTCGAGACGAAGAAGCGATCCGCCACCACCCACTCGCCCTCGGCCAGCGCCGGCGCGACGACGTCGTGCACCACCTGTGCGCGCGCCGAGAGGAAGAGCAGCGCCTCGGTGGCCGGGCTGATCTCCGACCCCGGGTCCAGCAGCAGGTCGCGCACCCGGACGCCGACCTGAGTCTGCCCCGGCTCGCGAATCGTGTGCACCACAACGCCACGTGAGCGCAGGGCATCCGCCACGAGGGGCAGCTGTGTCGTCTTGCCGACACCGTCGCCCCCCTCGAGCACGATCAACCGCCCGCGCGTCACGCCAGCCGTCATGACAGCGTGATGATCTTGCTCACGGCACCCGTGCGGATGCCTTCGGAGATGAACTCGTTCACGCGCATCATCAGCTTGTCGAAGTTCGTCTGGGCGACGATCGCGCGCTGATAGGCCGGATTCAGCTCGACGCTCTGAAGCAGCGTGTCGAGCTCCTGCTCCATCGCCGGCGGCGGATCTTCGCCACGCTCGATCATCTCCTGGGCCTGCGCACGCAGCAACGACAGTCGCCGCAGCACCGTCGAGGCCTCCGTGTCTTCCATCATCAGGTCGTTCGAGCGCTTGAGCGCCTGATATTCCGTCGACTGGCCAATCTGCCGGCCCAGTTCCTTGGCTTTCTCCTCGAGCATCGCAATCCACCGCTGAAGGGGGTCGCTGCACCCGGACGGCGCGCGACAAGGCCCAAAGTTACTCCGTTCCGCCCCATCGCGGCCCGGTCAGACGCCCGGGGTGCCTCGGGCCATGGCTGCCGTCCGCCGCGCCACGACGAACCGGTCGCGGCCGAAGGCATCCGGCACGAGCTGACCGTCACGCCACTGCGGCTCGGCGGTCAGGGCCAGCGTCTCCGCGCCACGCCGCGCATCGATCTCCAGCAGCAGCATCCCGCCGGCCGTGAGCCGGGCCTCGGCCTGCGCCACCAGCTCCCGGATCACTGACAAGCCGTCGAACCCGCCGAACAGCGCCTGCGCCGGCTCCCAGTCCTTCACCGCCGGCGGCAGCTCGGCACGTTCGGTCAGGGCGATGTAGGGCGGGTTGGACACGATCACATCGACATGTTCGTCACCGAGCGGCTCCAGCAGGTTGCCCTGCAGGAACTCCGTCCGGGCGTACTCCCGCCTGAGCACCGCCCGGGCGTTCATCTCGGCCACCTCGATCGCTCCCGCCGAGAGGTCCACGCCGATCACCCGCCCTGCCTGACTCTCCTGTGCCAGCGCGAGGGCGATCGCCCCCGATCCCGTGCCGACGTCCACCACCGTACTGCCGGGTGCGATGTGCGGCAGCGCCAGCGTCACCAGTTCCTCCGTCTCGGGGCGCGGGATCAGGACCCGCTCGTCCACGTGCAGGAACAGGTGGCGGAAGGCTGCGCGGCCCGTGGCATACGCCATGGGTGCGCCGGCGAGGCGCCGGGCCACCGCATCCTCGACGGCATCGATCAGCAGGTCGATGGTGTCGTCGGCGGCGTGGGTCGTGGACCACGAAAGCGGCGCGTCATGCAGCGCCGAGAGCAGCTCGCGCGCCTCGGCGAGCGGGTCGGCCACCACGCCGGTGAGCCGGCGCGCGATCAGGTCGCGCAGCGCCGCCACCGTCTGCGGACGCGCGGCCTCACCCACCCAGGCGCTCCTTCACTTCCGCCTCCTGCAACGCGTCGATGAACCCGCCGATGTTCCCATCCATGACCGACTGCATGCCATGTAAGGATAATCCGATCCGGTGATCCGTAATGCGATCCTGCGGGTAATTGTACGTGCGGATCTTCGCCGAGCGATCGCCGGTGCCCACCTGCGCACTGCGCATCTGCGAGCGTTCCGCCTCGAGCTTCGCGAGGCGGGCGTCGAGGAGGCGTGAGCGCAGCACCTGCATCGCCTTCAGCTTGTTCTGCAACTGCGACTTCTGGTCCTGCTGACTGACCACGATGCCGCTGGGGATGTGCGTGATGCGCACGGCGGAGTCGGTGGTGTTCACGCTCTGCCCACCCGGGCCCGACGAGCGGAACACGTCGATGCGGAGGTCCTTGTCCTCGATCGTCACGTCCACTTCTTCCGCCTCCGGCAGCACGGCCACGGTGGCGGCGGAGGTGTGGATGCGGCCCTGCGTTTCGGTGGCCGGCACCCGCTGCACCCGGTGCACCCCCGACTCCCAGCGCATGGTGCCGAACGCGCCGCTGCCGTCGATGCGCGCGATCACTTCCTTGATGCCACCGAGGGTGCCGTCGGACATCGACATGACCTCGATCCGCCAGCCCTGTCGGGCGAAGAAGCGGTCGTACATGCGCCAGAGATCGGCGGCAAACAGCGCCGCTTCGTCACCGCCGGTGCCCGCCCGGATTTCGATGATCGCCGGGCGATCGTCGAGCGGATCGCGCGGCACCAGCAGCGGTTTGAGGGTGACGTCGAGCGCCTCCAGTCGGCCTTCCAGCACAGCGACCTCGGCCTGCGCCTCGGCGGCGAAGTCGGCGTCGTCGCCGGCCGCCATCGCACGAGCCTCGTCGAGTTCCTGTTCCAGTTGGCGGACCTCCGTGGCGAGCCGGACCACTTCCTGCAGCCGCTGATGCTCCTTGCCGAGGGTGGCGAGGAGCTTCGGATCGCGCACCGTGCGCGGGTCGAGCAGTTCCTGCTCCACGACGGCGGCGCGGGCGACGGCATCGTCGAGGCGATCGCGCAGGCTCATCGGGGGCCGACCGAAAACACTGACAGTTCCATAAGTCCAAGGAAACAAACCACTTGGGCGGATGAACTCAAGCGCGCCCCCGGGGTATGATGCAGTGTCGGAAATTGCGCGAATCCGCTACGATTGGCGTGCGTGTCCCGCAGGATCACGACAACCCGGTGTTGGTTCGCCGACCCGGGGCTTCCTCTTTCAGGAGTGGTACATGCGTGTCCACCAGGCCCGTCGCACATGGTCGTCCATCGGGGCATCGGTCCTCTTCGGACTGGCCCTCGTCGCGCTGCCAGTGGCCGTTCAGGCGCAGGGGGCACCACTGAAGATCAGCGTGTCGATCCAGCGTCAGGCCACTGGCCCCGTGATCACGATCACCGGCTCGAACTTCACGCCGAACGGTCCGGTGAAGCTGACCGGATCGCCGCCGCCGAACACGAGTCAGGCGATCGCCTTCGGGCCGATCAAGGCCGATGCCAGCGGCGCGTTCAGCGTGCGCAAGGAGATGCAGTGCACGTCGCAGAGTCAGGACGACGGGTTCCTCGAGGTGACGTTCACGGCGATCGACGAGACGAGCACGCGTCGCAGCACGGCGCGGGAGAACGCCACGCCGTGGATCTGCCGGTAGGCTCAGCGCGGCCGTCGTGATGTGAGGTGAGGCGCCCCCCGATCCGGTGAACCGGTCGGGGGGCGCTTCGCTTGCAGCATGGTGCGTGACCCCATGGTCCGATCACGCACCGTCATGCATCGCCTCCGACGGGACCCGACCACCGCTCGTGAATTGCGTCCGCACCGCCACCTCGGCACGCGTCAGCGGCAAAACTGCAGCCAGTTCGCCGATGTCGATCGGCTTCACGAAATGGGCATCGAACCCGGACCGCCGAGTACGCTCCAGGTCTGCCGCCGAGCCCCAGCCGGTGAGCGCGAAGATCAGCACCGCCTCTCCACCCTGCTGGTCCCGGATCGCCTGACATACCGCATACCCGCTCAGCGTCGGCAACCCGATGTCGAGCAGCACCACCTCGGGCCGCCACTGCCGCGCCCGCGCGATCGCCTCGACTCCGTCGTACACCGTCTCCACGCCGAAGCCGTGCATGCGCAGCAGTGCCGCCAGCGACTCGCAGCCGTCGCGATTGTCGTCCACCACCAGCACGCGACGTCGGTCGCCGGACATCAGTGCTGGCGCCGCAGGGGTGTGGACCACCGCCTCCCGGTCAGCGGTGCTCAGTGGCAGCGCCACGGTGAACTCGGTGCCCTGACCGGGCCCGTCGCTGTGCGCCGAGATGGTGCCGCCGTGCATCTCCACCAGCGCCTGCGCCAGCGAGAGCCCGATGCCCAGGCCATCCTGCGAGCGATCGATCGCCGATTCCACCTGCCCGAACATCTCGAAGATGCGCGGCATGTTCCGCGCGTCGATGCCGATGCCCGTGTCGCGCACCCGCACCTGCACCAACGTGTCATCCGCCGTCGCTCGCACCGTGATCTGTCCACCCGGCTCCGAGTACTTCGCGGCATTGGTGAGCAGGTTGGAGAACACCTGCGCCAGCCTCATCGGATCAGCGTCAATGAACGCGGGTTCGTCGCCCAGTTCCATCGTCAGCGCGTGCTGGGCGGCATCGAGCAGCGGCCGTGCCGTTTCCAGCGCCTGCGCAATCACATCGGACAGGGCAACCCGCTGGCGTCGCAGTTCGAGCTTGCCACTCGAGATGCGCGAGGCGTCCAGCAGATCGTCGAGCAGACGGGCCATGTGGCTCACCTGCCGGTCGATGACCTCCTGACACCACACCAGTTGCGCATCGTCGCTCTGTCGGAGTCGCAGCACCGCCACCGCGTTCCGGATCGGTGCCAGCGGATTGCGCAGTTCGTGCGCGAGCGTGGCGATGAAGTGATCCTTCCGCGTATGCGCGTCGTGCAAGGCCTGTGTGATCTGCCGTTCGCGAGTGATGTCCTCGAAGACGGTGTACACCTCGTACGGCTCCGCATCGCCATGATGGAACAGCGGCACGGCATCCACGCGCAGCCACCGATACTCGCGCAGCTCCCAGTTGTACATGCCCATCACCACGCCGCGACAGGGCTGCCCCGTGCGCTGCGCCACCGAGGAGGGATGCTCCGTGCCCGGGAAGACCGTCCCGTCCTCACGAATCGTGTTGCGCTCTTCGTTGGCCGGATCGCTGCCAAGGAACTCGTCGCGCGGCCGGCCGAGAATCCGGCTCGCCGCAGCGTTGAGGCCGACGATGGTCCCGTCGGCGGCGTGACGCACCACGCCCTGCAGCATCGTCTCCACCAGGAGACGGTGTCGTGCCTCGCTGGCCAGCAACGCCTCGGCCGTGCGCATCTGGTCGGTGATCTCGCGTGCCGTGCCGATGACCTGCGTCACGGCGCCTGACGTGTCACGCGTCAGCACGGCGTCACGCGTTTCGATCCACGCCCACTCTCCGGATGCCGCGCACATGCGATGCCGGAACTCGGCGATCTCACCATCGGCCAGCGCATGCAGCCTGGCCACATGTGCAGCCAGTTTCGGCACATCATCCGGGTGCAGCAGCTCGTGCACCCGATCCAGGGTCATCGCGGGATGCGTCTCGAGGCTGTAGCCGAGCAGCGCAGAGATGGGGCGTGTGTTGAACACCACCTGCATGGTGGGGTGCAGTTGCACGATGTACAACGACACCGCGGCCACCGACGCCTCCCCGGCGAGCAGGGCGCGCGCCTCCGCCGCTTCAGCGTTCGAGGCGTCAGTCGGCATGATGATATGACACGGAATTCAACGGTCGGCCCATGACCGAAGATAACCGGCCGCATCGGGCACGTTTCGGATGCACATCACCGGACCGTCGCGACGCAGCGAACCGGTCAGCAAACCAGACAGAAGACGATGTGACATGATGAAGAAAAGGACGCTCGCAGATCGCGCGAGCGGAAGGTGCGCGCTGTCCAGATCGTCACGATGATCGATGGACGTGCCCGACTCAGCTGCGCACCTCTGCTACCGCGATTCGACGATAGCGATCCGAAGCGTAGACCACAGCCGCATGACCCGGGAGGACCAACGCGGCGATCTCGAGCGCACTGACATGGTGCCCGGACAACACCGCGCCGGCCATTCCGGCGACGGCAATGATGAGCAGCCATCGCAGCGCGCTGCGGACACCACGCGTCACGCCGCCGCGCAGCAGCATCACTGCAGCAACGACCCCGACGATCCATGCGGGACTCAGCAGCGCCACGCTGGGATTGTTGGCCATGTAGACATGCTTCGTGGCGAACCATGCCAGCAGCAACACCGTGCCGGTGATGACGCTGAGCAGGCTCCACAACACGATGCCGACGGCCGCACCGACCCTTCCGAGGCGTGTCAGGCCCAGCAGCAGCGTGCCGATGACGAGACCCGTGAACGCCGCGATGGCGAGGTGCGACGGCGCAGTGCGGGGTTCAGGCTCGCGCACCGCACGAAACAACGTGTCAGGCGCCGCAGTCAGCAGGCGCGCGGGCAGCCCGTCGGCGGCCGGCAATTCGATGCGCGTGACGGCATCCGCCAGGAAGCCGGGAAGAAAGGACTCTTCCCAGCCCGTGAGCTGCGTGTCGGCATCGACACCAAGCACGAGCTGACCACCGAGGTAGAGTGGCGTGCTGTACGCGAGCAGGCGACGCGTGTGCCAGCGGTAGCTCGCCTGCCCGGGCTGTGCCTGCATTGCGCGCCGCAATGCCCCACCGGTCACGACGTCCAGCGCATCGCGCACCCGTGTGCTGCAGTTGTCGCGGTAGTAGTCGTAGCGGTAGTACTTGTTCTCCTCGAGCGCATTCGTCGCGAGGAACTGCACCAGCTGCTGACGCTGTGACGGCGTCAGGTTCAGTTGCTGGAGTGTGACCGTACGATTGAGCTGTCGGTACTGTGCGACGGTCGACTCCAGCGTCGCCGGCGCCATCCAGTACTTCGTGTCGCCGGTGAGGAACCGCTGCAGGAACTGGGGCTGGTCGAAATCGAACATCCGGTTTCGGAATGCGTCGGTCGTGCCGCTCTGTTTCAGAGAGCCGTAGAAATCCTGCGCGGTCCGGGCGAGCGCACGCACGATCCCGCCTGGGAAGATGACGAGCGAGAAGCCGAGCGCCTGAAGCGTTTTTGCCGACTCGATCGGGGTGCGGCCGCCTTCGACCATATTGGCCATCAGCGGCAGCGTGCCCTTTAGCTCCGTCACCACGCGCGCCAACTCCTCGGCCGATCCCGGAGCCT
>JANOCB010000093.1:0-51162 GCA_031411975.1 Gemmatimonadaceae bacterium
CCCGCGCGCCCCCCCTCCCGCGCGCCGCCGCGGCGGTTATCCGGGGTGGCGGGCCCGGGGGGCCGCGGGGCCGCCGGGCGCCCCCGCGGGGCGTGCCGATCAGGTTGTCCATCTGGTACGGGTCACGCTGGAGATCGTACAGCTCGTCCATCCCCGGCAGTTCACGGTACACGATGTACGTGTACCGCTCCGTCCTGACAGCGTCGTACCCCATGCGAAAGGTTCGTGGGAAGACGATGTCCGTGTAGTACTCGAGGAACAGCGACGATCGCCACGGTACCGGGCGCCCACTGAGCAGCGGCACCAGCGAGGTGCCTTGCCGGCGCACGGTATCGCGCACGCCGGCCAGGGCCAGCATCGTGGACGCAAAGTCGATCGTCTGCACCAGCTTGTCCGGTGTGGATCCCGCCCGGGCCACGCGCGGATAGCGGACGATCAGGGGAATGCGCGCCGTCTCCTCGTAGGCGAGGCGTCGCTCCTGATCCAGCCCGTGCTCACCGTAGAAGTATCCGTGGTCGCTGGTCAGCACGATGACGGTGTTCTCGAGCTGGCCAAGCGAATCGAGCGTCGCGCGCAGACGGCCCAGCGACTCGTCCACACCAAGGAGCATCTCCAGCCGCGCGCGGACGTCCGTATCGCTCGTACCGGTCGTCGGCGACAGGGCAGGGAGGCCGGGAAGGTTCCGTTGCAGCGCCGGCTTCCGGACGATCGGCGCCAGCGCATTCGGCCGGCGCGGAACGGTGGCCGTGGCATAGCGGCCGGCATGACGTGGTGCCGGGACGAATCCCTCGGGCTGGCCTGCGCGCATCGCGCCACGCGCGCCGTCATTGCCCTGCACGATGTTCGGATGCAACGCCTTGTGCGCGAGGAAGACCATGAATGGCGCGTGGCTCGTGTCCTTCAGGAACGCCACCACCTGATCCGTGAGCACGTCGGTCACGTACCCATTCGCGATACGCCGGCGCCCGTCGATGTTCAGTGACGGATCGACGGCTTCACCCTGCCCGCGCATCGCGGCCCAGTGCGACCAGCCGGGCCGCGGCGAGTCGTCGTTGCCCATGTGCCACTTGCCGAAGAACCCGGTCCGGTAGCCTGCCGCCTGCAGTGGGATCGCGAACGTGGCGAGTCGATGGCTTGCCGAGTCGCGCGCCGTATTGTCGATGATGCCGTTGGTGCGGACGTACTGACCGGTGAGGATGCTGGCCCGGCTGGGACTGCACAGCGGCGTGCTGGCGAACGCATTGGTGAATCGTGCGCCCTCGGCGGCCAGCCGGTCGATGTTCGGCGTGTCGACGAAGGGGTGTCCTGCCACACCGATGTCGTCCCATCGGAGGTCGTCCACCAGCACGAAGACGATGTTGGGGCGCGCGGCGCGTTCGGCAGGACCGCGCTGCACCGCCGGTGCACAGAAGAGCAGAGAGCCAAGCAGGGCGGTGGAGACCAAGGCGACGGGTCGGCGCATCCGGGAAAGACTACCACCGCGCGCGGCCGCGCACCACATTACGTTCTTGCGCCCGCCTTCCGCCGTCATCGCGCTCTGGCTCCTGTCGTACGCGACCGGGTGTGCGCCCGCTGCTGACGCGCCACCACGCCGCGACGACGCCTTCAGTCGCGCCGCAGCGCCGGCACCCGCGCCGGCGGGATGGGTCTGGGTTCCCGGGGGTCGGTTCGCGATGGGCGATGACGGACCACACGCCCTCGCGCACGAACAGCCCGTGCACTCGGTGCAGATCAACGGGTTCTACATGATGATCGATGTCGTGACGAACGCGGAGTTTGCCGCGTTCGTCGAGGCAACGGGCTACGTGACGATGGCGGAGCGTGCGCCAGTGCTTGCGGAGATCATGCGTGGATTGCCACCCGGAACTCCGCCGCCGCCAGCAGAAGCACTCGTGCCAGGGTCGCTGGTCTTCACGTCGGCGTCGGGAACCGTGGACCTGCGCGACGTGACACGCTGGTGGCGCTGGACCCCGGGTGCGAGCTGGCGGCACCCGTCCGGGCCGCGGAGTACGCTGGCCGGAAAACAGCGACATCCGGTGGTGCACGTGGCGTGGGACGACGCCGCGGCCTACGCGCGGTGGATCGGCGGACGGCTCCCGACCGAAGCGGAGTGGGAATTCGCCGCCCGCGGCGGACGTGAGCGCGCCATGTACACCTGGGGCGACACGCCGCACGACACGGCGCACCCGCAGGCACACATCTATGAGGGCACCTTTCCGTCCCACCCGGCGGAGCCGGTTACGGTTGGCACCTATCCGTCCAATGGCTTCGGGTTGCACGACATGGCGGGGAACGTGTGGCAATGGACGTCGGATTGGTATCGCCCTGATACATATTTGCGCCGTGCCGGGTCGGGGACGGTCACCGATCCGCCGGGCCCCGATCGCGGCACCGACCTACGCAGCGAAGCTGAACCGACACGCGTCATTCGCGGCGGCTCGTTCCTGTGCAGTGATGTCTACTGCCGAGGCTATCGGGTGAGCGCGCGCGGTACCGGTGCGCCCGACACCGGCGCCTCGCATATCGGATTCCGGGTCGTCGTCCCCAGACTCGGCGACGGTGTGCCACGGGTGCCTGCGGTGAAGGTCGGCGGCGCCAACGAGTCGCAGCAATCCGTCCGCTGACGCGGGACCCTGGACCCGCAGCGCTCCGCGGAACCGACGCGCTGTGACATACGACTGCGCCCCACCGTGATACACGAAGACCGTGTCATACCACCGATCACAGCAAAGTGCACCGCCGAGCGTGCGGATTGCCGGTGGCAGCGGTGGCTGATCCGGACGCCACCAGTTGCCTGGTGCCTGGCAGACCATTTCGAGGGGACCGCGAGATCTGGCCACGAATGCACGGGATTGCCCGGACGCGGCCCCGGTATACGGGAGAGTCCGACGTCGGTCTCAAGCTCGGCGTCGACGTGATGAATACCGGTGGATTTGCCGGCACGGCGGATAGCGTCCGGGCGTTCACGAAGCGCGAATACAACTCGTGCCAAGCGACGAGAAGAATCGAGTGTTCCCACCCATCCACTACTGGGACTCGAGTGCCGATTACGTCACCGCGTTTCTGGCGGGCATGGCCAATTCGCGGCATCGTGCGCCACCCCACGCTTGCGGCCTGGGCGTAGCGGTCATTGTGTGAACGCGATGGGCGAGGGCGACCGCTGTGACGGTCACCCGTTACGTGCGGTGCGGCGCGGCGTGCGCAGGATCGCCGGTGGTGGCACGTAGCGTCCAAGGGATCAGCCGCAGCGCAGCGAGGGGAGCGCCGCCATGCCGCCAGAGGTCGACCGCGCCGGCATCCCTCATGCCGGCGTTAGACAGCACAGCGCAGGACATGCTTGCTCGCGAGCAGCACGCCTGCGATGAAAGTGAAGTTCGCATCGGCCCCGGTGACGTCCAGAATCCCCTTCGCTCGCTGCTGAAATGCGTAGCGCGAGGCGTCGTCAACGCCAACCCTTTCGCTGTGGAACTCAAAGGCTTTGATGGACGTCGTTTCGGAGCGGCCCTCGGCCGTCGTGGAGCGGTCGAGGATTCGCTGCGTGGAGGCAGCACTACGAGCGTAAAAGTACATTTCTGGCTTGCCACCTCTCAAGAACTCCCGGAGCAGGCCAAGAAAGCGGATGTCGTGCGGTTCAACGCCGATCTCCTCGAGGGTCTCGCGAAACACCGATCCCGCAAGGGCGGAGAGGCCAAACGGTTGCGCCCCCAATGTGCGGAAATCGGTGAAGTTGACGGCGCCGCTGACGGACGCAGAAATGCCACCAGGCCGATTGGCCACCTTGCTACTTCGGCGCTGTGCGATCAGCATGCCATCCGCGGCCTCGATCATGCAGACGACACCGACGTGGTTCACGAGCTTGCTGGCGCTGAGTGCACCCGAGGAGTGCGTCCGACCATGCAGGAGTTGCCGAAGGGATTCAGCCCGCCCGGTCGGGCGATGGTCCATGGCGAAGTTGGTCGCCAGGGCATCGAAATAGGACGCTGGCAGCAGCGTCGACACTCCATCAACAGTGAACGACCCCAGCCGCGTCACCTTGCCGTCGAACAGTCGGGCATCGACGCCAGCGGCCTTTTTGATCGGCGCCACGTAGTCGGCCAGTGCTTCGTCGAGCTGGAAATCTCCGTTCACCATCGCGAACATGAGGCCCTGCTCGTCAAGCTCGCCATGCGCCCTTGGAGCGAAGTCCAGCGACGCTGGCAAAACATACCGCTGGCCCGCGAACTCGGCATCGATGGGAGCATCCTTTTCGTACGCGTCGAGCAGTTGCTGGCCTGACAGTGTCAGATGGCGCTCAGCGAGTGGCGGGCGCCACCCGCGAGCCTGCTTCACAGAGAAAAGTTGAATTCCCTTGGCTGCGATTCTGGTTCCGGCGTCCAGCGCCTTCTCCAGTGCGTACCCTGCGAGGATTTCCCAAGCCACGATGAGCTCCCTGTGTATACCGCTTCGCGAACGTGCGTTGTGCTGCGCTGCGGCCTGAGGAATAGATGAGATGCTCACGATACTCCGTCCGTAGCGTCAAGAGCAAGCAGCGTTCGGCCCGCGAGACCGGACGTCGCGTTGGAACGGCCCGTCGCGCAACGGAACGGTGACAGGCGGCACGGTCGGCTCCGACGAGCTGTTCGCGCGCGGGGACGGCCCGTGGCCGGCCCGTCGTCGCGCAGGTCGCCGAAAAGATCCTCGCCCGCGGCGCCGTGGAGCAAGGCTTCGCCCGCGTCAGCGGCATGCCCGCGATCCTCAGAACCCGCCTCGGGAGCGATGCATCCCAGACAAGGCACATGGTTTGCACACCACGGGGTGACAGGTCCTGCAGTCACCCTCGCCGTTCCGGAGTCGTCACGTTGCGTCGCACTGTCGCTGGATGCTGCTTGCTCCTGACGGCCGCGTGCGGAAGGTCCGCGGCAGTTGCCGTCGAGTCAGGGTACGGCGTCAACCCGGTGCTGCCCGACCCGTCACCGTCGCTGATCCCCGTCATGCAGATCGCCACGGGCACGGGGTGGCCATCCGGGATGATGCCCTCTGCCGCCGCGGGCCTGCACGTCACCGCGTTCGCCCGGCAACTCGACCATCCGCGCTTCGTCTATGCGCTGCCGAACGGCGATGTGCTCGTCGCCGAGACGAACGCGCCACCGCGTCCCGACGATGCCAGGGGCATCAAGGGATGGTTCGTCAAACGGTTCCAGAAGAAAGCCGGAGGGGCCGTGCCGAGTGCGGATCGGATCACGCTGCTCCGCGACGCGGATGGCGACGGCGTCGCGGAGACTCGACGCGTGTTCATCACCGGGCTGGTCTCACCCTTCGGAATCGCACTGGTGGACAGCACGTTGTATGTCGCCAACACCGATGCGATCGTGCGGTTCACCTACCACGCCGAGGACACGACGCTCGCTGGTCCCGGGGTTCGCGTCACGACGCTCCCCGCGGGCACGATCAATCATCACTGGACGAAGACCATCGTCGCGTCGCCGGACGGCGGTACGCTCTACGTCAGCATCGGCTCCAACAGCAACGTCGGCGAGAACGGTCTCGACGCGGAACAGGACCGCGCGATGATCTGGGCCGTCGACCTCCGCGCCGGTTCGCACCGTGTCTTCGCGAGTGGTCTTCGCAATGCCGCTGGTCTCGCAGTCGATCCCGTCACCGGCGCGCTCTGGGCCGCAGTCAACGAGCGCGACGAACTCGGAAGCGATCTGGTTCCCGACTACATGACGGCGGTGCGCGATGGAGCATTCTACGGGTGGCCGTACAGCTACTTCGGCGCGCATGTCGACACGCGCGTCACCCCGCAGCGTCCCGACCTCGTCGCTCGCGCGGTGGTGCCCGACTATGCCCTCGGTACGCACACGGCCTCGATCGGTCTCGTGGCCTCGAACGGCGTCCGGATGCCGCCGCGTTTCTGCACCGGAATGTTCGTCGGGCAGCATGGCTCGTGGAACCGCAAACCACCCGCCGGCTATCGCGTGATCTTTGTCCCCTTCGAGCAGGGCACGCCCGCGGGTCCGCCGGTCGACGTCCTGACGAACTTTCTGTCGAACGATGCAGCACGCGGACGTCCTGTCGGCGTGGCCGTGGACGCAGCGGGCGGGCTGCTTGTCGCGGACGACGTCGGGAACGCCGTGTGGCGCGTCACTGGAGAGGGCGACGGACTGCCGAGGTGCCGCACCACTCCACGATGCATCGCATGTGTGAACAACTGCGCTCGCGGGGCGCTGTTCCCCAGAACATCTGCGCCCTCGCAACGCGCGGAATGTGGCGCCTCGAGCGAAAGAACGAGAGAGCGATTCTGCGGCTGTTCAGTTCTGCGTTGATGCCGTTGAGCCGTTGCAGTCGCTGAAGAGGCCGCGAAACAGTTGGTCGTGTGCTCACGCCAATTCCGTGACGCAGCCTGAACATGCGACGCACGAGTATCCGGCCTGCTCAGGCAGGCAAGTCCTGGTCGATTGCCCGTTCTCTTGCGTGGTGCGCGGCCGCTACTGCCTCCTGAACGCGCTTGGCACGAGTTTCTGGCTTGACTGCAGCGTCCATTCGACGCACGAGAAAGTTCTGTTTTCCCGGCGGAAGCGACGTGAAGCCGGCCGTGAGACCTTCGGCAGTGAGCGCGCTGCTGAGATCCCGAGGAATTTCAACGGCAGCGCGATCAAGAACGGTGAAACGCACTCGTATACGATCGCCTCTCTTGGTATTCGTTTCCTGGCGAACCTTTGACTTGATGCGAATGTAGTGCTGACCACTCCCGACGGGGAAAAGACTTACCTGAAAGGGTTCCGATTCATTCACTTGCGCCATGACGAGAACCGGGCCCTTTGTTCCCAATGCCTGTGTGATCTTCGCGGGCACGGCAACGGCGCAATAGTCCATTCCCTCGGCCCAGGTCTCCAGGGTGGCTTGAAAAGACAGTTGACGACCTGCAGCGGCGGACGATTTCATGGTGAGAGCGCCGATCGATGAGATGGAGACTTGACCATGCCGGGGTGTTGCGGCCCAATTCGCGCGTTCTGCTCGAGGGCCCTTCAACAGGATGTCGCCAGCGAGCATTGCGAGCAAGACCACCGTCCTCGCAGGTCCTCAGCGCAGGCCGCGCGACCACGGAGGCTCCCATCGAGGCGGTCGCCCGCGAGCGGCTTCGGAAGCAAGCGACCGCGGCCGCTATTCAGCGTCTACCTGTAGAATCTCCGCTCCCACGTGCGTGATCGCGGGCGATCGGTGGTGCGCATCCGTTCATGGGGTCCGTTCATCGGGTCAGACGCATCGGCTGCACTCGACGTGCCTCAGGTGCGCCGCAGCACTCCCCACGCAAACTCCCGCCCGAGCGTCGCCGACGCGGTGATCCACACCAGCGCCGCCGGCTCGATGAATCGCGCGCGCGCCAGCGGGCCAAGTCGCAGCGGCTCGAAGCCGATGTCGGTGGCCAGGCGCATCACGTCGTCGCACGCCGCCGCATCGTCGCCGCACAGCCACAGCACCGCGTGGGCGTCACCGAACAGCGGGTTGGCCATGACTTCCATGCCGATACTGTTAAACGCCTTCACCACTCGCGCGCCAGGTGACCAGCGTGCCACCTGTTCGGCACCGGAGTCGGTGGTGCCGTGCGTCAGCACCATGCCGGGGCCAATCGGGTTGGTGACATCGACCAGCACCTTTCCGGCGAGATCACCCGCCGCGCGCAACGTGTCCTCAGCACCGGCCCACGATGTGGTGAGCACGACGATGTCGGCGCGCGCGGCCGCGTCGGCGATGGACATCACGGTACCGGGTACGGATGCGTGCTTCGAGTCATCGGGCGCGCGCACGCCGTAGAGAACATCGCGGCCCGCTTCGGCGAATCGGCGCCCCAGCGTGGTGCCAATGCGGCCGGCACCGAGAATGGCAATGGACATGAATCGGAGAATCGGGGGGGGTGAGTGAACGTCACGCCAACAGGGCGGGAACGAGCGCCAGACCAATTACAACGTCAGGCTAACGCACGGGCGCGGGAACGTGACTGTCGAGCACGTCGTGATAGAAGTGGAAGGCCCGCGCGAGATCGCGGGCCGGAATCTCGAACCGATGCAACGCGTGTGGGCTCATGGCGGTCTCACAGGCCAAGGGTTTCGATGACGAGGCGCGCCGCTGCCGCTCCGGAGAACTGCTGCTGCCCCGTGATCAGTCGGCCATCGCGCACGGCCAACTCCCGGAAGCGCTGATCCACCACGAAGTTCGTGCCGTCAAGCGTCCGCGCCGCCGTCGGGGCTTCGGATCTCGACGGTGTATCCCGCCTCGGTGAACTCCCAGTACGGGTGCGTCAGCTCCGCCCACCAGAAGCCCACCGGCCACTGGGTGACGGGCGAGACGGCGGCATTCGCAGCAATGAGCAGCACGCGCTTCGGCGTCGCAGGATTCGAGATATTGGCGTTGGCACTCAAGGAACCGCTCCTGTTGCAAGAGACGGCGTAAGGGTAGGATTGGACTCACATTCACGGCAGTATGCACCTTTTGGGGTGATACTTACCAGTCAGAGAGTGTCATGCCCGAGTTCCCGTTCGAAGGCCACGTCTTCCAGAGCCCGGTTGAGCTCGCGCTCCACGTCATCGGCGGCAAATGGAAGATGCCCATCCTCTGGCGGCTCACGCAGCGCAGCTGGCGCTACAACGAGTTACACCGCGACCTCAAGCGTGTGTCGCACAAGATGCTCACGCAACAGTTGCGCGAGCTGGAGCAGGCGGGACTCATTACCCGCACGGTGCACCCCGTGGTGCCGCCGCACGTGGACTACGCGATCACGGACCTGGGCCGGACGGCACTCCCTGCCATCGAGATCTTGCGTACGTGGGGCGCGAGCTACCGGGCCGCACGTGAGGCGGTTTTGCCACTCACCGCAGAACCGGCACGCTGATCCCCTGTCACGCGGGAGCCGACCCGAACCACGGGAATCGGTTCACCGACTGCTCGATCACGGGATCCAACCCGCCCATCTGGCGCGGAAGGCGCGTCGTGACCAAGATGCGCGGGACATGTCCAACGGGCATTCTCCTCAGTCCTCGGCGACACGCATCGCCATCGTTGGCGGCGGCATCGCTGGTCTCGCCGCTGCGGTCGCGTTGCTCCGGCGTGGCGTGCGTGCGTGCGTGTACGAGCGTGCTCCGGTCTTCGGCGACGTTGGTGCCGGCATCAGTCTCTGGCCCAACGCGACGCGTGTGCTCGGCGAACTGGGTGTGCTGCAGCCGCTGATCGCGAAGAGTGGGGTGATTCGAGCGCTCAACGTTCGCGCGGCATCGGGAACGCTGCTGATGCGCGCGCCGGTCACGGGTGACGACGTGCCGGAACAGCGTGCCGCGGAGCTGCTCCGCGATTTCGCTGGCTGGGAGGCGCCCGTCGAAGCGGTGATCAGCCGCACGGCGCCCGACGTGCTGCTGCGCGGCGATGCGTTTGACCGTCCACCGACGCGTGGCTGGTCGCGCGATCGCGTCCTGCTCATCGGCGATGCGGCGCACCCCACTACGCCCAATCTCGGCCAGGGCGGCTGTATGGCCATCGAGGATGGGCAGGTGCTGGCGGAACTGCTCGACACGCGCGACATCGCGTCAGCCTGGCGCGCATTCGAAGCCCGTCGCTTCGACCGCACGGCGTCAATCACGCGCGAATCGTTGTGGGCCGGTCGGCTCGGGCTCATGGCCGGCCGCCTCGGCTGCTTGCGCGATGCCGTCACGCGCGCGACGCCCGCCGCATTGGTCACTGCGCGGCTGAACCGGCACTATCGGGCGCACACCGCGTAGCGGCCTGCCCGCATCGCACTCCGGTGCGTTCGCCGCGTACTTGCGGCCGTGCCACCGGTGCTCACTCACCAGAGTGTCACCCAGCGCAGGCCCGGGGGCGTGACGTAGAAGAACAGGAGGTCCTGCCAGTCGTACATCTGCCGAAACCAGACCAGCACGAGCGCCATCGCATAGCCGCGAATCATGAAGGCCCGATGGGCCGCAGAATTCTTCGCGACGGCACACCGCCACGCCGCCAGCGTGAAGAACACCCGGAGCAGCCCGGTGAGTGCGAGGGTTCGGCATTCCGAGCTACACCGAACTTGGTGAGCCATGGATCAAGCGTTGGGGCGAGGAGATGACCGGCGCCGAGATCGTTGCGCTCACGTCGACAAAGCCGTTCGATTTGGGGGCCCGGCTAGTCTTCACCATGACTGACGGCAAGGCAGCAGGGTTCACGCTGAATCAGCGTGGCAAGGACTTCGCGGAAACACGAAAGTCGTGATGGCCCGTCACGCGCAGGTATCGCGCGTGGCGTTCGTCGAGACGGTCGCCATGCACATGCCCGATGCCGTCGCCATCGTGACCGGCAGCACCGACGTTCCCACCTGAGCCCTCGTGTCGTGACTCTTCGACGTTCCATGCTGCACGCGCTGCTCCTCGCCGCTGCCGGCGCCACGCTGTCACACGAGGCCCGCGCCCAGGCTCGCATCGGGCCGGTCGACACCACCGGCCCCGCCATCCACTGGGATGGGCAGGGACTGCGACTCCGCTCGCCAGGGAATGACCGGCAACTGCGCCTGCGCACGGTCATCCAGATGGACATGCCGCGCCTCTGGATCGGTGACGACCAACCGGGGATCTCCACGTTCGGCATCCGTCGCGCGCGGCTGACGATGGACATCGTGCTGCACCCGCGCGTGTCCATGCGCCTGATGCCCGAGTTCTCGGCCAATGGTGTGGTTGACCTCGAGGACGGGTTTGCCGACGTGTCGTTGTCGCGGGCCACGTGGATGCGCATCGGGCGCTTCCGCAGTGCCTACGGCCAGGAGCGCGCCACACTCATCATCGACCAGTTCTTCCCCGAACGCTCGATCGCAGCCTCGCTCACCAGTAATCGTGATCAGGGACTGCAGGTCACGCACGAGTTCAATCGCGGCGCGCTCGAGCTGATGGGCGGTGTGTTCAACGGCGTCCCGGACAACGCGAGCGCCTTCGTCGATGCCAACGCCGACAAGGACGTGGCGGCCCGCATCATCTGGCGGCCGCGTCGCAGATCGGTGCGCGGCAGTGCGCAGGGCATCGTGCTCGGCGTCAACGCCACGCGCGGCCGTCAGGCACCGCGCGCGGCCGACCTGCAAACGCCCAGCTTCCGCACCCCGACGGGAACCACGTGGTTCACGTATCGCACCGGCACTGGCGGGACCACGGCCGATGGCATGCGCGAGCGGGTGGGTGGTTTCGCGCAGCTGCACGAAGGGCGCCTCTCCCTGAATGGCGAACTGCTGGCCAATCAGGCCACGCTGCGCCGCGGTGCCATCGCGCAGCAGGTGCAGACGGCCAGCTTCGTGGCCCTGGCTGGGTGGTCGCTCACTGACCACCCGGCGTCGCAGATCGGCCTCACCCCGCAGCACGGCGAGGGGGCGTGGCAACTCGTCGCGCGGCTGGCCGGCGTTCGCATCGATGCGGACGCGTTCCCCACCTTCGCCGATCCCGCGACGGCGCCGCGGCAAGCCACCGAAGCCGCAGTCGGCGTCAACTGGTTTCTGCAGCGGCAGACCAAGGTGCAGACCGCCTTCGAGACCATCCGCTTCCGTGGTGGGGCGCTTGCCGGCGGGAACCGCCCCACCGAGCGCTACGCGACCGTGCGGTTCCAGGTCATGTTCTGAGCGAGCTAGGGCACGCGAGTTCAGGGCTGCTGGCTGCGCCGCCGCTCGCGAGGCAAGGGACCGAAGTCCATATTCACCGTGCCCCGATTGAATTTCCTATGCCCGGGTCGGTACGACGCTGGCTGTCCATGTGTTCACGCCGCGCGGTCCGTGAGACGGAGACACGACTCCTTTGCATACTGACCTGCAGTTGCTCATGTCGACCGGGCTCGACAGGCTCGACAGGCTCGATTCGTTCGATCGCATCAATGTCGCCTCGACGCTGCTGTTTCGCCGCCACGCTGGAAGGCGTCACGCGGCACTTCGACCGGCCGGCGATGCGCGAGCTTCGCCGACTTGCCCGCGTCGCCCAACATGCCGAGCACCCTGGGGGATGCGTGCCCTGTCTCCGAGTGCTTCCAATTTCGAGGGAATACGTGCACTGTCACCGAATTCTTCCGTGCGGCGGCCAGCGTCCCGTGGCGCGATGACGACGCGGCCAGTGACGCGGCTGCATCGGGGTGATGCAAGTGCCGGCGCCCATGTGGTGGCGGCGCTGTCACGTCGGTTGGTCAAGCGGAATGTCGGCCTCTGGCACGATGTCGGCGCGACGCGTCGGCACTTTGACAGCGCACTTTTCACACGCGCCTGGGTTGCGGGCAAGGTCAGGTTCGAGCCGGCGGCGGGCGCGCCAGTTCCTGGCGAATGGGTCACTCCTTCAGACATTTCCGCCAGTGAATGCACAGTGCTGCATCTGCACGGCGGCGGATATCAGAGCGGAAGTCCCGTCACCGTTCGCGGTATCACTGGTGGGCTGGCACGAGCGGCCGGTGCACGCGTGTTCGTACCCGACTATCGTCGCGCCCCGGAGCACCACTTTCCCGGCGCATTCGACGACGCGTTGACGGCGTATCGCTGGCTGCTGGCAGCGGGTGTTTCGCCAGGACGCCTTGCTGTGAGCGGTGATTCGGCTGGCGGCGGGCTCGCGCTGGCGCTCGTGCAGGCACTCCGCGATGCAGGAGACCCGCTGCCGGCCTGTCTCGCGCTGATTTCACCGTGGACCGACATGCTCGGCGCCGGCGACAGCAATCGAGACAATGCGGCATCCTGCGCGATCTTCAACGCGCAGTCGATCGAGCGGGCCGCCGCAACGTACCTCGGTGGCGCTGATCCTCGCGACGTTCGCGCATCGCCAGTATACGGTGACATGCACGGTCTGCCGCCGATGTTGCTGCACGTTGGCGCGGACGAAATCATCCGTGACGACAGTGTGCGCGCGGCTGCGGCCGCGCACCGCGATGGCAGCCGTGCGGAGGTGGTGCTGTGGCCCGTCGTCCCGCACGCGTGGCAACTCTACGGAACCCTGCTCCGTGAGGCACGCGAGTCGTTGGCCGAACTCGGTGCGTTCATCACCCAGCATATACGATGACGGTATTCCGGTGACACGGTATTCCGGTGACCGTGCACTCATTGCACCGGAATGGCGTCACCGGAATGGCTCAGCGGCGCTGCAGGACGGGATCGGGAAGCACCCGCACCCGGCCGGTCGCGTGGGCCGCGCCGACACTGACGCGCACGGTGTAGCTGCCGGAGGCGGCGTCGGCGAGCCCGCGTGGCCCGCCCTCGGCCTGCAGGTCCCACGTGAGTGTGGTGACGCCCCGCGTCACGGCCGACTGCCAGCGTCGAACGACGCGGCCAGTGGAATCGCTCACCGTCACCGCCGCGGCGCCGGCCGCCGTGCTCATGAGCTGCATGCGCGCCGAGTTCCGTCCGCGACGGTCGCCGGGGACAGCGTCCCACGGGAAGTAGTCGACCGTCACGCTGCGGATCGGGAGGAGTCGCAACGGTGTGGGCTCCGCGGCGGCGCGATCACGGATCGGTGCGATGTCGAGGATCCACGCGCCGCGCCCGTGCGTGCCGATCACCAGCTCGCTCTCGCGCGACTGGATCGTGAGGTCCTGTACCGGCGTCGAGGGCAGCGTCGCATTGAGCGACTCCCATCGTCCGCCGCGGTCGCGCGACGCGTACACACCGAGGTCGGTACCGATGTAGAGCAGGTCGGCGTCGAGCGGATCCTCCTTGATGACGTTGACCGCGTACGAGGGCAGGTTGGCGGCGATCGAGCGCCAGGTGCGGCCGGTGTCGCTCGAGGCGTACACGTACGGGCGCGTATCGTCCTCTCGGAAGCCGGTGAAGCTCACGTAGAGCGTCGCGGTGCTGTGCGCCGAGAGGATCACGCGGCTCACCCACTTGCGCGGGAGTCCGGCGTCGATGCGGCGCCAGTTCGAGCCGTCGTCGGTGGTCAGCCAGAGGCGACCCGCCTCGGTGCCGCCCGCCAGCATGCCGGCGACGCGCGGCGACTCCATGAGCATCGTGAGCGCGCCGGTGGGTGCGACCGATCGATCCGCGCCCGCCGGGTCGCCGAGCTCTCCGCTCACCGCGGTCCAGGTGGCGCCGCGATCGGTCGTCTTGAGTACGCGGTTGCCGCCCGCGTAGAGCGTGCGACGGTTGTGCGGCGAGATGAAGAACGGCGTGTACCAGCTGAAGCGCAGTGGCGGTGATCCGCTCGGAAGCCGCGGCCTGATGTTCACGCTCGATGGTCCGCCGCTCAGCACCGACGCACCGGTGATGTCCATGCGCATCATGGCGCCGTTCTGGTGCTCGTAATACACCATGCGATCGTCGGTCGGATCGAGCAGCGTCACGTAGCTGTCGCCGCCGGTCCAGCGGTCGAGGTACACGCTCTGCCAGGGATCGGGCACTGCATCGTCGAGCGACGCGGTGCTCGGACCGTAGATCGCGGCGTCATCCTGCGTGCCGGCGAAGATCCGGTAGGGCTGTTTGTCGTCGGTCGACACGAAGTACATCTGCGTGACCGGGATGTTGTTCAGGTGGAGCCAGCTCCGACCCGCGTCGTACGACATGAAGAGCCCGCCGTCATTGCCGAGCAGCAGCCGGTCGGGATTGGACGGGTCGATCACGAGTTCGTGATGGTCGAGGTGCAGCGCGCGGCCGTCGGTGTCGTGCACCCGAAGGATCCGATCGCCGATCCGTCGCCAGGTCGCGCCGCCGTCGAACGACTCGAACCCGTGGTTTCCCATGATGTACACGTGCTCGGCGTTACGCGGGTCGACGCGCACGTCGGTGAACTTCCAGCCGAAGGTGCCGAAGACCTCGTAGACGTCGTCGGTGTTCACCTTGCGCCAGCGCTCGCCGCGGTCGTCGGAGCGGTACACCGCGCCGCCAACGTACGGCCGGTCCTTCACCGACGACGGCGCGCGGTCGTCGAGGAAGAGGTAGAGCACCTCCGGCCTGCCGGGAGCGACCTCGATGCTCGCGCGGCCGAGCGGTCCGGTCGGCAGTCCCTCCCTGATCCGCCGCCACGTGGTGCCGGCATCGGTCGACTTGAAGAGTCCGCTGCCGCTGCCCGCCTCGATCTGCCAGGCCCACGCGTACAGCGTGCGTGGATCGGTGGGATCGATGGCGAGATCGACCGCGCCGGTGCTGTCGTCCACGTAAAGCACTTGTTCCCAGCGGGTGCCGCCGTCCGTGGTGCGAAAGACACCCCGTTCGCGATTGGAGGACCATTGCCGTCCCATCGCGGCCACGTAGACGATGTCGGGGTCCGTCGGGTGTATCAGCACCTTGCCGACATGATGCGTCTCGGCGAGACCCATCGGCTGCCAACTCTCGCCGGCATCGACCGACTTGAAGACGCCGGTGCCGGGGTACGCATAGCCCGCGTACCGCGGCTGTGCCTCGCCTGTACCCACCCACACGACCTCGGGGCGGCTCCGCGAGACAGCGATGTCGCCGATCGCGAAGGCGCTCTGGCGCTCGAAGATCGGCTGCCATGTGAGTCCGTTGTTCACCGTCTTCCAGAGATTCCCCGAACCAACGCCGGCGTAGATGGTGCCCGTGTTCCCGGGCGGAATCGCGATCGCTTCCACACGCGCGCCGATCTTCACCGGTCCCACCGGACGCCAGGCGAGACCGCGGTACCACGAGCTCTCGGCGAGCGATCGATGCTCGGCCCATGCGGTCGCGCGTTCCGCCGCGGTGGTCGCCTGAGCCGTGACGTGCGTCGGCACTGCGAGCGCGGCGACGAGAAGTGCGAGGGCGGCCCGCAGACGACTGGCGCGCTCGATCGACGTGGGGTGCTGCATCGGGTTCACCGGTGCAAGAGGCGGAGGTGTGGACCGCGAACATACCACGCGACGAGTCCCCTGGTGACGACCTGCCCGACTTCTGCGGGGGGACATCACCGGAATCCCGCCTTACGAATACCGCCGTCCGAGCGGCGCACACGTTGCGCCAGTCGGCCGGAGAGTCCGCCGACGCTGACTCGCCGCCGGCCCTGGATCCGCGGATCGATTTTCATGCGCACACCGAGGCGGCCAGTGGTCCGTGCGGGATCCACCGGCTCAGTGGCATGCACGGTCAGTGACCCCCTGTCCAGCTGCGGCGTCTGGTGGAGACAGTGTGCGGGCAGCTTCTGCCCGCTCGGCAGGCTCCGTCCTGCCTGCTGTCGCCCTTCACCCCGGATGATCGATGCGCGTCGCCGCCCTTGCCGCTGCCCTTGCAGCCCTCGCCACGACCCCAGCCGGCGCACAGAACCTGCTGGCCGACGGTGGCTTCGAGAACCCTGCGCTGGCAAGTTCGACGACCTTCACGACGATCATGAACGGATCGGCGTTCGGCGCGTGGAATGTGACCAGTGGCTCGATCGATCTCGTTCGGAGATTCTGGGTGCCTGCTGACGGCTTCCAGAGCATCGATCTCAATGGCTCATCGCCCGGCACCATCGCGCAGACCATCGCAACCACCGCAGGGAGCAGCTACCAGCTGCGATTCTCGCTGGCGGGCAATCCGGACAACACCTTCAACAAGGTGATGCGGGTCTGGTGGGGCACGCAGGATCTCGGCCTCGTCACGTTCACGCAGGCCGGCAGGACGCGATCCAACATGGGCTGGCAGACGGTCACCTTCGCGACCCTGATCGCCGACGGCCCGTCCACCATGCTGCGATTCGAAGGGCAGGGCGCGAAGTACTTTGGCGCAGCACTCGACAACATCGAAGTCACGGCCAATGTCGTCCCTGAGCCCGCGGCCGCGCTGTTGCTTGCGGCGGGACTGTTCGGCTGCTCGCTGCTGGCGGTGGCACGCCGTCGAGGGAGGCAGGTCCGGACAGCCGCCGCTACACCGTCACCGGAGCGCGATGTCACAGGAGTTCACGGCACCACCTGCTTCGACCAGATGAAGACGAGTTGACATTGCCCGCGAGTTCCCTGGGTCAGTAGCATGCTCTGCATCAGCTGCGGTGGTGCCTCGGACCATTGCCGGTACACTTCCACGCCACCCAGCTCCTTCACCGACGCGAAGCGATCGAGATCCCCGCTTTCGATCTCCCAGCCATCGAGGAAGTAGCGGGGCTGGCAGCGGAACGACCCTTCGAGCACCGGCCGGCCGAACTGCATGTCTGCGACGCGAAGCCCGGGAGCCCTCAACAGCGCCATGCTGACCAGCGGCTGTCCGCGCGCCCGCGCCTCGTCGCCGGTCATGAAAAATCCCATGCCGATCTTCTGCCGTCGCGCCGCGAAGCCGAGCGCGTGGCGTGACAGTCCACGCACCGTCACCGCCTCGAGCGTCGTGACGCGTTCCCGCATCGCGACCGTCACGCGTGCGGGTGTGCCGGGACGCAGGTCTGCCACCACCCGTGTCGGCGTGAAGCCGATGGCTATGGCTTCAATCGCGCGTGTGCCGCCGGGAAGGTCGTCGAGCATGAACGCGCCAAACGAATCGCTCACGGCATAGCGTCCCGATGCACCGTCCGACGCCAGGCGGATCCGCGCGCCGCTCAACGCCGTCCCATCGGGGCGAAGCACGCGACCCGTCAGACGGGTGCGCGGCGTCGTGGGTGACGCCGCGGCGGTCGAATCGCCGGAAGCCTCCGTTGGGAGGGCCACTCCAGACGACACCCACACATCGCGATGCAGGAACGGCACACCGGTGGCAAGCACGATCTCGAACGCGCCCGACGAGACGTCGCTGCCTGCCGCGGCCCCGGGCAGCGTGTCGCGCACACCGGCCTGCAGATGCACTGGCACGTCCGCCGGAACGCCGCACACCACGAAACGGCCGTCCGCGGCCGATGTTGCGGCGACCTGTAACGTCGCCGTCCGCACCTGACCGCCCTCCAGCACGACTTCGCCCCAGCTCACCCGCACCGGCACGCTGTCCCGGCCACGGCCGGTGCTGGCATCGCGCACGGTGCCGATGACGACGCCTGTGGTATCGGTGCGCACACCACAAAACGACTTCAGCAGCGACGCCGCGCCTGGCAAGGCGAGGTCGGCCACCAGCGGCCGGTCCCCGGCACGCACCGTGAGCGTGCGCATGACGTCGTCCACGCCCAGCGAATCGAGCCGCGTGTGGCTGAAGCCGAAGCTATAGGTGCCGGGCGCCACACCGTCGAACTGGAACCGACCGAGAGTATCGCTCATCACCGACTCGCCACTTGTCCACGGGGCTGCCTGCGGAACCAGCTCCACGCGCGCACCGGCGAAGGGGCGCCCGGTGAGACTGTCGCGCACCGCGCCGCGCACGACGACCTGCCCGAACGCCGGGGCGACGACGGCGGACCAGCACGCGGCGACCGCCAGCCAGGAAGCACAACGGCGCAGTGACATTTTGCGGGGATCGGGGACAGGGCTGTGACCGATGTGGATGATACTGCCCGACGACCGTCGAGGATCCCGAGTGTCGCCGCGCGACGACCGGCGAGTGTCACACATGTACCCGGTTCGATCTGTCACCTGTGTGCCCGGCTGTTCTCGCACCACGCGCGTCGTGCGATGGTCTCAGCCCGTGGCCGCCGCCGGGTATCCTGCCAGGCACTGCGCGTCGAATCGCTGCGCCACGGCGCGCGTGGCACTGGCAGTCCGCACATCGCGGCGCCCCACGGTCGGCGCGTCCCGGTGCGCGGCGGATGTCGCGATGCGCGCGCCGTCCACGGCGGGCGTCCGGGCGATCCGGACGGTCCCGACGGCACCCGCGCGCGCCATCGAGCCCTGCTTCGCCAGTGGCGTGAAGCCTGGCGTGACCGTGATGCCCGCGGAGTCGACGTCGCATTTCGGTGACAGTGCACTCATTGCAGCGATTCGAGCGTATCGGTGACACTCTGCGCCAAAGCACGGATCATCGCGCCGCGAATCGCGGATGTGTAGCAAGCTGGCATCCGGGCGTCGTCACCCAGCCGGCACCCGTATGTTCTTTTTGGCACGGTCATCGCACCAGCGGGAGAGTGTCACCACCATCACCATGCGGCTGCAATGAGTGCACTGTCACCGGAATTGCAATGAGTGCACTGTCACCGGAATTCCCCACCGGAATTTCGACGTCACCTTTCCTGCGCATTGAGAACACCGTCACCGCACGACCGGTGATCGCCGCTGGGGCTTTGCGACGGAGGGTTGTCAGCCGCGCCGCGCGCGATCCCCGCCGAACGTCGGATACTGCGCCGACGCCCGTCGGCGCACATTGCCGTTCGCGCGGGGTTCAACCGTCGCCCCTCCTCCTGCCCGACAACTCATCCCGATCGCCGCCGCCCGTGTCTGATTCGCCCAGCTCGCTCCGCCACGAGCGTATGCTCGCCTGCCCGCGCTTCGACGGCCGCGTGTTCCGCAACACGTCGAACGCCTCCGTCGGCCTCAAGCCCGGCACCGTGGTCCCCACGATGAAGGAGTACATCTGCGGCGGCGAACGCCGGGTTCCCGGCGCCCCCATCCCGGTCGCAGACCCGCGCCCCGTCTGGCGGTCCGCACCCGAAACCGGACTGCGCACCACCTGGCTCGGCCACTCCACCATGCTGTTCGAGATCGACGGCGCCCGTATCCTCACCGATCCGGTCTGGACGCAGCGCGCCTCGCCCGTTCCATTCGCTGGCCCGAAACGGTTTCACGCCCCGCCGGCGCCGCTCGCGTCGTTGCCGGAACTGGACGCGGTGCTGATCTCGCACGACCACTACGATCACCTCGACCGCGCCGCCGTCCGCACGCTCGCCAAGCGCGGCGTGCGTTTCATCACCTCACTCGGCGTCGGTACACATCTGGAGGCGTGGGGCGTACCTGCGGATCAAATCACCGAGCTGGATTGGTGGGAGTCCGCCGAGCTCGCACCAAGTGGCGTCGTGATCACGGCCGCCCCGTCGCAGCACTTCTCCGGCCGCACACTCCTCGACCGCAACGCGACCGCCTGGTCGTCGTTTCATCTGCATGGCGCGGCACATTCGGTCTTCCACGGCGCCGACACGGGGCTCACCCGCGACTATCTCCAGATCCGCGAACGCTTCGGTTCCTTCGACCTGGTATTGCTCGAAATCGGCGCATGGCACCCGGCCTGGGGTGACATCCACCTCGGCCCGCAGCACGCACTCGACGCGCATGTGATGCTCGGCAGCGGTCGCCTCCACCCGATTCACTGGGGCACCTTCAACCTTGCCATGCACGCATGGGACGAGCCGATCGAAACGCTCACCGCCCACGCCCCTGCACGTGGCATAGACCTCATCACCCCGATGCTCGGCCAGCCGGTCGAACCGACGCGGGTAGACGATGTCACCCCGTGGTGGCGCGCCGTGTCCGCCGAGGAGCGGGCAGGGGGGAAGGAGGGGGCGGTGCCGGTCACTTCCGAGGATCTCTCAGCGGTCAGCTGGCCGGTGGACTGACCGGGATCGCGTGGGTTGCGTGCGCCATGCGCGTTGATCAGGCATCAGGCGGATCACCCTGGCGCTACCCCTGCGCTTTCTCTGGCCAGGCCATCTCACCGAGGGGAGCGTGTCACCACGATCACCATGTAGATGCAATGAGTGCACTGTCACCGGATTTTCGTGTGGATGAAATGCGTGCACTGTCACCGGGATTCGCGAATCGGAGGCGCCGCCAGCCGCAGGCGCTGGTCAGGCCGCGCGCTCGCTCGTTGGCATCCTGCTGGCCGTTTCTGGCCGTCCGACGAAACCAGGGCGAGGCGTCGCCGCGAAAGCGATGAGGACGAGGAGAGCGGTACCAAGCAGTACGCGGCCGAGTAGCAGATCCCGGCGAGCGGTCGCCCGCTGCGCCGCGATCTCCTGCCGCCACTCCGCAGCGATGCTGGGTACGCTCAGACTGCGTTCGCCGTTCTGGATCTGCGCGGCGAATTCATCGCGACGGTCGTAGGAAGCCCCCGCTCCCAGTTGGAGGGTGAGGGCGGTGACCAGGAGGACGACTGCGGCCGCGCCAAGGGCAAGCTTGGGGAGCGCCTTCAGGAGGTGCTGCATAGCCGTGCTCCGGCGACAGGGGGGATCAGACACCGAGGCGAACATTCGCCGATGGTCAGGAACAAGCTCGATTGCCGTCGCGACGTGACGAGAATTAGTCAGAAAACTGAATAATCACGAACGAGTGAACCTCCGAGAGTCCCCTCGCGCGCCAGCCTTCTGCTGCCACAGCATCCCGCGAAGGCGGCGGACGCATTCTGACGAGACCCGCTACCCATCATCTCGCACCGTCACACTCTTCACGATCGCCCGCGTTGCTCAGACGACCCGAACGACAAGCCGGCAACACACCGTCTCGCGACGGAAGCAGGTTACAGCCACGAATTGCGACGGAGGCCTCTCACCTGCCGGTATCTCGGTATTTTGGTGGGTATTTCGGTGACAGTGCACTCATTGCAGCGATTCGAGCATACCGGTGACACGCTGCACCAACGCCAGGATCATCGCGCCGCGAATCGCGAACGCGGGGCGACTCGGCGTCCACGCGGCATCAGCCTGCCGGCGCGCCAGTGCGGCTTCCCTGGAATGGCCATCTCATCAGCGGGAGAGTGTCACCACCATCACCATGTGGCTGCGATGAGTGCACTGTCACCGGTGTTCACTGTCACCGGTGTTCACTACATCGACTGTCACATCGACTGTCACTCGGCCGTGCGATCAGTCCGGCGTCGGGGACTCCAGCCAGGTCACCGCGCGCGCGACGACCTGAAATGCATCGGTGATCACTTCGTCGGGTTCGACCTGCCCGCCGTACCACCGCCTCGTGCGATCGGCCATGGTCGAAACGGTAAGGTTGAGGAGATCCCCGTTGTTCATCATGAACGACTGATTGGCCGTGGAGAGTCCGCAGGTCGCGGTGCCGAACGACCGGGTCTTGGGGCGGCCACGGAACGCGATGAACGTCGCTTCGCCTGAGCTGGCGACGGCGTTGTCCACGAGCACGGCCACTTTCGGGTTGGGAGCTCGGAGAGTGTATGGGGTCGCCACGCTCTGTAATCTGGTCGTGCCCAGCCACGAGGCACCGTCGCGATAGGCCCACGCCCCGCTGGCGACGGAGTCCGGCCCAATGAAGTAGCCCAGATCACCAGCGCCGAGGATGGGGCCGAGCCCGGCGATCATCGGCCACATGTTACCGCCACCGTTGCGGCGCAGGTCGACGATCCAGCCGATGAGGTCATCGCGGTCAGCCACCCGGATGGCGTCGTGGATCGCGACGGCAAATGCCGAGGCCTGCGCAGAGGTGCCACTGAACCCTCCCACCCGGATGTAGCCGATACGCGCCGGAAGCGTCGGCGTCGCGAGCGACACAGTCTCCGCGCACGTGCGGGTCGGCACGAACAAGGTTCCCGTGACGGCACGGTACGAACTGTGGCCGTCACCCAGCCGCGCGAGCGCGACGGTGATGGCCGGACTGAGCTGCTCCAAGGTCTGCGCGGCACCGGCCGTCGTGAAGACGCTGGAACGGACCTCCGTCCAGTCGAGGGTCAGGCGGCTGATGGAGTTGGCCTGCATGACGCCGAGCACTTCGTTCAGGTGATTGCGCGCGCGCTGTCCCAGCGTCGGCGTAACCGGGGGCGGGGGCGGGGTCGTGGGCTCGCCACTGCATGCGGCCACGGTGAGGCATAGCCATAGCCAAACGGATCGGCGGGTTGTCACGGGAAGGCGCATGGCAGGCTGCGGCGGTTGGGTGATCAGCGGCGAAAAGGCGGGTGCTGGTGCGGAGCTGGCCGTTCCGTATCGGAACATTCCGTGACCATACTGGACGCTGCACCCGTGAGCGCTGAAACGGAAGACCACAACGGGCGGGGGAGACGCTTGCAGCCTGGCGCCTCGACGATCGCGACGACGTGGCGTCGTGCCTCATGCCCGGATCGCTGATCGCCCCCGTCACCGTGATCGCGAGCTCGGCGCCGCCGGTGGTCGACGTGTTCCGGAGAACGGCGATCGCCCAAGCCGGCGACTCCGCATCGATCTCCTTCCCGCAGTGCAGGCACCGCTACACGAACTGATTGTGATAGATGCCGTCGCGGAACAGCTCTTTGCCATAACGGGGACACCACGGTTCTTCGGTGACAGTGCACTCATTGCACCGATTCGAGCGTATCGATGACACTCGGCACCGCCGGACGGATCATCGCGTCGCGAATCGCGGATGCGTGGCAACTCGCCGTTCAGGCGGCATCACCCTGCCGGCAACCGTACGCTTTCCCTCGCATGGCCATCTCACCAGCGGGAGAGTGTCACCACAGTCACCATATCGCTGCAATGAGTGCACTGTCACCAGATTTCTACTTCGGCAACGCATACGCGATGATCTCGGATGGCTCTCCGTTCGCCGTCGTCGCGAACACCACGTACTGCCGCCCCTCGTGCAGGTACGTCATCGGCACCCCCGTCTGCGTGCCGCTCGGCACGTCGAGCCGCGCGATACGCGCCCCCGTGCGCTTGTTCAGCACCCAGAGGTTGCTGCTCCCGTTGGTGCCCTCGCCGGCGAAGAGCAGCGTGCGCGTCACCAGCAACCCGGCGCGCGACGCCCTGCCCGTATTGGGAATGCTCGCAGCCGGCAGCTGCAACCGCTCGGCGACATACGCGGGCGTATCGCCGTTCGGCACCATCCACGCGTGATCGCCCGTGGTGAGATCGATCGCCGTGATGCGGCCCCATGGCGGCTTCACGATCGGGACGCCGGGGGCGAGCTGCGCACGACCGCCACCGGCGATGTAGTTCATGTCCGATGCGGTGCCGCCCTCCACCAGCGACAGGAACGACAGCGCGGTCACCGACGGCACGTACAGGTAACCCGTCTCGGGGTCGAGCGCGCCGCCTTCCCAGTTCGCGCCACCGGTCGACGCAGGCAGTGTGATCGTGCCGAGGGTGCCATCGGGAGCGTTCTGCAACGAGGGTGGTGCGAAGAGCTTACCCCACCGGAACTGGCTCGCGATCGCCTTGGCCCGCGCAAAGATCTCCGGCGTGAAGTCGAGCAGGTCGGCCTCGCTGAAACCCTGCCGCTCGAACGGCGCAGGTTTCGTCGGGAACGGCTGCGTGGGACTGTACCACTCACCGCGCACGTCGCCACGGGGCACCGGGCGTTCTTCGATAGGCCAGATCGGTTCACCCGTCACGCGATCGAGCACGAAGACGAACCCCTGCTTCGTCATCTGCGCGACGATCCGTCGCGGGCGGCCATTGATCGTGAGGTCGGCGAGGATCGGCGCGTTGGGGTTGTCCCAGTCCCAGATGTCGTGATGGATGGTCTGGTAGTGCCACACCCGCTTGCCGGTGCGCGCGTCGAGCGTGAGGATGCTCGTCGAGAAGAGGTTGGTGCCCGGTCGGTGCCCGCCGTAGTAGTCGCCCGTCGCCGCCTCGGTGGGGAGATAGACGTAGCCGAGTGCCGCGTCCCACGAGATCTGCGCCCACACGGCGGTGTTGCCCGTGAAGGCAGCCGAGCCGTCGAGCCAGGTGTCGTGGCCGGTCTCGCCGGGCTCCGGAATGGTGTGGAAGGTCCAGAGCAGGCGCCCGGTGCGCGCGTCGAACCCGCGCACGTCGCCGGGTGTGTTCGTCTTCGACGGTGGCCGCATGCCCACGTGTAGCGCGGCGCCCACGACGAGCACGTTGCCGATGACCGCCGCCGGCGAGCTCGCGCCGATCGAGCCGTTCATCACCACGCCGCCGCGCGTGCGGAGGTTCTGCTGCAGGTCCACGACGCCATTGCGCCCGAAGCCGGGGATCGGCCGCCCTGTGGCGGCATCGAGTGCGATGAGGTGATAGCCCGGTGTGACGACGTAGATGCGGTCGTCACCGCGCCCGTCCGACCAGTACGACACGCCGCGTCCCGAGTTCACGCGCGGCGCGTTCTCGAGCCGCGCACGCTCGTCGAAGCGATACGTCCAGAGGGTCTCGCCGGTGGCCGGGTCGATGGCCACGACGTTGCGCGTCATGCCGGCGGTGGCATAGAGCACACCCTTTACGAAAATCGGTGTCGTCTGGCTGGCCGCGAGCGGATTCGGCCCCTGGTTACGCGCGCTCCATCGCCACGCCACCTCCAGGTTCGCCGCATTGGACGAATCGATCTGATCGAGAGTCGAGTACCGGGTGTGGCCCGGATCGCCGCCGTAGACCGGCCACTCGGCGCCGGTTCCACGTTGTGCGCACGCGAGGGCGGGGAGGGCCAGTGCGGCGAGGAGGAAGGGGAGCGCACGGAGTCGTGCCAATTGAATCTCCTGGCTGTGGGAAAGTGGTCCGACGATAGCGGAGCCCTTCGCTCATGGTGGCTGCACCGTGCGGGAGTGCGGCTTCGGCTCCATGCGCCACCGTACCACAAGGCTACAGTGAAAGGCGGTGGAGCGCGCAGGGCACTCGGGGCGGTACGCTTCAGCGCGATGCTGCCGTCACGAACCGCTGCCGGCCGGCTAACGCGAATCAGCTGGCACGTGCGAAGACGCTCACTTCTGATCGCAACCGTGCACCGAGGCGGTCCTGCTCCACTTCGAGATCATAGCGGCTCTGGAGATTCAACCAGAACTGCGGCGACGTTCCGAAGTAGCGGCCGAGGCGCAGCGCCGTATCGGCGGTGACGGCGCGCGTACCGTGCACGATCTCGTTGATGCGGCGCGGCGCGACGCTGATATCACGCGCGAGGCGATACTGCGACAGCCCGAAGGGCTCCAGGAAGTCCGCGAGGAGGACTTCGCCCGGATGAATCGGCGTCAGTTTCGTGGCCAAGGTCCCTCCTCAGTCATGGTAGTCCACGATGGCGACGTCCTGCGGCGTCCCATCCTTCCAGCGAAAACAGACGCGCCACTGGTCATTCGCGCGGATGCTGTATCGCCCCGCACGATCACCCTTCAGTTTCTCGAGCCTGTTGCCCGGGGGCACGCGCAACTCGTCCAGCGCGGTGACCGCATCCAGCCGCACGAGCGTCCGCAGCATCACCCGGTGGAGCTCGGCAGGAAAGCGCCGCACAGGGTGCCGCTGGAACAGGCGCTCCGTCTCGCGATCCGCAACGCTCGTGATCATGGGCAAGCATAACGCGACGCGGTAATACCGTCAAGCGTTACGAGTTGCCCGGTGCGCCAGCCCACGGCGCGGGGCGCCGATACTCCGGTGACCGTGCACTCATTGCAGCGATTCGCGCCGATCGGTGACACGCGGCACCGCCGCTCGGATCATCGCGCCGCAAATCACGGAGGCGTGGCTACCGGGTAGACAGGCGGCCTCACCAGGCCGGCGGCCATGCGCTTTCACTGGCATCGTCATGCGACCATGGGGAGAGTGTCAGCCCGAACACCACCTAGCTGCGATGAGTGCACTGTCACCGATTCGCCAACACTTGCGAGTGGCCCACCGGCCGCGCGGAGTGTGCCGGCGGCGGGCTCCGTGTGTTCCGATCTACCCCGGGGTGGACAGCGCTGAACTCACGATCGCCGATCCTGAGATGTGCCGCGGCCACATGCACGGCTCGCTCGGCTTTCACGCGCACGGTACTATACGACACGGCACCGCATCGGGTGCCATTGCGGGCCGCCGCCCTCGGGATCTCACGTAACCGGCGCCCCGATCGTAGCGGCCTCGACGCGGCTTCAATCAGGAGGGAGCACCATGACCACCACGGCATACGCCGACCAGCTGATCGTACAGTTTCTGGATGGCCAGGGCAACGTTTCCATTGAAGAAGGCTCGGAGCTACTGCAAACAGTCTTTCGCAGGAAATCCGGGAGAGCGTGCGCGATCGTCACCGTCAACAAGGGCCAGGCGTAATGCCCATTGCTGGACGCAGCACTCAAGACGCTGGGCCAGCAGTCGCGCATCTATCTCCGTGGCCATGGCGACCGAAACAAACAGACTCTTGGTGGGTTCAGCGGCGCCAACGTCGCGGGATACCTTGATGATATTGTGCATCCGATCGCCAGGATCAGTGTGACAGGCTGTCAACTCGCTCAGCCACAGGGCGACGCAGCCGAGATGAGCGCGCAGCACTCGGTGACCTCGTTTGCGCACCTCTTGTTCAAGCAACTTACGCCGAAGAAAGTCCGGACACTCACAGCCCGCTGGAATTACGTAGGCGTGAGTTCGCAACCTGATTCGACGGGGAAAAAGTTCACCGCCACAATCATCGATGCAGACAACAGGGCCTTGAACGGCGTCATCAAGGGCGCGAATCGCAAGCTCCTCTGGTATTGGGACGGGAATACGCCGAAGTGCCTGGTGTACGACTATTCGAAAGAAAAGTCGGTCGACGAGCAGCTTGCGCTGCGTGGAGAGATGCCGTTCGAGTGATCGAGACGCCCGCGCGCGATGGCGCGCTCGCCACGGGCGAAGTCCGCGTGCACATTCGGCAAGAGCCTGACGGACGCAGGGCCAGGTCGCCGAGGCGTGCGTCGGACGCTCGCCGTGGCACCTCCGACGTGCGTGCGCCGTCGAGCTGAAGGGTACCGCACTGAGATGCGAAACGCCTCGGCCTTCACGACCCTCGATGAAGTACGTGACGTGAGCGCGCCGGTCACAGGCACGCGGACACGCCACGGATCAGGCTCGCGCGACACGGCCGGGTCGCGTGTGGGTGCGTGCCGGGTTGATGTTCATCCGCGCGTGTCCGTGATATCCGCGGCAAGGCAGTTCTGCGGTGCTCTGAAACTGCCGTTCCCCGACCAGAGTACGGTGCACACTTCAGGTCCGACCGGGCGTTACCCATATCCCATTGCCGCATCCCATGCACACTCGCCGTCTCGCCGTGCTCAGTGGTCTCGCGAGTCTGCTCGGCGCACAGCCTGCCGCGTCGCAGTCCACCGCATCGGCACGCGCGTCGGCGCCAAGGTCCACCGCCGCCTTCGATAGCGTCGTGCGCGCCGAAGTTGCGCAGCGTCAGTTTTCCGGGGTCGTGTTGGTCGCGGAGCAAGGCACCACCACGTTTCAGGTCGCGGTCGGGTCGGCCGGCACGAACGTGCCGATGACCGTGGATACCCGCTTCCGGCTCGCATCGATCACCAAGGCGTTTACCGCGGTACTCGTCATGCAATTGGTGGACGAACAGCGACTCCGCGTAACGTCGACCATCGCCCAGGTGCTGCCTGACCTGAAGATCCCGCGCGCCGAGCAGGTCACCGTGCAGGATATGCTGCTCCACCGCGCCGGGTCTCCCGAAGAGCCGGACGCCCTGTACGCCGCGCCGCGCAGCGCACGGGCGATGGTGACGGAGTCGGCGAAGCTGGCCTATCGCCCATACGGCGAGTTCGCGTATTCCAACCTTGACTACCGCGTGCTCGAACTGATGATCGAGCGGATCACCGGCAAACCCTTCGCGACCGTTTTGCAGGAGCGAATTCTCACGCCGCTCGGCATGAAGAACACCGGCATGGCGACGCGCGCCAGCACCGGCCTTGCGCAAGGCTATCTCGGAGATTTCGCCGGCCGCCTCACGCCCGAGCCGTCGGTCCACGTCGAGAATGCCGGCGCCGCGGGCGCGATGTACGGCACCGTGGCGGACCTGCTGGCCTTTGACCGAGCACTCTACAGCGAACGATTGCTCAAGAAGGCACGCATCGCCGAGATGTACACGTCGCACCCCGAGCTCGGCTATGTGGCATACGGGAGCTGGGTGTACGACTACTGCTTTCTCCCCAGTTCACCGCAGGTGGTGGAACGGCGTGGCAGATCGTTCGGCTTCAATCACTCGTTCATCCGAATGCCCGGCATCAACAAGACCCTGATCATCCTGAGTAACACGGATCGCTTCGATCCCGACACATTCGGGAAACTCGACAGCTTCAAGGACCGGTTGATCAAGGCGTTGGTGGAACGCCCGTAGTTGGTCGCTCTGCGGCTGTCGGTGTCAGGGACGTTTCACTGCCGGCCGACTGTGACCGCAATCATCGCTTCGGTGCAATGAGTGCACTGTCACCGATACTCCGACGGTCACGTCTCCGTGTCATGAGAGCGACCTCGACTATTCCGGGTCGATCAGGTGTCACCCCAGAGCCGGCTCGCGATGCGATCGCGGGCCCCCGTCGGGTCAGCAACCTGCGTGCATCGCCGTGAGCGTAATTGGAGCGCGTCGACGCGTGAGGAGAAGGCCCCCTTCCACTCCACGACGCATGACTGGTTCGCACTCCACCGTCGCGTTCCGACGCGGCGCCATCGCGCTCCGAGTGGTTGTCGCGCTCGTCGCGGCGCTCGACATCATGGGCGGTGTCTTCGCCTTCAATCGCACCCTCTGCTGCGCCCCCCCGACCGTGACGGTCGAAGCACCCCCCGCGGCTCGGCCAGCGGATTTCGTGCTCGACTTCACCGCGCAGACCGGTTCGGTATCGCCGCAGTATTTCCATCGGTGGCGTCTGCAGGTGGCTCTGGACGGCGAGGCGCGCAAGACGTACGTGCCCGGTTAGCGGGAAGACGCGCCGGCCTGGACCTCAGCGTGGACCGTTCCGGAGGCCACGCGTGATTCGCTGTGGGCCGATTTCCGGCGCGGTGTGCTGTGGATGGCGCAACCGGAGGAGCCAGTCCCACCCGACGAGATTCGGGTCGGCGGCGGGAGCGCCTCGCTGACGGTCGTCGCGGCTGGTCGCACCGTCGCGTTGGCCGACGACCGACGCGATGCGTTCACGGTGCCGGCCGCGTTGCTCGTGACGCGTGTCGGGGCGCTGATCCCGGATTCGCTCATGGCACGGTTTCAGGCGCAGCATGCGGCGATGCCGGGGCCCTGACGCTGCCGGACGGGGACAGTGAGGGGCCGCTTCCTGTTCCGGCGCGTACGCCGTAACGATTGCATCACGACGATGCACACTCATGCGTGCGAGTCGTTGCGGCGCTGCTCCAACGGTGTGGCGCGCGTGCACGGGGTTGACGGATGCAGCGCACGGCGGGATCGTGCGGAGTCCTTCGTCCTGTACGCTCACCGTTTTGGCACGAGGTCCGTATGAATCGCTTGAGTCGTCTGCTTGCTCTTGGATTGGTCGCCGGCGCAGTCGCTGCGACACCAAGTCACGCGCAAACGTGGTTCGCCACGCTGAGTCCCGAAGTGAGCGGCGCGACCGGGAGTGGGAATGCGCTCTTCACCGTCAGCGGCAACATGCTGCGCGTGCAGTTCAACTGGACGGGACTGTCGGGCATCACGACGGTCTCGCACATCCATTGCTGCACGGCCGTCGCGCGCACTGGAACAGCAGGCGTTGCGTCACCAGTCCCGAGCTATCCGGGCTTCACGGCGGGTGTGACGACCGGGTCGTACGATCAGACCTTCGACCTGCTGCTGGCGTCGTCATGGAATCCAGCATTCATCACAGCGTCTGGCGGCACGGCGGTGCAGGCGCGCGATCGGTTGCTCACCGCGTTCGGCAGTGGTACCGCGTACCTGAACGTGCACTCCAGCACGTTCCCCGGTGGCGAGATTCGCGGCTTTGTGTCGGTGGTGCCGGAGCCCGGGACGTATGCGCTGATGGGCACCGGGCTCGTCTTCCTCGGTGTGCTGGCGCGTCGTCGCAGGGTGTAGCTCGCGCCGCTCTCGGCGCTGAAGAATGTGTGACGCAACGGGCGCGCAGACAGCACTGCGCGCCCGTTGCGTTGCTGATGCAGTATCGCTCGCCACGGTCGCGATGACTGCGACGCGATCGTGTGTGCCGCACCTACGTCGTGCAGCGGTGTGGGTGTCGCGGTGCCACGTTCGGCGGGCGAATTCGTGTTCCGACGGTTCGAACGCGTCCCGAGTCAGCTCGAACTGCGCCACATCGGTGCCCGCCGAGTCCGGACGCGATCCTGCGCGTACGCCGCTGATTCGTCTCACGGCGACCGCGCGCTCAGCTTCCAGCCTCGACCTGTGCATGAACGGGGCACGCTACCAGCCGCCACTGGCACGCCGGCATCGCCGTGCCGCGCGATGACGACGATCCGCGCCTCGGAACACGACGACTTCCGCATGCAAGTCGCCTGTGTCATCCGCCCGATGTTCACGATTCACCTGAGCCGCAGCGGAGGATGCGTACGGCTCGTGCTCCGACGCCCACGTCACGTGACCGCCCCTGTCGACCGCACCCGGGTGGTGAGGCAACAGGTCTCCCGAATGCGGGGACCTCTCGACTCGCCGTGATCGAGAATCACCCGGTAGCGTGAGTCAGATCGAGATGAACTTGAAGTCCGTGTTCTTCAACGGCGGTGGCAAGGTCACGGCACTTGAGATGCCCGTCTTCACGAATCGCGGTGCGCCGTACACCATCGGCTGGTTCGGCTTCATCACGCCCTCCTGGACCCGCAGGTTCGGTACCGTACTGCCTGCCACCACCTTGAATGCGGCTCCACCAGGATCAGTACAGACGCTGATCTCGCACATCCCTTTCGGATCCGCTGGCTTGCTGGTGATCCGCGCAAAGACGCCCGCATTGGTCCACATTGCCGCCGTGTCGTAGATCCAGATCTTACCCTTGAACCCGAGGGCGAACGCCTTCTCGAACCACGACCTGCCCCCGTTCTTGCTGTTTTCGTGGCGATTGCCGATCATGTACAGATTCAGCGGGCGACTGGCGTGAGTTCCGATGAGCCGCTTCAGTTCCGTGAGATTTGCCGTTTCGGCCGCTCCGCCACTGTCGACATGACATCCGATCAACGTCCCATCCTCGAGTTGGCAGGTGACGCCGATGCAGAGCAGGAGGTGCGGATAATTGATCTCCGTGTCGATGCCCAACTGGCATTCATCAAGGTACACGCCCATGATCTCTCCTTCGGGTTGACGTACGTCGTCGCCTGATGCCGCGGAAATGTTGGGAAAGCGTCAGGCTGGCCGCGATTCGGATGTGGCGCAGCCACAATGGAGTCCGGTGCCGTGCGACGGCAAGATAATGGGCGCGTCGGCTAACGTGCCGCAAGTTGAATGGTGGGCCCGGCGCAGGGAGAACGGCAACTGTTCTGTCACGAGGATCGACGCGACTGCGACGGTGAGCGCCGCGATGTCGTGCGCCGTTTCCGGCCGGCCACGGGCACCACGCAGCTGAGCCTTCAGCGCCAGCATCAGCGACGTTCCGGCGCGATCAGTGCACTGTCACCACGTGTCCCTCACCGAACACGGCGTTGCCGCGTGCAGGCGACGGGTAGGGCACCGATCACCTCGAACGGATCCCGTGTGCGCGTGGTGCAACATGAATGCCGACACGATCGAGCTTGCCGTGACTGCGGGCCGCAGCGACGAAATGACGTTCCGCGGCTGATGTCGCTCCAGTTGGGTGCCCCCGCTGTGGCACTGGGCTGGCAGGCAATGCATACTCCAGCATCGCCTCTTCCGTCTCCAGTCGCCTGTCCCCATGCCAACACTCGTTCGCTGCCTTCGGCCTCGCCACATGCTCACCCGCGTGGCGTTCGCGATCGGCCTGCTGCCGACGCTCGTGCCGGCCAGTGCCGCCGCACAGCGCACCGAACGCCCGCCCCTCCACGGCAGCCATTGGGTGGCCGTCACGGGCAAGCCCCTCGGCGCCACGGCCGGCGCGATGATCTTCCAGCAGGGCGGCAACGCCGTCGACGCCTCCGCCGCGATGCTCGCCGCCGTCTGCACGATGTGGGACACCCTCGGCTGCGGCGGTGAAACGCAGGCGCTGATCTACCATCCGAAGCTGAAGAAGGTGATCGGCATCAACGCCCTCGGTGTTGCTCCGACAGGTGCGACGCCGGCCTACTATCGATCCAAGGGCATGGCGTTCCCCCCTGAGTTCGGGCCGCTCGCGGCTGTCACGCCCGGCACACCGGGTGGACTGATGGTTATGCTGGCGGAGTATGGCACGATGTCGCTGGCGCAGGTGCTGGCGCCGGCCATCCAGATGGCGGAGCAGGGGTATGCCATCGAAGCACAGGCGGCCAACGCCATGCAGGCCAATGCTGCCCGCTTCAGGCAATGGAAATACTCGCCGGCGGTCTTCCTGCCGCACACTGGCGCCGCGCGTGAGGCGCCGGTCGCCGGTGAGATTTTCCGTCAGCCCGACCTGGCCGCAACCTTCCGCAAGCTCGTCGAAGCCGAACGCATCGCGCTGCGCGCCGGCAAGACGCGCAAGCAGGCGATCATGGCGGCCTACGACCGCTTCTACAAGGGCGACATCGCGGTTGAACTCGTCCGGGGTGTGCAGGAAGATGGCGGCCTGTTCACCATGGACGATCTCGCGAAGTGGAGCGTCCGCATCGAGGAGCCGTACAGCACCAACTATCGCGGCTACGACGTCTACAAGTTGCCCCTCTGGCAGCAGGGGCCGGTGATGCTGCAGGCGCTCAACATTCTCGAGAACACCGACGTGAAGGCGTTGGGGTACAATACTGCGCAGTACATCCACACGATCTATCAGGCGATGAACCTGGCGTATGCCGATCGCGACTTCTACTACGGTGATCCATCCGTTGGTCCCGCGGAGCCCGTCGCCGGACTGATGAGCAAGGACTACGCGAAAGCACGCTTCGCCCTGATGAATCCCACCAGCAACGACCCGGCGGTCAAGCCCGGCGATCCGTATCCGTTCCAGAACGGTGTGAATCCGTTCGCCGAGTATCTGGCGCGGTGGTCCACCACGGGGCCGCGTTCCGCTGCTGCGCGGCGCACCGCAGAGTCGTCTGGCGGCAACTTTGCGTCGAGTGACAGCGCGTTCCACGATGCGTTCACGCGTGGCACGACGAGTATACAGGCGGCCGATTCTGCGGGCTGGATGGTGTCGATCACGCCTAGTGGCGGATGGATCCCGGCCGTGATCGCGGGCCGCACCGGCATCGGGTTGTCGCAGCGCATGCAGTCGTTCGTGCTGGATGCGGAGGACGGACCGTTCAATGTGCTGGAGCCCGGCAAGCGTCCGCGCGTGACGCTCACACCGACGCTGGCGCTCAAGGATGGCGAGCCGTGGATGGCGTTCTCGGTGCAGGGCGGGGACACGCAGGATCAGGATCTGCTGCAGTTCTTTCTGGCGATGGTCGAGTTTGGACAGACGGTCCAGCAGGCGGCGGAGCACCCGGGCTTTCACAGCTATCAGATGCGCTCGAGTTTTGGTGATCACGAAGCGAAGCCGGGGCGCATGCAGCTGAACGAGCAGGTGCCGCCATGGGTGCGTGACGATCTGCGCCGGCGCGGCTACTCACTCGAGTACGCGAAGTACACGTCAGGGCCGATCACGGCCATCTGGCGTGACCGGAAGCACGGCAGTCTGTGGGGTGCCGCGAGTAACTTCGGTGAGGATTACGGCATTGCGTGGTGAGCGGGTGGCGCGGTTCGGTTCCTGACGGCGGTCATCTCTGAGCATTGCCGGATTGCTGCTCGCCGCGCTGGTCCCGCGCATGCCGGTGGCCTACGTCGCGCATCCGCGGCTCGACGATGCCCCGCGCTGTGACCGACTGCGAGCGCTCGCCGATGAGTGTCCGCGTTGGGGGCGCCGCTGCCGACATGAACGCTGCCCCCACGAGAGTCTCCAGCCTGTTTTCTGCTGAAGCGCATCGCGGTTACGGGCGCCGTTCGCTGTGAGAGTCGGCGGTTCTTCCTCGCCACTGCGCTCGGCAACTACCAGATCGGACTCTGAGCAGTCGACGACGGCATCTGGTCCGTCTACTTCCGGTCGGTCCTGCTCGCGCGCTTCGATGCACGGGACTCTAGATCATCCGCGGATGGTCAGGTACCCACTCACCGAGTGTCACCCATGTACCCGGTCTACAGTGTCACCGCTGTACCCGATTGCTCAGTTAGGCCGCCCCACGTTTTGCAGGGCGATGCAACGCAGTTACGACCGCTTCGGGGTTCGCCGCCGCGACTTTCAAGAGGGCCAGGGCGGGGCCATCTGGGGTCCGACGCCCTTGCTCCCAGTTCCGCAACGTCGCCACGCTGACGCCGATCATCAGGGCAAACTCTTCTTGCGACTGGCCAAGGTCGGCCCGGAGCGCCTTCACGGCTGCAGGGCGGAACGTCGTGCTCCGCGACGGCTTCCGCTCGCCGCGCCGAATCGCGCCTGCCTGGCGAACGCTTGTCAACAATTCCGCGAATGCTTCTGCCTTCATTTGAACTCCTCGCGCACCACGCGCGCCAATGCCTGGAGCTGCCGCTGCGTCAGATCGCCCTCCTCGTTCTTGGCGAACATGTACAGCATGTAACACACGTCGTCGTCCACCGCCCAGTAGTAAATCGTGCGGACCCCGCCGCGCTTCCCCCGCCCGTCGGTGCCCCAGCGCAACTTGCGCAGGCCGGCGCCACCACGAATGAGGGCCCCTTGCTCGGGCCGTAGCACCAAGGCGAGCTTGAGCGCGCGGTACGCCTCATCGTCGACATGCTTCCGCAGGCTCGCGATGAAAATGGGCGTCTCGACGAAGCGCACGCCGGAATATACGCCATTGGCGTAGTGGACCCCAGCCCGAACGCCCACGCGAACGACCGCTGCGGCCTAACGCCAAGCATCAGCTGCAGCCGCTTCCAACCAAGCGCGCGCAGCGCGCCAACCATGGCGCGGCGGTCTGCTGCATGCAATGTTATTCGGTGCTGTATCGTGTCACGCGCGCAGCTTGGAACAGTCTCCGGTAGGCCAAGGCCGCGGCGCCGCCCACCAGCACAAACCCACCCACGGTTGCCAAGAACGACCCGTCGAGGCCCGCCTGCCAGATCGTCGGAGCCGGCGTCGCTGTCAGCTCCCACTCGGAGCGGCCCTGCGCAAAGAAGCTGAACGCCGAGAACAGGTTACCGCCGGCATGCAGGACGATGCCGGGATATGTGGAATTCGTCGCTGCGGCCAGGAGGCCGTACACGGCAGCGACCGCGAGGTAGAAGGGCAACAGCGCCAGACCTACTTCCGGGTGGTTGAAATGGCTGAAAGCGAACAGGCTCCCCGTGACCAGAATGGCCGTCGTCAGCCCATGACGGCGTTCGATGCCGCCCTGCATGTAGCCCCGAAACGCGGTCTCCTCGACGAAGCCCGATACCAGCGCGCTCATCACCAGCCACGCGAAGACGGTAAGCGCCGGATACTGCGCCGGATCCAGATCCTGTTGGCGCGGGAGCGTGACCATTCGAGCGAGTACCCCTTGGAGGAGAAGCGTCGCGGACAGCCCGAGCACCCCAGCCACGAGCCCCGGCCCCCACAAGTCGTCTGGCACCCGATTCGCTCGCCCGCCCAACCGCCGGGCCTCGCCGGTGCTAACCGGCCGACCGCGCCCTCTCGCGAAGTACAGCCACCACGCCACGAGGAGCGGCGCCATGACGACCGTCGCCCACGGCACGCGGGACGCGTATAGGGTGTTGGCCGCGACGAGGCGTGACCACGTCAAGCCGCCCAACAGTCCCACCGCGAGTCCGACAACGACGGCACGAACGAGGACCGGCATCCGCCTCCAGCGATTCATGAACTCATCCGCCTAGAAAATATGACTGGGCTGGCCCCCCGGTTTCGCGTGGGTTCGCTCCTCAGTGCGAACCGAGGTACCAGAGCCAGCGGCGACGGTCGAGCCTGTCGCCATTCTTCGGAGGAGCAGCCCATGTCACACGGAACGGTCGATCAGTCGCGGAATGCTCCCTCAACAATCTTCGTCGGACTCGATGTCCACAAGGAGTCCGTCACCCTGGCCGTCCTGCCGTCGGATGCGCCGGCGCCGGTGCGCGTCGACAAGCTCCCGTACGACCTGAAGAAGCTGCGACGCTACCTCGAGAAGCTCGGGCCGGCCGACACGCTGCGGACGTGCTACGAGGCGTCCGGTGCCGGCTACGTCCTGCAGCGCGAGCTGGCCACCTGGGGCATCGCGTGCACGGTGATCGCGCCGTCGCTCATTCCCACGAAGCCCGGGGTCCAGCGCACGCACGACAAGTACCTTGCGTCCCAACTGGCGCGGTTGCTTCGCGCGGGCGAACTCACCGCCGTGCATATCCCGAGCGAGGCCGAAGAGCGGGTGCGCGATCTCGTGCGGTGCCGGTCGACGTTTCAGCGCGAGATCCTCAAGTCGCGCCACTACGTGCTCAAGTTTCTTGCGCGCCGTGGGCTCGTGTACCGCGAGGGCACCCCGTGGCGGTAGCCGCACTACGAGTGGCTGCGGCGCCTAGCACGCGCCGATTCGTCACTCGCCGCCGAGGATCGGATCGTGTTCGGGGAGTACCTCGCGCTGCTCGAGTACAAGCTGAGTCGGCGCGACGAATTGGATCGCCAGATTGCCGCGCTCGCGCTCACGCCGGCGCTCGCGCCGAAGGTCGCGCGCCTGCAGTGCTTCCGCGGGCTCAACACGCACGGCGCGATGGTCCTCGCCACCGAGCTGGCGGATTGGCGGCGATTCGGCTCGGCGCGCGAATTGATGGCGTACTTCGGCCTCGTGCCACGCGAACATTCGAGTGGCGAGCGACAGCGACGCGGCTCCATCACGAAAGCGGGGAACAGTCACGTGCGCCACGTGCTCGTCCAAGCCGCGTGGAGCTATCGCTTCACGCCGAAGGTCGGCGTCGCGCTGAAGAAACGGCAGGAGGGCCAGGATCCGCAGGTGATCGCGCACGCGTGGAAGGCGCAGCATCGCGCCCACAAAGTCTTCCGTCGATTGAGTGCGGCACGGCCCCCGCAAGTCGCCGTCGTCGCGGTGGCGAGGGAGCTCGTCGGCTTCCTCTGGGCGGTCATGCGCGATGCGCCGGAGCCGCTCGCGGGCGTGTAAGCGCGTGACGGCTGTTATTGCTGTCGTTACGGTCGTTGCTGTCGGTGCTGTCGTCATTGCTGCTGTCGTTCTTGTCACGGTGTCTGCGGCACGAATGCGAAGCACGCTCGATTTCGTTATCGGGTCGATCTTCGGATCTCATCCCAGACTCTCGCAGGAGCGTCTTCCGACGAATCCAATTCTGGCCGCAACGGGTGGCAACACCAGACCGGCGCATATCAGCAGGATTCATCGTCGAAGCCGCCGCAGGCACCGTGATACGCCGCGTCATCACCCTTCGCCTGCATGCCGATGTGACCGATCAACCGCAGCAAGAAAACTCTGTCCCTTGACAGCAGCCCAGTCATATCAACAAAAAATCGTTCTGCTGCGTTACGACCGCACGAACGCGACTTTTGCTCACCGACCAGCGGTCGCAACGTCAGCAGCAACGCGGGTTAGACAGCGAACGCCCGTGCACGATCTCGGAATGAAAACCGCGCGCGCTTCGCCCTACTGAAGCTGCACGCTGATCACCATGCTGTCGAGCGGGGAAGACTCGTTTCGGAACAGACCGATACCGAGCATCACCCACGTGGTATCCGTGGTGCCCGCACGAACGAACCCGCCGCGCACAGCATGTGCGCCAGGCGAAGAACCGCTGAATGTCACGCCACGAAACCCACCGAGGGAGTCAGTGTCGAAGCTTTGCTGCCCTGCGGTACTGAAGCCGCCTTGTGTCGCCGACGTTGGTCGGTTCAAGAGCACGACGCGAACGCGGCTGGACGATGCGCTCTGCGGTGATCGGACGGTACCGATGACACGGATTGCTGTCCGAGCGGGCGGGCACGCGCACATCGATGTGGGCGTTACGGCGGTCGAACACGCTACCGCCAGTCCCGCGAGAAGTACACCGACAAGCCGGCGCCACGTTGCTATTTTTTGCATCACCATTCCTTCGCCCCAGTGATACCACCATTCAGAGCTGTCTAACGTGGCTGTAGAAAAAGGTCCGCCGCCACCGGTCTCCGCGTCCGATGCTTGCACGGGTCCTCGGCAGCGTCGTGCCTCGAATCTGTGCTGTGGACCTCTCGCCGTCGAGCCCCGTATGGCCCGTTACAAATACATCGATACGAACCCACGGTTGCTGGCCGTGGATCTGGCGCAGCAGTTGCTGCCCGGCACGTTCGAGCACGCGCTGCACCACTTGGTGGAGCATGCGATCGATCTGTCGCACTTCGACGGGCGGTTCCGGAACGATGCGACGGGAGCGCCCGCCTATCCGTCCGCCGTGTTGCTCAAGGTCGTGCTGTTCGCCTACGCCCGCTGGATGGTCAGCAGCCGGGCGATCGCGCGGGCCTGTGCGGAACACGTGACCTTCATCGCGCTCTGCGGGACGCAGACGCCACACTTCACGACCATTGCCCACTTCGTCAGCACCCTCGGCGACGACATCGCGCACGTCTTCGCGGCCGTGCTGGCGATCTGTGACGCGCAGGGCCTGATCGGCCGCGAGATGTTCGCGATCGATGGCGTGAAGTTGCCGAGTAATGCGAGCAAGCAACGGAGTGGGACACGGGCCGAGTTCGAGCAGCAGGCGACGAAGCTGGAAGCCGCCGCGCAGGCGATGCTCGAGCGCCACCGTGCGACCGATGCGCTGCCGGTCGAGCCGACGCTCGAGGCGAAAGCGGTCGGACGCGTCGCGCGCTTGCAGCACGATGCGGCCGAACTGCGCGCCTGGCTGGCGGCGCATCCCGACGAGCGGCGTGGGCCGAAAGAGACCGTGAGGAAGAGCAATCGCACCGACGGCGACAGTGCAAAAACGGCCACCAGCAAGGGCGTGATCCAAGGGTATACCGGCGTGGCGGCCGTCGATGCGCAGTCGCAGATCATCGTGGTCGCGCAGGCGCATGGCACGGGCTCCGAGCACGAGCTGTTGGTGCCGATGGTCGACGCGATGACACGCGTGCTCGCGCCGCAGTCGCTCGTGACGGCCGATGCCGGGTATCACAGTGAGGCGACCTGCGTTGCACTGGAGGCGCGCGGCATTGAGGCGCTGCTGGCAGACACCCACATGCGGCAACGCGACCCACGGTTCGCGACGCAGCCGCGGCATCAGCAGGCGCCGGATCCGTTGCACGACAAGACGCGCGCCGTGGTGGCGACCACGCCGACGCTGTTTCAGCCGCAGGACTTCACGTACGATCCGATCGCGCGGACGTGTGTGTGTCCGGCCGGCAAATCGCTCTATCGCAAAGGCGCGTCGCGTGTGGTCGATGGGTACGCGTCCGAGCAATTCCGCGGCGCGGTACGCGACGGTTCACGCTGCGGCGCCGCGCCAAGGTCGATGGACAGTGGCAGCTGTTCTGCCTCGTGCACAACATCGAGAAACTGGCCCACCACGGATACGCGGCGTAGGGCGACGCCACGCGAGTGGGCGCACGATCTGGCCCGGTGCGTCATATCTGGGCGATTCCAGACCAAATATCTGCTGTCGAGATGCGAATCGACACGATGTCAGCATCCGTGATCAGGTTCGGCCCTCGAGGCATGTGCCGACCCCCTTTTTCTACAGCCTCAACGAAAATGCGTTCTGCTGCACGGCAGCCGCACGATCTCACTCCTGCACAACGACCACGGGCCGCAGTGGCCGCTGCAACGCTGGTTAGGCGTCCGCGCGCACACCTTTCAATCTCTGCGCGAGTAGCGGCGGCCCGGCACCAAGCCGCAGGGGTTCCCACCGGCGCCGCGAAATGTCAGTGGCACCGTCATGCCGCACGGGGGCGCATTGTAGGCTGGCGGAAGGTTCGGACCGCAACGCTGGACGTCGAAATGCAAGTGCGGGCCACCCGTTTGTCCAGTGTTGCCGCTGCGCGCAATGCGCTGCCCCTGATGCACTGAATCCCCAAGCGCCACGAGCACCCCGCGTTGCGTCAGGTGAATGTACCGAGCCACCGTACCATCCGCGTGCTGTACCATCACGTAGTTCTCCTCGAGATCCCGATCGTTTCCATCCCCAAATGTGTCGCGAACCGCGACGATGATTCCGCCGCGCGCTGCCACCAGAGGCGTACCGACCGGCATCTCAAAATCGATCGCATACACTCCGACACCACCGTTCCCCTTCGCAAAGTGACTCGTCGTCCGCCAAACGAGACTCGTCACCCCGCGCTCGAACGGCAGAATGTACGCGGAGCGATCACTCGCCACGAAATGGGCGCGCTCAACCAACGGTCCGCCCCGATCCGGCCGACACTTCTCGCCGGTACCCGTCGCATTCAGAGTGTCCGTTTCGAACCATGCAGAAGCTGTGAGCATTAGAACACCTGCGAACAATGGCCGTATCGACATCGCCTGAACTCCAGTTCACACGGTGAGACAACCATCCTTGACGCCTAACGAACGAAACAGACTCTTGCTCTGCGACCGCCGGTCGCATTGTCAGCAGCAACCCGGGTTAGCGCGCTGCTTCGTGACTCAGCACTATCCGCGTTCAACGACGTAGAAGAAGTTGCCTTCGTTACTTCGGCTCTTCGAATGCTTGTTGTCGAATCGGATTGACCGCGGAAGCGCTCCACCTTGAGCGTTCCATTGATCAACTACGCGAATCTCGGTCTCGTTGTGTGATAGGTACAGCGCTGCGTGCCGTCCTTGCCCATCCGTAGGGTATCTGCCGTCGACGAACGTTGCAATTGCCGTGTACGGGGCGATGAGACCCAGCGGCGCGCCGCGCACGCGTTGACCCGGACGCCATTTCGCCGTCTCAGGTGCGCCTGTCGTTTGGCGGACAAGCTCGACGCACTCCGTGTCTCCGTTGGCATTCTTCCACTTGCCCATGCCTTCCGGTATCAACACCATATGCATGCGGTAGGTCACACGCGGGGCTCCGTTGAGTGTAAAGCGCGCTGACGATCATGGTTCTGCTGCAAAGTGGCCACCTGAACTTTATCCTGTACACAGACGGTCGGCCACTTTGGCGGCAGCAACCGGCGTTAGACGACCCGTCGCTTGCGCGTCGATGGCTGTGCCGCCGCACCGACCTGCTCGACATAGCTGCGGAGTACCGCGTTGATGCGGGTCTGATACTTCGGCCCCGTCTCCCGGAACCACGCAATGACGTCTTCGTCCAATCGGATCGAAATTGCCTGCTTCGTCACGGGCGTCACCACGCGGGCACCCTGCCAAAAGTCGTCTGGCAGCGCCCGCAGCTCGGCCGGCGACGTGCGCGCAATCTCGGCGTCGGACGTGCGCCGCAACCGCGCGAGGTCAGCCCGCCCCTTCGTGGGCGTCTTCGTCGTCGCGCGGCGGCGGACTGGCTTCGCGGATGGCTTCGGCATACCTGCGGCGCTCCTTGCGGTGGCTGAGCCGGGCGCTGATGATCCGACGCACAATCGCGCCGGTCGCAGCCACTCGGTCGGTGAAGACGACGGTCAGCGGGATCGCGTCGGCCAGTCCGAGCGCCACGACGCGGCGCTCGCCGTAGTCCCGGCGCGTGTCATCGAACTCGACATAGGGCGCCGCGAATATCTGCGTGGCGAACTCAAAGTCGAATCCGCGCAGCGTCAGGTTCCGGTCACTCTTCGCGGCATCCCAGTCGAAGGTCACCGGGGAAACCTACGCTTGTATATACACCGATACAAGGGGGCAGGGTCGTCTAACGGAAATTAGACAGTATGCGACATACTGCCCCCGCCGAACTTACCCCCCGCTTCTGCTGCCGCGCCAGCATTATGCGGCGGCAGCGAATGGCCGGATCGACAGTGGTAGCTGCCTAATCCAACCGAACGTCCGGTTTCTGCCGCTCATGAGCGTTGAAAACGTCAGAGAATGGCGACAGAACACCCCGCCAGCGCCGAGTGCTCAGGAATCCCACTCCCGCCGCAGCCGCCGCAGCCAGGGCAGGTGACGCCCCGCGCCTCGGAAACACCGGCGACGCTCTCCGCTTTGTAGTGCAAAGCACTTGACAGTGCACCCATCGGTCGCCACCATTCCCCCATGCCCGCCGCCCCCCGCCGCCACCCACCCGCCGACCCCGCGCCCCTCCACGACCGCGCCATTCAGGACCTCTCCTTCATCCGACGCACCATGGAAGGCGCCGCCGCCTTCACCGACGTCGCCGGCTGGGGCCTCACCACCATCGGCATCACCGCACTCGGCGCCGCGGCTCTGGCCGAGCTGCAGCCAACGGCCGGCCGCTGGCTCACCGTCTGGCTCCTCGAAGCCTGCCTCGGCGCCACCATCGGCGGCGTCACCACCTGGCGGAAAATGCAGCGCCACCCACGCCCCGCCGGCGCACCGCTCCTCAGCCCCCCCGCCCGCAAGTTCTTCTTCGGCTTCTGGCCCGCCATCCTGGCCGGCGCCGCGCTCACTTTCGCGCTCCTCGACCTCGGCACCGTCTGGCAGCCGTACTCACAGATCCCCCGCGTCATCCCGGGACTCTGGCTGCTCCTCTACGGCGTCGGCATCACCACCGCCGGTGCCTTCTCGGTCCGCGCACTCCCCGTCATGGGCTTCGGCTTCATGGCCCTCGGCATGCTCGCCCTCGCCGTCCGCGCCATCCCGAGCGCGCTGATCCTCGCATTGGGCTTCGGCGTCTGGCAGATCGCCGTCGGCATCTGGATCGCACGGAGGCACGGTGGCTAAGCGCAAAGCATCCGCATCGGCCGCGGTCCGTCGCAGCGACCGCAGCACACCAGTCCCGGAGATCCCGGCCCCGACGCCCCTCACCGTGATCACCGGCAACGCCACATCACCACTCGCACTCGATCGCCTCATCCACGAGCGCGTGCGACTGGCCATCGTCAGCTCGCTGGCGGTGCACGACATGCTCTCCTTCAACGACCTGAAGGCGCTGCTCGACACCACCGACGGTAACCTCTCCGTGCACGCCCGCAAACTCGAGGAAGCACACTACATCGACTGCACCAAAGGCTACGACGGCCGTATCCCACGCACCGAATACCGTCTCACCGCCACCGGCCGCACCGCACTCGAGACCTACTTGGCCCACATGGAAGCACTGATCCGACGCGTGGGCGACGCAGGGTAGGGACTGCCCCCGCGACGCCACACCCCGCACACACCCTCCGCAACACATCGGCGCCACCTGGCGCCCTCTCTTTCACTCCGAGCTTTACAATGCAAAGTGCTCTGCATGTGCCGGCACACGTCGCGATCGTCATGGATGGCAACGGACGATGGGCCGAAGCGCGCTGCCGACCACGCTCCGCAGGACACGTGGCCGGCGCACGCGTGCTCCGCGACGTGGTCGAACACTGCGCCGCGTCCGGCGTGCAGCAGCTCACGCTCTACGCCTTCTCCAGCGACAACTGGAACCGCCCACGCGCCGAAGTGCAGGCACTGCTCGCACTCTTCACCTCGCACTTCCGCAGCGAAGCCGACACCCTCGCCCGCAACGACATCCGCATGCAGGTGATTGGACGACGCAACCGGCTCCCCACGTCGCTGCTCGCCGCGATCAACGCCGCCGAAACGCGCACATCTGCGGGGCGACGCATGCACCTCCGCCTCGCCATTGATTACTCGAGCCGCGCCGCGATCATGCGGGCACACCCCTCCGCACTGTTCGCGACACCACCCGTCGATGCAGGTGACATCCTCCCACCCGTGGACCTGATGATCCGCACCGGCGGCGAACATCGCCTCTCCGACTTCCTGCTCTGGGAATGCGCCTACGCCGAGCTGCTCTTTCTCGACGCGCTCTGGCCCGATGTCACCACGGCCGTGATCGACGACGCCTTCCGCCAGTTCGCCGCCCGTGATCGTCGCTTCGGACGTGTACCGCAACGCGCGAGCGCCTGATGCCCACCGCCATGACGAAGACACATCGTTCGCAACTGCTCCTCGCCGCACTCGTCGCCGGCGTCGATGGCAACCTCCTTCTCCGCGGTGGACAGTGGCGCGCCGGCTTCGCCGTCTGGATCGCGGGACTCGCACTCTCAGTGCTGCTCGTGGGCGGACGCGCCAATCGCGAACGTCTGCTGATGCTCGCCGGCATCACCGTCGCCGCACTCGGGCTGGCAGTCCGTGACGCCGACATGCTCTACGCCATCGACATGCTCTCGGTGCTCTGTATGGGGGCACTGCTGATCTGGCACGGAACGGGCCGCACCCTCGCCGACCTCACCCTCGTGCGCACCGTGCGCGCCGGCGTGATCGCCGCGCTCAACACCGTCGCCGGTGCCCCGGGCCTGCTCGCGCGCAGCGACGCCGACACCGGCGCCGATACCACCAGTGCGGCACGCGGCACCATCCGCGCGCTCACCATCGGTGTCGCACTCGCCGCCGTGCCGCTGTTCATCGTCACCGGACTGCTCTCCGCCTCCGACATCGTCTTCAGCAGGATGCTCGACAACGTGTTCAGTACCGTCGTCACCGACGGACTCTCGCACCTGCTGATCTCCGCACTCCTCGCCTGGATCACCGCTGGCTGGTTCCGAGCCGCCACCGGCCACCCACTCGGCGACGCGGTCCCCGATCCACGCTCGCCGGGACTGCCGTTCATCACACTGTCGGTGGTGCTGTACGCACTGCTCGCACTGTTGCTGGCGTTCGTGATCACGCAGGCGCGGGTGCTCTTCGGCGGTGCGGAGTTCCTGCGCACCACCGCCAACCTCACCGTGGCGACGTATGCGCGCGAAGGGTTCTTCCAGCTGATCGCAGCGTCCGGTGTGGTGCTGGCCACGCTGGTGATGGCCGAGTGGCTGCTGGCGGACGACGACGGCGCTGCGCGGCGGCATTTCCGGGTGGTGGGCGCGATGCTGCTGGCGCTCGTTGCGCTGCTGCTGGTGTCGTCGGCCACTCGCATCGGACTGTACGTGAACGAATTCGGCCTGAGCGTGGATCGCGCTTTCGCTGGTGCCGCGATCGTCTGGGTGTCTGGGGGGCTCGTCGCCTGCGCCCTCACCACACTGCGGGGCAACCCGGTGCGATTCATGCGCGCGGCCATCATGGTCACGGTGGGGTGGGTCACGATGATGAACGTCATCAACCCCGAGGCCCTCGTGGTCCGCGTCAACGTGGCGCGCGCCGCGACCGGGGCAGCGTTCGATGCGAAGTACCACGCGCAACTGTCAGCCGATGCGCTGCCGCTGCTGCTGCAACGTGCAAGTCGGCTGCAGCCCGCCGACTGCAACGCACTGCATGCCGAATTGCAGACCGCGTGGGCCAAGCGGCTGGCTGACCCGGAGGAGGGCAGGGGAGATTGGCGCAGCACGACCCTGCCGCTGTCCGGCGCGCGACGCTGGTTCGCAGCCACGCAAGCTGCACCACGATCCTGTGCCGCTCCGGCCGGTGTCAGCGCACCGTTGTGAGCAGGGGGGCGCATCAGCAGAACACCGGGTCGGCACGTATGGGAAGAGTTCGTTCCCCGTGCTCCCCGCGACGTTCCCGATCTCATGCTGCTCCGTCTGTTCGTTCCCTTCCTCCTGCTGGCCGCCACGGCGCCCGCCGTCGCGTTTGCACAGGGCGGCCCTCCCGCCACGCGCGGTGATTCCTCCCGACGTGGGCCGGTGACCTCCGATCGCGTCCGCGCCGGCATGCCACAGACCACCGAAGTCATCGCCGACAGCGTGCTGCAGTCGTCGGTCCGTGTGTTCCTGGATTGCCAGGGCGGCGTCCGCGGCTGCGACCGTAACTTCTTCGTGCAGGAGATGCCGTACGTGAACTGGGTGCGCGATCGCTTCGACAGCGACGTGCACCTGCTGCTCACCAGCCTGAACGCCGGCAACAACGGCCGTGAGATCACGATCAACTTCCTCGGGCGCCGCGCGTATGCCGGCAAGACCGACACGCTGGTTGTGAACACGCTGCCCAACGACGCCGACGATCGCGTGCGCCGCGAACTGCTCCGCAACTTCCAGCTCGGCCTCGCGCCCTACGTGGCGCGCACGCCGATCGCGTCACGCATGCGACTCGCGATGGCAACGGGTGTGTTCGCACCACCCGTGAACCCGCGCGGCATCAAGGACCGCTGGAACCTCTGGCTCTATCGCATCGACGGCAACGTCAACGCCAGCGGTGAACAGCTGGTGAAGACCACCAACCTCTCCACCTCCGTCTCGGCCGCCCGCACCACCGACGACTGGAAGATCAACCTCGGTGCGTCGAGCAGCTACAACTCCCGCAACTTCAACCTGCTCGTCCAGAACGCCACCAATCCGGCCGTGCGCGACACGGTGCCGGTGTCGGTGCTGCAGCGCGCCGGCAACGCCAACGCCCTCATCGGGCGCACGCTGAACGGGCACTGGACCGCCGGCATGAAGGTCTCGGGCGGATTCAGCGAGGTGCTCAACCAGAAGATGGCACTGCGCGTCTCACCGGCGCTGGAGTACAACTACTTCCCCTGGACCGAGGCCACGAGGCGCCAGCTCACGGCGCTGTATTATGTGGGCCCGAACTACTACCAGTACTACGAGCGCACCGTCTTCGGCGAGACCGAGGAAACGCGCTTCAACCAAACCGTACTGCTCGCGCTCTCCCAGAGGCAACGGTGGGGCAACACCAACCTCACGCTGGAAGGGTCGCACTACCTGCACGACCCGCAGCGCAACCATGTCACGGTGTCGGGGTTCGTGGACCTGCGCCTGGGTCGCGGATTCTCGCTCAACTTCCGCGGCTCGGCCTCACGCGTGCGTGATCAGATCTACATCGCCGGCACCGCACAGTCCGAGCGTGACATCCTCACGCAACGGCAGCAGCTGCAGACCAACTTCCGCTACAACATGAACGTCGGCATGGGCTACACCTTCGGCTCGATCTACAACACCGTGGTGAACCAGCGCTTCGGCAACCTCGGCGAGCTGGGTCGTCGCTTCGGGTTCGGCGGCGGCTGATCGCGCCACCACGACCGTGGCGACCGGCGTGCGCATGCACTCACCGGTCGTGATGGTGCGACGTCAGAACGTCAGCCTCCCGCTGAGGCGCAGCTGCGCGCCAGCCTCGGTGTCGAAGCGGCGCGTGAACGGCAGGCCGCTCGATGACAGGACCGGATTGGTGGTGCTCCCCTCCACCAGCAGGCGGCGCAGTGCGATCCCGCTCTCCACCTGCACCAGTCCTCGGCTCGCGACGCGCAGCGTGAGCGCAGGACCAAGCATCGCCTGCTGGTACGTGGTGCGCCGGAAGCGATTCCGGTTCACCAGCTGTTCATCGCCATCCCAGCGGTTGCCAAGAAACCGGAGCACGCCGCCCACCTCCACGCCATGGCCCACGTCGCGGAAGGTCTCCGCACGGGGCAGCAGCACGTCGGTGCGCCACTTCTGGCCCACGTGCAGGATGCGGATCGTCGGGATCACGTACGGTGCGATGTTCAGCGCCACCACGCCGGCGCCCACCTGCAGTGTGGGGCGATACACGCGGCTCACGAATGCGCCACCCGCCGCGCGGTAGCTCTTCGCGTCGAATGCCGCGCCCCCCGCCGCGAACAGGCCATGCTGCAGCGCCCCCGTCACGCGCCAACGCGGATTGATCGCATGGGACACGCCCAGTTCATGCTGCACGCTCTGCAGCGTGGTGGGGCCGAAGGGCAGCACCACTGGCGGCACGTTCTGGCCGCCGATCGTCGGCGTACCGTACGACATCTCGAAGCGATCGTAGATGATGTCGTTGGTCACGATCGTCGTGTACAACCCGCGCTTCCACACCGGGGCGCTGAGCCGCGCCGTGGCGCGTGTCACACCCACGTCGGCCGGATACAGGGTCGGACGCTGCGCGTCGGCCTTCACGCCGGTCGCAGCCAGAACCTCGCCGCTGACCGTGACTCGCCATGTGGACGGCGGCAGCACGAACTGCATCCGGCCGGCGGGAGCCTGTGCCGTGAGCAGTGTGCCGGGGGAAACCGCTGCGACAACGGCCAGTACAGCGACGGTGCGGCGCACGGCGAAGGGTGCGGAGAGCGGGTGTGGGCGCATGAGCGTGTCAGCTATTTCTTCGGTGCCACCGCCGGTGAGTCGGCCGGCGTACCGAGCGGGATCGCCGTCGGTCCGGCAGTGTCCACTGGACCAACCTGTCCGCCGGCACCGAGAATCCCTGCCTCACCACCGAACCAGTTGAGCGTCCGGCTCGCGGTGGCGATCTGTGTGGCCGTCTTCAGCACGATGTCCGCCTGCTTGTTCTGGCCCGACGCACGCAGCGCATCGGCCAGCACGATGCCCGCGCTGACGTACAGGGCCGGGATGCCGGCCGACGGCTTGTCCACCCAGTCGCCGCGGCTGATGATGCTCTGCTGGCCCACGAACACATCGTTCCAGAGGGTGGTGCTGCGCTTCACGTCCACGAACCCTTCACCGCTGATCGCCACCGTGTCGGCGCTCACACCGGGCGGATTGGGCAGCAGCTTCCGCGCGAGGCCCTGCGTCAGCAGGTACTGGCCGAGGCCCAGCGAGAGGCCGTAGCCGCCGCTGGTGCGCGAGAAGTAGATGGGACGGACGCCCCAGTTGTCGCGGATCATGTAAAGCGTCAGGATGTCGGCCCGCTCCAGCACACCCTGCGCCAGGTTCTTGGGGTCGATCAGGGCCTGGATGCTTTCGTGCGTGAACACCATCGCCGAATCGAGTGGCACGTACAGCGGCACGCTGTCGGCCTCCACCAGCGTGAGGTTGAGCGGCTTGATCGTCGGCTTCTTCCACGTGCCGCTGCGATATACCGCCGGTCCCGCGGCCGCGTCGTACTCGTAGATCGGACGACGGATCATCTGACGCGTGTACCAGTCGGTGTTCATCAGGCTGGTGTTCGCGATCAGCACGTCCTTGCGGATCCCTTCCACTTCCTGCGCATACCAGAGCGGGAAGGTATCGTTGTCCCCGACCGTGATCAGGATGCCGTACGGCTCCACGCTGTTCAGCAAATCGTGCGCGAAGTCGCGGGTGTCACGCTGACCGGCGCGGCTGGCCTGCGTCCAGTTGCCCACCATCGGGATGAAGGCCAGCGCCAGCACCGGCGCGCTCATCCGCCACGCCTTCGGCAGCGGCGACGTGAAACGCTGCTTCCCCAGCTCGATGGTCTGCGTACCCATGAAGCCGGCCACGGTTTCCCAGAAGTAGATCAGGCCGAGGCCCGCCCACACGCTCCAGGCACTGAAGCTCCACAGATAGAAGTAGTCGCGGTCACGCACCTCGCGCGCCACGCTGTCGCCAAGCTCTGGGTCCTGCGAATAGCCGTACTTGAAGTTCAGGTAGATGATCAGGCCGATCGTCAGTGTGCCGATCAGCGGCCCGAAGAAGAGGAATGATCGGAGGTCACGCTTGTAGTGCACCCAGCCGCCGATCAGGCCGAGTCCGAGGAACACCACCGCCAGCGCGTTCTGTGTGCCGGGGCTTTCGTTGTGCGCGTCGCGCAGCCACTGCCACTTGAAGTACAGCCACCACATGCCGACCTGTGCGCCGATCGGGGCCTGGCGCTGGGTGAGCTGTGGCTTGCCGTACTGGCCGCGATCGAAGTTGTACTTGAAGCGCTCCCACGTCTTCGCGTCGAAGGTGCAGTCGAACCCGATCTCGGTGGTGCAGGCCGTCGGTTCACCTTCGTTGAGCGCCGGGAAGTGCGCCGCGCGGATCGGCTGCGTGGCGAACGGCGTCAGGCCGAGGACCACAGCGAAAAATCCTGCCACCAGCAGCTTCCAGTTGAGCAGCGTCTTCGGCGCTCGGAACAGGATTGCGATGCCGATGGCCGGCGCCGGCAGCATGCCGGCCGGATGGTTGGCGTAGCCAAGGCCGAGCAGGAACGCGATGAGGATCAGGATCTTGTTGGCGCGCGCCCCTTCGGGCTCATCGCACCAGATCACCGTCAGCCACGCCTGGATCGCGAAGATCGCCAGTGACACGGTGTACACCTTCTCGTTCACCACGCTCTGGTTCCACACCGTGAACGCGGTCGCGCCGATCAGCGTGGCGACACTCGCGCCAACGATGCGCATCCACTTCGCGGGCAGCCAGCTCACCAGCACCCGCTCGGTGATCAGGAACCACGCCCCCGCAGCCACCGCACTGCTCAGCGCCGCCAGCATGTTCAGCTTCACGGCCACGCTCACACCGGGCAGCGGCATGTGCGCGAACACGTTGCCGATCAGGATGAAGAACGGGTTGCCGGGCGGGTGGGGCAGGCCGAGTACGTAGGCGGCCGCGATGTACTCGCTGGCGTCCCACATGGCCGTCGACGGCGCCAGCGTGATCAGGTAGAGCACGAAGACCGCCAGCGTGGCGATGCCCGCCGCCAGATACGATGGACGGTAGTCGAGGTCGGTATGGATCACGGACGTCGCACCGGTGGACCGGGCTGCCGGAATCGGGGCTGCAGAGGAGGCCATCAGCTGCTGGAAGAGGTCGGTGGTTCAGGACGTAACCCGTAAAAATCGCTCTACCCCTGCCTCCGGGGCTAGTGCCCGCGTCCTGGAACTGATCAACGCCGAATCGCCGAGGCTCGCAGAGCACGCAGAAAAAGCTTGGGGTGAACAGCCCCACATCATCCATCACTGCGCCTTCTGCGAGCCTCTGCGCTTCTGCGTAGATCAGTGCTCTAGCAGGTTGCTGAAAAAGTAGCGTGATTCTGTCGGCGTGGCGCGATTCTTCCAGCGTGGTGGGCAGACCCTTTTCGGAGTGCAGCCATGCGTGGAGCCGACCAGCCGCAGACGACCTTGTTCAGCTATCTGTCGGTC
>JANOCB010000094.1:0-3757 GCA_031411975.1 Gemmatimonadaceae bacterium
CATCGTGGGCATTGCGTCGGGCACGGGCTATGACGTCGGCACGCCGGCGTCCGCGACGGTGACGATCGCGGACGCCCCGCTGCCAAGCGTGACGGTGACCGCGCTGGACCCGGACGCATCCGAGGTCGGCCCGAACACCGGCACATACCGGATTGCGCGCACCGTCGCGACGACCGCCGCGCTGGCGGTGAGCGTGGCTGTGAGCGGCACGGCCGTGAACGGCACCGACTATCAGACCATTACGACCCCCCAGACGATTCCCGCCGGCGCGGCCTTTGTGGATGTCGTACTGACGCCGTTGGCCGACGCCATCGTGGACGCCGACGAGACCGCCGCGCTGACGGCGGTGGCCGGCACGGGCTACGTCGTCGGCACGCCGGCGTCCGCAACGGTGACGATCGCCGATACACCATTGCCGAGCGTGACGGTGACCGCGCTGGACCCGGACGCATCCGAGGTCGGGCCTAACACAGGCACGTACCGGATCACCCGTAGCGGCGCGACGACGGCGGCCATGGCTGTCGGCGTGGCCGTGAGCGGAAGTGCCGTCAACGGCACCGATTATCAGACCATCACAACGCCGCAGACGATACCCGTGGGAGCGGCATTTGTGGACGTGGTGCTGACACCGATCGCCGACGCGGTCGTGGACGCTGACGAGACCGCCGTGCTGAATGTGGTAGCCGGCTCGGGCTACGTCGTCGGCACGCCCGCGTCCGCGACCGTGACGATCGCAGATACCCCACTGCCGGTCGTCACTGTGACGGCGCTCGACGCAGACGCATCCGAGGTCGGACCGAACCCCGGCACGTTCCGGCTTGCGCGGACCGGTGCGACGACCGCCGCGCTGGCGGTGAGCGTGACGCTGACCGGGACTGCCGTGAACGGCACCGACTACCAAACCATCGCGACAACCCAAACAATTCCCGCAGGTGTGGCAGTTCTCGACGTCACCGTCAGTCCGCTGGCGGATGTCCTCGTTGAAGGCGTCGAAACCGCAGTGCTGACAGTCCAGCCGGCAGCCGGTTATGCAGTCGGCTCGCCGTCGGGAGCATCCGTGGGGATTGCGGACGCGCCGACCCCAGCAATTTTGCTCACCCCGAGCGCGGTGGCCCTGACCTCAATCGAGGGCGAAGCGAGCCCCGGTGTGCCACCAGTCTCTGTCTTCAACTCGGTCGCCGGCACCGTCCTCAACGGACTGAGCGTTGGACCGATCGCGTATAGCGGTGGGGCAAGTGGGTGGCTCACCGCAACGTTGAACTCGACGACCGCGTTCACGACGCTCTTCCTGCAGACGGCGACGAGCACACTTGCGGCAGGCGTGTACACAGCCAGCGTACCCGTTCTTTCGCCGGTGGCAAGCAATAGCGGGCAGGCGGTCACGGTGACATTGACGGTAAGATCGCGCGGGACGCTGTACGCGCTCACGTCGACAGGAGCACTTTCGACGCTGCGACCTTCCACCGGCGCTGTCCTGACGACGACGCAAGTCGAAGCCGGTTTGGCCGGACTGCAGTCCCTCTGCGACGACGGTACCTCACTGTACACGATTGACTACATCGCGAATGGGCAGACGAGAGATTTTCTCTATCGGATTTCGCCTGCAGCGGGTACCGGAAACATTGTCGGTCCGACTTTGATCGGAGGCCAGGGGGGCTACATGTCATGCGACGTTGATCGCACGACTGGAGTCATCTACGCGGTGGCGACTACTTCGGCGTTCGGCACTAGTGCACTCTACACGATCAGCCCATCGACCGGGGCCGCGACGTTCGTGACGAACATCACGGGGCCTGCAGCGGAAACTCCTACTCTGACGTCTTTTGCGATCAATCCAAGCGGGGAAGCATTCGTTACGAATCGAGACTTTCTTGGTCAGGGCGGCGCTGGCCTGTACCGACTATCGCTGAGTTCAGGCGCACTGACGCTTGTTGGCAGGGACCCGAACGTCACTCTTCAGTATGGTGAGCTGGCGTTTGACGCGACAGGGCAGTTGTGGGTGCAAGGCTGCGGTGGTACGACAGCGAGCATCTGCACGATCAGCACCGTCAACGGCCTCCGGACGATTCTCTACTCATCCGCCAGCTATACCGGGATTGCGTTTCGCTGGTAGCGCGGCGCCATTTTCCGGAAATGGATCCAGCGAAACTCGCGTTTCGGCGAGGGGCATCGTCGTCGCAGGTCCGGTTGCACCGGACAGGAGGGCCGATGATCCGCAGTCGTTTCGCAATACCGATGCTGGTACGGTTACCGCCAATGTGATGGCGGGACGTATGGTCGACAGGCTGCGAGTACAAACAGGAATGAAGCATGCGCATCAGGGCGATGACCGCTCAGCTATTCGAATGCGAGCACACGCATCGAACCCACGTCATCGGCACGCACGAGCGCATCGATCGGAGAAGGCTGCGAACACGTTTCAGCATGAATCAAACAAGAAGCTTCTGAACATTGACTGATTTGCGACCGGGAGTCTCACGGATGATGCGACATCGCAAGTTCCTGCCGGATGTCTCCCACGAGATGCTCATGGAACTGCTGGACGGCCTGATTCGGTACGAAGAACACGAGATCCAGCGACTGAGGCCCCACGTGGAGGGTAACAAGGCGTTGTCCAGTGGTGCTCAGCTTGGCGCCTTCGTCAATGAGTGCAAGCACATCGACGAGGATCCATTTGATGTCGGTTGTGCGATCTTTGAGGAAACAGCTGGGCATCTTCTTGGCGAGCACGTACACCGTCAGCCGCTGCTCCGAAAGTTTTTCGAAGACCACATGCCGCGTGCGGAGGCGACCACCAAGCAGGCAGTCGAGAACGCGCTGTTCAAGGGCACGCTGAAGGGTGGTCTGTGGGTTGTGGAGTTGGTGTTCTTGCCGGAGGTCGCAATTCCCCTGTTCATCCTCGAGAAGGTGGTGCACGCAGCGCAGGAGTACGTCACGGTTGTCCGTCCAGCGCAGCATGCGCAAGACGCAGCGCGTATGATCCGGTCGCGCGCTGGTCGGCGGGGCTTCTATGTCCGCCTGCGGCGGACCTTGGAAGAGGGCGGTGAACTCACCACCGAGCAGGTGCGTCGTATTGTCGATCGGCGGCAGGGGCGACGGCAGCGGCACGGTCGCTGATCGGTCGCGGCAACGGCCGGCGTGCTGCTGATTCCGGGGCACCGAGGGGGGCGGCGATGGACTTTTGGCCCACCGGTCGTGAGACTTTCCCGGACGCTCGGGCGAGGATGCCACGAGCCGGTCGCGCAGCGATGTGGCCCTTGTAAGGTCGCGCTCGTTGCGTGATACTTCGGGTCGAAGGACTGCGCCCCCCTACTCCGTGCCGGCAATGGTTGAGATTGCGTCTTGCCCGAAATGTGCACAGGCGGTGGTCGGGGAGGGTCGCTTCTGCGCAAACTGTGGCGCTGACATCCGGCCTCCCGAGAGCGATCCGGCCGCCGAAGGCGCGGCCGACCGCCTCCTGATCGAGTCGCTGCGGCGAGCCACGATCGGTGAGTACGAGATCCGCGAGGAGCTCGGTCGCGGCGGCATGGCGACGGTCTTTCTCGCGCATGACATGCGGCTGAAGAAGAAAGTCGCCGTCAAGGTGCTGTCTCCGCATCTGCAGATGATGCCTGGGATGGCCACGCGGTTCTTGCGCGAGGCGCAGACCGCCGCGGGGATGGAGCATCCGAACATCATCCCGATCTACGCGTATCGCGAGACGGCCGAGTTCGCGTTCTTCACCATGCGGTATGTGGAAGGCGCGTCGCTGTCCGCG